>JAFUQX010000009.1 GCA_017472145.1 Ruminococcus sp. | reverse complement strand
GCTATGATGGCTCTGGATGACGCTGCAATCCGTGAAAAGTACAATACCCGTGATATCGAGAAGTAAGGGAGGATTGCAACAATGTATACACAGGAAATGCTCGAATCCATAAAGAAGGTAGAAGCTGCAAGAGAAGCGAATGCAGCAATGGAACCGAGAAGAATGACTGCTGAGGAAAAGCAGGAGCTGCTCCAGACCTATCATCCGGACTATCGCAAGGATCAGTTCGGTACGATCGAATTCGGCCCGAACAAGGGTGAGCCGGCTCCCCTTGAGCTGATTGAGATTCTCTCTGGTAAAAGCTCTCTCCTGGAGAACAGACCGGATCTGTCTGCTCCGGATTATGAAACAGACGTGCTGATCATCGGCGGCGGCGGCGCTGGCTGCTCTGCTGCGATCGAGGCTGATAATGCAGGCCAGAAGGTTATGATCGTAACAAAGCTGCGTGTGGGCGATGCCAACACAATGATGGCTGAGGGCGGCATTCAGGCTGCGGATAAGCCCAACGACAGCCCGGCTCAGCACTTCCTCGATGCTTACGGCGGCGGTCACTATGCAGCAAAGAAGGAGCTTGTATACCGTCTGGTAACAGATGCTCCTTACTGTATCAAGTGGCTCAACGAAATGGGCGTTGAGTTTGATAAGGAAGAAAACGGCGATATGGTTACCACCCACGGCGGCGGTACATCCAGAAAGAGAATGCATGCGGCCAAGGACTATTCCGGTGCAGAGATCATGCGTACACTCCGTGATGAGGTTCTCAACCGTAAGATTCCGGTAGTAGATTTCACATCTGCAATCGAGCTGATCAAGGATGACAAGGGCCAGTGCGCAGGTGCTGTGCTCCAGAATATGGAAACCGGCGAGATCCTGGTTGCAAAGGCAAAGGTTGTAATCATCGCTACCGGCGGTGCAGGCCGTATGCACTACCAGGGCTTCCCGACCTCTAACCACTACGGTGCAACTGCGGACGGTCTGGTACTGGCTTACCGTGCAGGTGCAAAGCTGCTGTACCAGGATACACTCCAGTATCATCCGACTGGCGCTGCATTCCCGGAGCAGATCTTCGGTGCGCTGGTAACAGAGAAGGTTCGTTCTCTGGGCGCAAAGCTGATCAACGTAAACGGTGAAGTATTCATGCATCCGCTGGAGACCCGTGACGTTGCTGCTGCATCCATCATCCGTGAGTGCAAGAGAGGCAACCAGGTTTCCACTCCGGAGGGTCAGGGTGTATGGCTGGATACTCCGATGATCGAGCTGAAGAACGGCGAAGGCACCATCGAAAAGAGAATCCCGGCTATGATGCGTATGTTCGGCAAGTACGGTATTGATATCCGCAAGCAGCCGATTATCGTATACCCGACTCTGCACTACCAGAACGGCGGTGTGGACGTTGACGCAACAAGCGAGACCTGCGTACCGAACCTGTTCGTAGCAGGTGAGGCTGCTGGCGGTGTTCATGGACGTAACCGTCTGATGGGCAACTCTCTGCTGGACGTTATCGTATTCGGCAGAAATGCTGGTATCTACGCTGCAAAGAAGGCTGCTTCCGTTGAACTGGGCGAGCTGACACTGGATCATATCGATGCATTTGAAGCGATCAAGGCAGAGGCTGGCGTGAAGTCTGACAAGATTTCTCCGATCCTGCTGCCGGATTACACCCGCAAGGTGAATGAGTAAGCTTTTACTTGAATAATAGGAAAGGGGACTGTTTCGGCAGTCCTCTTTTTGTTGACAGAAATCTCTGTATTTGGTATAATTACGACAGAATATAACATCCGAGAGGTGAGCTTATGGCATCCAGAAAACACGAATACGAGGTCAGGATCAACACACTTCCCAAGAAGCACAGTACATATCAGTATAACTACGGTCATACCAAGGGGATAGAGATTTCCATAGGGAAGGATGCGGCTGTGATCAGAGCGGCCATGACGGCGAAATACGAGGCCCGCGGACTTGTTTGTCCGGAGAATAAAACCTTTTCCGATGCTTTAAAAAAGGCTCTGCTTCTGCATCTGATCCTTTTTTCAAAAAATATGGAGATGAAAAAAATGATTGTTTGTGCAGACGATACAGAGGAGGAAATTCCCGTAGGTGATGGTGAGAAAAATCCGCTGATCTATTCATTGGCGGCCAGGACACTGAAAAAGCCTTTTCCCGCGGCCTGGAATAATAAGGCCTTTATTGAGAAGATCCTATCTCTTACGAAGTCCGGATACGATTCCCGTGTGGCCTCTCTGTTTGCACTGATCTGTGCAAAGGGGAAGCTCCAGGAAACGGAGCGGTTCATCTATCTGTGGATGGCGATGAACGGAGTATACAGCTATTTCAGGGTGCTGATGAATACAGAGGAAAATGTAAAAAGGAATGGCGGCCGGGAAATCGCCAAATGGGAATGGAAGCAGATCCGGGCCCTGAAGCTTCTGTATAACCTGGGACTGGATATGGTGGAATCAAAGAGGGATAAGAAGATCATTTCTCAGGATGTGGTTTCCGTGCTGCGGAAGTGGGATGGAGAGCCGATTACGGAGGAATCCCTGGAGAACGGCCGTCACCAGGCTCTGGCGAATGAAATCCGTGATAAGCTTTGGGCTCGTGAGCCGGATTCCAGAGAAAAACGACATGCTCTGGAGATGTCGGCCTATGGCTATCTGCTGCTGGAGCTGACCTATTACTACCGCTGCAATGTTGTGCATGCAGAAAAGCCGGTAACGCTGTTTTATTATGAAAACGAGCATGAGCTGACCAGTCTGCGTATTATGAACCAGATCATGGAGGATTTTCTTGATGCGCATCTTTATCAGTGGTTTGATCAGGCTTATATTGACAATACGCTTCAGCCCGAGGCAGATGCGATCTGGAGGATGATATAGCAGGGAAAAGAGCGGAGGTTCTTCGGGACTTCCGTTTTTTCTGTCCGGAAGATCATTTTGGGGATACTCTCTGATATTCAAACAATTGTCTTGACAGGACGGACAAAATGTGGTATGATATGCTTTAGTGTTGTAAATTCCGTGCGAAGATTTATCGGAATTTCGGCGAAATCATTTGAAAGGGTGTGGAATCACACATGGAAAAGTTTAACGAAATACTCGTTGCCATCGACGACTTCGTATGGGGTGTTCCGCTGATCGTCCTGATTATGGCCTGCGGACTGCTGCTGACCATTCGCGGCCGCGGCCTTCAGTTCCGCCATCTGGGCAAGGCTCTGAAGTTTATGGTAAAGAACGAGGAGGGCGGCGAAGGTGAGGTAAGCAGCTTTGGCGCACTTTGTACCGCTCTGTCTGCGACGATCGGTACAGGTAACATTGTCGGTGTTGCAACAGCGATCGCAGCCGGCGGCCCGGGCGCATTGTTCTGGATGATCATTGCGGCCCTCCTGGGTATGGCGACAAAGTATGCAGAGGGCTTCCTGGCCATTAAGTATCGTACTGTTGATGCAGAGGGACATTATCTGGGCGGCCCGTTCTACTACATTGAAAAGGGTATGGGCGAAAAGTGGAAGTGGCTGGCCAAGCTTTTTGCTGTGTTCGGCGTTCTGGCTGGTCTGCTGGGCATTGGTACGATCACACAGGTAAACGGCATTACTTCTGCAGCAAATAACTTTTTTGAATCGGATGTTGTACTTACGATTGGCAATAACGACATCACACTGGCCACAATTATTGCTGGTGTAATCGTAACAGCAGCTGCTGCACTGGTTATCATCGGCGGTATTCAGCGTATTTCTACTGTATCTCAGATCGTTGTTCCGTTCATGGCCATTTTGTATGTAGTATTTGCGCTGATTCTGGTTTTCACCAATATTACAAAGGTTCCGGGCGCACTGCTTGAAATCGTACGGGATGCATTTGGTCTGGATGCCGCAGCCGGCGGTGCGCTGGGTGCAATGATGGTCGCTATGCAGAAGGGCGTAGCCCGTGGTATCTTCTCCAATGAGGCTGGCCTGGGCTCTGCACCGATTGCTGCTGCTGCTGCACAGACCAAGGATACTGTTCGTCAGGGTCTGGTAACCATGACAGGTACATTTATCGATACAGTTATCGTATGTACAATGACGGGTCTGTCTATTGTAATCTCCGGAGCCTGGAAGCCGGAGTTGGGGTTGGAAGGTGTTGAGATCACGACCGCAGCCTTTGAGAGCGGTCTGCCGTTCCCGTCCAGGGTATCGGCCTTCATCCTGATGATTTGTCTGGTATTCTTTGCATTCACGACCATTCTGGGCTGGAGCTATTACTCTGAGCGTTGTCTGGCTTACCTGGTAGGCTCTAAGAAGGGAGTTACCACTGCCTATCGCTGGCTGTATATTCTTGCTGTATTTATCGGCCCGTATCTGACCGTTTCTGCTGTATGGACGATCGCTGATATTTTCAATGGTCTGATGGCACTGCCGAATATTGTGGCATTGATTGCCTTGTCCGGCGTTATGGCCAAGGAGTCGAAGGAATATTTCCAGAGAAACAAGCTGGGCGCAAAAGTAGACTGACGAGCTGGCTGTTACATATAAAAAGAGAAAAGCACTGTCCGCAGAAATGCAGGCAGTGCTTTTTGTTTAATGAGAGTGTGAAAATGTGTTTATGAAGCAGGCGTGGCTGCATTTCCGGATGGGATCGCAGCCTCCTCAGGAAGGGTAAAAATCTGATCACCGAGCTTCACATAGTCTACCTGGGACAGATCAACAAGGATGTTGTCCGGGTTTTCATTCATGTGCTCATACACCGTACCATCCTTCATGATGATGGAGCAGTAATTGGTGATGCTGCGTGAATCCTTATTCTCCAGTTCCATAAGCTGAATGCCGAACAGGGAAATCGTTATCTCACTGTAGGTGATCTCAAAGATGCGATCCTGGGGCGCATGATACCAGGAAACAGTGGTCGGCTCTGAGATCAGCGAGATCGGCTGGTGTGTAGCGGTCAGAGAAAGGTCTGTGAACTCCCATGTTCCGAAAACGATCGGCTCATAGAAATCAGGATCTGCGATTTCTTCACGTGTGGCCGGAGTCCTTTCAAAATCCGTAAGTGTAATTGATTTCAGCCTGCTCCAGTCAAAATCATTCAGGCCATAGATCATTTTGCAGACAAATTCTCTCTGATTGGGAACGGTCTCATCATATGGCAGGAAAGAGAATTCCGGTATGAATACCAAAGGGCCTTCATTCAGTCCAAGGTCGAATACAGCATTACTGAATTCATATTCATAAGAAGTATCCGGATCGTCATAATCCAGAGTCACATCCTCTGGAACTGCGATGCTGCCGAAAAGATAGACGTTCTTGTTGTCGGAGATATAGCCATGCAGATTTACGGTGGTGCCGCTGCTTGTGGCCGAAAGTCCAAGCTCATAGTAGTAGTCCTCATAGATTCGGGCTTCATCCTCATCGGTGCTGAACAGCTCCGTGTTGCCGCCGTTCTGTGTGAAGTAGGTATCCGCTTGTCTGCGGAATCCAGCGGTAATGGCATAGGCACTCACACCCAGCACAGCCGTACCGATCAGAGCGGCGATCAGCACCGGGGCCAGGCGCACCGGGCGGCGGCGCAGCCGGGGTGTCCTTTCGGGTTCTGGATCCATGCAGGTTCGGATGATGTTTTCTTCCAGCTGCTCACTGGTTTTCAGCTGGTCGAATGCATTCTGATAACGTCTTTTCATAAAGCACCTCCATTTTGTTCTAGGGCCGCTTTCAGCTTACTGCGTGCACGGGCAATTCGTTTGGCGGCAGCGGCTTCCCGTATACCGAGAATTTCTGCGATCTCCTTGGCGGTATAGCCTTCAAAGTAGTGGAGATGCAGAGGCGTGCGATATGTTTCCTTGAGGGAGAGCACCGCCTCCATGAGTGCAGAATCCGGCAGCGTATCTGGTGCTGGAATGGCTTCAGGAAGCTCACTGCGCTGTTTGCGCCAGACGCTTTTCAGCTGGTTTTTGCAGCGATTGATCGTTGTCCGGATGAGCCAGGCCTTCCGGTGCTCATCGGATGATAGATCCGGCTGTTTCTGGTAGTAGGTGAGAAACACATCCTGAACGATATCCTCGGCATCGGTCATATTTTTCATATAGGTGAAGGCCAGCTTAGCCAGGGACTGGGCGTGCGTTTCCACGAGCGAGATGAAGTGTTGATTAAAGAGCTCTTTGTCCATGCTGATTCCTCCTTTCACCTTGTATACAATTGAGAGAGGTGATTCTGGACAAGAAAAAGAAAAAAAGCACTGTTCGCAGAAATGCAGACAGTGCTTTGGTATATCCTGAAAAGGCATAAAAGCTTTTTTGTTTCAGGACAACTTACAATCAGGGTAAGGGCAAGATCCAGCGGCTTACCCCAGGATCTCCCGGGGGTCTTTCTCATTGATGCAGAGCACCTGAACCACATCGGTAAAGTCGCTGACAAGCACGCCTTCGATACAGGCTCCGCTGCAAAAGCCCAGCATGGACGGATAGCGATCCTCATCCAGATAGAACACGGATGCGCCCTTCTCTGTATGCACGCCGGCCTCATAAACAAAATCCTCATAGAAAAAACGAACGAGCAGATTCTGTCCCCGGCTCTTTCGCATAAGCTCCGTCAGCACCGCCATCTTGCAGGGCTGCGGCTCCCAGTCATATACTTCCAATGGATGCATAAGTAGATCCTCCTGTATACAGTTTTGATTTTCCATACAGTATAGCACATTTCCGGAAAAAATGCAACTCTTTTGGAAGAAATACAATACACCGTCTTGACAGGACTTTGTGAAACATGTTAAAATAGAGCAGAATGAAATTGTGCTGAACTGCCAAAAAAAGGAGGAGATCCCATGGAGCTGATCGATGTATATGATGCAGATTTTAAAAAAACAGGAAAAACGGTTCCCAGAGGAACTGCGCTTTCAGAGGATGAATATGTCCTTTGCGTCCATGTTCTGATCCAGGATATGGAGGGGCGTTTTCTGGTGCAGAAGCGCTCAGAGAAAAAGCGCAATCTGCCCGGCCATTGGGATGTCACGGCCGGTGCAGCAGATGCTGGAGAGGATGGCTGTACCGCCGCCATCCGGGAGGCCAGGGAAGAAGTGGGACTGGAGCTTCCGCCTGAAAAAATGCAGCTGATTTTCCGGGACTGCATCCATGGCTCGTTCTATGAGGCCTGGCATGTACAGCTGCCCTTTACTCTGGAGGACTGTACCATGCAGGAAAGCGAGGTTCAGGAGCTGCGGCTGGCTCAGCCGGAGGAGCTGCTTCGGATTCTGGAGGATTTCCCATACCGCTCTGAGGAGTATAAACGGAAAATAGAGTCCTTTCTCGGCGTGGAGGAGCCATTCTCTGTATAATGGAGAAGATTTGAAAAAATAAAAAATATGTGCCGGAGACTCTTGTAAAAGAGAAAAAAAAGTGTTATAATGAAAGATATGAGTGATGCTGTATCTGTATATGCTGCGGAAGTTGTCACTCATGAAAAAATGATAGAATAAAGTGGGGCGCTGATGTGAAACTGATATCAATTGTTGTGCCGTGCTATAATGAGGAAGAGGTGCTTCCGCTGTTTTATGCGGAAATCACAAAGGTTATGGCACAAATCCAGGAAAAGCATTCCGATACCGATTTCGAGCTTCTGTTTATCAATGACGGCTCAAAGGACGGAACGCTGAAGGAGTTCCGCAATATGGCGGAAAAGGACAGCCGTGTGCGGTATATTTCTTTCTCTCGCAATTTCGGCAAGGAGGCTGGTATGTATGCCGGACTCCAGAATGCAAAGGGCGATTATGTGGTAGTTATGGATGCGGACCTTCAGCATCCGCCCAAGTTCATTCCTCAGATGTATGAGTATGTGCTCAGCGGTGAATATGACTGTGCAACCACACGCCGTGTCAGCCGTGAGGGTGAGTCCAAGATCCGTTCCTGGTTCTCCCGTCAGTTCTATAAGATCATGAATAAGATTTCTCAGACGGAAATCGTGGACGGTGCGCAGGATTTCCGCTTCATGACCAGACAGATGGTGGAGGCCATCCTGTCTATGAAGGAATACAATCGTTTTTCCAAGGGTATTTTCAGCTGGGTCGGCTTCCGTACCAAGTACATGCCCTATGAAAATGTAGAGCGTGCAGCCGGTACGACGGCCTGGTCCTTCAAGTCCCTGTTTAAATATTCTCTGGAGGGTATCTTTGCCTTCTCCACAGCTCCTCTTGCGATTTCTTCCCTTTTGGGTATTGTGAGCTGTCTGATCGCCTTCATCATGATTCTGATCGTTGTCATCAAATGGCTGGTATGGGGAGATCCGGTACAGGGCTATACCACAACGATCTGTGTTCTGCTGATGATCGGCGGTTTACAGCTGTTCTGTATGGGCATTCTGGGTCAGTATCTTTCCAAGACCTATCTGGAATCCAAGAGCAGACCCATCTATTTGATTCAGGAAACAGAGGAATTTGTGCAGAAGAATAAGGAGCAGGACTAAGCGGATGCACATAGGCCCTGCGCTGGGAGGTGGAACGGTTGAACAAGCACACGAGAATGCTTGTTATAGTGCTGTTTGTGATTCTGATTCTGCTGGCGGCGGCTATTACCGTATTCTATGTAGATGTCAACAAGGACTCCAGCAGCTCCGATTCAGAAATTTCTGCGGCAGAGAATGCCGGAAATTCTGGTGAAACGCAGGTTTTTCAGGATGAAAGCGGGCTTTATGGCCTGATGGATTCGGGCGGAAATATCATTCTGGACGCAGAGTGGACGGAGCTTACAGAGACAGGAAACAGCTGTTATACAGCCCGGCTCCGGACGAGATCCCAGCTGATGACCGGTGTGATCGACAGCGAGGGAAATGTGATCGCTCCCTTTGTCTATTCTTCGATCGAAAAGCTTACAGATCGTCTGTATGCAGGACTTCTGGAGGAGGACGGGAAATATTTTTTCTATGACGCAGATTTCACCCTGCTTCTTCCGGAGGCGTGGGATGACTATGCGGTTGTGGATGAAATGCTGCACCTGAAAAAGGATGATGATACCTATATTTACGGGCTTGGAGCAGAGCTCAGGCTTGCAGAGATCAATATGCCCAGGCGCATACGTCCAGTATCCTTTACGCTTCAGGTGAGGGATGCACAGCTTCTGGGACAGCTGGAGCGTTCTGAGTGGAGTACGCTTGCTGATATGCTTCTGACTTATCTGGATGCATATCGGAGGAACAAGCTGGAGAAGCTGGAGGAGATCACACATCCGGAGCGGTTGATTCAGGTTACCAATGAATCAGAAACAGATTTTACATGGCGAGGCAGTGCAATTGACTCCATCTCTGTTTTCATGGATAAGGAGGACAGCGGAACTCTGCTGCACTGTCAGATGGAGCTTGAAGCTGAGACAGCGGATCATGCAGTGAAAAGTACAGAGCTGCTGCTGACCTTTTCGCCGGACAGCGATGGGGTCTGGATGCTGTATGATGCAGCGTTTACAGACGCAGAGCTTTCATAAAGGCTGTGTTTATATAAATAAAAAAATAATGATCATACTCGTACCCGGGCGCAGTCCGGGCACGAAGAAAAGAGGATAATATGTCAAAAAAAGTTGCAATCATCATGGGAAGTGACAGTGACCTGCCTGTAGTAAAGACGGCTTTCACTGAGCTTGAAAAGTTCGGAGTTGAGTATGAGGCGCATGTCCTTTCCGCACATCGTACACCGAAGCAGGCTATCGCATTTGCGGAAAATGCAAAGGCAAACGGATTCGGCGTAATCATTGCGGCCGCAGGCATGGCTGCGCATCTGGCCGGTGTTCTTGCTGGCAATACGACACTTCCTGTTATTGGTATTCCTATGAAGTCAAAGGTTCTGGACGGAATGGATGCGCTCCTGGCTACAGTAATGATGCCCAAGGGCGTACCGGTTGCAACGGTTGCTGTTGATGGTGCTGCAAATGCAGCGATTCTTGCGGTGCAGATGCTGGCTATTGCAGATGAGACTCTGGCTGAAAAGCTCGCTGCTATGAAGGCTGAGATGGAAGCAGGCGTTGTAGAAAAGGATGCAAAGCTGTCTGCGGAATACAACGGTTAATTCATGTCTGAATTGAATAGTTAATATTCATTCTTATAAGTATGGTAGTTATGGAGGAATTGAAAATGGCAAATTATGAAAAGGTTGAGCAGCTCTACGAGGGTAAGGCCAAGAAGGTTTTTACCAGTAATGTTCCGGGCGTTGTAATTGTAGATTACAAGGATGACGCAACTGCATTCAATGGCGAAAAGAAGGGCACCATCATGGGCAAGGGCGTCATCAACAACAAGATGGCAAACTATGTGATGAAGCAGCTGGAGAAGGAAGGCGTTCCGACTCATCTGGTAGAGGAGCTTAGTGACCGTGAAACTGCTGTAAAGCAGGTTACCATTGTTCCGCTGGAGGTTATCGTTCGTAACGTGGCTGCCGGCAGCTTTTCCAAGAGAATGGGCGTAGAGGAAGGCACAAACCTGCTCTGTCCGATTATTGAATTCAGCTACAAGTGCGATGATCTGAACGATCCGTTCATCAATGATGACTATGCACTGGCCCTGGGTCTGGCCACACAGGAGGAGATCGACACCATCAAGGCTTATACCAGAAAGGTAAACGAGGTTCTGAAGGCCTTCTTCCTGAACATCGGCATCAAGCTGATCGATTTCAAGATCGAATTTGGCCGGCTGGCTGATGGCACGATTATTCTGGCGGATGAAATTTCTCCGGATACCTGCCGTCTGTGGGATGTAAATACAAACGAGAAGCTGGATAAGGACCGTTTCCGTCGGGATATGGGCGGTACTGAGGAGGCTTATCAGGAAGTAATGAGAAGAATTTTTGGTGAATAAGCATGGGTGGTTTTTTTGGAGCAGTCTCTGCGAATGACTGCATTTCCGATGTTTTTTTCGGAACCGACTTTCACTCCCATCTCGGAACAAGACGCGGCGGCATGACATCCTATTCAGCTGACCTTGGCTTCCAGAGAAATATTCACAGCATTGAGAATTCTCCCTTCCGGACAAAGTTTGAGAAGGATATTGAAAAAATGAGAGGTGCGATCTGTATCGGCTGTATCAGTGATACCGATCCGCAGCCGATTATGGTTCGCTCAAAGCTGGGTCTTTATGCGATCTGTTCAATTGGTATTATCACAAATGCAAAGGAGCTGTCCGATGAGCTTCTCGAAGCAGGACATGCAAACTTTGAAACCATGAGTTCAGGTAGCATCAATTCCTGCGGACTTATTGCCGCTCTTATTGCACAGAAGGACAGCTTTATTGAGGGTATCCGCTATGCACAGGATAAGATAAAGGGTACGATGTCTCTGGCTATTATGACGGAAAAGTCCATTATTCTTGCAAGAGACAAAATGGGCCGGCTGCCTATTATCGTAGGCCGACGCTCTGATGGATACTGCTTTGCGCTGGAATCCTTTGCATCTCAGAAGCTGGGCTATGAAACATACCATGAACTCCGTCCGGCTGAGATCGTTCGTCTTACAAAGGATGAAATGGAGATCATGGCAGAGGGTCAGGACGATATGAAGATATGCACCTTCCTCTGGACATACTATGGTTATCCCAATGCCTGCTATGAGGGTGTGAATGTTGAGGTCATGAGAACCAGAAATGGTGAGATCATGGCTGAATATGATATGGCCAATGGTCAGCTGCCCGATGTTGATTATGTATGCGGTGTACCGGATTCAGGCATTCCCCATGCGATCGGCTACGCAAACAAGAGCGGTATACCATTTGCAAGACCGTTTATCAAGTATACGCCCACATGGTCAAGAAGCTTTATGCCTACCAATCAGACCATGAGAAACAAGGTGGCCAAAATGAAGCTGCTGCCTGTGCCGGAGCTTATCAAGGGAAAGAAGCTTCTCTTTGTGGATGACAGTATCGTAAGAGGTACGCAGATGAGGGAGACAGTGGAATTTCTCTATGAGAATGGTGCAAAGGAAGTACATATGCGCTCTGCATGTCCGCCTATTATGTATGGCTGCAAATATCTCAATTTCTCCAGAAGCTCATCCGAGATGGAGCTTATTGCGAGACAGATCATTGATGAGTATGAGGGCGCAGAGGGTGTAAAATATATCAAGGAATACTGTGACTCATCAACAGAAAGAGGCAGGAGACTGAGGGATGAAATATGCCGCAGACTCAAGCTTACCTCTCTTGAGTTCCAGTCTCTTGAGGGTACTGTAAAGGCCGTAGGCCAGCCGAAATGCAGACTGTGTACCTATTGCTGGTCGGGTGAAGAATAAAAAGTATAAAACGAACTCATATGGAGGTTATAATGGAAAGCTATTCTGAAAGCTACAAGAAGGCCGGCGTGGATGTAACTGCTGGCTATAAGGCCGTGTCCCTGATGAAGGAGCACATTGCAAAGACCATGACATCAAGCGTTCTGACAGGCATCGGCGGCTTTGGCGGTCTGTTTGAGCTGGATCTGACTGGTATTGAAAAGCCGGTTCTGGTTTCCGGTACAGACGGCGTAGGTACCAAGCTGAAGATCGCCTTTCTGATGGATAAGCATGACACCATCGGCATCGACTGTGTGGCGATGTGTGTAAATGATATCATCTGCTGCGGTGCAAAGCCCCAGTTCTTCCTGGACTATATTGCACTGGGCAAGAATATTCCGGAGAAGGTAGCGTCTATCGTTTCCGGTGTGGCTGAGGGCTGCGTACAGGCCGGCTGTGCACTCATCGGCGGCGAGACGGCAGAAATGCCGGGCTTCTATCCGGAGGATGAGTATGATGTTGCAGGCTTTGCTGTAGGCGTTGTAGACAAGAGCAAGGTTCTGAATCCGGACAGCCAGAAGGCCGGGGATGTTCTGATCGCCCTGAAGTCCAGCGGCGTTCATTCCAACGGCTTCTCTCTGGTGCGCAAGGTATTCACGATCAATGAGCAGAATCTGGCAAGATACTCTCCGGATCTGGGCTCGACCCTTGGTGAGTGCCTGCTGACTCCCACCAAGATCTATGTAAAGCCCATCCTGTCCCTGCTTCAGGAGGTTAATGTAAAGTCCATCGCTCACATCACAGGCGGCGGCTTCTATGAAAATATTCCGAGATCCCTGCCGAAAAATCTGGCTGCAAGGATCAATAAGTCTGATGTACAGGTTCTGCCGATCTTCGATCTGATCGCAAAGACCGGCAATATTCCGGAGCGTGATATGTTCAATACCTTTAACATGGGTGTCGGCATGATCGTAAGCGTACCGGCTGAGGACGCAGACAAGGCTGTCCGCAATCTGAATGCAAGCGGCGAGGAGGCCTATGTTCTGGGTGAGCTGGTTGAATCTACAGAAGGCGTGATCCTGAAGTAAAAGGAGAAGCCGATGAAAAATATTGTTGTACTGGTTTCAGGCGGCGGAACGAATCTACAGGCCCTGATCGACGCACAGCACAGAGGAGAGCTTGGAAATGGAAGAATCACCTGTGTAATTGCTTCAAAGGCGGATGCCTATGCCCTCGAAAGGGCAAAAAAGAACGGTATCAGGACGGTGACTCTTGTACGCAGGGATTATCCCGACGTGGCTGCTTACAGCGAGGCTATGACCCGTCTTTTACAGGATGAAAAAGCGGATCTTGTTGTATACGCAGGCTTTATGACGATCCTGGACGAGCAGGTTTGTTCTGCATTCCCTTATAAGATGATCAACGTTCACCCGGCGCTTATTCCCAGCTTCTGCGGAAAGGGCTTTTATGGTCTGCATGTGCATGAAGCTGCTCTTGAAAAAGGTGTAAAATTAAGCGGTGCAACGGTTCATTTTGTAACCGAGGAGTGTGACGGCGGTCCTATCATTCTGCAGAAGGCGGTTGAAGTGAAAAGCGGAGACACTCCGGAAACGCTCCAGAAGCGTATTATGGAGGAAGCAGAATGGAAGATCCTGCCCAAGGCCGTGCAGCTTTTCTGTGACGATAAAATCGAAGTCGTTGACGGCAAGGCCTATATTCTTGAATAACGGAGGTTATCCCATGGAAATCAAATGTATCAGCCATGAGCTGAAGAATAATTCTTACCCGGGCCGAGGTATCATTCTGGGTAAGTCTGAATGCGGCCGGTATGCTGTAGCTGCTTATTTTATTATGGGACGCAGCGAAAACAGCAGAAACCGTGTCTTTGTAGAAGATGGTGCAGGAATCCGCACACAGGCCCACGATCCGGCTAAGCTTGTAGATCCGAGCCTGATCATCTACGCTCCGGTGAGAGTTCTGGGCAAGACTACCATCGTAACCAATGGCGATCAGACCGATACGGTTTATGAGCAGATGGCGGCAGGAAAGACCTTTGAGCAGTCCCTGCGCATCCGCAAGTTCGAGCCGGACGAGCCGAACTTCACACCTCGTATTTCCGGTATCATTGAGCTGGAGGATGGCTTCAGCTATTCTCTGTCCATTCTGAAAAGTGCAGAGGGCAATCCGGCAGCCTGCCACCGCTTTACCTTCTCCTATGACTGCCCGTTGGATGGCGTAGGTCACTTTATCCACACCTATCAGGGGGACGGCAATCCGCTGCCCAGCTTTGAGGGAGAGCCGGAGAAGATCCATGTAACAGGCGATATTGATGCTTTTACAAATAAGCTGTGGACAAACCTGAATGAAGAAAATAAGGTTTCCCTGTTCGTTCGCTATATCGATCTGGCAACAGGCGAGGCGGATACAAGAATTATCAACAAGAACTGCTGATCAGGAGGAAAATGCAATGGCAAATGAAATGCTGTTAAAGTATGGCTGTAACCCCAACCAGAAGCCGTCCAGAGTTTATATGGAGGATGGCCGTGACCTTCCGATTACCGTTCTGAACGGTAAGCCGGGCTATATCAACCTGCTGGATGCCTTCAACGGCTGGCAGCTGGTACGGGAGCTGAAGGCTGCAACAGGTATGTGCGCAGCTACCTCCTTCAAGCATGTATCTCCGGCGGGTGCAGCTGTTGGTGCACCGCTGTCCGATACACTGAAGCAGATTTATTTCGTGGATGATCTGGGCGAGCTGTCTCCGCTGGCCTGTGCATATGCAAGAGCAAGAGGTGCAGACAGAATGTCCTCCTACGGGGACTTCATCGCACTGTCTGATGTCTGCGATGTTCCCACTGCCAGGATGATCCAGAGAGAGGTTTCCGATGGTGTGATCGCCCCGGGTTATGAGCCGGAGGCTCTGGAGATCCTGAAGTCCAAGCGTAAGGGCACATATAACATCATCCAGATCGACGAAAGCTATGTTCCGGCTGAAATCGAGCGCAAGCAGGTATTCGGCGTGACCTTTGAGCAGGGACGGAATGAGCTGAAGATCGACAATGATATGCTCTCCAATCTGGTAACCGACAACAAGGATATCCCGGAGGATAAGAAGCGTGATCTGCTGATTGCGCTGATCACCCTGAAGTATACACAGTCCAATTCCGTATGCTATGTCAAGGACGGTCAGGCCATCGGTATCGGTGCAGGTCAGCAGTCCAGAATCCACTGTACAAGATTGGCCGGCAACAAGGCAGACATCTGGTGGCTGCGTCAGCATCCGAAGGTAATGGGTCTTCAGTTCCGTGACGACATCCGCAGACCGGACAGAGACAATGCCATTGACGTATATATTTCCGATGAATATATGGACGTTCTGGCAGACGGCGCATGGGAAAATACCTTTAAGGTAAAGCCGGAGGTATTCACCAAGGAAGAGCAGAAGGAATGGCTGGCACAGAACACAGACGTGTGCCTGGGTTCAGATGCATTCTTCCCGTTTGGAGACAATATCGAGCGTGCTTATAAGAGCGGCGTAAAGTATATCGCAGAGCCGGGCGGCTCCATCCGTGATGACCATGTTATCATGACCTGCAATAAGTATGGCATGGCCATGGCCTTCACAGGCATCCGTCTGTTCCACCACTGATCAGCGGAGGATTCTACATGAAGATTTTAGTTGTAGGCGGCGGCGGCCGTGAACATGCGATTATCATGAAGCTGGCAGAGAGCAGCAAGGTTGATGCGCTGTACTGCGCACCGGGTAACGGCGGTATTTCCAAATATGCCAAGTGCTATCCGGTGAAGGCCACTGATATAGATGGTATGCTGAACCTGGCCAGAGAGCTGGCTGTGGATCTGGTATTTGTGGCACCGGATGATCCTCTGGTGGCCGGTATGGTTGATGCTATGCAGGCGGCTGGTTTCCGCACCTTCGGCCCGAACAAGGCCGCAGCCATCATTGAGGGCAGCAAGGTGTTCTCCAAGAACCTGATGCAGAAATACAATATTCCTACTGCAAAGTATGCCGTATTTGAAGATCCGGCCGCAGTTCTTTCCTATATCGAAGCAGAGAACACCTATCCGACGGTGATCAAGGCTGATGGTCTGGCACTGGGTAAGGGTGTGGTGATCGCGCAGAATTATGAGGAAGCAAAGGCAGCTGTTTCTGAGATCATGGAGGACAAGATCTTCGGCGACAGCGGATCTCAGGTCGTGGTTGAGGAATTCCTCACAGGTCCGGAGGTTTCTGTACTGTGCTTCACAGACGGTAAGGCAGTCAAGCCCATGGTTTCCTCCATGGATCACAAGCGTGCACTGGATAATGACGAGGGCCTGAATACAGGCGGTATGGGCACAGTTGCTCCGAACCCGTACTATACAGAGGCCATCGCACAGGAATGCATGGAGACCATCTTCCTGCCCACCATCCGTGCTATGGAAACGGAAGGACGTCCTTTCAAGGGCTGTCTGTATTTCGGCCTGATGCTCACACCCAATGGCCCGAAGGTGATCGAATACAACTGCCGTTTCGGCGATCCCGAGACACAGGTCGTGCTTCCGCTGCTGGATACGGATTTTGTAGATATCATCGAGGCCATCGAGGAGGATCGTCTGGGAGATCTGGATGTAAGCTGGAAGAAGGGCAGTGCTGCCTGTGTTGTAATGGCCAGCGGCGGCTATCCCAAGAAGTACGAGTCTGGTCTGGTGATCTCCGGTCTGGATGAAAAGGGCCAGACGGAGAACTGCTTTGTATATCATGCAGGTACAAAGCTCGGTGAAAATGGTGAGATCCTGAATGCCGGTGGCCGTGTGCTGGGTGTGACTGCAACAGCTGAAACACTGCCGGAGGCTCTGAAAATTGCCTATGAGGGTGTGGCTTCCATCAGCTGGAAGGATGTACACTTCCGCAGAGATATTGGTCAGCGTGCATTGAAGGCCCTGGAATCCTGACTGCATTTTAATCCCGAATGAAACATATAATATTGACACCCGGAGGTGCTTATGAACGTTCGTTTACCTTACTTGCGAGAGAAGACAGCGAAACTGACTACATCTCCGGGTGTTTATTTGATGAAAAATAAGCCTGGAGAGATCATCTATATCGGAAAGGCGAAGAATCTCAGAAATCGTGTCACCAGCTATTTCCGTGAGGGTGCGGACCATACGCCCAAGGTGGCCAGCATGGTCTCCAACGTATATGACTACAATTTTATTGTGACGGATTCGGAATATGAGGCACTTGTGCTGGAGTGCAGTCTCATCAAGCAGCATCAGCCCCGTTATAATATTCTCCTGAAGGATGACAAGGGCTACAGCTACATTCGCTTTTCAGATGAGCCTTTTCCCAGAATTACGGCAGAGCGGAATAAGGAAAAGCCAGGGACATATCTCGGCCCTTATATGAGCAGCTTTGTGGCGAAGGAGACCGTGCAGGAGGTAAACCGTGTTTTCCGGATCCCCACCTGCAGCAAGAAATTTCCGCAGGATTTCCGAAAGGGGAGACCCTGCCTGAATTATCACATCCAGCTCTGCTGCGGACTTTGCAGAGGACGCATTTCTCAGCAGGAATATGCTGAGACCATCCAGCAGGCCGTTTCCTACATCCGCTCCGGAAGCATTGATTCTGTCCGGCGGATGGAGGAGGAGATGGATCGTGCGGCGGAAAATCTGGAATTTGAGCGTGCGGCTATGCTCCGGGATCGGATTGCCGCTGTCCGCAAGGCCGGAGAGACCCAGAAAATGTTCGATGCGGATGTGGAGGAGGCCGATGTTCTTGCAACGGCTGACAACAACGGCAGTCAGTGCGTGTCCATTCTCCTGTATCGCGGCAGACGGCTTTTTGACAAGCAGACCTTCTTTTTCCGTGAGGAGGAGTATGACGGTGCGGCCTTGCTGGAATCCTTTATCGGACAGTTCTATCATGGCCGGAGCGATATCCCGAAGCATATTTATGTAGACGCCTCCCTTCCGAACGCAAAAATGCTGGAGCAGTGGCTTTCGCAGCTGGCCGGAACCCGGATCTATCTCCATACACCCCAAAGAGGAACACTTATGCGGTTTGTGGAGCTTTCCAAAAGCAATGCCGCTGAGGAGCTGGCACTTCGGGCCGGACGCACGGCCAAGGAGGTTCAGGCGCTTCAGACGCTGGGCACGCTGCTCGGCCTGAAAAGTGCACCGCTTTATATAGAGGCCTATGACATTTCTAACCTGTCTTCCTCCTCCATTGTGGCCGGTATGGTGGTGTTTGAGAATGGCCGGCCGCTGAAGAAGGCTTATAAACGCTTTTCCTTTCCAGAGAAGGCTATGCCGGATGACTACGCCTGCATGCAGGAAACCCTGCGAAGGAGACTGCTTCATTTTATCAATCAGGATGGTGACGAGGGCTTCAGCCGGAAGCCGGATCTGATTCTTCTGGATGGTGGTATAGGTCATGTCCACGCTGTACAGTCCGTCCTGGAGGAGCTGAAGCTGGATATCCCTCTTTATGGCATGGTCAAGGACAACAAGCACCGCACCCGGGCCATAGCGGCCGGTGGAGGAGAGATCGCTGTTTCCCAGCAGAAGGCCGCCTTCCATCTTCTGACACGGATCCAGGACGAGGTACATCGCTTTGCCATTTCCTATATGCGTTCCCGGCATAAAAAGGAGTCCTATCAGCTGGAGCTGACTGCGGTCAAGGGCATTGGTGTGAAAAAAGCCCAGAAGCTGCTGCTGCATTATAAGACGATGGAAAATATGAAGCGGGCCTCCGCATCGGAGCTTGCAAAAGCAGCAGGTGTGAGCAAGACCATTGGTGAGGAGCTGTACCAGGTTATTCATAACGATTAGACGATGTTGAAAAAACGTGCTGTTTCTTGTGCAAAACGCTGAACAGTGCGTTTTTTTGCGTAAACTCTGGACAAAACGACAAAATTCCTGTATAATAATAAAGAATGTAATATTCTAAGAGGAAGGGTGTGAGATGCGATGAGAGTCATTGCAGGAAGTGCCAAGGGGCGCAAATTGCAGACACTGGAAGGGATGGATGTTCGTCCCACAACGGATAAGGTAAAGGAGGCCATTTTTTCCTCCATACAGTTTGATTTGTATGACGCAACAGTTCTGGATCTGTTTGCCGGCAGCGGTCAGATGGGGATCGAGGCCTTGAGCCGTGGTGCGGAGCAGGCCGTATTTGTGGATCTTTCGGCGAAATCATTGCAGGTTACACGTTCAAATATAGCAGCCGTTCAGATGCAGGGTAAGGCCATGTGCTATCAGGCAGACGGACGAGATTTTCTGAAAACAGACCGGAATCTGTATCATATCGTATTGCTCGATCCACCCTATCACAAGGGATTGATCGAGGAGGTCCTGCCCCTTCTTTCAGACCGGGTCCTTGAGGGCGGTCAGGTTGTGTGTGAGCATGAGACGGAGCTTTCTCTGCCGGAGCGGGTTGGGAAGCTGCGTATAAAGAAGAAATATCGCTACGGGAAAATCCATGTGACCGTATATATCAAAGAGGAAGAAGTGATGCAGGATGAGTAGAATCGCAGTCTGTCCGGGTAGCTTTGACCCGGTGACACTGGGACATCTTGATATTATCACCAGAGCCTCCAGCTTGTTCGATCAGGTGATCGTGCTTGTATCGGTCAATATGATGAAGAGTAATTATAGCTTTTCTCTGGAGGAGCGAAAGAATATGGTTCGTTCTGTAACCACTGCACTGCCTAATATTGTGGTGGACAGCTATGATGGCCTTCTTGCAGATTATGTAAAGCAGGTGGGTGCTATTGCGATCGTAAAGGGACTGCGTGCAGTCAGTGACTTTGAATATGAGTTTCAGATGGCTCTGGCCAACAAGAAGCTTTATGACGGAGCGGAAACGGTGTTTCTGACAACAGCAGCGGAGAATATGTATCTCAGCTCCAGTGTGGTGAAGCAGATTGCCAATTTTGGAGGTGACATCAGTCATTTCGTACCGGAGCTGATACTGGAAGACATCAAAAAACGTTTGGTAAAGGAGAAATAAGATGAACATTGAGGAAATTCTGGAAGATATGGACGATACGCTGGATGAGGCCCGTCCGATTCCGTTTGCTACCCATAAAGTTGTTGTGGACGCAGATCGTCTGCGTGAATTGATCAATGACATCCGTTTGAATATTCCTGCCGAAATCAAACGTGCAAAGCTGATTGATTTTGATTGCGAACGCATTATCAACGATGCCAAGGCCAAAGCGGAGCAGATCGTACAGGATGCTGAGCTGCATGCACAGGACATCGTACAGGATGCTGAGCGTGAGGCACAGAAGAAGTGCTCTGAGCAGGCCATTCAGCAGGCCGCCCGTCAGAGAGGTGCAGATATGCTGGCTCGTGCCCAGTATGCATCCAACGAGATCAGAGCCGGTGCAGCGGATTATGTGAACCGTGTGCTGGGAGATACAGAGGCCTGTCTGACAGCAAGCCTTCAGGAGATCCAGAAGGTCAAGGCACGCATGGAAGAAAGCCGGAAGAAGCCGAAGAAGCGTGACTGAGAAAATTTATAGTTTGTCAAATGTACAGAAATATTTATTTGTTATACTATACGAGAATGAATGCTTCATAAAAGTAAGAGAAAATGCATGTCTGATATGAAAATACAGCGGGTTTGATTTATTTTTCATAGTGGAATGTGCAGAAAGGGATAATTACATGGATAAAATCGATGCAATGCTGATCACGCTGTTACAGGAGAACGCAAGAACGCCGCTCAAGGTGCTGGCTTCCAAGGTGTTCCTTTCCGCCCCGGCCGTTTCCTCCAGAATCGACAAGTTGGAGAAGCAGGGCATTATTCTTGGGTATAATACCGTGATTGACCGTCAGAAGCTGGGATATCACATTACAGCTTTTATCAATCTCGAGCTGGCCGCTGACCGCAAGTCAGAATTCTATCCGTTCATCAACGACTGTCCGAATGTTCTGGAATGCAATTGTGTCACCGGGATCTATTCGATGCTGATCAAGGTATCCTTCCCGTCCACGCAGGAGCTGGATGCATTTATCGGAAAAATTCAGCGGTTTGGCAATACATCAACGCAAATCGTATTCTCCACACCGGTGCCCCATCGTGAAATCAACGTGGAGCCCAATGTCTGAGTGCTATGGAAAAGTCCGCAGTATAGATCGTTTCTATTCTGCGGATTTTTGTTTTATAGAGGAGGGATGATCGTGATACATTTTCTCATCGGAGGAGCCGGCTGCGGCAAGTCCTGGAAGATGATGCAGCTGATGAAGACACTTTCTGCTCAGGGTCAGGATATACTTGCCATTGTGCCGGAGCAGTTTTCCTATGAATTTGACCGGAAGCTCTATGATCTTCTGGGGGTACAGGCCTTTAATGCACTGGAAACCCACAGCTTTACCTCGCTGGCCCGCAGCATCTTTCAGCGGTTCGGCGGCGGAGAGGCCGGAACCTATATGGATGAGCTGACCCAGACAGGACTTTCTCAGCAGGCTGTGAATCAGGCAGAAAAGCAGCTGCGCTTCTTCCGGAAACAGAGTACACGTGCTGAGTTCACTGCACAGATTGCCCCCCTGTTTTCGGTTCTGCGCCGAAGCGGTATGACCTCCGACCAGTTATTTGAGCAGTGCGGAAGCCTGAAGGGACGGCTTCTGGACAAAACACTGGATCTGGCGGTTCTGCTTCAGCAGTATGAGCTGCTGCTGGCCCGTCATCAGCTCAAGGATACCATGACGGATATCACCGAGGCCGCCGCAATTGCCAATGGGAATGACTTTTTTGCCGGAAAGATCGTTTTTATCGATGAGTTTGAGAGCTTTACTCCGGATCAGTATGAAATGCTGGCCGTGATCTGTGCACTGGCCGATGAGGTTTATTTTGCGCTGCGTATGGAGTCGGAGAATGAGCCGGAGCTTTCGCTGTTTGCTTCTGTCGGAGCGGCCTGCCGGAAAATCCGTGAGATCGCATCCGGCTGCCATATTCCTGTGGAATTCATCCGCTGTACAGAGCAGAAGCGGATGCATCATCCGGATCTGAAGCAGCTGAGCGAAACACTGTTTCGTCCGGTGAAGCTCCAGGCTGTACAGGATTCGGAGCATATCCATATCTTTGAGGGAAAGTCGCCTGTGGATGAGGCCGAATTTGTCTGCGCCACCATTAAGCGGAAGCTGGCAGAGGATTCGACTCTGCGATGCCGGGATATCGCTGTAGTGACCAATCAGCTTCCGGAATATGCCGGTGTGCTGGAGCATGCCATGAATCGCTATGAGCTGCCCTATCATCTGGATATGGCCAGATCGGTTCTGCATACGCCCTTTATGGTATATCTCACCACACTGTTCGGATTGCTGTCACGAAAGCTGCCGGATACAGAGCTGCTTCTCCGATGCGGAAAATCGGGCTATACGGACTGTGACCTTATGGAGCTTGCACAGCTGGAAAATTATTGCTACATCTGGAGCATCGACGGTGAAGCCTGGGCTGCGCCTTTTGTGTATGGTGAGGAGGCGGGAGAAATCGAGCTGATTCGTCAGAAGCTCCTTGCGCCTATGGAGAGTCTGCGGCAAAGCTGCAAGTCCTGCAAAACCGGTGCAGACTACAGCCGTGCTGTATATGCCTTCCTTGAACAGCAGGAAATCGGACGCAGAGCGGAGGAGCTGCTGCATCATCCTGATCCTGCTCATCTGGCGCAGATGCAGCAGGATTTCAAGCGTGTATGGGAGAGCTTTATGGACATTCTGGATGTGCTGGCCTTCCTCTATGAGGATAAGGAGCTGAAGCTGAAGGAATATTTTGACGTGCTTGAGTCTCTGCTTCATTCTGTATCTCACTCTGTGCCGCCGCGGACATTGGATGCAGTCTTTATCGGTCCGGCGGGAACCTCCCGTCTGAGCGAGCCAAAGATCACCTTTGTTCTGGGCGTATGTGAGGGCCAGTTTCCGAAGCAGTCTTCCGGTAATGCTCTGTTTTCGGAGCGTGACCGGATTGCATTGGAGCAGTGCGGCATTTCCATCGGACAGCCGTCGGAGCTGAGTGCTGCTGATGAACGGCTGGCGGTCTATAAGATCCTCTCCAGCCCTTCGGAGGAGCTGTATCTCTGTTATCCGCTGGCGGATTTCAGTGATAGCAAATGCCGCCGGAGCAGCGTGGTCGATCTTGCGCTGTCTCTTTTCAGGAACAGCAGGGATATGCTGCTGACCCAGAAGTCACTTTCTCCTTTTTATTATGCAGTAACCAGACCGGCTGCCTATTATCACTATGTGCGGAATTTTCACAGCCGGGATGAGACGATCTCAGCCCTTCAGACGCTTCTTTATGAGGATGATTACTATGCACGGCGGATCGACTATCTCAGCTGTGTGCATTATGATGCAGATTTTACTATAGAGCCGGAGGTGATGGAACAGCTGGTGGGAAGCCGTCTTACGCTGACGGCCTCTCGTCTGGAGACCTTCCGGATGTGTGCCTTTCATTATTTCTGTCAGTATGCGCTGAAGCTCTATGAGCGTCGGAAGATTTCACTCCAGGCCACCGAAAGTGGCAGTCTGATTCATGCGTGTCTGGAAAAGCTGCTTTGCGATTTGCCCAGGGAGCAGTTTCTGGAAATGTCGGAGGAAGCGCTTTCCGACCATCTCCATCGCCTTGCAGATGCATACTGGCAGGAGAAGCTAGGCGGTGATTACGGCAAGAATATCCGGGATATTGCAGCTCTTACACGGATAACCGACGGCATGGCTGCATTGGCCGTGCACATGCAGGAGGAGCTGCGTCAGTCCGATTTCTATCCGGTCTATATGGAGCTGGATGTCTCTGACCGGAATCCAGATTTTCCATCGCCAAAGCTTGTGACTGCTTCCGGCCATCCGGTGAGCATAATGGGGATCGTAGACCGTGTAGATCTGTTCCGGGACGGAGAAAAGGAATGGGTGCGTGTAGTGGACTACAAAAGCGGCGGAAAGACCTTCTCTCTGGGCAATCTGATCTATGGTCTGGATATGCAGATGCTGATGTATCTGTTCTCTATTACCGAGCCGGGGGCGAAGCTTTCTGGTGCAAGGCCGGCCGGTGTTCTGTACCTTCCGGCTGGTATGCCCCTGTGTACTTCAGAGCGCGGCAATCATGCCCGGTATGAGGACATTCTGAATGAGCAGTACAGAATGAACGGACTGCTTCTGGGGGATGTGGGCCTTCTTCGTCACATGGACAAGGGGATGGCTGGAAAATTCATCCATGCAAAGCTTCTGAAGGACGGCGTATCCCTCAGCCGTCAGCAGGGCTGCTTTGTAAATGAAAAGCAGATGAAGCGGCTGCGTGAATATGTAAAGGATAAAGTGCTGGAAACAGCTGAATCGATATATGAGGGCGATATTTCGGTAAGCCCTTTGTTTCTGGGTGACCGGGATGCCTGCAAATTTTGTGGCTTTGCCGATCTATGCGGTATCAGCGGCCATGAGTCTTGCCGCAGAGTCAATAAAAAAACAGAAAATCTGACGGAACGGATGCTGGATATACTCAGCGGAAAGGAGGACGAAGATGGCCTGGACGACACAACAGCAGACGGCAATTGATGCACGGGGAAGCGGACTGATCGTATCCGCTGCGGCCGGAAGCGGAAAGACCTCCGTTCTGGTAGAGCGTCTTACAAAAATTATTTCGGACAGAACTTATCCGGTTCCCGTGGAGAAGATGATCGTGGTGACCTTCACGAATGAGGCCGCTGCGGAAATCAGACAGCGCCTTTCTGCTTCACTGGAGAAAGCCATTGCAGCTGCTCCGGAGGATGCGTGGCTGCGCCGCCAGCAAATGCTTTTGTCTGTAGCGAGAATTTCCACTATCAATGCCTTTTGCTTTGACTTTATCCGGGAGCATATTCTGGACGGAGAGATCACCTCCGCCTTTCGCGTGCTGGATGAATCGGAGCAGGCGGTGCTCTGTGCCAATGCGGCTGATGAGGTGATCGGAAGATGGCATCGGGAGCGTGCAGAGGACATGAAGCTCCTGTGGGATGCCTTTTGCGGAAAGAACGACCGTCCTCTGGAGACGCTGCTTCTGGAGCTGCATGAATTTTTCGGCACGATCCCGTTCCCGAAGCTCTGGCTGAAAAAAACGCTTGAGGAATATGACCGTCCCTGCATGGAAAATGTTTATATCGCTGGCATGATCCGGAAATTCCGCTCGGAGATCTCGGTTATCCGTGACTTGGTTGACCAGGCGCTGTATCTGTCCGGCGGGCTGTATGATAAAAAGAATAATGTCCTGGACTGGATCACACAGGACTATGATTGTGTGGCCTTGCTGGACAGACTGCTCCATGAGGAAAATCCGTCCCTGGAGGAGATCTGCCGTCTGGCCGCTGTAACGGATCAGATTCATGATGGAAAGCGTTATCCCACTGTGCGGAAAAAAGAGGTCTCCGATCTGCTGCAGTTTGAGAAGGTGAAGGAGCTGCGGAGTCAGTATGACGGACGTCTCCAGCCCCTTCTGGATGAAATCATCGCCTATCTGCCCTATTATGAGACCGATGCAGAGCGGCACAAGGAGCTGCTTCCGCTTCTGACAGAAATGGAGCAGGAGCTGACTGATACCCTGTGGCGGATGAAGTGCGAGCGGAACGGCCTTAGCTTTGATGACGGTGAGCGTCTTGCCCTTCAGCTGCTGAGTGAGGTGGATGAGGATGGAAACGTCCGGCCATCCGCTCTGGCCAGGGAGATGTCTGCTTACTATGAGTTGATCATGATCGATGAGTATCAGGACTCCAACAACAAGCAGGATTATATCTTCAAGCTCCTGTCCCGGAACTGTATCGATCCGGAAACCGGCCGTCTGCGTTTTGGCAGCAATGTCTTTCTGGTAGGAGATGTCAAGCAGTGTATCTATCAGTTCCGTATGGCCAATCCCCGGAACTTTTCTGCGGCTGTATCCGATGCCGAGCCGTTTTCCAGCGAGTCCCAGGCTGCTTTGAAGCTCATTCGCCTGAATCAGAATTTCCGCAGCAGCGGTCCTGTCATTGGCTTTGTCAACTTTCTGTTTGCCCGGCTGATGTCGGAAAAATGCGGTGATATTGCCTATAATGAGGATGAATGGCTCTATCCCGGTGCGCTGGGCTATCAGAAGCTGCCGGATGAGCAGCAAGCTGTGGAAATCGCCATTCTTCCTGAGAAGGATGAAGCCGGGCAGTCGGTGCAGTCTGTTCGGATCTATACTGTAGAGACGATCCGTTCCATGCTTCAGAGCGGATATCCGGTTCTGGAGCGGGACGGTACGACCCGTCCCTGTACGCCTGCGGACTTCTGCATTCTTCTGAGAAATAAAGGGCCTGCGGCGAAATATGCAGCGGAGCTGGAGCGGCTTCATATTCCGGTGGAGGGGATCGGGGAGAAGGGCTATCTTCAGTCCCAGGAAATCAGCCTGCTGCTGAATCTCCTGCGTGTGCTGGACAATCCCCTTCTGGAAACACCTCTTGCGGCCGTAATGCTGTCTCCTATGTTTTCCTTTACGGCAGATGATCTGGCTCAGGTGCGTCTTGTTGATAAAAAGCAGAATCTCTATGCCGCCATGTGTCTGCTTCTGGAAAAGGCGGAAAAGGGGACAGAAGAGCAAACCGGTTCATCCGCTCTTGTTGAAAAGTGCCGCAGTCTCTATGAAACACTTCAGCAGCTGCGCTATGCCAGTGCGCTCTACCCGCTGGAGGCTTTTCTGCGGAGGATCTACGATACTACGGATTTTCTCTCTGTGATGCAGCTCTATCAGGATGGAGAAAAGAAGCAGGCCAACCTTCAGCTGCTTCTGCAATATGCCCGTCAGTATGAGACAAATATCGCCCAGAACAACAGCGGAGGTCTTACAGGCTTTCTGCGGTATATTGATCGCATGCGTGAAAAGGGCGGAGACTTCAAGCAGGCCAGCGCCTCCAAAAGCTCTGATTCTGCTGTGTCCATAAAGACTATGCACGGCTCAAAGGGCCTTGAATTTCCCTTTGTTTTTATCTGCGAGACCAATACCGCCTTCTCCCGACTGGATGCTCTGAAGAAGATGCAGTGCACCGATAGCGGCCGGGCCGGTTTCCGTCTTCAGAATCCGGAGACGCTGGAAAAGTATCAGTCCATCTTCCACAGGGATATTCTGAAGGAGAAGCAGATGCAGCTGAGAAGCGAGGAAATGCGTCTTTTGTATGTAGCCCTGACCCGTGCCAAGCAGAAGCTGTTTCTGCCCCTTCGGTATGGTGAAACCGCCAAGAAAAATCTTGCCAGATTTGTACCGGTTCTGAGAGGGGCTTCTGAGATTCCGATCAGTCTCATCAGCAGTGCGAATTCCATGGCAGACTGGCTCTGGATGAGTCTTGTATTCCGCGGGGATGAGCGCTTCCGCAGTCTTGTTCCGGAGGCCAGTCCAGTTACAGAAGCCGGGAAGAATTTTTCGCCGCTGAATTTGCACTATACAAATGTTTATGAATCGTCTGAGCCTGTCCCGGAGACGCCGGCGCCCATGCCTCGTCCGCAGGCCGATGTGACAGCAGAGCTGAGACGCATGATGGATCACCAGTATCAGTCGGAAGACCTGGGACAGGTTTCCCTGCTCAGTGTGTCTGCCATTTCCAAGGCTGATCCTTCCGGAGCGCTCACCATGAAGCGTCCCGGCTGTATTCGTACCGGAAAGGCACAGCTCACGGGAGCGGAGCACGGTACAGCGGTGCACGCCTTTTTCCAGTATTGCCGGTTCTCGGCGGCTGAGAAGGATCCCATGTCCGAGGTACGCTATCTGCACCAGATGGGTCATATTACCGAGGAGCAGATGAGGAGCATAAAGCCCTATGAGGTCGAGCCGTTTTTCCGGCATCCTTTGTATCAGCGCATGCGCCGTGCGGAGCAGATTCTGAGAGAGCGGAAATTTCTTGTGCGCATCAGTGATCTGAAGATACCTCAGACGCTTCCCTTTGAGGATGTGCAGGCGCTTTTACAGTATCGTCAGTCCCGGAGTATGATGAAGGGTATCATTGACCTGGCCTTTTGGGACGGAGACGGCTATGTGCTGATCGACTATAAAACGGATGCGGTTTCCGAGCCGTCGATTCTTGTGGAGCGATATCGCATGCAGCTGTATATCTACCGGCTGGCTCTGGAGCAGATGACCGGCAAGCCTGTGAAGGAATGCTGGATTTATTCAACCTGTCTGCATAAGGCAATCGAGACCGGATTCGGAAGCGGAGGAGGAGAATGATGGAAAATTTAACGAATATACAGGTTGTAAGAACCATTATGGAGAAGCATGGCTTTCACTTCTCTAAAAAGCTGGGACAGAACTTTCTGATCAACCCGTCTGTATGCCCCAGAATTGCTGAAATGGGCAATGCTGCTCCGGGCTATGGTGTATTGGAAATCGGTACAGGCATCGGTGTGCTGACAGCGGAGCTTTGCAAGCGTGCGGAGAAGGTGACGGCCGTGGAGGTAGACGGCCGCCTGCTGCCCATTCTGGAGGAAACAGTAGGGGAGTATGAAAATCTGCATATCATTCACAGCGACATTCTGGAATGTGACTTGCAGAAGCTCATTGAGGAGGAGTTTCAGGGCCTGAAGGTAGCAGTCTGCGCCAATCTGCCTTATTATATCACAACGCCGATCCTGATGTTCCTGCTGGAAAGTCATGCGCCCATCGATACGATCACGGTCATGGTGCAGAAGGAGGTAGCCGACAAGCTTTTTGCTGATGTGGGCAGCCGGGCGGCCGGAGCGATTACCGTTGCAGTGAATTATTATGGTACGGTGGAGAAGCTCTTTTCCGTATCGAGAGGCAGCTTTATGCCTGCACCGAATGTGGATTCAGCGGTGATCCAGATCCGGGTGGGCAGCCCCTGGCCGGAGCGGATCAGAGACTCTGCCCATTTCTTCCGTATGGTGAAGTGCGGCTTCCAGCAGCGCCGGAAAACGCTGGTAAATGCTTTGTCCGGCATTATGGGATATGATAAAAATGCAGTCCTTTCTGTGCTGGAGGAGCTGTCTCTCCCGGCCACAGTGCGCATTGAAGCGCTCACTATGGAGCAGCTGGCAGAGCTGAGCAATGCTCTTTCTGCAATGTAACAGAACGGTAAAAGAAAAACACTGGACAAATCCGGCAGAATATGTTATAATGATTTATAACAGGATTCCTTGAAGTCGATCTACAGGGTTGGCAAGGCGTTATGAACGGGATCGCATTCCGAGGGTTTATACAGTCGCAGTGCACCTACTTGTCAAACGATGAGTAGGTGCTTTTTTTGTGAAGGCCTGTGCATCTTTCTATAAGGAGTGTGAATGTATGAGCCATTCAGTTTTATTGAAGAATCTGACAGTGGCCGAGGCCAAGCGTGTGCGCCGGTGCGATCTGTTGATCGAAAATGGAAAAATTATGTCTCTGGACGGGCAGAGTGCAGATGTGGTGTATGATTGCAGCAAGCTGACAGCTTTTCCGGGATTGTTTGATATGCATGTGCATCTGCGGGATCCGGGCTTTACGGCCAAGGAGGATATTCTCACCGGCTGTGCAGCCGCTCTGGCCGGCGGTGTAACCGGTCTGGCCTGTATGCCCAACACAAAGCCGACCATCGATACACCGGAAACGGTGCGCTATATCCTGAATAAGGCCAAGGATACCGGTGTGGACGTACACCCGGTGGGCTGTATCACAAAGGGTATGAGTGGCGGAGAAATGAGCGATTTCGATGCCCTGAAGGAAGCTGGAATCTGTGCGGTTTCCGATGACGGCCGTCCGGTGGAGAATGCAGAAATGATGCGCAAGGCATTGATTGAGGCCGCACGCCGTGACATTCCGGTGATCTCTCACTGTGAGGATCTGGCTATTATTAACGGCGGTATCATCCATCGCGGTGTTGTTTCTGAGGAGCTGGGTGTGCCGGGGATGGACCGGGCCTCTGAGGATTATATCACTGCTCGTGAAATGCTTCTGGCCTCCAGTGCCGATGTGCCCATTCACATTGCTCATGTAAGCACCAAGGGCTGCGTGGAGATGATCCGCTTTGCAAAGCAGCAGGGTGTGAAGGTGACCTGTGAAACCTGTCCGCACTATTTCCTTCTGACAGAGGAAAAGGTGCGCTCTATGGATGCAGATTATCGGATGAATCCGCCTCTTCGTGAGGAGACAGACCGTATCGCTGTGTTGGAAGGCGTGCTGGATGGTACGATCGATTGTATCGTAACCGATCATGCGCCCCATACACCGGAGGAGAAGAAGGATTTCTACCGGGCCCCCAATGGCGTGATCGGAATGGAGACCTCTCTGGCGGCCACATTGACGCTCTGGCATGAGGGCCGGATGACCCTTCCTCAGATCGCAGAGTGCATGGCGGTAAAGCCCAGACAGATTCTGGGTCTGCCTGTACCGGAAATTGCAGAGGGCGCCGAGGCTGATCTGTGTATTGCAGATCTGAATTATGCGTGGACGGTCGACCCGGAGAAGCTGCATTCCAAGGCCCGCAACGCCGTGTTCAAGGGTATGACCTTTACCGGAAAGCCGGTGATGACCATTTCCGGCGGAGAAATTCGTTATAAGGATGAGGAATATCCTTTTGAAATCGTAAAATAATAAATCAGAATATAAAGGAGAAGAAGCATATGTCATTTGACAGACTGATTCAGAAGATCAAGGAAACCAAGAACCCGTCCGTAGTCGGCCTTGACCCGAAGCTGGACTATGTACCGAAGTATATCTGCGAGAAGCACTTCGCAGAGGAAGGAACAACGCTCAGGGCCGCAGCCAATGCGATTCTGGAGTTTAACTGTGCAATTATCGATGTGATCTATGATATCGTTCCGGCCATCAAGCCCCAGGCTGCTTACTATGAAATGTACGGCTGGGAGGGCGTGAGAGTCCTGGCCGAGACCATCCGTTATGCGCAGGAAAAGGGCATGTTTGTTATGACAGACGGCAAGAGAAATGACATCGGCGCAACCATGGAGGCCTATGCAGCCGCACATCTGGGTACTGTGATGGTGAATGGTGAGGAGATGGAGCCTTTCGGTGCAGATGCTCTGACCGTAAACGGCTATCTGGGCACAGACGGTATTGCACCCTTGATGAAGATCTGCAAGGAGAAGGACAAGGGCATTTTCGTTCTGGCCAAGACCTCCAATCCGTCCAGCGGTGAGCTTCAGGACAAGTGCATTGGTGAGACACCGATCTATGCTGTAATGGGTGATATGTGTGAGGCCTGGGGTGCTGATACTATTGGTGAATACGGCTATTCCGCAGTAGGTGCAGTTGTAGGTGCAACCTATCCGGAGCAGCTTCGTGAGCTGAGAAAGAGACTGCCCCACACTCTGTTCCTGGTACCGGGCTATGGGGCTCAGGGCGGCGGCGCAGCAGGTCTGGCTGGTGCATTTGATGAGAATGGTCTGGGTGCGATCGTAAACTCCTCCAGAGCCATTATGTGTGCCTATAAGAAGGAGGAAAACTGCCCCGAGGATCAGTTTGCACAGGCTGCACGCAGAGAGGCCCTTCGTATGCGGGACGATATCACAGCCTACATCAATCTGAAGTAAGACAAAAAAGGAAACAGTGTGCGGACGGACTTTCGTCCGCATTGCTGCAAAAAGGAGAAGGACTATGAAATACACAAAAGCGCTTGATCCCATTGTGAAAAAGGCGGTTCTGGGTAAGAATCTGTTCCGTCTGGATATTCTCTGTCCGGATATAGCAGGAGCTGCACAGCCCGGCCAGTTCGTGCATATTCTTCCGGAGGGCTTTACACTTCGCAGACCCATTTCCATCTGCAATATTGACAAGGAAAAGGGCATTCTGACGATCGTATTTGAGGTGAAGCAGGCCGGTACAGAGTGGATCGCAAACCGTAGTGTTGGTGAGAATCTCGACCTCCTGGGACCTTTGGGACACGGCTTTACTCTGAAGCCGGACGCAAAGAAGGTCATCCTCATCGGCGGAGGCATCGGCACACCGCCTATGCTGCCTTTGGCCCGATATTACGGCGGTAAGGCCACGGTGATCTGCGGCTTCCGCAGTGCAGAATGTGTGATCTTACAGGATGAATTCCAGAAGGCTGGCGCACAGACCATACTCTGTACAGACAATGGCACAGCCGGAAGAAAGGCGCTGGTAACCGAGCCACTGAAGGAGCTGCTGGCTGCTGGAGATGTGGATGCTGTATATGCATGCGGTCCGACACCCATGCTGAAGTTCGTTTCTGCTATCGCCAATGAAGCGGGCGTATTCTGCGAGATTTCTCTGGAGGAGCGCATGGGCTGCGGTATCGGTGCATGTCTTGTGTGTGCATGTAAGCTGCAAAAGGAAGGCAAGGACGTTATGGGTCATGTCTGCAAGGACGGTCCTGTATTTTCATCTAAGGAGGTACAGTGGTAATGGCAAATCTTTCTGTAAATGTAGCAGGTGTTGATTTTAAGAATCCGGTGATCCCGGCTTCTGGTGTATTCGGCTATGGCCGGGAATATGAGGAGCTGTTTCCGCTCTCCAGGCTGGGCGGTATTGCAACCAAGGGTACGACCATTACCATGCGTCCGGGTAATCCGGCTCCCCGTATTGCAGAGACACCCTCTGGTATGATCAACTCTGTCGGTCTCCAGAATCCGGGCATTGACGCCTTTATTGAGCGTGAGCTGCCCAATCTCCTGACCAAGGATACTGTCATTCTGGCGAATATCGCAGGCTCTACCGTGGATGAGTGCGTGACCATCGCTGAGAAGCTGGATGCAACCGACGTGCACATGATCGAGCTGAACATTTCCTGCCCGAATGTAAAGAAGGGCGGAGCGGCCTTTGGCGTGCACTGTGACTCCGCAGCGGCCATCACACAGGCTGTTCGTCAGGCCACGAAGAAGCCTCTGGTGGTAAAGCTCTCTCCCAATGTAACGGATATTGCAGAAATTGCCCGTGCTGTGGAAGCGGCCGGTGCAGACGCTGTTTCTCTGATCAACACCGTTTTGGGTATGCGCATTGACATCCGTACACGCCGTCCCATTCTGAAGAATAATGTAGGCGGTATGTCCGGTCCGGCCGTATTCCCGCTGGCGGTCCGTATGGTATGGCAGGTTTCCAATGCAGTTTCCATCCCGGTGATCGGTATGGGCGGTATCGACAGCGGTGCGGCGGCGATTGAGATGATGATGGCTGGGGCCAGTGCTGTACAGGTGGGTGCAGCAATTTTCACCGATCCCTATGCCCCGGTTCGCATTATCGAGGAAATGAACACCTTCCTGGATGAAAACGGCATTGATGACATCAAGAGCATCATCGGCAGTGTTCAGCCGTGGTAAAAATGCAGAGCAGGAGGAAGCAGCATGATTATTATGGCCGTTGATTTCGGCGATGCACGCACAGGACTGGCTGTTTGTGACAAGAGCGAATTCCTGGCTTCACCGGCTGGCGTGATCACAGAGAGGGATTTTGATGTATGCATGCAGAAGGTGGCCGCAGAAGCCATCGCACGGAAGGCCGAACTGATCGTAGTGGGCTACCCGAAAAATATGAATAATACCATCGGCGAGCGTGCAGAGAAGTGCCAGGCCTTTGCCGAGGGCTTAAAAGAAATGGTCAGCGTTCCGGTGGAGCTGTGGGACGAGCGATGCACTACCGTGTCCGCACACAATTACCTGAACGTGACCAATACAAGAGGAAAGAAAAGAAAAGCAGTTGTCGATGCGGTAGCCGCAACGATCATTCTGGAGAGCTATTTAGGATTCCGGAAAAATCAGAGAGCTGCCGCTACAGAATGAGAGATGTGATATCGTCAAGAACACAGCCGGCGGCCTTGATGGCTTTGTTTGTGTTCTTTCGGATATCATGCTTTTGTTTGGATGTTGCTTTGGACATCATATAGAAAACCGTTCCCACAGCTGCACCAACGGTCAGTCCCTTTGCGATGGATTTTACAGTCATACGCTCACCTCCTTGAGGGTAGTATCGCAGAAATGGGACGCTGTATGCACAGAGGGGGCGTGGGAATTTTCACCGCAGGGAGAAGAAAAATATGCAGCAGATCAATATCGTTTTGGTAGAGCCACAGATTCCGCAGAATACGGGAAATATTGCACGGACCTGCGCTGTAACAGGTGCAAGACTGCATCTGGTCAGGCCCATGGGCTTTACCGTAACAGACAAGCATCTGAAGCGGGCCGGTCTTGATTACTGGGACAAGCTGGATCTGACCTATTATGAGAATCTGGATGACTTTTTTGGAAGGAATCCGGGCGCATATTACTTCTTCACCACGAAGGGACGGCATCGCCACAGCGATGTTTCCTACGAGGGCAATGTATACCTGATTTTCGGTCGGGAGGACAAGGGGCTTCCGGAGGATCTGCTGTACCGGAATGAGCCGTCCTGTGTAAGGATACCCATGCGGAATACCCTGCGCAGTCTGAATCTCTCCAATTCTGTGGCCATTGCGGCCTATGAAGTACTCCGTCAGTGGGACTATCCGGAGCTGACGGCAGAAGGGGAGCTTACACAGTATACATGGGAATAGAAAGCTGCGGGCTGCTGCACTTTTACGTGCAGCAGCCCGTTTGGGTATATAGTCTTTTTTGAGACAGCGATTTTTTTAGAAAATACTGCCAGGGCTCTGGATGACGGAAAAGCAGTTATGAATTATACCCGTCCGATCACCTTGCCGCAGCAGCGGACATAGCTGTCGTGACTGAGCACAATGTCGGAATAGGCGCTGTTCAGGGAAATCAGCCGATCCCCTCCGAATTTTTTGATATAACCGTCACCGTCTACCACAAAGATGCCGATCTCTCCCACACGTACGGCCTCAGCCTGCTTGACAAGAACAATATCTCCATTATGATAAATAGGCTCCATACTGTCACCGCAGATGGTGAGCGCAAAATCTGCTTGTCTGGCCTCCGGTGTATCCTGCACCTGAATTTCCTCCCAGCTGTCTCCCTCGTCGAGGAAGAAGCCCGTACCTGCGGAGACTCTGTACATGCTGCTTTTTATGGTGATTACAGGTGCAGACTCCTCCTGTTCCTGTTCCATGCAGCGCTGAAGCTCTGCCTCCAGTACTATAGATATCATTTTTCTGCCATGGCTGTCCAGTCTTTTCCACTGCTCGGCCAGTGTACGAACCTCTCTTGGCGGAATGGCCTGCTTGGGATTTTCCGGAGTCCGTCCCAGAAGATAGTCAATGCTGACACCGAAAAAGTCTGCGATGCTGCACAGAAGCTGGCCGTTTGGCTCACGGCTGTTTTTTTCATAATTATTATAGGTAGTATAGGGAAGCTCCAGAGCCTCAGCTGTCTGACGGACAGTCAGCCCACGCTCCTCCCGTATTTTCTGTAATCGATTTTCAAACATCCTGCCGACCTCCAAAATCTGATACTCTTATTATACTCAATTTGCGCCAGAATGTCAATAGATAATTCTCAATTTGAGAGATTGAATTTCTATTTTCTGTTTTGTTGTCCATTTTCACTGTCTGATGATTCGTTTTGCAGGGCAGTACCGCTAAAATCAGATTGGATTTTTTAGATGTTTTAAACAAAATATATGGAGAAACATTGACAATTCGTGGGAAGAGTTGTATAATAACAGTGTATGGTTGTTTCATGTTTTGCTATACTGAGATGGGAGGAAAATGAAAAATGAAGCGATTATTTGTAAAGGGCGGCGCATTGGTAACAGCGGCTGCCATTGGCACAGCACTGTGCAGTTCACTGCCTATGAGCACACTGGCAGCTGATGAGGCTGAGGTTCTGGTGCAGTCTGAGTGTGAGGACCTGACACTGGCCGACGGTGCATCTGTGGCCACCAATGTTTATGGCACGGAGTATCCGGGCTATACCGGCGAAGGCTTTGTATGGGTACCCAACAGCGGTACGATGACCCTCACTGTAGATGCTCCGGAAACTGGTATGTATCGTCTGGTATCCAAGTGCATTATGTATCTGGGCGCAGAGGGTGAGACCAGAGAGGCCGCTGTAAGCGTTGTGCGTTCTGATGAAAGTACATGGTCTAAAACCGTGAAAATTGCGTATACAGACACCTGGAATGATTACAGCTTTGGTGATATCAAGCTGACAGAGGGTGAGAATACCATTACCTTCGGCGGCGGCTGGGGCTTCTGCATCTATGACAGCATGACCCTGTCCCGGACACCAGCGCCTGATTATTCCAAGGCTACAGATACTCTGATCGACCCGGAGGCTACTACTGAGGCCAGATCTTTGATGAAGTATCTCAAGAGCGTTTATGGCAGTCACATTCTCTCTGGTCAGCAGGAAATTTACGGAGGCGGCAATGACGGAAACATGGAGCTGGAGTTTGAATGGCTTCAGGAAAATACTGGAAAGCAGCCGGCCATCCGCGGCTTTGACTTTATGAACTACAATCCGCTGTATGGCTGGGAGGATGGTACGACAGAGCGTATCATAGACTGGACAAATAACAGAAATGGTATCGCAACTGCGTCCTGGCATATCAATGTTCCGATTGATTTCGAGAACTATACACTGGGTGATGCGGTAGACTGGAAGGAATGCTCCTATAAGAATTACCAGGCTTCTAACAGCACATTCAATACTGCAAATGCAATTGTAGAAGGTACAAAGGAGTATGAGTATTTTATGGCTGCTGTAGAGGATCTGGCAGAGCAGCTGCTGATTCTCCAGGAGAACAATGTTCCGCTTCTGTTCCGTCCGCTGCACGAAGCGCAGGGCAACGAAGGCAACTATGGCGATGGTACAGCCTGGTTCTGGTGGGGCGACAGAGGTCCGGAGGTTTACAAGGAGCTGTGGAAGCTGCTGTACACTACACTGACGGAGACCTATGGCCTGCACAATCTGATCTGGGAATTCAACAGCTATAACTACGCAAATTCTCCTGAGTGGTATCCGGGTGATGAATATGTGGATATTGTGGCCTATGACAAGTACAATGTAGACTACAACAGAGATGATGGTCTGACCAGCGGCCCGAATGTAAGTGCGATTACTGCGATTTATAACTATCTGGTAGAGCTGACTGATGGTAAGAAAATGGTGGCCATGTCTGAGAATGACACAGTTCCGACTGTGGAGAATCTGACAATTGAAAATGCAGGCTGGCTGTATTTCTGCCCGTGGTATGGTGATCATCTGATGAGTGAGCGGTATCAGGATCCGGCTACTCTGAGTGAGACCTACAATAGTGAATATTGCATTACACTGGATGAGCTGCCGGAGGATTGGAAAACGGCCTATGCTGGGAGTAGTGACATCACAACAACCACAAAGCCCGCAGAAACCACAACAAGCGCAGCAGACGGAACAACCGTCACAACAACAGCAACTGAAACTGAAACAGAATCCGCAACAACAACTGCAACAACTGAAGGAACAAAGGATTCCTCAACTGAAACCAGTGAAAAGAGCGAAACCACAGTAACCACAACAGTGACTACTGCTGCTTCAACAACGGATACAGAGGGGACGACTACGGGGACCACGGTTACCACGGTGGATACTACAACTGCTGGATCAGAGACGGAAGGCCTGTGCGGCGACCTGAATCTGGATGGCAAGGTATCTGTAATCGATGTAATTTATCTGAATAAGTACATTATCCAGACTCTGAATCTGAATGAGCTTCAGCTTGCGAATGCAGATTGCTGTGATGATGCCGTGATTAACAGCTCGGATTCTACGGTTCTCATGGAGTATATTGTGGAGCTTATAAAGACTCTCCCAGTTCAGCCTGAGACGTGATTACTGAAACTGCTTCTTTGAACGCAGAAGACGGAATAAAAAAGTAAAACTGCTGACCATGCATATGAATTGTGCGTGGTCAGCAGTTTTTGTGTAGATTAATGGGAGGTTGGACCGGGGTATACAGCACGCAGGCCGTGTTTTGGTTCAATGATTGTCCATTGCGCTTTTTGCGGGAAATTATGCAATTCCCTGCGGCAATTACATTGACAAAAGTTCTGTGAAATGGTATGATAGAAAAAGAGAAATACAGGAAATGGGAGGTCGTATGAATTCTGAGAATAAAAAAGCATTCAGTCTTACGGGCAACCAGCTGAAAATCATCGCTTTGATCGCTATGACCTGTGATCATGCAGGGCGACAGCTTTTTCCGGAGTGGACGATCCTCCAGATCATCGGCCGGCTGGCCTTTCCTATATTCGCTTATATGATTGCCGAGGGTTGTCACTATACCCGTAATAGAAGGAAATATCTTCTGACTATGGCTGGAATCGCCCTGGGATGTCAGTTGGTGTATTATATAGCAATAGGCTCGCTGTATCAATGTATACTGGTGACATTTTCGTTATCCGTGGGACTCATTTATGTATTGGATGGTGCGTTGAAAAGAAAGACGGTCCGTGCATGGAGCATAGCGGCTTTGACTATAGGCGGTGTTGTTTTTATCAGTGTGTTCCTTCCGGAGCTCCTGCCGGGGACGGATTTTAATATTGACTATGGTCTGTGGGGTGTCCTGCTTCCGGTGGCCGTCTATTTTGGACATACAAAGAGGGCTAAGCTGCTGCTGGAGGCTATATTTCTGATTCTGGTAAGTCTGTATCTGGGCGATATTCAGTGGTATTCGCTGGCAGCGCTTCTTCTTCTGGCTTTATACAGCGGTCAACGCGGAAAATGGAGAATGAAAAATCTCTTTTACATATACTATCCGCTGCATCTGGCTGTGATATATGGGATTTATGTAATCTGGAATTGGATTTGTTAGCGAAAGCAGGCTGCTTATGCTATGGATATGACCAGATCAGCTTCGCCATTGTTTCCGGAACTGTCCGGCTGTCATGCCCTCATAAGAGCGGAACAAGCGGTTGAAATAGCTCACATCCTCAATGCCGCAGGCTCGTCCGATGGCCTCAATCTGCATATCAGAAAAACGCAGCAATTTTTTTGCATGCTGAATCCGGCAGGCGGCCAGGTACTGAATGATAGTCATACCATACTGATTCCGGAAGGATCGGAGCATATAATATTTGCTGACACAGAATTCCCGGCTCAGATCATCCAGTGTAATTTTCTCGGCAAAATGGGTTTCGATGTATGTCTTGATCAATGCGCCCTTCTCAGAAATGCTGCTGGCTGCATTGCTGATTCCATCCGTATCTGAAGAGAAAAGCGTGACCAGGTTGACCAGCGTGTGGAGCTGAAGAGAAATGTGATACTCAAAGTTCGGCTGCTTTTCACTGAGTATTTTTTCCAGCGTCTCATGTACACTCATAAACGGCTCTAGCTCCTTGGCATGCAGGAGGATGGAATTATGCCTTTGATGAAAATAAGAATAAAGCTGCCGCATAACAATACTGTTGCAGTGAATCCAGGCCAGCTCCAGAGGACGATCTTTGCTGCTCTGATAGGAGTAACCGTGGTTGCAGTTGATCCATACAATACACCCAGGCTTCAGTGCATAAGAGCTACCACGGTAAGTCAGTGTACCTGTTCCACGTGGAACGATGAGAAAAAGGTAGGAATCAAGCGCATCTCGCTGACTGCAAAAGCCGGAATCACAAGAAATAACACCAATTTCCTGTAAATAGAGCAGACTGCTCCGGGCCAGCTGAGATGGAGTATGGAGCAGGCGGCGTGAGCTGGTCTGTCCATTGGGATTCTGAGATATCTGTATATTGGATGTCATGGAGGCCTCCTTTCAAAGAAAGCAATATCGTCCTGTTATTCGGCAAGAATATCACTCGACATTTACCTGCAAATCTATTATACTATATATTGTCAACGATGTAAAGCGTTACATTTAAATTAAATGGTGAACGTTTTTGTTGCGTATTCTTTTTCCTCATTTTCCTCATTGGTCAAAGGCTGATGCGAGTTTTCTCGTGTCAGCTTTTCCCTTTGTAAAATTTATATGAAACAGCATGAAACGTTGCTTTTTTCGACAGATTATGTTATAATATAGAAAATATTTGTACATGATAGCGCTTTAAAGCAGGGCTGTTAATGAACATGGAGCTGAGGTTTGATTTTATGCATCTGGAAAAGGTATTGATCGGAAAGTATGATAAATCCGTACTGCTTACATATATAGGAGCGGCTTCGGCTGTGATCGGCTGTGCAGCAGCACTGAACAATTCATTTACAACAGCGATTGTCTGTCTGATTCTGTCCGGAGTCTGTGATATGTTTGACGGCAAGGTAGCCCGTATGTGCGACAGAGATGATATCGGAAAGAAATTTGGTGTACAGATTGATTCGTTGGCGGATGTGGTAGCTTTTTTGATCCTGCCTTCGGTGTATGGTTATGTTTTTACAAATACACTCCCTCAGTGGAGCAAGAGCATTTATATCCTGTATGTTCTTACAGGGCTTATTCGTCTTGCCTGGTTTAATCTTTACGCTGCAACGGACAGGCCGGTTCCGTTTTATACGGGACTTCCGGTGACTACAGCGGCTATCTTCTTTCCTTTGCTTCATCTGCTGGGATTCTTTGTTTCAAAAAAGCTGCTGCATATTCTGATTCTGCTGGTGACAGCGGCGATGTCTATTTTATTTGTATCACGGATTCGTGTTCCGAAGTTTACAGGACGTTGGTACACGGTGTGCAGTGCGGCCGCAGCCATTCTGATTGCGGCATTCATTGCACTGAGGTGCTGTGTATGAGAATCTATGACAGAAAAGCCGGGCAATATGCGGAGGAGGATCAGTTTCAGCAGGGAATGCTTCAGTTTCTTTATGGAAATCCTCTGGGGCGTTTTCTGCTTTGGGCGATCGTGGCTCGCCCGTGGGTTTCGAAAATCGGGGCCTGGCGCATGAATCAGAAAAGCTCCGTGAAGAGAATAGCGCCGTTTATTGAGCAATATCATATTGATTTGTCGGCATGTGAAAAACAGAAATTTGATTCCTTCAACGACTTTTTTACCCGGAAACGATGGAATTCAACAGATGCAGCTGAAGATGAGCTGGTGGCCTGTGCAGATTCCCGTCTGTCCGTATATCCTATTGAGATGGATACACGACTGAAAATCAAGCAAAGCACCTATACCATAGCGGATATTCTGGAGAGTGAGTCTCTTGCGGAAAAATACGGCGGCGGCCTGTGTCTGGTGTTTCGCCTGGCGGTGGAAGATTATCATCGCTATGTCTTTTGTGACAGCGGACGGCTGGGAGAAAGCCGGTTTATTCCTGGAATGCTCCATACAGTACGGTCGATCTCTGATTCGTATAATGTATACACACGCAACGCAAGAGAATGGACCGTGCTCCATACAGATCATTTTGGTGATGTGATTCAGATTGAAGTAGGGGCCTTAATGGTGGGCAAGATCCGAAATCATCGTGCAGCAGAGCAATTCAGCCGTCTTGAGGAGAAGGGCTATTTTGAGTATGGCGGTTCTACGGTCGTACTGCTTTTTGAAAAAGACAGAGTGCAGCTGGATGAGGATATTCTCAGAATCACAGAAGGCGGAACAGAGGTGCGTGTTCGTCTGGGTGAGAAGATCGGTTCTTGTATCGGATGAGGAAGGAATGGAATTTGTGAAGGCAAAAAATATCATTGAAATACTGAAATTGACGCTGGCCTGTTTATGGCTGGCTGCTGCTGCATTTACCATGCCAGTTTCCATCGGATGGATCGCTTTGGACATTACAGGACATTCCAAAGGCTATAGCTACGATCTGGGGCCGCAAAAGGATATTTCTGTTATGCTTGGCGTCTTCGAGCTTTTTATGTGGCTTCTGCTTGTTGTTCCGTGCGGTATATACGTTTTCAGGAGGCTCTGGCGCTATTTCAGAATAAAAGGTATTGTTGCAGGAATCGCTACAATGGTTCTGCTCTTTTTAATTATGATTTATCTGATGGGCGGATGGGGAGAATTCCTGTATTGCTTCGGAATCGGAGTTTATTAAAAGGCCTGCATATATGCAAAGCTGGTGCTGTTTTAAGCATCAGCTTTTTGTTTTCCAAAATCATGCTTGCATTTTAAAAGCGTGTGTGCTATAATATAGCAGTACACAAAAGCGAGGTTTTATCCATAAGGAAAAGCACTCGCTTCCCTGTTACATAAAAATTTCATATTCAGGAAGGAATGGTAACATGAAAGAGGCCACAAGAAAGAAACTCATAGGGCTGCTCGTGTTTACGGCACTGACCACAGCACTCAGCGGATGCAACGGCGCAGGTGACAAGACAGGTGAAGAAAATTCCTCACAGATCACAGTCGGTATTGCTCAGGACTTGGAGGACAGTCTCGATCCTCACAAGGCAGAGGCCGCTGCAACCCGAGAGGTACTATTTAACGTATTCGAGGGTCTGTACAAGCCGAATTGTGACGGAGAACTGATTCCTGCTGTTGCCGAGGATTATGCATGCTCCGAGGATGGACTGACTTATACGTTCACTCTTCGTGAGAACGTGAAGTTCCACAATGGTAATACGGTTACAGCAGAGGATGTAATTTCATCGATCAAAGCTTGTGCCGATACCAGCGAGGGAACACCGCTGATACCGGCATTTTCTAATATTACGTCCATTGAGAAGGCAGGGGATCGGACGGTTGTCATTATGCTGGCTGAACGTGATCCGGATTTTCTTTCCTACATCGCATCGGTAAAGGCCGCTATTACGCCGGCTGGTCAGACGGATGCCGATACAAACCCCATCGGAACAGGACCTTACCGCTATGTTTCCCGTTCAGTGCAGGAAAATATCGTTATGGAGAAGTTTGATGCGTACTGGGGGAAGGCTGCCTATATTGAAAATGTAACCTTTAAGGTGTGTGCCGATGCAGATTCTCTGGTGATGAATCTGAACGGCGGTGCAGTGGATATGATGGCGCATCTGCCTGTATCCCAGGCGCAGCAGCTCAGTGAGGAATTTACTATTCTGGAGGGTACGATGAATCTGGTGCAGGGCCTGTATCTGAACCACGATTTTGAGCCTTTTACCGACGAGCGTGTCCGTCAGGCTTTGTGCTATGCGGTGAATAAGGATGAGATTCTGGATATTGTCTCTGATGGTAAGGGCGAGCAGCTGGGCAGCAGTATGTTCCCGAATTTCAGAAAATACTACCTTCCGGAGCTGAATGATACCTACTCTTACGATCCGGAGAAGGCAAAGGAGCTGCTGGCCGAGGCCGGATATGAAGGACGTCTCAGCTTTACGATCACTGTCCCCAGCAACTATCCGCAGCATGTGGATACCGCCCAGATTCTGGCGGAACAGCTGAAGGAAGTGGGCGTTACAGTAAAAATCGAGCAGGTGGAGTGGAACACATGGCTCAGCTCCGTTTATTCCGAGCGCCAGTATGAAGCCACTGTCGTGGGTGTAGATGCCTCCAATCTCACCGCTTCGGCTATGCTCTCCCGGTTCTGCTCCGATGCAGACAATAACTTTATCAACTATAATAACGCTGAATACGACGCAGCCTATGAAGCTGCACAGCTGGAGATCAATGATGAAGCTCAGACACAGCTCTATCAGGAATGTGAAATCATTCTGGCTGAGAGCGCAGCTAATGTGTATATTCAGGATCTGGCCGAAATGGTCGCCCTGAGCGATGAATTTACAGGCTACGAATTCTATCCGCTGTATGTACAGGATATTTCAAAGATCCGGCCTGCTGAGAATTCCTAACAGAGAGGAGTGCTGTACTTTATGAAATACGCAGGGAAAAAGCTGCTGTCCATGCTGGTCACGCTCCTGGCTGTATCCTTTCTGGTGTTTCTGGCCTTTGACCTGATTCCGGGCGATCCGGCGCTGGCTCAGCTGGGAACGAATGCAACTCCAGAACGGCTGGAGTCTTTGCGTGAGGAAATGGGACTCAATGAGCCTTTTCTTGTGCGCTATTTCAAGTGGATCGGCGCATTCTGTACCGGAGATCTTGGCACGTCCTATTCCTACCATATTTCTGTAGGGGATATGATTTCTGAAAAGCTGCCCATTTCCATCTGCATGACGCTTATGGCTTTTGCGATGGTGCTGCTGATCTCCATTCCCCTTGGTATTCTCAGCGCAAAGCATGAGGGCGGAAGGCTGGATACCATTATCTGCACCCTCAACCAGGTACTCATGTCTGTGCCGCCATTCTTTTCAGGGATTCTGATCACCCTTCTGTTCGGTATCATTCTGAAGTGGTTCACGCCGGGCGGGTTTGTCTCCTATGATGAGAATTTTGGCGCTTTTCTGGGTTATCTCTTTTTCCCGGCTTTGTCCATTGCGATCCCTAAGGCGGCCATGTCTGTGAAGATGCTCCGGAGCGCACTTGTGACGGAGCTTGAGAAAGACTACCCTCGAACCGCCTACAGCCGTGGAAATACTCCGAACCAGGTCATGTACAGTCATGTGTTGAAAAATGGTCTGATTCCCGTGCTGACCTTCTTCGGAATGGCGCTTACGGATATTCTCACCGGCAGCATTATCGCAGAGCAGGTGTTTGCTATTCCGGGTCTGGGCAGAATTCTCCTAACCTCCATCATGAACCGGGACTATCCGGTGGTGCAGGCCATTATTCTGCTCATGGCCTTTGTTGTGATCGTTGTAAATTTCCTGGTGGATCTGCTGTATCAGAAGCTGGATCCCCGGATCACCGTGGAGTAAAAGCATGAAGAAACAGAGTGTAACTTTTTGGATTGGCGCAGGATTGGCCGGAGTGATCCTGCTGTTTCTGGTGATCGGCTGCTTCTGGACACCTTATGATCCCGAGGCCATGGACGCTTCGATGAAGCTGGCCGCCCCTTCCCTGGCCCATCCTATGGGCTGTGATCCCTTCGGACGGGATGTTCTCAGCCGTATTATGGACGGCGGTACGATCACGCTCCTTGTGGCGGCTGGTACGGTTCTTCTGGGCGCAGGGCTAGGCATTCTCATTGGTGCAGTGACAGGCTATTTCGGTGGAATTGCGGATACCATTTTTATGCGTATTGCAGATGCACTGCTGGCCTTTCCCAGTGTGCTTCTTGCGCTTGTGGTGATCGCCTTGCTGGGAACCGGGGAGGTCAATGTGGTTCTCTCTTTGGGAATTTCCTTTGCGCCCAGCTTTGCACGTGTGGTGCGCGGGGAATTTCTTCGCAGCCGCAGTCTTGGCTATGTCCAGGCTGCCCGGCTTGCAGGAGCGTCTCCTGTCCGTATTCTCTTTGTCCATATTCTCCCCAATATCCGTCCGGTTCTGATATCGGCGCTGCTCATTGGCTTTAATAATGCAGTGCTTTCCGAGGCTGCTCTGAGCTATCTGGGTATTGGTGTGCAGCCACCCAAGGCCAGCCTTGGCAGCATGCTGGCGGAATCCCAGACCTATCTTTTTGCAGCTCCGTCTCTTTGCATTTTTCCCGGTGCAGTGCTGATTTTGCTGGTGCTGGGCTTTGGTCTCATGGGAGATGGTCTGCGTACGGGCCGGAAGTAGGAGGTGTATTCATATGGCGATACTTGAAATACGAAATCTGAATATCACCTTTTCAGATAAAAAGAAGCCCCATAGGGTAGTGGAGAATCTCAATCTCACCCTGGAGGAAGGGGACCGGCTGGGTCTTGTGGGCGAATCCGGCTCAGGCAAAACCATGAGTGCCCTTGCGGCGGCTGGCCTTCTCCGACAGAAAAATGTAAGGCTGGAGGGGGAAATTCTCCTGGATGGGCAGAATATTCTGACCTGTACGCCGCAGGAGCTGCGCCGGCTTCAGGGCAGCCGGATCGGCATGATTTTTCAGGAGCCGATGACTTCATTGAATCCCACACGTACCATCGGATGGCAGGTTGAGGAGACGCTCCGTCTGCATACCAGCCTGACTTCAGAGGAACGCAGGAAGCGTGCCATGGAGGCCCTCCGTGATGTGGAGCTGGAGGATGCGGAACGGATTTACAATGCGTATCCTCACGCCCTATCCGGCGGACAGCGGCAGCGTGTGATGATTGCAGCGGCCATGATCAGCCGCCCGAAGCTTCTTCTGGCTGACGAGCCAACTACAGCTCTGGATGTAACCGTACAGCAGCAGATGATGGAGCTTCTGCGGAAACTGAACGAGACCTATGGCACAGCCATTCTGTTTATCTCCCATGACCTTGCGCTGGTGCGTTCTCTTTGCAGCCGGATGCTTGTCCTTCAGGATGGAAAAGCGGTGGAAGAGGGGGCATCTGAAAAGCTCTTTACCGCTCCGGAGCAGCTCTATACAAGGGAACTGATCGAGGCTGTCCCGAAATTTGAGCGCATAGAGAGAGCACCTTTAAAGGCAGATGCAGCAGAGGTTCTGTGTGTATCGGATCTGTGCGCCTTCTATCCGAAGGAAGGAGGAGGCTTCTTCCGGAAAAAGGAAAAGAAGGAGGTGCTCCATCATATTTCCTTCCGCATAAGACAGGGAGAAATTATCGGACTTGTAGGGGAATCCGGCTGCGGAAAAAGCACCCTGGCCCGGACGCTTCTGGGTCTGCACAGGGATTATACGGGAACGGTTTCACATACCGCAAAGCATCCTCAGATGGTGTTTCAGGATGCAGGCAGTGCGCTGAATCCATCCAGAACCGTGGAGTGGATTCTGGAAGAGCCGCTGCGGAACTGTACAGACCTGACTGCACAGCAGCGCAGGGAATGCGTCCGTGAAATGCTGTGGCTGGTGAAGCTGGATGAGTCTCTGCAAAAGCGTTATCCTCAGCAGCTATCCGGGGGCCAGCGTCAGAGAGTCTGCATAGCAGCAGCCTTGATGCTGCATCCGGAGTTTCTCATTGCCGATGAGCCGGTATCTGCGCTGGATGTGACGGTGCAGAAGCAGATCCTGGCCTTGATGCAGGAAATCGTACAGGAGACGGGTGTGTCGATTCTCCTGATTTCCCATGACCTGCGTGTGGTGTATCAGATGTGTGACCGTGTGCTTGTCATGAAGGACGGAGCTATTGTAGAAGCGGCGGATGCAGAGGAGATCTATAAGAATCCGCAGCATCCTTACACAAAGGAACTGCTTCGGAGTGCCGGAGCAGATATGTAATGCAAAGCATGCGGCTGTCCTGAGAAAGACTGAGGACAGCTGCTTTTTTATGTCACAATGAGCGCTTGCATTTTTCACAAAATGGTGGTATAATAATAAAGATACAAAATGTTCGCCTTTGGCGGACAGATATTCACCTGGAAGGAGATTTTTAAAATGTCAACATGTAATCATGACTGTGGTTCCTGCGGAAGCAATGGAAGCTGTGCTGTGCAGGATGCAGAGAAGGACGCACGTGTACTTGCCAATACAAAGGGTGTCAAAAAGGTGATCGGCGTTGTCGGCGGAAAGGGCGGCGTGGGCAAGTCCCTGGTTACCAGCCTTATGGCTATCCAGACACAGCGTCTGGGCTACAAAGCGGCCATTCTGGATGCAGATATCACAGGTCCGTCTGTGCCGAAGATTTTTGGTATCACGAAGTTTGCAGAGGCCGATGGCAGCTCCCTGATTCCCCATACTACCGAGAAGGGCACAAAGGTTATGTCTATGAATCTGCTGCTCCAGAACGATACCGACCCGGTACTCTGGAGAGGCCCGGTGATTTCCGGCGTGGTAAAGCAGTTCTGGGAGGACGTGCAGTGGGGCGATGTGGACTTTCTGTTTGTGGATATGCCTCCGGGAACAGGTGATGTGCCTATGACCGTGTTCCAGTCTCTGCCGGTGGATGGTATTCTGATCGTATCCACTCCTCAGTCCCTGGTTTCCATGATTGTGAAGAAGGCTCTGAAAATGGCCGAGATGATGGATATTCCGGTTCTGGGCATGGTAGAGAATATGCGTTTTCTCAAGTGCCCGGACTGCGGTAAGGAAATCCCGCTGTTCGGAGGAGATGAGGCTGTGGACAGCACGGCCGTTATGGTGCTGGAGCGCATTCCGCTTGATCCGGCCGTGGCTGCTGCGTGTGATGCAGGTCAGCTTGAGAATCTGGATACAGACTACCTGGCACAGACAGCCAAGGTAATTACCGAGGCCCTCTGAGACTGAAAAAAGCAAAGCGATGCGGCAGAATGAAAACCGCATCGCTTTTGTTGTCTTTGTCCATTTATCTGAAAAAAATCCGGACGCTTTTCGGATCTGTGCAGGAGGATACAGCCTTTGCCATGTCCGCCATGGATGTACACGTTTCCAGACACTGCGTGAGTACTTCCGCAGAGAGCGGAGTTTCCAGTATGCAGCACTGCTCCCCATCAGAAAGAAGGATGAAGCAGGCACCATAAACGACCAGAAGGGCATTTTGGTTCCGGGCCAGTGCCATTGCCCAGTCTCCAGGCGTTTCCCCGGGGAGATGTATACTACGCAGCTCGTCATAATGCAGGAAAAGCTTTTTCTTTGCAGGATGATGCGTCAGCTTTTCCGGTACTTCTCCGGCTGCATAGAAAGGTGTACACCCCTCTGTGCATGCAATACCGATGTCATAATTTCTGAGACGGCCAATAAGTCCCCGTGCGATTCCCACAAGGTGACCATACTTCACAAATCCGATGGATAAGGTCATATCAGAGCAGACGCAGCATGTTCCCTCTCCGGTATTACCATTCAGGCCGCTGTTGATATCCACGCTGATGACATAGGCCGGGGAGCAGTTGATCTTTTCAATGGCGGCCCGGAGATCCGGGCGCACTTCTCCGCGGAAGCCTGTGCCGAGGATGCAGTCCACGATGGTATCCGTTTCCGAAAAGTCCGTCTCTGTCGTACAGGGAATTCCGGCGCTTACGCATTTCTCAAGGTAATAAGCACCGTCTGGTGAGCATTTTTCTGTGAGCCGCACCAGCCGGCAGGATTTTCCTGCGGCCTGGAGCAGAAGGGCCAGCACATAGCCGTCTCCGGCGTTGTTGCCGCTTCCGGTGACGATGGCGGTTTGGCCCTCCCAGGATCGGCTTCTGAATATGCTTTCTCCGGCGCGGTACATGAGAATTTTACTGTCTGTACCGGCCAGGATCGTTTTTTCATCACAGCTTCTCATAGCAGAAACAGAAAGAATCGGCTGCATAAATACCTCCTGAAATGACTGGATTTTACCTTGATTATACCAAATGATATCGCCGATGTCAATGGATGTGTAGAAATGTCGTATGTCTTTTGGCGGAAATGAAAAAAATTGTGAAAAGTTCGGAATACTGTTTCAAATTGCTGGAAAATATGGTATAATATAGGAAGCAGCTCAATGCGAGAGGAAGGATCAAGAGTTTATATGATGGAAAGACGAATTACCATTCGTGACAGCGCCCAGATGCAGGAAATCTGTGGCAGCTTTGATGAGAATCTCAAAGCACTTGAAAAGCAGTATGATGTGACCATTGTCTGCCGGGGAGATGAGCTGAAGGTGACCGGCGAAACGGAGGCTGCTTCTCGTGCGGCCAGTGCCATTCGTGCCATGCTTCATATGTCGGATACAGGCCAGCTTATGAACGAGCAGACCGTTCGCTATGTGGCTTCCATGGTAGACGAGGGTGAAGAAAACGAAATCGTAACAATGACAGAGGATGGTGTCTGCCTGACGGCTACAGGAAAGGTCGTCCGTGCAAAGACGGTCGGACAGAAAAAATATGTAGACGCTATCCGGAAGAATACCATCGTGTTCGGTATTGGCCCTGCTGGTACAGGCAAGACCTATCTGGCGGTGGCTATGGCTGTAAAGGCCTTCAAGCGGCATGAGGCGAATCGGATCATCCTGACACGTCCTGCGGTGGAGGCCGGAGAAAAGCTGGGCTTTTTGCCGGGCGATTTGCAGAATAAGGTTGACCCTTATCTGCGTCCGCTGTATGATGCCCTTTTTGAGATGCTGGGTGCAGAATCCTTCCAGAAGCATATGGAGCGTGGTGTGATCGAGGTGGCCCCTCTGGCTTATATGAGGGGGCGTACGTTGGATCATGCCTTCATCATTCTGGATGAGGCGCAGAATACCACATCAGAGCAGCTGAAAATGTTCCTTACCCGTCTGGGTGAGCAGAGCCGTATGGTTATCACTGGAGATATAACACAGATCGACCTCCCTGACAAGCGCAAGTGCGGTCTGCTGGAGGCTATGAAGGTGCTGCGCCGTGTGGAGGACATTGCGATACAGGAATTTACAAACAAGGATGTTGTGCGTCACAAGCTGGTGCAGGACATCATTAAGGCCTATGAGAAATATTACCATGGAAAGGGAGAGAATGATTCAAATGTCAAAGGTAAAGGTTTTGGTGAAAAATAATCAGAAGGAAATCAAGGTTCCGGTGGGCATCCGCCTGCTGATCCGCCGCTGCTGTCAGGCCGTGCTGACCATGGAGAAGTTTACACAGGATGCAGAGGTAAGCGTATCCTTCGTGAGCAATGCAGAGATCCGCAGTCTGAACAAGATCTATCGCAGCAAGGATCGTGTGACTGATGTGCTGTCCTTTCCGCTGGGTGCAGACGGCAAGTATGATATCAACAAGGAAACAGGCTGTGCGCTGCTGGGCGATGTAGTGATTTCCCTGGAAACCGCTGTACGCCAGGCCGAGATCTATGGGCACTCCCTGGAGCGTGAGGTAGGCTTTCTGACGGTGCACTCCATGCTGCATCTGCTGGGCTATGATCATGAGACCAGCCCTCTTGAGGAGCGGATCATGCGGGAGAAGGAAGAGCAGGTTCTGGGTGAGCTGGGCATCTCCCGAGAAGAAACCTTTGTAAGTGAGGATGCGTAAGGTTATGACAAAATCTGTATTTGTATCGATTGTAGGCCGCACCAATGCCGGCAAATCCTCCCTGCTCAATGCCATCGTGGGTGAGAAGATCGCCTCTGTGAGCAGCAAGCCTCAGACTACCCGTACACGTATTACAGGCATCAAGACCGTGGGTGATACCCAGATGGTGTTCATGGATACGCCGGGTCTGCACAAGCCCAAGAACAAGCTGAGCACTCATATGCTGAATACCGCAAAAAGTGCCGTGGATGACATGGATGCAGTTCTGTTTGTGGTGGACTGTACGGTCCGGGATATTTCCGATGAGGAGACAGAGCTTCTGAAAAGTCTTATGAAGGCTAAGTCCAGGGTGCTTCTGATTCTGAACAAGATCGACCTTTTGCCGAATAAATCGGAGCTGGTTTCCCTGATCACCAAGCTGAATGCGCAGTACACCTTCGAGGCCATTATCCCCATCAGTGTGCTGGAAAAGGACGGTGTCTCCATTGTAGAGGAGGAGGTTGCAAAGCTGGCCTCTGAGTCTCCTCATTTTTTCCCGGATGATAAGTTTACCGACCAGCCGGAGCGTGTGCTGGCAGCGGAGATGATTCGTGAAAAGCTGCTCATCGCCCTGGATAAGGAGGTTCCTCACGGAATTGCTGTAGGAATCGAGCGTATGGAGGAGCGGGATGACAAGGATCTGCTGGATATAGATGCTGTGATCTACTGCGAGAGAATGTCCCATAAGGGAATCGTCATCGGCAAGAACGGCACTATGCTCAAGCGTGTAGCCACAGCGGCCCGGAATGACCTGGAAAGCTTCTTTCAGATTCAGGTGAATCTGAAGTGCTGGGTGAAGGTGAAGGAGGACTGGCGCAACAAGGAGGGTCTCATCCGCAACTTCGGCTTGTCGGAGGATGCAAACTAACTGAAAAATCTTGTCAGCCATAATTTCCGGGAGGGGAGCGTACACTATTCCCGGAGGTGACGTGATTTGACACCATGGGAAAGATTCTGCAAAACCGGAAAGGTGGATGACTACCTGCGCTATCGGCGGAAGGAAGCCGCCTGCGATAAAAAGGAAGGGTCTGCATGCTATGCTGATCACAGTGAACGGTCTGGTTCTCCATGAACGGCCAGCCGGGGATAAAGGAAGATTTATTGATGTTCTGACACAGGAGCTGGGTGTTGCGGAGGTGTTTGTCCGGGGAGCAAAGAAGGCGACCGGAAAGAGCACCTGCGTGACGCAGCTGTTTTCCTACGCTTCATTTTGTCTGGAACAAAGGGGCGATTTATATTATTTTCAGAGTGCCAGACCGATTCGGATTTTCTACGGACTCCGGGAAAATCTGGATCATCTCAGTCTGGCGTCTTATTTTGCAGAGCTGGTTCGCTTGGCCGTGCCAAAGGGAAGACAGGAGAATATGATCCTGCGGCTGATTCTGAACACACTGCATTATCTTACAGAGAAAAAACGGGATGAGCGTCTGCTCAAGCCCCTGTTCGAGCTGCGGTTTGCCTCGGAGCTGGGGCTGATGCCGGATGTGCTCATGTGCAGGAGATGCATGGATTATCTGCCGGAGAAGCTGGTTTTCTCCGTGGCCGAGGGCTGCTTCTGGTGCGAGGAATGCTATCACGGGGAGGAGGACACTTCCGTTTTCCCCATGTCCCGGTCGGGACTGGAGATGATTCGCCATATCGTACTTGTAGAGACGGATCGGCTCTTTCATTTTCGTGCTGGAGGAGAGACTCTGGATGTAGTCTCCCGGTTTGCGGAAAGCTTCATTTGTCATCACCTGTCGATGCGTCCTCGTTCTTTGGAATTCTATCACAGTATAAAACGAAATGGTATATAGAAATATTTTTGGAGGTTCTATGAATCTGCATGAGAAAATACTCGAATTAGACAAAATACTGGAGATGCTGGCGGGTATGACATCCAATGAGATGTCCCGTGACCTGGCCCTGAAGCTCCAGCCGGAAGCCAGTCTCAGCCGGGTACAGGAGGAAATCGACAAAACAGCCGAGGCCCTGTCTCTGGCTACACGCTTTGGTACGCCGCCCTTTTATGGCTTCCGGAATATGTGCATGGCGCTGCGCCGTGTAAAGTCCGGAGCACGGCTCTCCCTGAAGGAGCTGATGGATATCGCCATGGTACTGCGGCAGATCCAGGCGCTCAGCGACTGGTATGACCACTGCGCCGGCCTGGAGACAGAGCTGGACTATCTGTTCACTCAGCTTACTCCTGTGCCCTATCTGCTGGAAAAGCTGGAGCGCAGCATTGTTTCCGAGGATGAGATCGCAGATGCGGCCAGTGCAGAGCTTGCACAGATCCGGCGGAAAATCAGCCGGGCGCAGCAGCATTTGCGGGATACCCTGGATAAGATGGTACGCAGTCAGGATGTGCAGAAGTGTCTTCAGGATACCCGTGTGACTCTTCGGGACGGCCGCTTCGTGCTTCCTGTAAAGGCCGAGCACAGAGGCCAGATCCAGGGTCTGATACATGATTCCTCCGCATCGGGACAGACACTCTTTATTGAGCCTATGTCCATTGTGGAGTCCAACAACGACATCCGCCTGCTGGAAAGCCAGGAACAGGAGGAGATCGAACGTATTATCGGTGCGCTTTGTGATGAATGTGCAGCCTGGTCGGATTCCATCATCCGCAACCACAGTGTGTGCGCTGAGCTGAATCTGTACTTTGCCAAAGCCAATCTGGCCGCCCGTATGAAGGCCTTTCCGCCGGTACTGTCTGACGATGGCGTGATCGATCTGATCCGTGCCCGTCATCCTCTGATTCCGGCCGATCGGGTCGTGCCCATTTCCTTCCGCCTGGGCGATGAGCATCGGGCGCTGATCATTACAGGACCCAATACCGGCGGTAAGACCGTAGCTCTGAAAACCTGCGGTTTGCTGACCCTTATGGCTATGTGCGGCCTGCTGATCCCGGCAGCGGAGGGAAGCCGTATTTCCGTATTCCGCCATGTTTTTGCCAATATTGGTGACACACAGAGCATTGAGCAGAATCTTTCCACATTTTCTGCTCATATGAAGGAGGTTATTCACATCCTGGAGGAGGCTGATGACAGCTCTCTGGTGCTGCTGGATGAGCTTGGCTCTGGTACAGATCCGGTGGAGGGTGCAGCTCTGGCGGAAGCCATTATCACCCGGCTCAAGGACAACGGTGCAAAGCTCATGGTGACCACACACTATCAGGAGCTGAAGCTCTATGCCACGGAACAGCCGGATGTGGAGAATGCCTCCTGTGAATTTGATGTGCAGACCATGCGCCCCACCTATCGTCTGATCATTGGCTCTCCGGGCAAATCCAATGCCTTTGCGATCACAGAGACCCTGGGGCTTTCCAAGGATGTGATCGAGCATGCAAAATCGCTGGTGAGCGTGGAGAATTCCCGATTTGAGACAGCTGTGGAGCAGCTGGAGCAGACCCGGATCGCTCTGGAAGCCCAGCTTCGTCAGGTATGGCGTGAGAAGGAGGCTGCAGCGGCTCATGCAAAGGAGCTGGCTGAGGAGAAGGAGGCCTTCCGGGAGGAGAAGATCGCCCGTATGGAACAGGCGCGTCTTCAGGCCAATGCCATCATTGAAACCACAAAGGCCGAGTCCAATGCCCTTCTGGATGAGCTGGAGCAGCTCCGGAAGGAAAAGGAGAAGGAGAGCTTTGCCGATGCGGTTACGGCCGCCAAGGCTGGAAGCAAGCAGCGTTTTAACAAGATGTATGACAATGCCAATCCCCTGGACGATATTCCTCAGGAGCAGTATACGCTGCCCCGTCCGCTGATGAGCGGCGATACGGTACTCATTGCCGACACCCGTCAGAAGGGCGTTGTAGTAGGAAATCCTGACGGAAGCGGCCAGGTGTTTATTCAGATGGGTGTGATGAAAACAAAGGTGGCTGTGAGCCGCCTGAGACTGGTGGAGAATCAGCCCCAGAAGCCGCAGAATCAGAAGAAGCAGCCCGGCGGAAAGAAGCAGGGGCGTGTTTCAGCCAAGGCTGAGCGCAGCGGCTCTATGGAGCTGGATATCCGTGGCCGGGCCTGTGATGAGGGTGTATATGAGATGGAGGCCTTTCTGGACAGAGCCGTGCTGTCTCATATTTCCACAGTGACGATTATTCACGGCAAGGGCACGGGCCTTCTGCGAAAGGCTGTACACCAGCGTCTGAAGCGTCTGCCCTATGTAAAAGCCTTCCGGCTGGGTGTGTTCGGAGAGGGTGAGGACGGGGTTACGATCGTTACGCTGAAGTGACTCCAAAACATTTTTAGATGAAAGCGAGCGTTGGAAAAATATGGAACAGACAGAGCGTTCTTTTCTTGGAACTGAAAAAATCAGCAGCCTTATGGGTAAATTTGCCATACCCAGCATCATTGCCCTGCTGGTGTCTGCACTTTATAATATTATCGATCAGCTGTTTATCGGACAGGTCGTGGGCATGGATGGAAACGCCGCCACCAATGTGGCCTTTCCGCTGACGACTTCCTGTATTGCACTGGCCCTGCTTTTCGGAATTGGCGGCGCCTCCTGCTTCAATTTATCTATGGGAAGCGGCGATACCAAGCGTGCAGCCTATTTCGTGGGCACTTCGACAACCATGCTTTTTCTCAGCGGTGTGGTGCTGTGTATTGTGTCGCAGCTGTTTCTTCCCCAGATCCTGCATCTTTGCGGTGCAGAGGATGGACTGGTCTTTGACTATGCAGAGATCTATGTGCGTATTACTGCTATTGGCTTTCCCTTTTTGATTCTGACTACCGGCGGCGGACATCTCATCCGTGCTGATGGCAGCCCTCAGATGACCATGATCTGCAACCTGTTGGGTGCGGTCATCAACATAATACTGGATGCCCTGTTTATCCTGGTTTTTGGCTGGGGTATGGCTGGTGCAGCCATTGCAACCGTTATTGGTCAGATCGCTTCGGCCATAGTGGTTGTTTTGTACATGCGCAGGTTTAAAACAGTAAAGCTGAAGCTGAGTCATTTCCGCCCGGAGTGGTCTGTCATGAAACGTACAGCTATGCTGGGCATGGCCTCCTTCTTCAATCAGCTGGCTATGATGGTGGTGCAGGTTGTTATCAATCAGCTCCTGAACAAGTATGGTGCGCTTTCCATTTATGGTGCAACCACAGCTCTGGCGGCGGCCGGAATCGTCATGAAGGTGGCACAGGTGTTCTTTTCCTTTATTATCGGCCTTGGACAGGGCAGTCAGCCTATTGAGAGCTATAACTATGGTGCCAAGCAATATGACCGTGTCCGGGGCGCATTGTGGCTCACCCTGGGCATTAGTGGTGTGCTGTCCGTGGCTGCATTTATCCTGTTTCAGATATTCCCGGCACAGATTCTGGCGCTGTTCGGAGATGGGGATGCGACCTATGTGGAATTCGGCGTGAGATTCTTCCGGATCTACTTGTTTGGCGTAATTTTCAACTTTTTCCAACCAGTGGTATCCACCTTTTTCACCTCCATCGGCAAGGCCTATAAGGGCGTGTTTCTGTCCCTAACCCGGCAGTTTCTGTTCCTGCTGCCGCTGCTGCTGCTCATGCCCCTGTGGTTTGGTATTGACGGCATTCTCTATGCAGCACCGGCTGCAGATGTCATTTCCTTGATCACTACAGTGACATTCATGCTTCTGGAGCTGAGAAATATCCGGAAGCTGGAAAAGGCGCAGGCCGCCGCATAAATTAAATAAGATCGTTCAAAAGGACTGCTGCGAGGATTTGCAGCAGTCCTTTGGCTTTATTATGATCGTTTATGTAACCTTTAACCTGTTTTATGCGTTATGATAGATGACGGCCGTACATTACAGAAAAGGAGGAATCTATTATGCGGGAAAGCCGGCTCATCGAGCAGCTGCAGCAGCAAAGTCCTGAAGGACTACAGAAGCTCATGGATATATACATGGGCTATGTGAGCACGATTATTCGCAACATTACCCGGAGCGTTCTGACTGAGAACGATGTGGAGGAGCTGACCGCAGATGTGTTTCTGGCCGTCTGGCAGACAGCGGACAAACTAAAGCCTGGAAAGGTGCGTCCCTATCTTGCAGCCATTGCCCGAAACAGGGCGAGAAGCCGGATGCGTCTTCACAAGGAAAATCTTCCTCTGGAGGAAGCCGGGCTGATGGAAGCAGCCGACCTTCAGGAGGAGGTGGAGCACACGCTCCTTGCGGAGACTCTGAGAGACACCATGCGGCAGCTGCCGGAAAAGGACAGTGAGGTTCTTATACGCCATTATTATTACTATCAGCAGATCGCTGAGATCGCTGAGGAAATGCAGCTCACCCGATCTGCCGTGAAAGTCCGGCTGCATCGGGCGAGAAAGAAGCTGAAGGAGCTTCTCATAGAAAGGGGTTATACCTATGAAACGGAACTTTTATGATATATTCGACCATTGGAATGAGGATTTGCAGGAGCTGCCTGATCTCAGAGAGCAGTCCATCAACAGCAAAGCTGTTGCAGATCGTGTCATGCAGCAGGCCGGTATCCGTCCGGTACAGAAAAGGCGTCAGTCTTATCGTCTTTTTGGAATTGCAGCAGCTGCCGCTGTACTTGCCGGAGGTACGCTGACAGCCGGAGCCGTTTCAGGAAAAATGGAGCAATTTTTCTCTGCTGTATCCGGCGCAGAGATCCGTGATGCGGATGCAGAGGAAAGCCTGCCCGGAGTAGGCCTGGAGCAGTCGGAGGAGATCGGCCGGATCGAGTCCTATTACAGTTGCCCTGATGTGACCTTTACCCGGACTGATACGGCCACTGTGGAGCTTCTGGGACTCTATAATGACCACAATACGCTCATGCTCAGCATGCAGATGACAGTTCAGGATGGCACGGTATTCACCGAGGATATGGCCATGCTGCCCTATTTCACGCTGACCCTGGAGGATGGCACAGAAAAGAAGCTCAGTCAGAGCGGATTTCTGAGCGAGCCTTTCCGGAAATCAGATACAGAGGAAAATGTCTACAATCTCACCTATTATCTGGTGGAGTCAGATATCTCCGGAGCCACGCTGAACGTAGACCTGGCCGGTGTTTATACACAGGAAGCTGCACAGGCAGTCAATGAGAAGCTTTGCGCATTGCAGGAGGATTGGCGTGCGCAGTATTTCACAGAGGATATGACCACCAGTGAGTGGAAACAGCTCTGGCAGGAGATGGAGTTTGACAGGCTGACTGAAGAGGCTATGGCTGAGGGCTTTGCCCGGCAGGCTCCGGTACTTGCTGGAAGCTGGTCAGCAGAAATTCCCATTTCAGAGCCGGCCGCAGAGCCGATGGTCATCGAGACGGATCACAATCTGTATGTTCTGGATGACCTGTCTGTCTATATTTCCGACACGTCCGATTCTTCTGCGGAATATCACTGCGGTACTGCCTTTGGCCTGAAGGATGGCACGGTTCTGATTACAGATTCCGCTATACTTCAGAATATTCAGACAGATGAAGGCCGCACGCAGTATCAGAATTTTGCATACATCCGGGGCGTCTCTTCTGAAGAACGGAATGGCAGTGTGTATTGTTACAGCAGGCCTGTTCACCCCGATGAGGTAGAAACAATTACAGAGTATTATTATGATGAAAACCAGAATGGGAAGCTCCATGAATATGTGATCTATCAGGCCGAATAAGTAAATGAAAAGGGACTGCTGCAATTGAAATGTTGCAGCAGTCCCTTATTTTGATAAGTGGATATTTTCGGACGATCAATGGCTGTCCGCATTATGTTGCTTTATTATGATTCCTTCACAACCGCATGAGAGCGGAGATAATCCTCCCAGATGGAGAGAGAGCCGCCGCCCAGATGGATGCCGTCGGATGTGTAGTCCGCATTCAGAGCGCCGTTTTCATCTACCAGAACCTCATTTACATTCAGGTAGTGGATGTAGTCATCATTTGCAAGCTCTGCAAGCAGCGCATTCTTTTCGTTGATGTTTGCGTTGTTGATGGAGTCTCCCTGTGCGTCGCGTGCTGCATCTACATTGATAATGCTCTGGATGTAGATGATAGCCTCCGGCTGCATCTGATGAATCTGATCGAGAACACTCTTATAATACTCTGCAAAGGATTCAGATGTGCCTGTGCCCAGGTCATTGATACCCAGCATGATGTAGATCTTGCCGAATTTCTGGCCGTTCATCAGGGAACTGAAGGACATTTCCGGGCCTTCCTCCGGGGGGATCTGTGCCGTGGAGTCCAGCAGATCATAGATATTCATGCCTACCGTTGCATAGAAGGTGGTTTGCTCCGGCATGGAGCCGAACAGGGAAAGACCAACTGTACGGGAGTTTCCGATGAACAGTGCATCGTTGAAATAGCTGTCCTCCACTCTTTCAAACTCAGCTTGGGGCGGTCTGGTCTCAGTCATGGTCTTCTCAGTCGTAGCCTCACTGGAAGGAATTTCCGCATGCAGTGGTGCGGTGGTTGTTGTCTGAGCTGGAAGGGTCGTTGTAACAGCCGGGGGTGTATCCGTTACCTCTGGTGCGGGGGTATATTTTTGAACCGCAAATATAATACCGAGTACCACCGAGGCTGCAATTACCGAAACCATAAGCGGATAATCTGTCAGGAATTTTCCTGCTGCGGTCTGTGAAAGCTTCTGGAAGCGCTCTGTTTCCGCCAGCTTCCGGAAAGGGTGCAGTCCGGAGAGCTTCTGAAAGAGCTTTGTCTCCTTCAGCTTTGTTATAATAGATGATGTATTCATATGCTACCTCCCATCCGTCAGAATCCGAAATACAGGAACGGATTGCCGGAGGACTTGTTTACAAGCACCATGCTCACAATGAAAATGACAAGGAGCACAAGCTTGGTGATGATATGATCCTCATATTTCTTGTAGAGCTTTTCCGGATAGTCCGTGCTGAACACAACACATGCAATGAGCAGATACCAGTAATCGCCCAGAGCGTTCCAGAAATCCTTCGTGGTCACAAAATCAGGTGAACCGCCGAAGGGGAACAGACGGGAGAAATAGAGACCCAGATCGCTCATATCTGTCATGGCGAATACCACCCATGTCAGAGGGATGAGAATGCAGACATAAACATGTCCCAGTATTTTGTACCGCTCCAGATATTTCCCAAGCCAGAACCGTTCCAGCATGAGCAATCCGAAGAAGATCAGCCCCCACAGCACAAAGTTCCAGCTTGCACCATGCCACAGACCTGTAAAGGCCCATACGATCAGGGTGTTGCGGATGATTTTGGGTGTGCTGCACCGACTTCCGCCCAGCGGAAAATAGATATATTTCTTGAACCATTTTCCCAGGGTCATGTGCCATCTGCGCCAGAATTCACCCATACTTCTGGAAATATATGGATTATCAAAATTCTTGGGGATGGTAAAGCCCAGCATTGTGCCCAGACCGATGGCCATGAGCGAATAGCCGAAGAAATCGAAGTAGATCTGAAAGCTGTAGCCGAATGCACCCAGCCATGCATAGGGACTGGAAATGCTCTCATAGCCATACCGGGACATGCCAGCCCACAGAGTGCCCATGGGATTGGCCAGAATGGCCTTTGCGCCCAGACCGAGGATAAAGGTTTTCAGTCCCTTTTCGATATTGGTGATGGAAACCTCCCGGTAGCGAAGCTCCGCCGCAATTTCATTATACTCAAAAATCGGGCCGGAAACCAGATGCGGAAACATAAACAGATATGTACCCAGTGTTACGATGTTATTGGCCGGCTTCTTTTCCCTTCTATAGATATCTACAATATAAGATACGATCTGGAAGGTGAAGAAGCTGATGCCCAGCGGCATGGTCACCGTAACCTTTGGAATAGCCAGATCCAGGCCGGAAAGCAGAACATTGATATTTTCAATCAGGAAGTTCGTATACTTGAAGAAGATAAGCATACCAAAGTTAAAGGCCAGCGTGATCCAAAGGAATATTTTTCGTGTGCGCTGTGTCTGATCCGGTTGTCCATGTCCGGCAATGAGCTTACCGAAAATGAAATTCACAAACAGCGAGAATAAAAGAAGCAGCAGGTAGGATGATTCTCCCCACGCATAAAAAATCAGGCTGCCGATGAAAAGAATCAGATTCTTATAATTTTTCGGCGCTATGTAATATCCGATCAGGAAAAGCGGCAGAAATCGAAAGATGAAATCGATACTGCTGAATACCATGAAAATCCCCCAATCCGGAGCGGGTCGCTCCTTTTCAATTATCGGCAACACCTTACAAAGCCCGCTGGACGGCTCTGTACGTCATATGTTTTCATCTGACGCACAGCCTTTGTGCGGTATGGCCTATCAGCAAAGCTGAATTTACCCATTTTATATACTTCTCCATTTTATCAAAAAAACGCCAATTTGTCAAGCTTTATGCCAGGCTTTTCCATGGGGCGAGGAATTTTCAAAAAACGTATTGAAAAAGGTATTGAATGACAATGTGGGTATATGCTATGATAAATAAGTAATTTTCGGGAGGGATTATTGTAATGAATATAAATTCTCGTGGCATTTCAGAAAGCGATATTTTCTGCACCAGAGGCGACAGCAGCCGTCTGGGGGCAACGGTCTGTCCGAATGAAAACGGTGAGATGGGTATCAATTTTGCCGTATACAGCGAGCATGCAAGGAGCTGTACGCTGGTTCTGTTCCGTTTGGGCGAGAAGCATCCGGCTCTGGAGCTTCCGTTTCGGGAGGAAATGAAAGATGGGCATGTATATGCCATGCATATTACCGGGGTCGACCCGGACGGCCTTGAATACGGCTACCGCTTTGACGGAGATTATGACCTGGGTTGTGAGCTGCGGTATCAGCGTGAGAAGGTCGTTCTTGACCCCTATGCAAAGTCCGTTTCCGGCCGCAACTGCTGGTGTATGTCCATCGATCCGGAGCGTGACGGTAAATTCCGCGGCCGTGTGATTTCTGATCATTTTGACTGGGAAGGTGATACCTATCCGGATATTCCGATGAAGGATCTCATCATCTATGAGGCGCATGTTCGCAGCATGACCATGCATGAATCCTCCGGCTGCTCTGCACCGGGTACATTTGCTGGACTTATGGAAAAGATTCCCTATCTCAAAAGCCTGGGTATCAACTGTATCGAGCTGCTGCCGGTATTTGAGTTTGATGAGATGGAATATAATCGTTTTTACAACCAGAAGCGTATCCTGAATTATTGGGGTTACAGCACGCTGAATTTCTTTTCGCCCAAGGCTGGCTATGCTGCATCGGGTATGGCCGGAAAGCAGACGGAGGAATTCAAGGAAATGGTCAAGGCCTTTCATGCGGCCGGAATCCGTGTGCTGCTGGATGTTGTGTACAATCATACCGCCGAGGGTGAGGAGCGGGATCGATGCTATTCCTTTCAGGGTGTTGACAATGAGATTTACTATATCACTCAGCCGGACGGTCACTACACCAACTATTCCGGCTGCGGCAATACCTTCAAGTGCAATCATCCGGCAGTACGCCGACTGATTCTGGACAGTCTGCGCTACTGGCACAAGGAGTGTCATGTAGACGGCTTCCGTTTTGACCTTGCACCCATGCTGGTGCGTGGGGTGGATGGTGTTCCGGACTGGGAAAATCCGGTGGCCCGTGAGATCGCCGAGGATGAGAGCCTGAAGGATGCCATTCTCATTGCCGAGCCGTGGGACGCAGCCGGGCTTTATCTGACGGGCCGCTTCCACCACTGGGGCCGTTGGTCGGAGTGGAATGACAAGTATCGTGACGCTATGCGTCAGTTCATCAATGGCAATGCGGAGTATGCTCCGGACTTTATGGCCCGTATCGCCGGCTCTGAGAATATGTATGCTTCCTGCGGTGCACAGAGCTCGATCAACTTTGTGACCTGTCACGATGGTTTTACCATGTATGATCTGGTGGCCTACAATGAAAAGCATAATGAAAGCAATGGTGAACAGAACCGGGACGGCAACAACTGGAACATCAGCTATAATAACGGCTGGGAAGGCTTCACTCCGGACGGGCATATTCACCACATCCGCCGTCGGAAGATGAAAAGTCTCTTTGCTTTGCTGATGATGAGCAGGGGCGTTCCGATGATGTATGCCGGGGATGAAATCTGCAACACCCAGTATGGCAACAACAATGCCTATTGTCAGGATAGTCACATTTCCTGGATCGACTGGAGCGGTCTGGAACGGGAAAAGGATATGCTGGAATTTGTCCGTACCATGATCCGGTTCCGCAAGGAGCATCCGGTTCTGAGAAATACGGCCTTCGATAGCGCCTGCAACGGCACAGGTTATCCGGAGCTGTCCTTCCGCTATCCGGGCGGCACAGCTGCATTTCCGGATAAGAAGTCTCACTGTATTGCTGCGTTCTTTGCAGAGGATCATGTGAAGTATGGCACAGATGAGGATTGCTTCATCTATATGATCTGCAATGTATATGCGCATGACATTTCTTATCAGCTGCCGGATTCGGATCAGATCGAATGGACCGTGCTGACGGATACCTGTACCAGAAACCGTTATGGCGACAAACCGGGGGATCTGGTTGTGGCCGAGCCGTATACCGTCATCATTCTGACCGGTAAGCGCCGCGGATGAGCAGGGAAGCAGCAGAGCGTCCGGAGAAGGAATATTACGTCTATATTCTCCGCTGTCGGGATGATTCACTCTATATCGGAATTACTTCGGATCTGTCTGCACGCATGAAGGCGCATTGCGGAAAACGGCCGGGCGGAGCGAAATATACCCGAAGTCATCCGGCCGCTGCATTGGAGGCGGCGTGGAAGGCTGAAAACAAATCAGCGGCCGCCCGGATGGAATACGCCCTGAAGAAACTCCCCAGAAGCAAAAAGCTGCTGCTCATCGGAGAGCCGGAGCGGCTCTGTACAGACTATGTGCCGCAGCTTGAGGAATATATGTATATTCCGTGCAGCCGGGAGCTGCTGGAGGAATGCTTTGCAGATAGAATGGAGGAAAATATGTGAAATCATCATTCTGGACTACGCTTGCTGAAGCAGGCCGGAAATATTTTCCGTTTTCGTGGAAGGATACAGGAAAAATGCTTCTCCTTCTGGGCTGTGCCTATGGGTTGTGTACGATCCTGCATCTGTTCAGTGAAAGCTTTTATAATGAGTCGCTGATATTTCTTCTTGCGCTCATGCTCGTGGCCAGATGGACAGAAGGGTATCTGTATGATATAGTCGGCTCCATATTGGCGGTAGTCAGTGTGAACTTTGCCTTTACCTACCCATACTATTCCCTGAATTTCTCTCTCACCGGCTATCCGCTGGTGTTTATCATCATGCTGTCCATTTCCCTGATGATGAGTACCCTGACTTCTCAGGCCAAGCAGCGTGATAAAATGCGTGAGCAGGTTATCCGGGAGCAGATGTACAGCAATCTCCTGCGGTCGGTATCCCATGATATCCGTACACCTCTGACTTCGATCGTGGGGTCTGTTTCGGCGGTTCTTGATAATTCGGATAAGCTGAGCGAGGCTCAGCGGACAGAGCTTCTCACGGACATAAAGGATGAGGCTCAGTGGCTCATCCGGGTGGTTGAGAATATTCTCTCCATCACAAGAATCGGCGGAGAGCCGTCCAAAATCAGCAAGACCCCAGAGCTTGCAGAGGAGATCATTTCCAGTGCGGTAGGGAAGCTTCAGAAGCTGCACCCGGATGAGGATATCCGTATCCAGCTGCCGGACTCTGTCTTTTTTATTGAGATGGATCCCATTCTGATCGAGCAGGTCATTTTTAATCTTCTTGAGAATGCGGTGCTTCATGCAGAGGGGCACACATGGATCTCCATCTCCATGAAGCAGCGCGAAGGGGATGTGTTGTTTACGGTTTCTGATGATGGCTGCGGTATATCGGACAAGCCGAAAAAGCTTGTTTTTGGTGCGGAGCAGGCAAGGGAAGCGGACATTAAACGGAATATGGGGATTGGCCTTTCCGTCTGCCGGAGCATTATCACCGCTCATGGCGGCACATTGGAATCAGAGGATCTGCCGGAGGGAGGAGCATCTTTTTCTTTTACACTGCCTTTATAAAACAAATCAAGCCGTATGCGCTGCTGCATACGGCTTTTCTCTATGGACTTATTTTTTCTGTGTATCTTCAAAGGATTCTGCATCTACCAGACGATAACCGATGCCAACCTCTGTGAATATGTACTCCGGACGAGCCGGACATTTCTCAATCTTTCTGCGGATATTGGCCATATTTACACGGAGGATCTGGTTGTCAGTCGGTGCATTGGGTCCCCATATGGCCCGGATGATGGTATCATAGGTCAGAACCTTTCCGGCATATCGGCCCAGCAGTGCCACCAGCTTGAATTCATTCTGGGTCAGCTTTGCATCCTGTCCGCCGATATAGACACGGTATTTATCATAGTCAATGACCAGCTCACCTACATGATAGCAGCCGGATTGCTTGATATCCAGCTGACTGGACGGTGTTCCTCCATGCCGCAGGGCGGTACGGATACGGGCCAGAAGCTCATTTGTGCCGAAGGGCTTGGTGATGTAGTCATCCGCCCCGAAATCCAGAGCGGTCACCTTATCCAGCTCGTGGGTGCGTGCAGATACAACAATGATGGGCATGGCCGACCAGGTGCGGATGCGCTTGATAAGCTGAAGACCATCCAGATCCGGCAGCCCCAGATCCAGCAGCAACAGGTCCGGGCAGTGATTCTCCGCTATAAAGCACGCATCTGTACCAGATTCGGCACACAGAACGTCATAGTTGTTGGATTCAAGTATCGTTTTCATAAAGTTGCAGATGGAGCGTTCATCCTCTGCAATCAGAATGCGCTGTTTGGCTGGCATAATAATTCCACCTCAATATTGTGATTCCTTTTTATTCTATCATATTTCAGATTGCTCCGTCAATTAAGATTTCGTTAAGAGAAGGATGGTTTCCTCCGATTGCCCGAAACGACAGGATGAGTGTATCTATGCGGCTGTTCGCAGAAAATTACCAGAATTCTACGCCACAATCCGTGCCGTATCGCTGATTTCCTCTGGTATAATGAGATGCAGTAGAACATGTCCGGACAGGATATGCGGATTGGTTATTGGAAAGAGGCGGAGACATGCAGAAAAAGACGTTGTTTGGGTATCTGATGGAAAAAAAGTGGGTGACAGCAGAGGAGCTGTCTGTATCTCTTGGCGTACAGCCGGATACAATTGAGAAATGGTGCACGCAGGAAGGTGCGCTTCAGTCGGAGGCCGAGGCCATGCTGAAGCTGGTAGACCTTCTTTTTGAAAAGGGTGATTCCAGGGAGCTGGATGCAGTGCTGGAACGGATCTCTCCCGGCAGCGCAGGGCTGACGCAGGAGGCCCGGCGTGAGGTACTGGAAAAAGCACTGGGCCTGGAGTGGAGCGGTCAGGTGCGTCCGGTCCTTCAGCAGAACGACAACCGGAATGTCCCCATCCGGATCTATCTGCCCCAGTGCAGCGAGAAAATACCGGCCTCCATAAAGGCCTTCTGGGATGTAGTGGCCCAGACGGATGTACCCGGTGAAATTCAGATTGCAGACTGGGGCGTGTATGCTCTGGATGAGATGGAGCAGAGCGTATATCACTATATGGCAGAGCAGATGATTCGAGCGGCCAGACGAGGCTTTACCTTGCAGATCCTCACTCCGGAGACAGAGGAGTATCCGGATGTACACATTCTCCTGCGGCGCCTGCCTTTGTATCTGAATCCGCAGATCACCTATTATCGTATTCCGCATGGTGCGGTTTATCCTGTGAATGAAAGCTGGATAACACTGGGAATGAAAGCGGTGCTTCTGACACGAATGCTTCCTGGAGAAGCACCCGTCACAACACTGATACAGGAGCCAACCCTGGCGCAGTATTATCACAACTGGATGCAGATGCTTCTGGTACAGACCCGTCCGCTGAATCAGCATATCGGCGAGACGGATGTTCTGCATATATACAGCCGTATGAAGGCGGATGTGCATCCTCTCATGACTGTATATTTCATGGAATCAGCCCCCTCCTTTCTGCACATGCCGCCTCAGCTTCTGCGTGAGGTCATGAGGGAAAACGGTGCAGACGAGCAGCAGATCTCCCAGGGACTTCGTATGAGCATGCTTCGGGCCAGCCTGCGCAGCATCTGCAAATGTGCGCAGATTTATAACGGTGATCAGATCCTCCATCTGCTTCAGCAGGAGAAATACACGGATCCTATGCTTTCCGGTCTTCTGGGAAAGCCGGCCTATATCACATCGGAGCAGCTCCGGCAGCAGCTTCGGTTTTTTCTTTCTGAAGTGGAGCATACCAACTATCAGATGTTCCTGCCGTCCTTTGAGACAGACCTGCGCCTTTCCCAATACGGTATCTCTATGACGGTACAGGAGGACTGTATGGCGGCGGTCATGGATCTGACTCAACGCAGCCGGAATTTCTACAGTACAGACCTATCCTGCGTAGGCGGATTTGCAAGATATATGGAGCAGATGCACAGGATGATTCCGCCGGTCAAGCGCAGCGGAAACTGGACAAGACGCCTTCTTAAGCGATACCTTCAGCTGTAAATCGGACAGCTTGCATAATCCGGAGTGATGAAAATTTCACTTCGGATTTTTTATGTATCTGTGTATGAAAGGACTTGCAGAACGGCGGTGTCTGTGGTATACTATATAATGAAACTATAGGAGAGAGGTTCAGAGGATAGATATATACAGAATCGTTGAAGGAAAGGAAGTGCTTCTGTGATTTGTCCGAAGTGCGGATGTGAGAATATCGAGGGGACAGGCGTCTGTTCCTTTTGCGGAGAGCTTCTGCTAAAGGATAAGCAGGCGGAGAGCTTTGTATGGAGCGAACTGCCGCCCATGCCTGTATTTCCGGTATCCTCCGGGGAGAAGCAGGATGAGGAGGAGACGGGAAAAGGCGGCACGTTCAGACGGCGGATCAGGCGCTATATAAGAAAGACCGGAATTTTTGTTCTGGAGGCCTGTATACTGGCTGGTGTTGTGTATGCTGTGGTGGCTTGGAAGGGGCATCAGTATCAGCCCCCTCCTCCCAGCGCAGACAACATTGTCTATTCCTCAGATGATATTGTCATGATGCTGGTGAAGCAAAGAGAACAGTGGATTCTGGACAAGCCGGAGGAGGGCTATAATGCCTGCTGTTTTCTGGATCTGGATTTTGACGGCAGTCCGGAGCTGATCAGTATTTCCTATGATAAAGAGAGTCAGATCACATTGCTGGAGGCCTATCGTGTGCGCAGCTGTAAGCTGGAGAAAATATCTGTAGATCAGTGGGAGGAGGAGAAGCCGGCTGAGTTCTTTGACATCAGCCAGCAGATCACGCTGTATTATGCGCCGGATACCAAGGAGATGCTCTATTTTTCCGGGGATACGGCCATTCTGTCAGATACGGAGAGCAAGCATTATGTGGGTAGCTTTTACATGCAGGAAAACCGTGTTTTCCGGAAGAACTATTTTTGTCGGGAGCTAAAGGACGGAAGCTACAGCTACTACAGCTATGATGAGGAAAGAACAGCAGCGATCATGTCCGGACAGGAATACCGCAGACAGCAGAATGAGCTGGTAGGACGGTTTGTGAATCTGCATCTGTATTGTGAGTGGGTGACCAGCAAGGATGATCTGAAGGAGCTTTCCAACCACAAGCTGGCGGCCTTGCTTCTGCGCAGCTATGACAGCTTTTCCTATGATACATCAGGACTGGCCTTGCAGTAGGATGTTTTGGTGATCCATGGCGGATCGCATTCCATGGATAGACAAAGAGAAAACGAGAGGAGTGTTTGGATTGGATATCAATCAGAAAATTGCAGAGGAATTGAAGCTTCGGAGGGAACAGGTAGACCGTACCGTTGCGCTTCTGGATGATGGAAAGACGATTCCTTTTATTGCACGATACAGAAAGGAGGTTACGGGCTCATTGGATGATCAGGTGCTCCGTGCACTGGATACACGCCTGCAATATCTCCGGAAGCTCCAGCAGCGCAAAGAAGAGATTCTTGCGGCGATCGAGGGACAGGGAAAGCTGACCGAGGAGCTGGCAGCAAGGATTCAGAGTGCAGAAACACTGGTAGAGACAGAGGATCTGTACCTGCCCTATCGTCCCAAGAGAAAGACAAGAGCTTCTGCGGCTATTGCCAGAGGCCTTGAGCCTCTGGCACGGATCCTTATGGAGCAGAGCACGAAAACGGATCCGGAGCAGGAGGCGAAGTCTTTTATAAATGAGGAGCTGGAGGTGCCGGATGTCCGGGCCGCCTTGCAGGGCGCGATGGATATTCTGGCGGAGGAAATGGCCAATAATGCAGATCTGCGTAAGCAGATGCGGCGGTTTACGCAGCTTTCGGGTACGATTTTCTCCAAGGCGGCGGACACGGAGGCCGAAACGCCCTATCAGATGTACTATGACTATCAGGAGCCGGTGGAAAAGCTGGTGGGACATCGTGTGCTCGCTCTGGACCGTGGTGAACGTGAGGGCGTGCTTCGTGTGAGTATTTCCCTGCCGGAGGGACGCGGTGAGGCTGTTGTGGTGCGGAAATTCGTAAAGAACGAAAGCCCCTGCGGCCAGCTGGTAAAGGCGGCTGCGGAGGATGCCTATGCAAGGCTGCTGTTTCCAGCGGTAGAGCGTGAGGTGCGCCGGGAGCTGACGGAAAAGGCAGCGGAAGCGGCCATCAAGGTATTTGCATCCAATCTGAGACAGCTGCTGATGGCATCTCCTCTGAAGAATCAGATGGTGCTGGGCGTAGACCCTGGCTACCGCACCGGCTGTAAGCTGGCGGTTGTGGATACAACCGGAAAGGTACTGGATACAGGCGTGGCCTATATCACCATCGGTGCAGGTGCAAAGCTGGAGCAGGGCAAGGAAACCATCCGCCGGATGATGATAAAGCATCATGTAACGGCGGTTTCGATCGGAAATGGAACGGCCTCCAGAGAAGCGGAAGCTGTGGTAGCCGAAGTGCTGAAAAACCTTCCCCACGAAGCGGCCTATATGGTGGTTTCCGAAGCAGGCGCATCTGTATATTCTGCATCGAAGCTGGCTGCGGAGGAGTTCCCGGAATATGATGTATCCCTGAGAAGTGCGGTGTCCATTGCCCGGCGTATGCAGGATCCTCTGGCGGAGCTGGTGAAGATCGACCCTCAGGCCATCGGTGTGGGACAATATCAGCATGATATGCCCAAGAATGAGCTGAAGGCCGCACTGGATGGTGTAGTAGAGGATTGTGTGAATCATGTGGGTGTAGATCTGAATACGGCCTCTTTTTCTCTGCTGTCTCACATTTCCGGCATCAACCAGACCATTGCGAAGAATATTGTTGCCTATCGCAGCGAAAACGGCGCATTTACCGACCGTAAGCAGCTGAAGAAGGTGTCAAAGCTCGGTCCGAAGGCCTTTGAGCAGTGCGCTGGCTTCCTGCGTGTACCGGGTGCAAAGAATCCGCTTGATAACACAGCCGTGCACCCGGAGAGTTATGACGCAGCCCAGAAGATCCTCAGTCAGTGTGGATTTTCTCTGGCCGATCTGTCCGGAAAGGCTCTGGGTGAGATTCCGGCTCTGGCCGAAAAGCAGGGTTATGCTGCTATTGCAGAGAAGGCTGGTGTGGGTGTGCCTACAGTTACAGATATTGTCAAGGAGCTGGCCAAGCCAGGACGTGACCCTCGTGACGAGCTGCCGCCGCCTCTGATGCGCAGCGGAGATATCATGGAGCTGAAGGACTTGAAGCCTGGCCTGGAGCTGGTGGGCACAGTCCGGAATGTCATCGATTTCGGGTGCTTTGTGGACATTGGTGTCCATGAGGATGGACTTGTACATATTTCACAGCTCTCCAACCGCAGGGTGAAGCATCCTCTTGATGTGGTAAAGGTCGGTGATGTGGTGAAGGTGCGCGTGCTGGATGTGGATGTAAAGCGCAAGCGGATTGCGCTGACCATGCGCTCTGATGCGCCGAAGCCAAAGAAGTAACAGGAGGAACGGGTAGGATGAATGATTTTTTAAGAGGATGACCGCAGTCCTGATGAGTGTAGTTCTGTGCTTTGCCTGTATATCATTTGATGTGCAGGCGGCGGAATGGACCTCTGAGAAATCCTATACTTATGGTGAGCTGACCTATATGATCACAGCGGAAAATACGATCAGCATAACCGGCTGCGCTGAATCTGCTGTTACCGTGGAGATTCCGGCGGAAATCAACGGACTGCCAGCTGCTATGGGCTGACTTCCATAAACATCCCGGATGGCGTTACAGAAATCGGTACGGAGGTTTTCAGCTATTGTGAAGCATGGACCTCTGTTATGTTTCCGGACAGTGTCAAAAGCATCGGCAGGAATGCATTCAGCTATTGCTATTCATTGACTTCAATCACGTTTCCTGAAGGTGTTGGGATTCTGGATGATTTTGTCCTTGAAAAGTGTTATGATCTGACCTCGGTAACAATAGAGAATCCGTAATGTACAATAAGTGATTTGGAAAGTACGATCTATGAAGGCGCTGTTATCTATGGGTATAGCAGCTCTGCTGCACAGGCATATGCGGAAAAATATGGCAGAGAATTTGTTTCATTGGGTAACGCACCGGCACTCACACGGGGTGATGTTAATGGAGATGATATCATTGACATTTCTGATGCAACAGCTGCGCTTACGATATATGTACAGATTGCAGCAAGTTTGCCTATAGAAGATTATACAGAAAGTCAGATGAGTACCGCCGATGTAAACAAAAATGGTATTGTTGAAATAAGCGATGCCACAGCGTTCCTGACATATTATGCGCAGAATGCAGTTGGATTGAGTCCCAGCTGGGATGATATTGTGAGCGGATAAGGGAGGCTCAGCTATGAAGAAATGGAGGATTCTGACTGCCATAGTAACAGCTCTGGTTCTGCTTGTCACTGTGCTGTTTTATGTGATATCTGTTGTTTTCTATGATGAGATCATTCATAGCGAGGAACGGGAATTTATCACAACTACAACTATGGCGATTCTTCATGAAACAGAAAGCGGCAGTGAGATAAGTATTCCTGTCACAGTTGAGTACACTGAGGCAGGGAATGATACATACAGGATATATATATTTGTCAGTCAGACTGATGACCGGAAATACTATGATGCAGAGAACCTGAATCTCCGGCTTGAGCTTAGTGAAAAGCTTGAAATCATAAGTGTAAGCCGCTTCTGGGGTGAGGGTAAGAACCGCAGTTCGAAGGTTCAGGGCAGCGAAAGTCCGGATGTTCCTCCGGAAAACGGTGTAAAGGTGCTTGAATATGAAACGGAAAGCTGCTATATGATTCTTGACGTATATGTAAAAGGCGAAACGGCAGAACCTGCGGTACTGAAGCTGCAATATGACATCGATGGAAAAGGACGGTATATGTTCAATCATTTTGACGATTGGAGTCATGCGTTTGAAATAGCACTGCAGCAGGATAATGAAGCATAGAAACACAAAACGGGACTGCCTGAGCAGCCCCGTTTTTCTATCTGTTCATTTTAATCGCCAAAGGAAATACCAATATTCCGTGCAGTCGTCACAACCTGGCAATCCGGCTCAACGAACTTTGTCTTTCCGGCAATATCCTCCAGCTTGTTGGCTGTGATCTTACCGTCCACCTTTGCAACGGTCATGCCGTATTTGCCGTCCCGGATGAGCTGGGCCGCATATTCACCGAACTGAGTTGCCAGCAGCCGGTCATAGGCACTGGGGTTGCCGCCGCGGAGCATATGTCCCGGAACGCACACTCTTGCCTCAAGCCCGGTATTCTGCTGAATCTGCGCTGCAATGCGGTTGGTAGCAGTTGTGATACCAGCCTCCAGTCTGCGCTTTGCACGCTCCTTCTTCTTGAGTTTTGCTTCTTCCACATCGAAGCTGCCTTCTGCAACTGCAATAATAGAGAAGTTCTTTCCGCTCTGGCTGCGCTTTACAACAGATTCGCATACCTTGTCAATATCATAAGGAATCTCCGGAATCAGAATAATATCTGCGCCGCCGGAAATACCTGCATACAGCGTCAGCCAGCCAGCCTTGTTGCCCATGATTTCACAGAGAAGAATACGGGAGTGACTGTTTGCAGTGGAATGCAGACGATCAATGGCATCAGTAGCAATATCCACGGCCGAATGGAAACCAAATGTCACATCTGTTCCGTAAATGTCATTATCAATGGTCTTGGGTAGGCCGATTACATTCAGACCTTCGTCAGAAAGGAGCTTGGAGGTTTTGTGTGTACCGTTTCCGCCCAGCGTCAGCAGGCAGTCCAGCTTCTGATCCTTATAGGTCTGCTTCATATTCTTGACCTTGTCAACCTTATCTTCTCCGATGACTGTCATCATCTTGAAAGGCTGGCGCTTTGTTCCCAGAATTGTACCGCCCCGTGTGAGAATTCCGGAAAAATCCTCCGGCTTCATTTCACGGCAGATATTGTGGATCAGACCATAGTAGCCGTTGCATACGCCTACGATCTCTACATTATCCTGTCCCAGCATTTCATAGCAGGCCTTCGCAACACCTCGGATGGTTGCGTTCAGGCCCGGGCAGTCCCCGCCGCTGGTCAGAATACCAATTCTCTTTTTCATATGGATGCTCCTCCTTGTGTATATAGTATCAGGCATAGGATGCCACGAATTCCAACAAATACGCTGTAAAAATTATAGCATTTATTGTCAGAAATGTCAATAGAGCGGCCAGAATTTTTCGGACTAATTACGCAAAATTTCCTCCGGAACAGCCTGTGCCATACGCTGATAGGCAAGAGGGCTGGGATGGAGATGATCGCCGCTGTCATACCCTTCTGCAAAACGAGAGGGATGCTCCGGGTCACACACAGCCCGGTCAAAGTCGATGCAGCCGTCTGCTTCATCGGTAGTACGCATCCAGTCGTTCACAGTGCAGCGCAGCTTCTCACGGAAATCTGCATAAGTACGCCATCCCTCGATGGGCAGCAGCGTGCCCAGATATACCTTCAGGCCATATTCCCGTGCTATCCGGATATACATCCGCAGGCCGTTGATCATCTCCTCCGCTGTGGGCAGATCACTCCATGGCCGGAAGGGATTCACATCGGTACCTACCGGGTGGATGATATCATTGATGCCGTGCTGGATGATTACCGTATCAGCACTGGCCGCCAGAGCCTCTCTGGGGAAGCGTATTTCACCTCTCAGACCATAGGAATCATAGGTGATATCGTCATACTGGCGGAGAATACGTGTGCCGCTGGCCGCCCGGCGTATGATGGAGGTCGTACCGTCTCCCAGCTGCAAGGTGCGCTGGATGAGATAATCCGGCCAGGCCTGTGCGGTGATGGAATCTCCGTAGCAGATAACCGCACGATTTTGCGGGGCGGTCAGCACCTCAATATCACTGAGGAAATAGAACCAGCTGGTCTTGTTGGAAAGCTCCAGGGGAAGCGTTTCCGCCGCCGCATGATTTCCAACAGCAAAGAAGCCTCTGGACAGCGGGCCTGTGATCAGCACGGCTGAGCGCATTTCTGTAAAATCAGCGAAATACAGGCTGACTGCAATATCCTCTCCGGCCGTTACCTCAAATGGGATGGGATCACTGGTGATGGCTTTTCCGGCTGGAATAGAAACCGTTTCTTTTCCGCCGAATGTAATTGTATGAAGGCTTTCGCTGCGGATGGATGAGCCTTCGCCAGCCTTTGCCAGATTCGCCGAGGTGATGGTAATGGCTTCAGTGCCGCAGAAATTATCCAGCCTTATACGGACAGCACAGCCGGAGAGCATCATTCTCACCGGATAGCGCAGAGTCAGGTTCTTTGCATAATTTTCAGGGCGGCGTGCAGCGATGGAGACGGCATTTCCCCATGCATCCACCCATTTTGTGTTTGTACTTTCGGACATATATCATTTCCTCCTCAGGGGGTATTATTTTTTAAAATCGGGCATACTTCCATAGTATACCACAAATTGAATTCAATTTCAACAGTTTTGGCTTCGTGAAGATGCATAAATCTGTTGAAAAGGCTGTTTTTCGCTGAATTGCGTGATTTCCGTTGACAGACAGAGGAATTTTGAGTATAATAATAGAATTAGGATAGGTGTATTATTGGATAAAAGTGAGAAAAATGAAGGGAGAGCTTATATGGAAAAGAAACTGATAGCTCTGGTAGCTTCGTCCGCAGCAGCAGCGGCTGTATTTGTAGGATGCTCCTGCGGTTCGGCTGTGGAAAACAGCATACCGGATTCTGATACAATTATGATGCAGAGTGATGTAACTGTATCCTCCGCATCTGCAACAACGACAAAGACAGCAAAGGCGGAAACTGAAACGGTGTTAACAACCGGTACAACGATGTCGGCCACCAATAAAACGGAGAAGGCGACTACAACAGGTACGCGGGCCATTCAGTTTGTGGGACGCTCTCAGGCACAGAATCAGGTTGTGACCGTAAAGCCGCAGGTGATCACACAGATTGTGGTTGTAACAGTTACAGTGCCTGCTGCAACGACCGTGCCGGTCGAAACGATAGAGATCACAGAAACAACAGCGGCTGTAACAACAGAAGAACCGCTTCAGACGGTGGATAAGCCCGACGGCTTTTTCCATCAGGATCGGGATATCCGTTTTGTACAGGATGAGATCGAAATGACAGTTGGTCAGGCGATTCCGTCTATGGATTCGCTGGAAGCGCAGGTGACGCAGTCCACTCCGATTTATGGCGGCACAGCAGCAAATATCTATGCCTGTGAGGGATTTGATGTGATCACAGAGGTATTTGCCTACGAGGATGGAAGCACAGAGGAGCTGATCATGGAAATCGTCCTGACAGGGGAAAAGGCCTGCACCACGAAGGGTGTTGTACCAGGCGCTTCTGTAGACAGCATTCTTGCAGCTTATGGTTCTGACAGCTGTGAGATCACAGATACAAATACCTATCGGTACAAGGCAGAGGATGGTCATGTACTGGATTTCTGCACAGACGGTTCTTTTGTAACGGAAATCAGGTATTATCAGGCTTCGGAATAATGGAGGTGACCCAGACATGAAGCTGAAAAAGCGAATAGTCGGGTTTGCTGCTTCTGTCTGTATGATGACCGGTTGGCTTGTGCAGCTGTCGGCCTATGCAGCCACACTGGTTCCGGTTTTGGAGGGAATCAGCCTTCCGGACCGGACCGGACAGATTTTTATTCATGTGAAAAATCAGGATGAGCTGCATGTTACGGTTGATAAAATAGAGCCGGAAGGGATTTTCCGCTACTACGACACGGAACTGATTGGTGCAGAGGGGCAGAGCGAGACCGTCTATCAGATGGATCTGAGCCGTTGTGAATATCTGGTGGATACAGGAGAATATGCCTCCTGGTATGCGGTGTCTATATCAGCTGGTGCGGATCCTGATGCGGTATATACGCAGAATCTTGTGGTGCAGGATCCCGATTTTGAGAAAATCGAAGGCTGTGAGCATCATTTCTATATTACGCTGGAGCAAGGCGAAAGTGCCGGTTTTGAGCTTCTGGCGAGCCGCGGTACCACAGAGGAGAATATTCTCATTTATGAGCAGTATTTTGTGCTCCGCTATCAGGAGGAGCTGCTGGGAGATCTTGATGGAAACGGCGTAGTGGAGATTTCAGATGCGACTGCGGTGCTTACCTACTATGCGCAGAATGCGGCCAGCCTGGATCCGGAGATCAATATGGATGCAGCAGATATTGACCGGAATGGGATCATTGAGATCAAAGATGCGACTTGTATCCTGACTTACTATGCACAGTATGCAGCTGGGCTTGATCCGGACTGGTCTGATTTGATTGAATAAAGTGAAAGCGGATGTGTTTTGTTAAGAAAACGCATCCGTTTTTTTAATATAATTAAGTAATCTGGGAGATTTGTGAAAACGTGCTAAAAATACTTGTAATTTAAGAGAAAATATGGTAGAATAAGAATACTATTTGCGCAGAATGGAGAGCGCGTTGCGGTAAAATATCTGCTCCAGCTCCAGCTCTGTCAGGGGCATTTCTCTGAGGACAGCTGCACCTTTGGCTACGTCGCCCCAAGGGCTGTCAGTCGCAAACAGGATTTTATCTGCGCCGTGTGTGCGGATAATAGACAGCAAAGCATCAGGGTCGGCCGCCTCCAGTACATAGGCCAGGTCAAAGTAGACCGGCAAACCGCAGAGCTTCTCAAGAACCTCATCATACATTTTGTAGCTGCCGGCATGAGCCAGGATGATCTGCGGTGCAGAGGGGAGGTTTCCCTCGTAAACTGCATCCAGCATATGCAGGATCCGGTCTGGCGTGCATTTGGTTTCGCCCGCACAGCCGTCGTCTACACCAGCGTGTGTAATGACTGTAAGTCCGATGGAAAGGGCATAGCGGATGATGCGGATATATCTGGGATCGTCAATGAAAACATCCTGATAGTCGGGATGGAGCTTGATGCCGTACAGTCCCAGCGCCTTGATCTCATCCAGATGTGCTTCGGGCGTTTCATCATCCGGATGAATGCCGCCGAAGCTGTATAAACCGTTTGTCCCGTTCAGGGATGCAGCAAACTGGTTGATGCTCCGGAACTGAGCGGGCTTTGTTACGACCGGCAATATGACAGAATGATCTGCGCCGCCTTTCTTCATGAGGGCCAGCAGCTGTTCCAGTGTGCCGTTGCCATAGGGTATGTAACCGCTTTTTTCGGCGAGATGCTGGATGGTTTTTTCTGCGATTGCATCGGGAAATACATGTGTGTGAAAATCGATAATCATAGATAGAGGCCTCCTGCCCTTGAATCTGAGTTTTGACTGTTTTTATTATACCCCATGATGTCTTGAAATGCAAGACATTTTTCAGCCGCCCCGGCGGTGAGAGATTTATCTTAAAGGAGTTATACATATGGAAAAGCGTTATTATCAGCCGGAAATCGAGACCATGTCCTATGAGGATATGAGAAAGCTCCAGGAGGAGCGTCTGAGAAATCAGGTCAAGCATGTCTATGAGAATGTTCCGTACTACAAGCAGCTCATGGAGGAGAGAGGCCTGACTCCGGACGATATCCGGACTCTGGACGATCTGAAGAAGCTGCCCTTCCTGACCAAGACCGACCTGCGAGATCAGTATCCTTATGGACTGCTGGCAAAGGATCTGAAGGATTGCGTGCGTATTCAGTCTACCTCGGGTACGACCGGACGCCGTGTAGTGGCCTTCTATACCCAGCATGATGTGGATCTTTGGGAGGACTGCTGTGCAAGAGCAGTTGTTGCAGCCGGCGGTTCCAATGAGGATGTGTGCCACGTAAGCTATGGCTACGGTCTGTTTACAGGCGGCCCGGGTTTGAACGGCGGCTCTCACAAGGTTGGCTGTCTGACGCTGCCCATGTCTTCCGGTAATACAGAGAGACAGATTCAGTTCATGATGGATCTCGGCTCTACCATCCTCTGCTGTACACCGTCCTATGCGGCCTATATCGGTGAGACGCTGAAGGAAATGGGCTACAAGCCGGAGGATAACAAGCTGAAGGCTGGTATTTTCGGTGCAGAGCCGTGGACGGAGGAAATGCGCCGTGATATTGAAAAATCCCTGGGTATCAAGGCCTATGATATTTATGGCCTGACAGAGACCTCCGGTCCGGGCGTATCCTTTGAGTGCGAGGAGCAGACCGGTATGCATATCAACGAGGATCACTTCCTGGCGGAGATCATTGACCCGGATACAGGTGAGGTTCTGCCGGAGGGTGAAAAGGGTGAGCTGGTGTTCACCTCTCTGACAAAGGAGGCCTTCCCGCTGCTCCGTTACCGTACACGTGATATCTGTGTGCTTTCCAGAAAGAAGTGCTCCTGCGGCCGTACCCTGATCAAGATGTCCAAGCCTATGGGCCGAAGTGATGATATGCTGATCATTCGCGGTGTAAACGTATTCCCGTCTCAGATCGAGACTGTTCTGCTGAACAAGGGCTATACACCGAATTATCAGATCGAGGTTGACCGTGTGAACAACACAGACACGCTGGATATCAATGTAGAGCTGACACCGGAGGAGTATAAGGCCGCAAAGAATGAGCTGGCGGTACGGGAAAAGAACCTGTCCGATGCCATCAAGACAATGCTGGGTATTTCTCCGAGAGTGCATCTGGTTGCGCCTAAGACCATTGTCCGCAGCGAGGGCAAGGCTGTCCGTGTAATTGACCGCCGCAAGCTGCACGATTGATTTCTGTAGTATCAATAATATGGAAAGGGACTGTTCATGAGCAGTCCCTTTTTGTTGTCGAAAATGATGATGGATTCACTCCCGGTATTGTGTAAAATGACGTAAATGCGGAAAATGTTTGCAAAATGAAGAGAACAGTGCTATAATAGTGGTATGAGGAAATCTGACCATTTGAGCTTTTATGAAAAATGAGGAGGAATATTAAAATGAGCTTAAAAAAATGGGTTACGCTTCTGACTGCTGGTGCAATTGCAGCAGGTTCTGTTTCCGTGAATGCAGCTGTACTTCAAGCCGAGGTAAGTGCCGCAGATGAGGATGCGCTCAAGATCATGTGCGTGGGGGACTCCATTACAGATGGTTACATCAATGGTGACAATGGCTATCGTAAGTATCTGTGTCATTACCTGAATCAGAACGGTATTTCGTACGATATGGTAGGTCCGAAGAACAGCTGGAGCGATACTGCGACTTATGACTGGAATGGCGAAACCATCACATATGATCCGGGCCATTGCGGTTATAGCCAGTATACAATTAAAAGCTATGGCAGCCGATCCGGTATTTATGAGGTTCTGTTCGGCGGGGATAATCTGATGGAAACCTACGACCCGGACATGGTTCTGCTTCAGATCGGTACCAATGACCTTCTGGATGCAAGACTGGACAAGGTAAGCAGCCAGAGTGACATTACCGGAACGACAACCGCTCTGGAACGTCTGGAAAGCCTTGTGGACGAAATTCTGGCCAATATGGACAGCACAGATACTCTGTTCCTGGCCTCTGTACCGGATATTGATGCTGAGGTCCGTGCGGACTGGCTGGGTGCTTATGGTTGGATCCTGGGTGTAGATACAAGCGATACAGCGGCTCTGAAGGCAAAGGTAGATGAGTGTGTAGATACCTATAATGCCGGTGTGCAGGCTTTGGCCGCAGAGAAGAAGAGTGCAGGCTATTCTGTAGAATTCTGCGACATTCACAGTGTTGTAGATGTAAAGGAGGGTCTGTATGACGGCGTACATCCCAACGAAGCCGGCTATGCTGAAATGGGTCTGCTCTGGGCCAATACGCTCAGCGCTTATCTGGGTGAGAATCCGGTCGTAACCACTCCGGGTACTACTGTAACAACTACAGAAACCACTCCGGCGGTCACCACGACTGTAACGACAACGGTTTCTGAGGGGACAGAGACTACAACCGTAACGGAAACTACAACGCCTTCTGAGCCGTTTGTAGACAGCGAGGGAAATCTGCATCTGTACGATGTTCTGATTGGTACAGAGTACGATCTGTCTCCGTATGACAATATCGTAGAAATTTCTGTCGTATTTGATCAGACGGATGAATCCATCGGCGGTCAGTTTGTGCTGGGAAACTGGAGTGTAAGTAAGTCTTATAGTGCCGCTGATCTGACAGACAATACGCTGACAGTGGCTGTGGACGATGAGTACGATAAGATGACCGTTTTCAGATGGAACGGCAGTGCAAATATCAAGGAAGTGATCCTGCGCTTTGCTTCTGAGGAAACTGTTACCAGCACAACAGAGACTACGACGACAACAACTACAACCACAACTACCACTACTTCTGCTGCAACCACAACTACAACAGAAGAAACAACTACCGCTGCAACTACGACAACAACAGCTTTGACTACAGTTGTATCTACGGAAACGACTATGCATACCACATCAGCTGGAGACGGCGACTTTGTTTATCAGATCGACATTTCTTCTGAACCGACAAAAACAGAGTACGCTGTGGGTGAAGATCTCGATCTGAGCGGTCTGCTTGTATATGCGCACTATACAAACGGAAGCTACGTGAAGGAAAAATATTATGATGTAGATCCTGCGGATTATCCGGATGTATTTACTATTGATACATCGGAGTTCAATTCGGAGAAGGCTGGCTCCTACACCATCACCGTTCATTATGGTGATCAGGAAGCTTCCTTTGAGGTGACCGTAACAGAGCCCTCCTATGTTCTGGGAGATGTTGACGGAGACGGTAAGGTTTCTGTAAAGGATGCTGTCAAGCTGCGCAAATACCTGCTTGGTCTTGTGGAGAAGGATGATCTTCTGGCAGAACGCGGTGACGTGATTCAGGACGGCAAGCTGAACATCTTTGACGCTGCACGCCTTATGCAGATGTTGGTTGAAGAAAACTGAAATTAAAACCGAAGGGCAGCTGTAGCCCGCGGAATAAAACACAAAACGCCCGGATTCTGAGCAGAGCGGCTCATTTTCCGGGCGTTTTCAATATGTCAATATAAATGAGGAGGAGCAGCTGAAATATGCTTTATACATGATCCTCGTCGGAAATAACCTCCAGAACGATGCAGGTCACATTATCGGCTCCGCCGTGATTCAGCGCCTCTTGTACGAGGATCGCTGCCTCATTAAAGTAATTTTGTGCAAGCAGCGTGTGCATTTCATCATCCGAGCACATATTGCTCAGACCGTCTGTACAAAGCATAAATTTGCTGCCCGGAAGAATGGGCACAGGCGGTCGGCTGTCGGCATTCAGGCCGATCTCACTCTTATCTGAACCGATGAACAGCGTCAGGCGATGCTGGTCGGGGCTGCTTTCGGCTTCCTCTTTGGTATAGATTCTGGCATCCAGCTTCTGATTGGCCAGTGTATGATCTCTTGTCAGACAGCTGATACCAGATTCCTGCTCCAGATAGATCCGGCTGTCTCCCAAATAATAGAGCTTTGCCAGGCCGCCGATGAGATAAAGCATTGCGAATGTTGTACCACCGCTCAAGGACTGCTTTTCACGAAGCATTTCGCATACGGCATTGTTTGCTTCTTTGGTATAGGCCGAGACGATCTGATCCACTGTACGCATATTCTCTGCTTCGGCCAGCTGTTTTTCATATTTCCGCAGTGTCTGCATGGCGATCTCAGAAGCGATTTCGCCATAGGCGGCTCCGCCCATTCCATCAAAAACGGCAAAACACATACCGTCCGGATTGTCGATGGTATAGGTTGCAGAAAAGTCATTGCGGAAATGCTCGTGGAGATAAATTCCCTTCAGATAGAAATTATCCTCATGATTTCCACGCACTTTACCAATGTGTGTGGACACGGAAACACGCAGACGATAGGATGTAATTCCCGAGCGAACAGGTGCTTCGTTGGCCTCATCCATGAAAATGCTGTTTACATCCTCAGTGAAACCAAAAAAATCATCTGCGCCGGTGCGTGATGAATTGTAGTTCATTACTGTTTCCCCTTGTTCCAGATTTGATAAGCGGGAAGCATGGCTATTTCGCACAGCTTCCCTTTATCTCCTATTCTACCATAAATTTCCTTTTCTGTAAATAGCAAATTGGAAATTAAAACCGACAGCAGCAGGAAAGCATCATATTGCAGAGCAGATTATAGGCGCAGCAGCGCAGACATTCACTGCTTCCCATCGAGTCGGAATAGGGTGTCTGCATCTCCTGGTACTGATAGGAACTGGACTGAAGCTGCTGAACCAGCACCTGATACTGAACATTATTCGGGTTCATCCGGGCCGCTGTCTGGGCATACTGCAGGGCCGCTGCATTATTCCGTAGGCCGGCCTGCGCAACCGCACTGATATAATACCACTCTGCATCTCGGGTGGTGATGGAGTTGAGTACATTGACGGCTTCTGCAAAGCGTCGGTTCTGAATGAAATTCATGGCAGCCTGTTTATGCATGGCGGTTTCATCTGTTCCGGCGGACTGATAACGGTAGCTGCTTCCGAAATCGCTTGCACTGCTCCGTCCCTGCCGTTCATCCATGATCTGCTGATAGGCCGATTGAATCTCACGGAAGCGTGCTTCATATTCCTCTGCGTTGGGCTTATCCATATTCAGGTCAGGATGGTACTGACGACAGAGCTTGCGATAGGCCTTTTTGATCTCATCCTCAGTGGCGGATCGGGATACACCAAGAATCTGATAGGGATCTTTCATTGTTTTCCTCCTTGTTGGTCACCTGCTTGCTTTGACAGGTACTGACTGCATCGGCGGCGGAAGGACGTCCACACGCCGGCATATAATATATTACGCAGGATTTCAGCATTTTTTACAATTGGAAGATATTCAAAGGCTGATGCGGCCGGAGCGATCATCAGCCGAAGCAGCTGCTCACAGGCCTGGTGAAAAGCAGGGTCGTGCTCATTCTGAGACAAAAATGGATTGTAGCAGCTCTTTTTTCTGTCCTTTTCCAGATCATCAAAGGCGTCTGCCAGATAGATAAACCGTCCCAGATGAAATCCGATATCCCGGAGCGTTTCCTCCCAGACATCCTCTTTATAGGCCAGTACCTCTGCCAGCATACGTCCGAAGCAGGACGCAGGCTGTTCCGGATTTTCGCAGCCCTCTTTTTCCAGCTGGCTCAAAGCCTCAAGCTCCTGCTCCATGCGCTCGGCCTTCTGGAGATATTGCTTCCGGATACGGCCGGTTTTCCCGGAAATCAGTTTGCTCAGAAGATGGCGGAAATGCTTCTTCTCATCCTTCCAGTCATCATCCAGCTTGTAGGCCGTGAGCAGAAGGCTCATATCTGCTGTATATACGGTAATTTCACTGCGGATGAACGGCTGCTTCTGAAAGGGATGTGCAATGCAGCGGCCCTCTGTTTTCTCTGATTCCGGCTCATAAAGACTATCGAGCAGCAGTGTGAGAAAGGTCAGATCATAGCTGAGAAAGAACTGTCCGGTTGTACCGAATTGTTCTCTGAGTGTCCGGCACAGGCCGCAGTAGTGGGCACGATATTCATCAAATTCCCGGAATTTCAGCTCCGGCTTGCAGATTTGAATATATCCATACATATCAGTCAGCTCCGGTTTATAAATTCATCCTGACATCTGGGGCAGGTGATCCTGATTCGACCCTTTCCTTTGGGCACACGCAGCTTCTGCTGGCAATTGGGACAGATGAATATTTTATAAGCGGAAGATTTTCGGGATGGATTTTTTAAATTGCTGAGCCAGCTCCAGAAAGCAGACGTGATTTCTGTAAACTTCTGATTTTCGGCCCGGCGTTTTTCAAAATTTCTGGAAAGCATACGAAAAACAGCCAGTACACCAAGCACCATTGCGGCCGTGTCGATCCAGAACAGGTCTGTTATAAGAAAGAGCAGCCAGAAAATCCAGAATAATATCATCAAAAAACGGTTCAGCCTGTCCATACCATAGCGATCTTGAAAAAAACGATTCATTGAATCCCTGAATTTCATAAAAGTTTCCTCCTTCTTACCGGCAAATACATATATAAAAAGTATTATATCATATTTTCGTTCTGATGAAAAGAGGGAAATCGAAAATTTCACCATTTTTTCAGATTGGATGCAGCCGATCCGGCAAGGATTGACTTAGCAAAGCAGAAGTGGTATAATATAACAGATGAAATCATAACAAAAGGAGTGCTGAATATGGATTTTATGTGGCTGTTCTGGGGCTTTTATACGCTGGTCTTTGCTATAGCCCTGGCTATTGTGACCTATGCTGTGGGCTGGAGAAGCCGGCAGAAGGGAAGGCTTTGTTCAGAAATGACCATGGGTACGGTGGTACGCTACTCCGCTGTGCGGTATAATGGTGTGCGGCTTCCGGTAGTAGAATATGTAGTGGATGGGCAGAGTTATACTGTGGCTGGCCCGAAATTCAAGGCCGGTGTGACTTTTACGGCTTCTGTACCTGTTCCGGGGCTGCGCGTTAAGCAAACCTCTAATTTGAATACACGTGAGGATCTGCCGGATGTTCTGGTGCGCAAGCAGATTCGGAGCAGCTTTGGAAACGGTCAGGCTGAACGAAATCAAACGTCGCTGCCGCAGCTGTATCCGGTTGGTTCACAGGCGGAGGTTTATTATGATCCGAATAATCCCAAGCGCTCCTATGTGCAGCGTCATGTCAGTCCACCGGCAATTTTCTCTATATGGATTCCGCTGATTGCTTCAGCAGTATGCACTGGATTGAGTGTGTATTTCTTTGTTCAATATTTCATTTTATAATCCGGATCTACACAATAAAGGGAGGAGAAGTATGAAGAAAAAAGCTTCAGTTTTGATTCAGCTGTCGGTGCTGGCTGTTGTGCTCACTGCCTGCGATTCAAATACAACTGCTCTGAAAGGCTGCAGCATTGAGAAAAAGGAAATTTCTGCTGAAGAAGCAGTAACGGAGATGATAGATGCGGAATCGGGATCGCCGACAGAAACCGAAGCTGCAATGGAGGAATCTCAGGAGGATACCGTTTCTACAGGCACACAGAGCTGCACAGTGGATAATGTCACCTTTAAGGTGAACGAAAGCTGGGAGCCGATCGATGGCTACGAAGGCACATTTTCTGCGGAAGGCGGTGCTTGTGTATATCAGCTTCAGGGCCTTTCCCGTCTGGGCCGCTATACCCCGGAGGATTTTTATCAGGAGCTGAACAGTCATTACACATCCTCCTATGAGGTCACCTATTCGGATGAGACCCTGAATGACATTCTTCTGGAGGATGGAACGGAAGCACTGGTAGGACGGGTCGATATGCTTATGGATGGAGTGGTATTTTCCATTGATGTGCTTATTGCGCCGCAGAAAAATACGGTTGTTACCTATGCCTGCCAGCATCCGGAGGATATTTCATTGGACGCAAAGATGGATATCCGGTTTGTTACCGCTTCAACGGAATTCAGCACAGGCCTAAGAGATATGATCACCGGACAAACTCTCATAGCCAGTGACGGCTCGGAGCTTTGCCTGAACGCAGACGGAAGCTTTATCTATTATCAGGAAACGAACAATCATGACGGGGCTTACTGCGATGGTACATATGAGGTCTGGTATGGCCAGGCGGCCATTGATCAGGTGGCCTCTATGACAGACTATGGTCTGACTGCGGAGGAGCTGGAGCAGACCCTGTCGGCCGATATGAACGGTTATTCAATAGGCGGAAGTATGCCGTATGACTTCTTTGAGGATGATACCTCTGAGACACCGGAGGGGGAAGAGGGCTATTTCATCTGCAAGGACACGTTCTATGCCGTTGCCCTTCACAATGACAGGATGGTGGACGGCGAAGAAGTAACTGAACTGGGGCATGATACGCTGTATATAGGCTACTACGTTCAGGAGCTGGAGCTGTTTGATATGCTCAATGCCAATACCGCCAATTATGCTCAGTGGGAGCTGAAATAACAGGATGAACAAAACGGGTATGCAGATTTTTCCTGCACACCCGTTTTTTATATGGATTCATCGGAAAGTCTTCTGTTTCTGTCCAGAAGCATCTGAATTCCCTGCGCTGTACCGTCTTCATCATTGCTTTTCACAACACAGTCAGCGGCCTCCCTGCATAGGGAAGATGCGTTTTCCACAGCGATTCCGACTGCTGCATACCGGAGCATGTCAGCATCATTATCCCCGTTTCCAAAGGCTGCTGTTTCCTCCGGTGTGATTCCGCATATATCTGCCAGCTGCGCAAGGCCTGCGGCTTTTCCCGTATCCTTATGCATCAGTTCGATCAGATCGCCGCCGGATGTGGTTACATATACATCCGGGATGGTCTTTCTCAGCTGCTCCATCAGCTTTTGCTTTTCCGCAGGATCCGGACAGATCAGCGCAATACTGTCAAAATCGTTTTCATGTGCCTTTGCAAAGCACCTTACATCCTCTACAGGGGTTCGTGTTGTCTGAACGTAGGAGATAAACTGCATGGAACGGCCGTATTGCACAGGATCGTTCACATATGCACGATCGGCATAGGCCTTGCCTTCTATGAACAGCTCTAGTGTATAGCCTGTGTGCTCTGCCATTTCCAGTACGGTCTGAACCGCTTCGGCTGGAAGGGGCTTTTTCCAGATCCTATCATTGGTTCTTATGTCGTAAACCGCCGCTCCATTGGAGACTACGGCATAGGAAATCCCCTCAATGGATGTGACCGGCTCCGGCAGTCCGCCAAAGGGACGTCCGCTGGCGATGACGATCTCGATCCCAGCATCTATAGCTGTTCCTATGGCCTGCTTTACCGTTTCGGACAAGGTGCTGTCTGTCCGCAGAGCCGTTCCGTCCAGATCCAGTGCGATCATTCGTATTGGTTTCATGTCCATTCCCCCTTATCCGTTCTATTGTAGCACAGAAGAACATATACTGTCAACTGCCGCAGAATTTCCTTAGCCATTGCATTTTTGCGGATTTTGTGGTATTATATAAGCAATTCTAATTCTTGTGAATAAGGAGCCGCTATGAAAAACTATATCAGCATCGATGAAATCAATCATTCCTATACATCCAGGCCTGAGGCTGCCGTTTCTGCGGCCGATTCGGCCTTCCGTCAGCAGCTTCAGGATCTGGCTGAGGACATCCGTTCCCATGTGCGTTCATGTCCCATTATCCTTATAGCCGGGCCATCTGGTTCAGGAAAGACTACCACAGCCAAAATGCTGGAGGAGATTTTTGACACCTCCGGAATGGAGACTCATACCATTCCTCTGGACAATTACTTCCGCACCATTCCAAAGGAGGATTATGTTCACATAGAGAACGGTACGATCGATTTAGAATCCCCCGAGCGTCTGGATGAGGAACTGCTCAACGATCATCTTCGGAAGCTTATTGCCTGTGAACCGGTTACTCTGCCTTATTATGATTTTGCCGCAACTACAAGCCGCAGCTCCGGCGTGATCTTACAGCGCAAGCCGGATGAGCCGATCATTCTGGAGGGAATCCACGCTTTGAATCCCGAGGTGATCCGGATCCCCCAGAACCAGCGAAGCGCCGTTTATGTCAGCGTTCAGACCCATGTTTCCTGCGGCGATGTTTCTATGCATCCTCTGTATCTGCGGCTGATGCGCCGTATGATCCGGGATCACAAGTTCCGGGGACGCAGTGCCATGCAGACCCTGGGGAAGCTTCATGATGTTGAACGGGGGAAGCAGCAGTATATCAAGCCTTTCCGCCGCTATGCGACCCATGAGATCGACACCTTTTTTTCTTATGAGCTGGGAGTGTACCGTTCATTTCTGCTGCCGGAGCTGGAAAAAGCTCCGTTCTGTGAGGAGATCGATCTGGTATGCAGCATGCTTCGGGCGGCTGCGCCTGTAGATTCAGCTCTGATTCCGAAGACGGCCCTCATTCAGGAATTTCTTGGCGGAAGTATTTATCAATAAGCAGAACATACAGATCGGTTTCCGAGGATTAGGGCGAAGAACATGGGATATTAGCTTTAGCACTATTTGTAATCATAATAATATATTCAGTTAGGGTAATGAATTGGGATTTATAGGTCTAATACCATATTAAAATACGGTACATTCTTTCCATTTACAAACTGATTTTCTTCGCCTGTTATTTGAAATCCTATTTTTTTATAAAAATTGACTGCTTGTTCATTGCGTTGTTGAACATCAAGCATGATTGTTCTCACCTGTGGATTGAGTACAAACAAATCCTTGAATATCTCTTTGCCATAGCCCTTATTTCGCTCTTCGGACAATAAAACAACTATATCCAACTTGCAGATATTATCGCAAATAGTGTACATTATCCAACCAATATCTGCATTATCTTTTGAAATAATATAGGAATGTTCGGTCTCGTAAAATTTTAATCTTTCTTTCCAATCATCTTCTGTCGTATCATTCTCAGCAAAATATAAATCGTATTCAGGAATTGAGAATATTTGTGTAAGAAAAACTGCTTCGCACTCTGTGAGCATTCTGTACTGCATCGATATTTCTCCATTCAAATTCTTATTATACACTTTTTACACAGTATCGCAGACAGCGTGATCGTATTCGATGAAGCACAGAGCATTCCGGCCGATCTGGTCGGAACGACAATGGAAACCATGCAAATGCACTGTGAAATGTTTCGCTGTACTGTCTTATTTTCCACCGCAGCACAGCCCGCATTTGACAAGCGGAAGGATCTTGTGTTTCATCCCTATGAATAATAAAACAACATGGCCTGTGCATTATGTCATTCTCTGAGCCAATCTCTGAGCAGGTCCTTTCCTGTAACGCCTTTTGAAAGCTCGTGCCGAGCTTCATCGATCGAGTACCATGCGGCACTTTCCACTTCATCGGGCTGTATGTGAAATTCCGCCTTGTTTACAAACGCCGCGAAGCCCAGCATAAGGTTGTCCTTCTTTTCGTAATAATAGCTGGAGATATATCGGACAGATAACGGTGTAAGCCCTGTTTCCTCCTTTACTTCACGCAGGGCCGCCTGCTCGGCTGTTTCTCCCTGCTCTATAAATCCTGCAATACACACCTTATTTTTTGTGGCATAGGTCTGCTTTATCAGTGCGATCTCGTTATATTCATTCACTACAAGGCAGATCACGCATGGCAGCGAAACAGGAAAGCAGAACTGCTGGCAGCTTTCACAATAGGGCACGCTTTTTCCTGCTGTTTCTCTTTGAACTAATGTACAGCCGCACTCGGGACAATACCTGAACGTCATATGATCGCTCCTTTTTGAATTCGGGGGAAATGTACCTGACCCTATTTATTATGTCAATATTGAGCATGCTGTATTCCTGCAATGTGATGTCAAACTTTAATTTATCAGCGCTGCATCAGCTCATTGTAATAGCGGACCTGTGCGGACAGGGAATGGAACATTGCGTCCTTTGGAGTGGACCACGGGCGGGTGTTGATGGTATTCAGTTTTATAAATTGGAATTTATCAGTAACTGATTTTGGATTCTCTTTTATTTAGTTTGCCGTTTCTCGATAATTTAAATTCTAACCAGTGAATAGGAAGTGGCGTGATTTCAATGATTGGTTTATTATTATCCCATATTATTGTCTGATTCGTTTTCCTATTATGAGAGAATCTGCAAAATACGCCATCTTCTTCTCCCCATGTTTCAAACACACCTTTAAACATGGTATCGTCATATTCTATTTCACTGAATACGTAGTTTATGTAAAAAGGCATTATATTTCCTCCATATTTTTTTATTTACCGATCTGTCTGTTTTTCTATATTATACCTCTCCACCCCGAAAAAGTCAATTCATCACCTTCGTCCCTTTTTTTCTGCGATCGCACCGTTTCGCACGACATGAGAGTGAACCACTGATAGAGAATTAAAAATTTCTCTTTCGGTGGATTTTTTTGATAGAATCTTCCAAAATCGTTTTAGAATAGCTATGACGCTATTGACAAATCAGAAGCTTTTGCGTATAATAAAGGAAACATTTGTAAACTTTTAATTTAGAGCAAGAAAGGAGCTGTTATTTATCGCCAGAGGAGCAAGAAATCGTCCGACAAAGGAAATGGTCATACAGTTAGTTTCAAAGCGATATGTGGAAAATGGATTTACTGCAACGGAAACAAAAGAAATTGCAAAAGAGCTTGGCATCAGTACGGGCAATATCAACTTCCACTATCCCACAAAAGAACATCTGCTCACGGAGTTCGTCAAGGAACTGTGTGACTTCCAGTGGAGGATGATCGAAATATTACAGCAAGAGGACAAATCCCCGCTCCTTGCACTGTGCATTGAATTTGCAACCATGTGTGCAGCTGCGGAGGAAGACGAATCGATTCGGGATATTTACCTTTCCGCATACCGATATCCCATGCCCCTTGCAGTCATCCGTGAGAATGACGCAAAGAAAACCCAGCAGATCTTCTCGGAGTTCAATCCGGACTGGTCGGAGGAGCAGTTCGCCATCATGGAGAACCTGTACTCCGGCATAGAATATGGTGTATTCTCCGCACTTGGGTACGCCGAGCAGAGCCTGGACCTTATCGTTGCGACAGGAATTGACAGCATCCTGCGGCTGTACAATGTACCGGAGGAGCTGCGGAAACAGAAGCTCGAAAAGATCATTGCCATGGATTACAGAGGTCTGGGTAGGAAGATCCTCTCCGACTTCAAGGATTATATTACCGCTGTCAATTGGCAGGCCGTGGAGACAACAAGACAGAAAATGCTTGCAAAATCGCAAGAAACAACCCACTAAAGTAAAGGGCATTTTATCAAAAGGAGTAAAAATTATGAAAAAAGTACGCATCATTCTTACAGCAGTATTACTTGCCATGTCCCTGACAGGATGCAGCACAGCAACAGAGGAAACGTTGAGCACTTCCGGTAACAGTTCAGAAACACAGGCAGGAACTGAGAAATTCACAGAAGCGGAAGTAAGCGAAACAGAGACCGAGAAATCTACTGAGACGGAAACTGAGAAGTCTGCTGAAACGGAAACAACCGAAGCAGAGACCGAGGAATCTACTGAGGCAACAGAAGCAGCTGAAGCGGAAACTGAAGAATCCGCTGCGGCAGAGCCAAGCGAGGTGTTCCCGCTGAATGGACCTTTGGGACGGTATCAGAGTCCTGAAGAATTCAACAGCGCAAACTTTGCAGCGTCCTTTGACAAGGATGACCTTGTAAAGATGGAGGACGGAACATTCTCACTGACTGTGATGATCTACCGTTATGAGCTTTTCAGCGGAGACGACATCAGTGCGCTGAAGAAGGGCGATATGATCTGGTGCCTTGGTGAAGAGGTCATGATTGATACGATTGAGATGGCGGACAGCGGTGCAGTCCTTATCAACGGCGGCATTGAAAACGGCGGACGCATTCTCAAGACGGATGATGGCGGGGTATACTTTGAAGCAGGTATGAATGGCAGGAAATCATACTATGAAATCGGCGAAAATACATATACACTTGCTGAGAATTTCGTGTTTACAGATAATTCTGATCCTGATGCTTCTGTAACATACACAGCAGAAGAATTTTTTGCATTAGCGTCCGATGATATCGGATTTATCAATGCGAACACAATTGTGTATACCAACGACGGTATGATCACGGCAATTGAAAGAGTGTACATTCCGTAAGCTGATTTATTATCAATGCCAAGGAGGAAAGACTATGAGAAGTAAATTCAAAAAGTTCACAGCCGTTATGGCAGCGGCGGCCATGTGCAGCGGTATGCTGCTTCAGTTCCCGAATGATACATTCGAGATCAGCCTGCCTGTTTTCGCAGCGGATGAAGCTGCCTGTGGAACAGACGGCTGTACAGGCACCTACACAAACGGCTTCTGCTCGGCGAATAGCACCCACTATGAGCCGGCCACTCTCAACAACAACGGCACAGAGGAGGACGCTACAGACGATTACTACGAGATTGGCAACGCAGGTCAACTGTACTGGTTTATGGAGCTGTGCAACAGCATACGGCTGAGCTCCGACAGAATGGGCTTTGCCGACTATGACGCAGTTCTCACGGCGGATATTACCGTGAATAGTCAGGTGCTTGACGCAGACGGTAAGTTGATCACTGATACCAGCGGTCTGCGTGAATGGTTTCCCATCGGCTACACCTATGACTGCCGTGATGAGGACGGAAAGAGCGAGTATGTCTACTATAAAGGCACCTTTGACGGACAGGGTCACACCATCAGTGGTTTGTATTTGAACAACTCTGAACAGCTCTTCATGGGCCTTTTTGGCAGAACCTCCGGTGCCACCATTCAGAATGTGGGCGTGAAGGATTCTTATTTCAGAGGTAATAATCGTGTGGGCGGAGTGTGCGGAGAAAATAAAGGCACCATTACAAACTGCTATAACAGCAGTGTCTTGACAGCAACTAGTTCTTCCGCTTCAGTAGGCGGAGTGTGCGGATACAATTCTTCCGGCATCGATACCATCAGCAACTGCTACAGCAGCGGCAGCTTGACAGCACCTAGTTCTTCCGGTTATGTAGGCGGAGTGTGTGGATATAATTCTTCCGGGGACATCAAAAACTGCTATTATGACAGTACAAAATATACCGGAGCGGCAATTGGAAAGAACGATGCTTCTTATAGTGGCTATGAAGTCACAGCCTACGGCAAATCCACCGCTGAGTTCCAGACAGGTGAGGTTGCATACCTACTTTCGCAGGATTCCGGCGAAATCTGGGGTCAGAAGCTCGGCACTGATGCATATCCCGTATTCAGTGACGATAAGGTTTACTATGTCTATGCGGACTGTAATTCAACAGCAAAGACTTACAGCAACAGCTCGGTTTATGACGAGATACCGACTCATGATTATAACAACGGCTTCTGTACAATATGTGACGGTTATGAGCCGGCCGTTCTCAACAACAACGGCACAGAGGAGGATGCCGCAGACGATTACTACGAGATCGGCAATGCAGGTCAGCTCTACTGGTTTATGGAGCTGTGCAACGGCGTGGAGCTGGTGGATTTGTCTGATCTCAGCTATGCCCATGTTTACTATGACGCAGTCCTCACAGCGGATATTACCGTGAACGAGAACGTCCTGAAAGAGGACGGTACACTCAATACAGGCACATTCCGTGAATGGTTCCCCATCGGCTATCGTTATGACCGTATTGACACTAACGGTGCAAAGAAGGAACACATCTACTACAGAGGCACCTTTGACGGACGGGGTCACACCATCAGCGGACTGTATTTCAACAATATAAATCAGGAATTTGTTGGTCTGTTCGGACAGACATTAGAAGATGCGGTGATCAAAAATGTAGGTATTGTGGATTCTTATTTTTATGGCTCAAATTATGTCGGCAGTGTATGTGGATGTAACGCCATTGGTACCATCACAAACTGCTATAACACCGGCAGTGTAAGCGGCAGCAACGAAAATGTCGGCGGTGTATGCGGATATAATGACAATGGCATCATCACAAACTGCTATAATACCGGCAGCATAAGCGGCAGCAGTTTTGTCGGCGGTGTGTGCGGAACTAATTACGGTACCATCACAAACTGCTACTATAACAGCGATAAATACACCGGCAACGCTGTAGGAGGCGGTTCCGTCCCCTCAACAAATGTTTCCGGTAAGACGACAGAGCAGTTCACGTCCGGTGAGGTTGCATATCTCCTCTCACAGGGCTGTACTGTAAAAAACACTGTATATTCCGGCGAGATCTGGGGACAGAAGCTCGGCACGGACGATTACCCGGTATTCAGTGACGATAAGGTTTACTATGTCTATGCGGACTGTAATTCAACAGCGAAGGACTACAGCAACAGTTCGGTTTATGACGAGATACCGACTCATGATTATGACAACGGCTTCTGTACAATATGTGACGGCTATCAGCCGGCCGTTCTCAACAACAACGGCACCGAGGAAGACGCCGCAGACGATTTCTACGAGATCAGTAGTGCTGGTCAGCTGTACTGGTTTATGGAGCTGTGTAACGGCGTGGAGCTGAATTCGGATAATATAGGCTATGCCGACTATGACGCTGTTCTCACAGCGGATATTACCGTAAATGAGAATGTCCTGAATGAGGACGGCACACTCAATACGGGTACGTTCCGTGAATGGACTCCCATTGGCAGCAGTTCAGTGTATTACACGGGCACATTTAATGGAAAGGGACACACCATCAGCGGATTGTATTTCAATGATGCGAATCAAAGTGCCGTTGGTCTGTTCGGATTGACAGGCGAAGATGCTGTGCTCAGAAATGTAGGCATTGTGGATTCCTATATCAATGGCAAAAATGATATTGGCGGTGTATGTGGATTAAACTACTATGGCACCATCACAAACTGTTATAATATCGGCCGTGTAAGCGGCAGCCATAACATCGGCGGCATATGCGGAGATAATCTCGGCACTATTACAAACTGCTACAATGCCGGCCGCGTAGGCGACAATGAAAGTTCACTTGTCGGCGGCGTGTGCGGATTGAATAATTGCGGCATCATCGCAAACAGCTACTATGACAGCGATGTATATAGTGGTGATGCTGTAGGATACGATACCGGCATCTCAACAAATGTTTCCGGTAAGACAACTGAGCAGTTCCTGTCCGGCGAGGTGGCATACCTTCTCCAGCAGGGCTGTACGGTCGACCCTGACACAACAAAAGAGGGCGACGAAGTGACCTGCTCCGGCGAGATCTGGGGTCAGAATCTGAGGACCAGCGAGGATGATACGGTTTATGACCCGTATCCGGTTCTGAACGGCGTAATCGTTTATTATAACGAGACTGCTGATGTAAAATACTACAACACCATCGAGACTGCGACTATCACCAAGGCGGAGGGCTTTACTGATACCTTCACCTATGACGGCGAAGCGATTGAGATCACAGAGGAGAGCTTTGTAACAAACAGCGATCCTGATAAGCTGAGCCTCACTTGGTACGATGCGGACGGCAACCCGCTGGAATCTGCTCCTGTTGATGCAGGAAGCTACAAAGTGAAGCTTTCTCTGCCGGAGACTGTTTATAATGAGAAGGTATATGCAGCCACAGAGCTTGAGGTTAACATCACGATCGAGCCTTTCAATATCAAGGATGCGGTGATCACGCTTGAAGATTCCGGTTTCGTATATGACGGCAATAAAAAGACACAGGAGATCACAAGCGTGACAGCCGGCAAGTTTACTCTGACAGCGGAGGAGTATGATATTGTTTCCGGAAACACCGGAACTGACGCCGGCCCCCACACCCTGACAATTGAGGGCCAGGGCAATTTCACAGGTCAGGCGACGGCTGAATGGAATATTGAAAAGGCAAAAGTATCTGTTTTGGGTGGTATTGGCATAGCACCTAATACTTACAACGGCAAGGCACAGGTGCTTGTTTCCGGAGTCCCTGTATCCGGCGGCACTATGATGTATGCGCTCTCCGAAAACGGCGAATATTCCGATGAGTTACCGACAGGCACAAACGCAGGCACCTACACAGTATGGTACTATGCAAAGGGTGACGCAAATCATACAGATACCGAAAAGAAAAGCGTAGAAGTAACGATTCAAAAGGCTGTTCCGACGGAAAGTGATCTCACATTTACGCCTCCTGCTGATCCCGTATATGACGGAGATCCCAAGGAGGCCGCAGTGACTGCCAATAATGATATTACCGGCCTGGGTGAGATCACAGTCAGATATCGTGATACAAGCGGTAACTATATCGATGGTATCCCCACTGACGCAGGTGCATATTATGTAGGAGCTATCATAGAAGAAGGCGATAATTATCTGGCGGCTGATGGCTTAGTCAGCGGCGATGACTGGAGCTTCACGATCAATCCGATGGACATTTCAGGTGCGGAAATCGTTCTGGAAAATGACCTTCTCGTTTGCAACGGCGAGGAGCAGACTATTGAAATCGCAAGCGTAACTGTAAATGGGCTCACTCTGACAGCTGACGATTATGACATTTTGGCCAACACAGGCATTCACGCTGGCACCTACATCCTGAACATCATAGGTAATGGCAATTTCACAGGCACAGCCTCAACAACCTTTAAGATCTTACCGATCGACCTTTCAGCAGAGGATTTCACATTCACACCGTCATCAGATTTTGTATACGGTGATGATAAGTATCCTGAACTGACGCTTAACCACGAAAGCGCAGACTCTATTGACTATACGGTGATTTATTTCAACGAAGATGGTGATGTGGATGCTGCAAATGATGCAGGTGTCTATACCGTTGGAGTGGAGGTTTTCGATTCCAGTGGCAATGCCGTTGCAGAGCTTATCACAGACGAAAGCTGGACATTTGAGATAAAGCCTGCTGATATTTCGGGTGTTGAAATCATACCTGATTGTGTACAGGAATATGATGGCAGAGAACTGGAGGCACCATTATTTACCGTAACGCTCGGTGGAAATAAACTTACAGAATCTGATTACACTGTTTCAGGAGAAACCACAGGCACAGACGCAGGTGATTACACTGTTACGATAAAAGGCACAGGAAACTACACAGGTGAAGCCAAAGCAGTCTGGAGGATCGTGAAAGCTGAGATTGATTTATACCACCTTGAATTGATACTTCCTGAAAATCCGACATATAACGGCAATGCAAAGGTGGCTTCTGTTGTTCTTGCTGAACCGTATACAGGCATGGGCGAGATTACTTTAAGGTATCATGACATGGACGGCAATAGGGTTGAAGCTCCTGTCGATGCGGAGATGTATACCGTATATGCTGATATTGCAGAGGGCAAGAATTTCAATGCGGCGGCTGATCTGGATTTAGGCGTTTTTGCAATCGGCAGAGCAACACCTGATGTAACTCCCATAATCCCCGAAGGCGAATACACAGAGGGCGACGAGTGGCCGGAGCTGACATATGAGAGCAATATCAGCGGTGTTATTCAGTGGCTGACTGAGCTTGTGGATGGTCTGATTGAGGGTGAAAATGTGCTGGAATGGCAGTTTACTCCCGATGATAGCATCAACTATGAGATCGTAACGGGTACGGCTGTTATTGAGGCAAAGGCGACAACTACTACCACTACAACAACTACTACCACGACTACTGCCACTACAACAACTACAAAGTCAACCACAACAAGCACGGCTAAGACCACAACGACTACAAAGCCTGCTACAACAAGCACAACAACAAAGACTACTACAACTACAAAGCCCACCACAACGACAACAGTTTCAACATCCTCTTCCGCAGGACCTACTACTTCTAAGACTACTGTAACTACAACCAATCCTACTACAACGAAAACTACCACAACTACAACCAAGCCTACCACAACAAAGACAACAACTACAACAACCAATCCTACTACAACGAAAACTACCACAACTACAACCAAGCCTACCACAACAAAGACAACAACTACAACAACCAAGCCTACTACAACAAAGACAACAACTACAACAACCAAGCCTGCCACAACGAAAACTACTACAACTACAACAAAGCCTACTACAACAAAGACAACAACTACAACCAAGCTTACCACAACAAAGACCACTACAACAAGCACAACGATCACAACAACAGTAAAAACAACTACAACCACAGCTGAAGCAGTTGGCATTGAGATCAACGAGATAAACTTCCCCGATGAGATCTTCCGCAACTATGTGAGTGAAACATTCGATAATGGTGATGGTATTCTGACCAGCGAGGAGATTGAGGATGTGGATTACATCGATGTTTGTGAGATGGGCATATCTGATCTGACAGGCGTGGAGCATTTCACCGCTCTTACTGAGCTGGACTGTTCAGACAATCAGCTTACAAGCCTTGATGTGAGCAAGAATACAAAACTGACACGTCTGGACTGCGAAAACAACCAGCTTATAAGCATTGATGCAAGCGGCTATACAGCATTGGAACAGCTGTTCTGTCAAAACAACCAGCTTACAAGTCTTGACGTAAGTGGATGTACGGCACTGAGCCATCTGATATGCGACAATAATCAGCTTACAAGCCTAGACATAAGTGATTGTACAGCACTGCAAGTTCTCTACTGCAGCTCTAACCAGCTTACAAATCTTGATGTGAGTAATACAGCTCAGATATATAGCGAATGCTTCAATAACATCTATAACATCACCCTCATCGACGGCACATTCGATCTTTCATCACTGCCTGGCGATTTCGATGTAACAAAGGCTTCTGAGTGGGTAAATGCAGAGGTCAATGGCAATACGCTGACAGTTCTCGACCCGTCACAGAAGGTAAGCTATACGTATGACGCTGGCAACGGTCATACAGTATCATTTGAGCTGGTGTCGGCCTCAAACACAACTGACACTACAACGACTACAACGACGGCTACCACCACAAGCAGCACAACAACGACTACCACAACCACAAAGCCGACTACCACAAGCACGACTACCACGAGCAGTACAACAAAGACTACTGCAACAACAAAGCCGACTACAACAAGTACAACTACCACAAGCGGCACAGCAAAGACTACCACAACAACAAAGCCGACCACAACAAGTACAACTACCACAAGCAGCACAGCAAAGACTACCACAACAACAAAGTCGACCACAACAAGTACAACTACCACAAGCAGTACAGCAAAGACTACTACAGCAAAACCGACCACAACAAGTACAACTACCACAAGCAGCACAGCAAAGACTACCACAACAACAAAGCCGACCACAACAAGTACAACTACCACAAGCAGCACAACAAAGACTACCACAACCACAAAGCCGACCGCAACAAGTACAGCTACCACAAGCAGCACAACAAGGACTACAACAACAACCACTCCGACCACAACAAGTACGACGACTACAAGCAGCACTATAACAACTAAAACTACAACTACAATCATAAGTACAACTGTAACAACTACTGTAACTACCACAACAGAGCCTGTTCAGACAGGTATTCTTGGTGACGTTGACATGGATGGTGATGTAGATATTTCTGACGCAACTGAGGTTCTGAGCTATTATGCAAAGTATGGTGCAAGTCTTGATCCGATTTTCGGTGAAACACAGGAAGAACACGAGATTATCTTCCCGCTGGCTGATGTTGATGCGGACGGAATCATCACGATTCAGGACGCAACATTGATCTTGACCTATTATGCACAGAACGGTGCAGGACTGAATCCCACATGGGAAGCACTGCTCTCCAGACGGACATTGATTTGACAGAGCTAGACGGTGGTTTACAACTGCATCATGCTCCCGGATGCAGCAATGATACTCTTTGGTACATCCGGGGCCGCACAGAGCGGAAAAAGGGATGAAGAACAAACGATCATTCTATCAGATTTTGAGGTTTGATACAGACTGGGGTATCGCTGCTTCGACCAGCACCGACTTTTAAAATCAATTTTCGGTTGACTTTATCCGATAATTGATGTATAATAAAATTGCAGGGAGGTGCTTGTATGAACGCAGATACAAATTCAATCGTTTCTGTAACAGAAGCAAACCAGAATTTTTCTGAAGCTGCGCAGCTGGCCGACCAGTACGATCCCGCAGATGAAATGCAGGCTGCATCCGATGAAGATGTTCTCAGCGTTTCTGAAAGGCTGATGAAGTGTAACCGGGCCGTGTATGAGGAGCTTGCCAAATGAAAGTATTATCAAAAGCACAAGTGCTAAAACTGCATGAGATTTTGATCGCAGAAACCGGCGGCTCATCTGAAATTCGTGATGAGGGCTTGCTTGATTCTGCACTGAATGCAGCGTTCCAGTCTTTTGGTGGTATGGAGTTATATCCCTCGCTTCTGGAGAAGTCGGCTCGTCTTGGATATGGTCTTATAAAAAATCATCCGTTTGTAGATGGAAACAAAAGGATCGGAACGCATGTCATGCTCGTTTTCATGGTATTGAACTGTGTTGAATTGAAGTATGAGGATCATGAACTAATTGATCTGATTCTTGGAATTGCGTCGGGCCGTTGCGATGAAAAGTATTTGCTCAGTTGGCTGCAGCAACACGTGATATGAAGAGATCCTCGCTCAGAAAGAGCAAGGATCAGCTTGACAAAAAAGTCCAGCCTGGTGCTGGACTTTTTTGGTGTAGTTGGAGTGTAATAGAAAAAAAGGAGCCGCTTCTTCTTTCTATTACAATAGATAGAAACAAGGGACTGTACCACACAGTCCTTTTTCTCACGTTTTAAGTGCATTTTTGTCTGTCTGTATGGCCTTTGGACTGTGAGTCGTCTATACGGTCGCCGGATCATTTTTCGAGGATCAGGGCGAAGAATATGGAACACCACCTTTCTGTAGATTGACTTTTTCGGGTGAATATGGTAAAATATTACTTGTAAAAAACATAATTATACCTCAGAGGAAAAGTACAATAATGGAAACGAACCAGAATCATTTCACGGTGCGGTCAAAATACGCTAAAAAGAGCGATGAAATTCTTGGAATGTCATGCCTTGCAATTTTTGCCGTATTATGCTGTGTCGGCGCATTTTTAATGCCCAAAGCTTTTTATATTATAATTGCAATTATGATGACGGCACTTTTTATTGTATATGTGGTTATAACAAATAATTTCCGAATAGATGTAAGCGGTACAAATTTCAAAGTAAGAACCAAAGCAGGAAAGAAATATGAATTTGACGCTTCTGAAATTGAGAAAGTCACCTGTGACAAAAGCTATAGCAGTAAACGCGGTTACAGCTTTTATTTACACATCAGTGCAAAAGGAAAGAAGATCGATTTGTCAATCACCAATCAGGGTACCCAGCAGATGGCCGGGTATTTACTCCGGATGTATGAATGCGGTGTGCTGAATCAAAAGGCTGTCTCTGAACACTGCAAGAACGAGCTTGCTCGGTACAGCAGCGGTCACTACACAAGGATAGATAGGGAAAGAGATAAAAAGGTTAATCTGATTCTTTTCGGAATCATTGCCGTTATGTTCGGTATACCGATTGTAGTGCTTATTGTCGAGCAGTTAGGAAAATAATAGTGATCTGATTTTTACGGAGGCGACAGAACGTGTCCATTTTTTCAAAACCAACATACAAAGAAGTATCTCTTCCGTTTATCCATGACTGCTATGGTGAGGAATATGCGGAATATCTTGAGGCTGGCTGCATTGATATTGAAGCCTATGGCATCATCGACGGCGAGCAGAAATATCTTTATGCAAGCCATTTTCTGAAGAATCCGCTCATGTACGATAATGGCGATTATGAGCAGATGATCGAGCGCCTGAAGGATACTTGCGGCAAACAGGTAACAGTCAGACTGAAATATAAAGGCGACCGTCTTGTCGGGTTTAAGATTCTGCCCGAAAGCCTTGCAGAGGTACTGGGCGATGAACGCTTTTTGCAGCTTGATGGACCAGCCGGATGGAATATCAGCGATACTTCCTGTACAGAAAAAGGAGCAGCAGCAATTTAATCTTATTGTTTGACCACATTTCTCGTCAACCGATAAACCTTCAGCCGCAACAGGGCCTTTGGACTATTGTTAGTCTGATCCACTGTGCGGCTGTTATTGTTGCTGCCGGTAATTATTCGCCGGAGAGCAGGTGTATTAGCTGGAATCATAAATCGTGCTTCACAGTATGAAATTCATGGCTCCATATATCAAATGGCAAACCATAAAGCAAATAGCGATAATGGCGGCTGTTATCAACTTTGTAAAACGCAGAGTTTGTGTTTCCTTATGGATGATACATTAAAAGAAGATGAATGAGCGAATTATTACAATCAGCCGTCAGTGCGGTAGCGGAGGACATACCAACTTACGTGATTGCGCTTATGAAATGATTGCAAAAACAGCTGGAATGTGGTATAATTTGAGTATCTTTCAGAAACGGAAACTTTCAATATGAGCAATACAAAGATCAAAGATTTTACTAAAGGAAATATCGGAAGTCAGCTTGTGTTATTTGCACTGCCTCTGTTTTTGTCAAATCTCCTTCAGGTTGTTTACAATATGGTGGATATGGCGGTTGTGGGCAACGTCCTCGGAAAAGCGGGTATTTCTGCCGTATCCGTAGGCGGTGATGTAACGAATCTGCTGACATTTATTGCTATGGGCTTTTCAAACGCTGGACAGGTGATTATCGCCAGATACATAGGCGCAGATCAGCGGCATAAAATCGGAAGCTTTGTTGGAACAATGAGCGGCTTTCTTCTTGTCAGCTCTGTTATTTTAAGCTTGCTCGGACTTGCGTTTCAAAAGGATATGCTGCGGCTTATGAATACACCCGACGAAGCTCTTGCGGGTGCGGTAAGCTATTCAACGATCAGTATGGCCGGTCTTGCGTTCGTATACGGATATAATGCAGTGAGCGCAATTCTGCGCGGAATGGGAGATGCAAAGCACCCGTTTATCTTCATCAGCATTGCCGCTGTGCTGAATCTCCTGCTTGACCTTATTTTTGTTGCAGGCTTTGATACGGGCGCAGGCGGCGCCGCTCTGGCTACTGTAATCAGTCAGGCAGTAAGCTTTATTTCCTGCGTGGTATTTCTTGTGAAAAACCGCACTGATTTTTCGCTTGATATTTCGCTTGCCGATTTTGTCCGCTGGAACAGGCCGATGCTTTCAGAGCTGCTCAGGCTCGGTACTCCTATGGCGATCAAGACGGCCTCTATCCAGGTATCAAAGCTGTTTGTCAACTCGTGGATCAACTCTTATGGCGTGGCCGTTTCAGCCTTTGCAGGTATTGCTAACAAAGTATCAAGCATTGCAAATCTCATTTCCACCGCCATGAACACGGCAGGCTCTACAATGGTTGGTCAGAATATCGCCGCAGGAAAATTTGAGCGGGTGAAGAAAATTCTGAAATGGCTCACCATCATCACGCTGGCCGCAGCCATCGTCCTTTCGATCGTGATCATACTGTTTCCCGACGAGATTTTCAGCCTGTTCACTACCGAGAACGATACGGATGTACTTGCTATAGCAAGCGGCTATGTGCCGATTGCGGTACTGCTGTTCTTCGGAGCGGCGCTTCGTGCGGTAATGAACGCTCTTATCAATGGCAGCGGAAATTATAAAATCAACTTCGTCACAGCTATACTCGATGGAATTATCATGCGTATCGGACTGGCTCTTCTGTTCGGACTTGCGCTGGGAATGAAGCATTACGGCTTCTGGCTTGGCGACGCATTGGCTGGCTTCACGCCGTTCTGGATAGGACTTGTATATTATCTGACGGGAAAATGGAAAAATCAGAAAATCAGACAGGAGGAAAACTGATATGCTGAAACGTTTTTTAGGCTATTATAAGCCTCACAAGAAAATACTTGTACTGGATATGCTTGCATCGCTGAGTGTTGCGCTTCTGGGGATTCTCTATCCGATTGTAACAAGAACTATGCTCAATGACCTGATACCGAACAAACAGTACAACATGATTATAATTGCAGGTCTATCCCTGTTTGTGCTGTATTTTATCCGTATGCTGCTGAATTACTTTATACAGTATCAGGGGCATATGATGGGTGTGCGTATGCAGGGACAAATGCGAAGCGAGATGTTCCGACACCTGGAAAAGCTCCCGTTCAGCTTTTATGACAACAACGAAACGGGAAAGATCATGTCACGAATGACCAGCGACCTCAACGATATTGCAGAGCTTGCACATCATGGCCCCGAAAATTTTCTCATTACGGGAATCACCATCGTTGTTTCGTTCCTTTACCTGACAAGCATAGATTTGTGGCTGACGCTGATCGTTTTTGCCTGCGTACCTGTACTCGTATTTGTTTCCTTGACGCTCAGAAAGAGAATGAGAGATGCTTTCCGTGAAAGTCAGGCGGCAATTGCCCAGATAAACGGTTCTCTCCAGAGCAGTATTGCAGGTATCCGTGTAACAAAGGCGTTTACCAATTCCGACAAGGAAACAGAAAAGTTTGAAGAGGGCAACGCTCAGTTTATGGGCGCAAGAAAGAACGCCTACAAGGCCATGGGACAGTTTCACTCTGTTACAACGATGATTACCGATGTGTTCAATGTTGTGGTGCTGATTGCAGGTGGACTGTTCCTTTACGGCGGGAAGATCAATTTTGCCGATTATTCCGCCTTTATCGTTTCCATCAACCTGTTTCTCGGTCCTGTGAATACTCTTATCCGCTTTATGGAGCAGTTCCAGAATGGTGTTGCAGGTTTCGAGCGTTTTGTGGAGATTATGGAAACCGAGCCTGAAACGGATAGCCAAAACGCAGAGGCTGTTTCCCGCCTTGAGGGAGAGATAGAGTTCAGGAATGTCAGCAGCAGCTACGCCGAGGGTAAGGAGGTGCTGAGAAACATCAGCCTTTCTATCAAAAAGGGAAAGACCTTTGCCCTTGTAGGCCCCAGCGGCGGAGGAAAAACAACTCTTTGTCACCTTATTCCGCATTTTTATAAAATTACAGGTGGCGATATTCTCATCGATGGGAATTCACTGAAGAGTATCACAATGGAGTCTCTCAGAAAGAATATCGGTATCGTTCAGCAGGACATTTACCTGTTTAACTCCAGTATCCGTGAGAATATTCTGTACGGCCGGCTTGATGCGAGTGATGAAGAGATCGTTGCAGCAGCAAAAAGAGCGAACATTCACGATTATATCATGTCCCTTGAAGACTGCTATGATACGGTAATCGGCGAGCGTGGTGTAAGGCTTTCGGGCGGACAGAAGCAGCGGCTGTGCATTGCACGAGTATTCCTGAAAAATCCCCCGATTCTCATTCTTGACGAAGCCACCAGTGCCCTGGATAACGCCACCGAAATTCAGATTCAGAAAGCCCTTGACGAGCTGAGCGAGGGAAGAACGACGATTGTAGTTGCGCATCGTCTTTCTACTATAAAAAATGCAGATGAAATTGCCGTTGTGGATAACGGCAGAATCACTGAGCAGGGAACGCATGAACAGCTTTTAGAACGGAACGGGACCTATGCAAAGCTTTACAAGCAGCAGTTCAGGGAGATGTCATGAAAGACCAGTTCAGTCTTTTTGAAACAGAAGGCCCATGTACAGGACAAAAGTATAAAAATGAGCGATCCCCCATATTTGAGCAGCCCACGTCAAATATGAGGGATGTGGAGGAGCTTTTCTTGCATCATAATATACTGAATCAGACGATTTGTTTTTGATTGTAGAAACAAAGGAGGCAGGGACATGAGGTTCAAAAAAATGTTTTCTGTAGCTTTCGTATTAGCAGCTTTTCTTATGCAGGTTTTTCCGATACATGCAGAAGAAAAGGCGGAGCACATCACAGCTGTAAACGGAACTTTTATTCAGCCATGGCTTTATACGACCTACAGCGATGAGCAGTGGGATAAGGAAATGCAGGCGATGGAGGAAATCGGCATTGAATACCTGATTATGGGTGATGTTGCCAATCAGCTGGCCGATGACAGCTGGACGGTGTATTATCCTTCGGAGCTGGATTTTCTGGAGGGCTACTATGCTTACAACGCCATTGATAAGCTGATGTACTATTGTGACAAATATGACATAAAGGTTTATCTCGGTATGGGACTTGACTGTGCTTGGAACAGCGATATTGCCTCGGCCGAGGGGAGAGCAGCCAACCGTGAATATATGGAACGCTGCAACCAGATCACCACAGAGCTTTACAATATGTACAAGCCCCTGTATCCGGATACGTATTATGGCTTCTACTTTGTAACTGAGCTTTACAATACGCTTTACATGGATACCGATACAGGAATTGACGCATATGCGGACGCACTGGATGAAATGTTCACCACAGTGATTGACAATTGTACAGCCCTTGATCCTGATATGCCGCTGCTGCTGAGTCCCTATATCAATATCTTCGGATATGGCTATGCAAGCATCAATGTTGACAGATTTACGGAATATTACACCGAAGTGCTCAGCCGTATTCCTTTCCGTGACGGCGACATGCTTTGCCCTCAGGACAGCTGCGGAGGCGGCGGGTGTGATCCTGCTCATCTTGAAGAGTGGACAGCCGCCTACAGAAATGCTGTAGATCGTTCCAATGCAGTCCGGGGAACACAGCTGCTTCTGGGAACCAATGCAGAAATGTTTGTTTCCCCTGACGCATCCCGTATGAACAGCCCGCATGGAGTTTCCTATGTGGGCACAAAGACGGTGGATGATTTTTCGCATAGATTGGAAATTGCCGCACCGTATGTAGATTCATTATTTTGTTTTGCCTATCCGCATCATTATTCGCCCTATAATGCAATGCCGGAGTTTCATGAGAATTTTGTAAAATATCTCAGGACTGGTGAAATCGAAACCGAGTGCCCGACACCGCCTGCGGTGGTCAGGACAGAAACTGTCATGGCCGAGGATGCGGAGCGTCTGCAGCTGTCCTTCTACGGTATGACGGATAACACAGCTGTTGCACAGACAAATATCTATAAGAATGGCAAGCTGTATGATTATCTGGTGGCCGGCGTTTCTGTCGGCGGAAACGGCTCCAATACAACGCAGAATGTGTGGATCGACTACGAATTCGATCTTTCGAACGAAATCGCTGTGTATGAATTTGAGTGTATAGATGTATGCGGCAATGTTTCTGAAAAGAGCAGCTATACCGTTTCGCCGGCCAATGTCAATAATGGTGCAGCTGAGGAGAGCACTCCGAATACGGCTTTCGCAGTTGACTGGAATTTTACAGCAGCTGATCATCTCACCTATACCATTTCGGGAGATAGTATCCGCATCACGGGCTTTGATAATACCGTAGAGCATCTTATAATTCCAGATACGATTGAGGGGCATCCGGTGACTGTTATTGACTGGTATGCCTTTGAAAACTGCTCAAAGCTTGTCTCAGTTACGCTTCCCGATACGATTACGCATATCAGCCGTTTTGCCTTTGTGCATTGTATCAATCTTGAAACGATCAATATGCCGGCCTCACTTTATGCCATTGAGCAGTATGCCTTCCATGATTGTCCGAAGCTCACAGGAGCTGCACTCCCGCAGAATCTTGCGATCATTGAAACAAGAGCCTTCAGCGGCTGCCGCTCCATCACAGAGCTGACCATTCCGGCCTCCTGTACACAGGTAGGCGATTATGCCTTTCTTGACTGCGATGCGTTGTATTTTGTCAGAATCGAAGGTGAAAGTACGTTGTTTGGCGAGCGTACACTTGGATATACTTATGATAATGGCTATCAGATTAAAAGCGGCTTTGTAATAGATGCAGACAGCGGAACCGGCGTACAATATGCAATTGATAACAGCATACTATTACAAAGTGAAATGATCCGGGGTGATGTGAACGCTGACGGGACTTTCTCCATAGCCGATGCGGTCATGCTCCAGAAATGGCTTCTTTGTGCGGGTGAGATTACGGACTGGTCAGCAGGGGATCTGTGTGAAGATGACAGACTTGATGTATTTGATCTATGCATTATGAAACGTGAGCTTCTGAAATCCTTCTCGTCGGCTTCATTATGACAAAGAATCACCGGATGGAGCAAAGAAGCACAGCTCGCTTTTAGTTCATCAATGGAGTGATGGCTATTGCCGTAAAGCCCGAAGAAACTTGAATGCGCCGTAGGTGAATGATCCCATGGGATCATCCCAGACCGTGTACTGAATCCCACCACTGGTCATGCCGCAGCTGTTTCCGCCCTTGCAGAAGTAGGGAAAAACTGCGTGGACAGTAAAATTTTCACATGTACAAAAAACACCCCACAAGGCAAGCAGACCAAACCAGTCTGCAAGCCCTGTGGGGTGTCGTTATCTCTTATTTCGCTGATAAGTCCTGCTCTTTTGACAGAGCACTTTATTATACAATGCTGTCTGCAAATTCAAGCACGCAGGCGATCGCTTCATCCAGCGGCTCATCATAGAAAATATGTCCGCCGTCGGTGATCATCTGAAGCTCTGCGTTTTCATACACCTGAGCGGCCCGCTCTGAATAGGAAATATCCATGACTGCATCCTGTGTACTGTGAAGAATCAGAACGGGCTTGGTATATGCACTGATTTCACTGTAAGGGTCTGTTTCCCAGATATCAGCAGCATAGCATCGGCCTACATCCAGCCAGCCATTCCAGACAAAGGTATCCGGCACTTCCGAAAGCTCTGAAAACCGTTCATGAATGATGTCAAATATGCTGTAGGCCGGGTACAGCAGTATCGTACCAGCGATCTCATCTGCATGGTCGGCTGCGGCCAGTGAGGTCACCACACCGCCCTGACTTCCGCCGAGAAGCAGGATCCGATTTGTGTCCACAAAGCTCCATGTCTTTGCCGTCGTCAGTACAGCCTCCAGATCCGCCTTCTCTGTCATAACAGACATTTCTGTTGTCGCGCCATCGCTCTTGCTGGATGCGCTGCCGCCGCAGAAATCATAGATGTACGCTGCATAGCCGTTGCCAGCCAGAGCTTCGGCATAAGCCTTCATAGTTTCGTGTGTGTTGTTCAGCTCATGAGACAGGATTACAAGGGGTACTTTTTCAGCTGTATCGGGGACATAGGCAAGACCATAGATGTTTTTGCCGTCACGTTCGCAGCAAAGCTCTGAAACGGTATAACTGTATGGCATATCCGATTCTGGCTTGATATCCGCAGTCCCGATTTCACGCAAAGCCACATTTTGAAGGAAATAGTCACCGCAGCCCATGGCATAGTTGAAAAAGAGATACCAGTCAGATTGAGTCTCACCACTCATATTGAAGGTGAAACGATAGCGATTCAGCTCTGGTGTCAGCTTTGCAGCGGATGCGTAGCAGCAGGGATAGGAGCCGTTGTCATTCCGGCAGAATCCAAAGGGAAGGATATTTTCCTCTGTGCAGGAGGCTTCAAAGGTCAGCTCATATTTCTTTCCCTGCTCCAATGAAGCGCCGTGGGCCTGGGCCTGGATATCCCATTCATAGGTGCCTGTTTCAGTAACACTTGTGTTCAGTGCATGAATATCCGCGTTCGGGCTAAAGGTCGCCGTTCCGGTTGAGGCGTAATGAGTCCATGCGGAAACCTCAGGGATCAGATTGGTTCCAAGCTCTGTCAGTTTCAGATTGCGGAATGTGTAGTCGCCTGTGCTGCTTCCAAAATTCAGGTACAGGAACCAGTCGGACATGGTTTCCTTTCGCATGGTAAAGGTATAGGTGAAGGTCTGCATTTCCTCCGTCAGCTCCACACTATAAGACCAGGCCGCAGGATAATCCTCACCGTCCTGCCGCAGAAGTCCCACATCCGTTATAGTGGGCGTGGTACAGGATGCGTCAAACTGCACCTGATAGATCTGACCGTTTACCAGCGGAAGATTTCTGGCCTGAGCCTGAATATCCCATGCTATTGTGCCGGCTTCACTGACAGCTGCACGAATTTCCTGATTGGCTTCATCCATGGTCAGTTCTGCACGGCCTGCATTTACATAATGTGTCCAGTTTTCTATGGAGGGCAGAAGATTTTCATTTTCTTCCGTCTGGAAGTCTTCGCATGCATAGACCTTAACATAATCGACCAGAAATTCACCAGGCAGATCGTTTTCGTTCAGCGTGCCAGCCCATGTGCCTACTTCTGTGGAAAGCTTGAGATACAGCGGATTCCTGCATACGCCGCCATAGCTTGTACGCCAGGTCTCTGTACCATCTACATAGAAGATATATTCCTCGGGTGTCCATTCCAGGCCGTAGGTGTGATAGCCTTCATACAGACCGTCCATCTGATATTTGATGCTGGTGTTCTGGTGGGCCTCTCCATAGCCGTCGTAATGGAGGGCTTGTCTGATGCAGCTTTCTGAAAGATAAGCAGATTCCATGATATCGATTTCTGTACCATCCTCACCGCTGCCGTCCACATTCAGCACTGTATCGCCCATAAGCCAGAAGGCACTCCAGAAGCCCTCAATATCCTGAAGCTTGCAGCGGGTCTCAAAATAGCCGTAGGTCTGCTGAAATTTTTCTTTGGTACGTACAGCGCCGGAGCTGTAGCGGTTATTCTCCTCATCCTTATCCACGCTCAGCACAAGATTGCCGTTTCCGTCAAGGGATATACGGTCATTATCCCAATAAGCGCCGGCATCTGAACGTTCCCATTCGGGGCAGGGAGACCAGATGGTATCATCGAGTGTGTCGCCGCTGAAATCATCGAACAGGGATAGTGTATATGTGTTCCCGTTCAGTTCTATGGTTTCATCCAGTGGCTTATCCGGATTCATCAGAAGCTGCTTCAGACGGGCCAGGTCAAAGACGTTTACAGAATCGTCCTGAATGATGTCGGTTGTCTGGAGCTGTTCTTCGGAAAGCGCATTTTTGCAAAGCAGATGGTCTTGCAGCAGAGCGGCGTCTTCTGTTGTCAGACTGCCGTCAAGCGTAATATCACCATACAGCAGCTCAGCCTTTTCCTCAGCTGCAGAGGACAGTACAGACGGGATACTGCCCGATATCATCAGAAGCGAGGTGCATAGGGAAATGATTTTTTCAGTTGAAACGATTGCATTTGAATTCCTCCTTGTTTATATGACGTGCTTTTTTGTTATATATCACAAATAAGCTTGCATAGCAAGCGAAAAAATGCAGCGTTATACAATAAGGCAGGAGAAAGCAGGAGATGCAGCTTGCAGCTATCGCCATCTGCATCCCTTCTGCAATCAGGGGCAGTGTTTATATGCAGTAGTCATTTCCAGTGCTGTCTGCATTATGGTCCATTATATCCTGAAGTGTAATACTGTCAACATACGCAGTGATGGTTTTATGCAGGCCCTCCCAGATATACAGTGTCATGCACTGGTCCGCTCTGAGACACTCATTTTTTTCATGCTCCAGACAGGGGATGGGTGCAAGACTTCCTTCTGTGACTCTGAGAATTTCGCCGACAGTATAGCTTTCCGGGCTTCTGGCCAGCATATATCCGCCCTGATAGCCGCGGTTTGTTTTCAGCAGTCCGGCCCGGCTCAGAAGCGGTACGATCTGCTCCAGATATTTTTTGGAAATTGACTGACGCTCAGCAATATCCTTGAGTGCCACATACCCGTCCTGCTGATGCAGAGCAAGCTCAAGAAGCATTCGCAGTGCATATCTGCCTTTTGTTGAGATTTTCATTTGTGATAAACTCCTTTCTGAAAAAACGTTATATCCTATTATACCATAGGTTTACTATGTTTTCAAGAGGCGATTCAAATTATTTCACAGGAAAATCCGGGAGCTGCTGGGATTTGCAGTGCACAGCTTTACGGATCATACGTATATGTTGCCAAAAAAATACATATCTAAAATGCACAAAAAAGGTTGACAATGGTAGATACGTATGGTATAATTATACATGTGTTTGAGCGTGACGAAACGCTTGAGAAGGAGGTAAGAAACCATGAAGAAAGCAGGAATGCTGAACAGTGACATTTCAAGGGTGTTGTCCTATATGGGACATACGGACCGTATCGCTGTGGGAGACTGCGGACTGCCGATTCCCGATGAGACGGAACGAATCGATCTGGCCCTTGCGTTCGGAATTCCCACGTTTATGCAGACTCTTGAGATTGTGGCCCAGGATATGAAGATCGAGAAGATTATCCTGGCGGAGGAGATCAAAGTACAAAACCCTGAAGTCCTCCAGCAGATTGAAGCCCTTTTTGATGGCCAGGATATCGAGGTCGAGTATGTCAGCCATACAGAGCTGAAGGCAAAGACGAGGGACTGCAAGGCGGTAATCCGGACAGGTGAGACAACCCCCTATGCAAATATTATTTTGCAGTCTGGCTGTATATTTTCATAAATAAAGGAGTCGTGAAAATATGAATATTGAAATGAAAGGAATCAACAAGGCCTTTGGCTCAAATCAGGTTCTGAAAAATGCCGGATTTGTCCTGAAGGACGGCGAGGTTCATGCACTGATGGGCGAAAATGGTGCAGGTAAATCGACGCTGATGAAGATTCTGACAGGCGTGTACACAAGAGATGCCGGTACGGTTCTGGTAGATGGAAAAGAGGTAGTTTACAAGACACCTCAGGAGGCAGAAAAGGCTGGTATCGTTTTCATTTATCAGGAGCTGAATGTACTCTTTGACCTGACCGTGGAGGAAAACCTGTTCATGGGCAAGGAGATCACCAAGAAGTTCGGCATTTGTGACAGAAAGGCCATGCGCAGGAAGGCGCAGGAAGTCATGGACAAGATGGGCGTAAACATTCCCATTAACGCAGTAATGTCTGATTTGTCCGTAGGCCAGCAGCAGATGGTGGAGATCTGTAAGGCTCTGATGGTGGATGCAAAGGTGCTGATTATGGACGAGCCTACAGCGGCCCTGACGCAGAGTGAAACAGAGGGCCTTTTCAAGCTGATCAAGAGCCTGCGTGAAAAGGGCGTTTCTATTGTCTATATTTCCCATCGTATGGAAGAAATTTTTGAGCTTTGTGACAGAATCACGGTTCTGCGTGACGGTACTTATGTTGGTACGGAATACATCAAGGACATCAACATGGACGACATCGTTCGTATGATGATCGGACGTGAGATCGGTGAAAGATTCCCCAAGCGTGAGGGTGTTAAGATCGGTAAGGAAATGCTCCGTGTAGAGGGCCTTACCAAGGAAAAGACTTTTGAAAATGTGAGCTTCAGCGTAAAGGCCGGCGAGGTTCTGGGCGTGTCTGGTCTGATGGGTGCAGGACGTACGGAAATCATGCAGGCGATCTTCGGCAATCTTCCCTTTGAAAGCGGTAAGGTTTTCATTGAAGGAAATGAAGTGAAGATCAGAAATGCACGGGATGCGATCAAGGCCGGCATCGGCTTTATCACGGAGGACAGAAAGACCGAGGGCCTGCTTCTGGAAAAAAGTATTTCCGATAATATTTCCCTTGCAAACCTCGGAAAAATTTCGAGCAAGTCTGTGATTTCCGGCTCAAAGGAAAAGGAGCTTGCCAATAAGGGTATCACAGAATTCCGTATCAAGTGCTTCGGACCGGATCATGAATGCGGCAATCTTTCCGGCGGTAATCAGCAGAAGGTTGTATTTGCAAAATGGGTATATACAGATCCGAAGATCCTGATTCTGGACGAGCCGACACGAGGCGTGGATATCGGCGCAAAGAAGGAAATTTACAGTGTAATCAACGATCTGGCTGCAAAGGGCGTTGCTGTGATCATGGTATCCTCTGAGCTTCCCGAGGTGCTGGGAATGAGTGACAGGATCATGGTAGTCCGTGAAGGACATATAACCGGCATTATTGATGCCGCAGAGGCCGATCAGGAAAAGGTAATGACATTAGCTACAGGAGGTACTTTGTAATGGGAAACACAGCTGCTACAACACTGAACAAAAAGAGTTGGACTTCATACATAGGCGAATACGCCGCATTTATTGCGCTGGTACTGCTGGTCGTTGTGATCAGTATCATCAGCCCCGAATTCAGAACGGCCGGTAACTTTCTGAACCTTCTGAGACAGGCCACATTTAATGGTTTGATTGCGTTCGGCATGACCTGCGTAATTCTTTCAGACGGTATCGATCTTTCTGTAGGTTCTACCCTGGCTCTGAGTGCAGTTATCTGCGCCGAGCTGATTATGAAGGGATGTCCTGCGATCCTTGCCATGCTTGTTGCGCTTGTAGCCGGCACATTGCTGGGCGCAGTCAGCGGTCTGCTGGTTACCAAGGGCCGTCTTCAGCCGTTTATTGCAACGTTGGTTACCATGACTGCTTACAGAGGTCTGGCTATGATCATTACCGATGGTAAGCCTATTTCCCGTCTGGCTGACAATATTGCAAGCAGCGGCAACGAATTCGCATTCAAGCTCGTTGGTAAGGGTAACTTCTGCGGCATTCCGATCCCGGCGATCCTGCTGATCTTTGCACTGGTTGTATTCTTCTTCGTATTAAACAAGACGACCTTTGGCCGTAAGGTTTATGCAACCGGCAGCAACGCAAAGTGTGCCAAGCTGGTGGGCGTAAACATCACAAAGACCAAGATCATTGTTTATGCAATCTCTGGCTTTATGTCTGCTCTGACAGGTCTGATTCTGATTTCCCGTCTGGATTCTGCACAGCCTACACTGGGTGATGGCTATGAGCTGGATGCGATCGCAGCTGTAGCATTGGGTGGCACATCCATGAGCGGCGGCCGCGGTAAGATTACCGGTACCATCGCAGGTGTTCTGATTATCGCTGTTCTGAACAACGGTATGAATCTGCTGGAGGTATCTACATATTACCAGGATGTAATCAAGGCTGTTGTAATTCTGGTAGCGGTACTGTCCGACCGAAAGCGATAAGCATTACAATCTATCTGACTACAAATTGAACCAACATAGGAGGGTATTTCCATGAAATCCATGAGAAAATTATTTGCGCTGTTACTGAGCGTAATGACATTGTTCTGCTTTGCAGCCTGCGATCTGATTACCATCGATGGTGAGGATAATGGGGGAGCAGCTGATTATCAGGGCAGCGGAGCCATTGGTCTGTCCGTTTCCACACAGAATAACCCGTTCTTCGTTACACTGGTTGAAGGTGCACAGGCTGCTGCGGACGAAGCAGGCGTTCAGCTTGTTGTTGTTGATGCCGGCGACGATGCTTCCAAGCAGGTAAGCGACATTGAGGATCTGGTTTCTAAGAATGTAAGCGTTCTGATCGTAAACCCGGTAGATTCCGACACCGTATCCTCTGTTGTGCAGGATGCTGTAAACAAGGGTGTTAAGGTGATTTCAGCCGACCGTGTTGTAAATGGCGTTGAGATCGATTGTCAGATCGCATCTGATAATGTTCTGGGTGCAGAGCTGGCTACTCAGTATATTGTAGATATGATAGGTGAAGGCGCTAAGGTTGCTGAGCTTCAGGGTACAAGCGGTGCGTCTGCTGCAATTGACAGAGGTACAGGCTTCCACAATATCGCTGATGAGAAGCTGGATGTTGTAGCCAGCCAGCCGGCTGACTTTGACCGTACAAAGGGCATGACCGTTATGGAGAATATGCTCCAGGCCAACAGTGATATTCAGGCTGTATTTGCTGCAAATGACGAAATGGCACTGGGTGCAATGGAAGCGATTTCTGCATCCCGTAAGAATATTCTGGTAGTCGGCTTCGATGCGACAGACGATGCAATTGCCTCCATTAAGGAGGGCAAGATGGGTGCGACCATCGCACAGCAGCCGGATCTGATTGGTGCAACTGCTGTTGATACTGCAATCAGACTGATGAACGGTGAGACTGTCGAGAAGTCCATTCCGGTTGAGGTTACACTGATTACTGCTGAAAATGCAGGCTAATCATTCAATCACATAAGCAGTCGAGATGTCCTGCTCTGCATTTGCGGGGCAGGACATTTCAGATAATGGAGGAAACACACATGAAAGTTTTAACGATCGGTTCGATGAATATTGACCATGTATACAGTGTAGATCATATCGTGCAGCCGGGGGAGACCCAGACAACGAGCGGAATGAATGTGTTCCTGGGCGGAAAGGGCATCAACCAGTCAATGGCTCTGGCCAAGGCTGGAGCAGAGGTTTACCACTGCGGTCTCATCGGCAGCGATGGTGACATGTTCCTGGAGGCTTGTGCGGAATATGGCGTGAATTCCGACTATATCCGGAAGATTGATGAAAAGACCGGCCACACTATTATTCAGGTGGATAAGAATGCACAGAACTGTATTCTGCTTTATGGCGGTGCAAATCATTGCCTGACAGAGGAATTCGTGGACGAGGTTCTGTCTCATTTCGAGAAGGACGATATTCTGCTTTTGCAGAACGAGGTAAATCTGCTTCCTTACATCATTGATAAGGCTTATGAGAAGGGCATGCAGATTGCGCTGAATCCGTCTCCCTTCAACGAAAAGCTGATGGAATGTGATCTGAAGAAAATCAGCATTTTCCTTCTGAATGAGGTGGAGGGCGAGCAGGTGACCGGAGAAAAGGATCCTGATACCATTCTGAACAAGCTTCAGGAGCTGTATCCGGAAGCAAAAATCGTTCTGACACTGGGGAAGGATGGTGCAGTATATGCCTATAAGGATGAGCGTTACGCACAGCCGATTTTCCCGGTAAAGGCGGTGGATACTACAGCGGCCGGGGATACCTTTACAGGCTATTTCCTGGCTGGCCTGATGGATGGCCTGGCGATTCCGGAGGTTCTGAAGATGTGCTCCAAGGCCTCCTCTATTGCAGTGACACGACCGGGTGCTGTTCAGTCTATTCCGTACAGAGCAGAGGTTATGGAAGCGTTGAAATAAGCAGATATTCATTTCATCATAAAAACAGAAGGGCCGCTGCAAAAGTCAACTTGCAGCGGCCCTTCTGTAAATTGAGGAAGAGGTGGGGAGCCATTTGAAGGACATGCAGACATTTTCAGAAGCAAAATCGCATGTTCTATTGACTTTTATGTGATTTTCGTGTACAATCAGATTGTTATCCAGCGCTAACTGAACGCTGTTCATTTATGTTTCAGGACTCAATTAAAAATGAAAAGCGAGCATGTAAAACGCTTGCTGATTTAGGAGGTAATACTATGTACCACGGTACGATTCCCGTCCTTGCAGAAAAGTGTGGGTCTGCACAGATCCCGAAGCCGTACGGACTTCGGCTCATTGAAGAACCAGCCCCGTTTGATCAGGACTGCAAGGCCTGGGCGATTTATACACGAAAAGAAAATGATCCTGTTCGTATTGCTTTGAAAGCAGAGATCGAGGAATATAATGCGTTGATTGAAGCAGTCCGGAACGAGCCGGGTTTTATTGATTTCTTTGTTCAGAATGGACTGGCTGTTACCCGGCCGCAAATCGAGGAATGTTTTTCCCGTAATTTGGCTGATAAGCTTTTCACACTGAAGCGGTATTCCTTTGTTCAGCAGCTGTATGTTTATGGAGAATGGCTGTTTGATGTGCGGAGCAGGCCTGCATATCGCCTTCTGCCGGAGGAGCTGATTCTGCCGGAGCATGCTGTCATCATCAAAAATCGCACGGATGATGAACGCGATGCAGCCTATTTTCTTTGCGAGCATTTTCAGCAGAATGGCTTATTGCCGGAGAATGTATACAGCGATTCAGGTGAAGACAAAGAAATCGATTACGGCTATGATTGGTATGATTTTTATGAGCAGGCCAGGGAGGAGATGGAGCATCCCGATGGACGTGTAGTGGAAGTAATGAAGCTGCTTGAAGGTGCTGGCTGCTTGAGATCCTATTCAGTGCAGCCCAAGGAATTCCATCCGTCCTGGTCCGTGGGTATGAAGTCGGACTGTACGATAGATGTACTTGTGCTTGATCCGGCCTATCTTCAAGATGCGGAGCTGAAAGAAAAGATCTGTGTGATCCTGAAATCGAGAGATTGAATTTCAAGGGTATATTCAGTATCAATGAATAGGATAAAAACGGGCTGATGCAGACTTATGTGTTGCATCAGCTCTTTTTGTGCTGTCCTTCTTTTGACTTTTCGTTAGAAATTTTTCGATTTTAATAATTCTCAAACGTTATTCAAACAACTTACAAACAAGGACCGTATATAATAAAGATACACGAACGGGTGAAATTCTGAGGCTCAGCGAGAAACTCGTGAGCCGTCAGTAAGCCAAAAACACAAACCAGCAGAAAAGGAGTAATTATCATGGGAGATTTTTTCAAGAAGGCCTTTGCAGACATGAAGGAAAGCGCTAAGGCTCAGCACGAGGTGGATAAGGCCAATTTTGCCGCAGTCAAGGCCGAATCCAAGGCTCAGTGGGAGGAAGCCAAGGCGATGAGCAATCCCGAATTCATGAAAGCAAAAATGCAGGCCGAGCGCGATGCACAGATTGCCGAAGCAGAAAAGCGCAGAGCAGAGGCACAGGCTCGTATCGAGGCCGCCAAGAAGTAAAAAGTGCAATAGCAGGCAGTTTCATCGTATGGATGGAGCTGCCCTTTTGCCTATGAACAGGAGATCAACTACATTCCGGTGCGCTTCATCCTGGCCATTCGTGCAGTGGTAAGAGCATTGTCTCCCATGCTATAATACAGAAAGGCCGTGCTGCATTTATCAGCACGGCCTTAGCTTGTCGAAAAAGTCAGATTTTCCGCACAAGGCTCCCCTTAGCAAGGGGAGCTCAGTCTGTCCAAAAACCCCGATTCTGATTGTGGAATCGGGGTTAAAGTTTCAAATAAAGATAGGAATCAGGCGTAAATTCTTGAAAACATCGGAAAAACAAAGTAAAATCGGAGATTTCCATCCATATTCCATCTCCGT
>JAFUQX010000050.1 GCA_017472145.1 Ruminococcus sp. | reverse complement strand
GGAGGCTGTATACTGGCCGTTGCCTGTAATAGCTGCCGGAACCTGACCTGCATCATCCGCAGCCCAGAAGCCTACGCCGCCAGCCTGACCGGCCAGCCATACGTTACCTACGACCTCAGCCGGATCAACCGGTTCTGTAGATGTAACTGTCTCTGTTGTCGTTGTAACGCTGCTCTCAGCCGGTGTTGTTGATGTTGTAGTCTCTGTCTCGCTTACATCCGGATCTTCCGGCAGACCAGATACAGTAAAGGTTACTTCCATCACATCTGTCAGAGAAACGCCGGATCCAACGATATCCTTGATATTTGCATTTCCCCATGTGTTCAGGATGTTCACACGCATGCTTACACCGTCATCACCGGTTGTAACACAGCCGTCTGTCGGGCCTGTATATTCAACCTCAACACCATCCAGTGTGACCTTGTCTACTGTCAGCTTCACGCTGCACTCATTCAGCGGGTCTGTTGTGCCCTCGGGCGCATATGCATAGATATTGAAGTCAGACTGGAGGATCAGACACTCAATGTTGTCTGTACCATCACTCTGAACCTCCCAGGAGGCTGTATACTGGCCGTTGCCTGTAATAGCTGCCGGAACCTGACCTGCATCATCCGCAGCCCAGAAGCCTACGCCGCCAGCCTGACCGGCCAGCCATACGTTACCTACGACCTCAGACGGATCTACAGCCTCGGTTGTGCCAGTTGTAGTAGCTGTTGTATCCTCGCCGCTCTCGGTTGTTGTATCAGCCGGCTGGGTGGTAGTAACCGGCTCAGCAGTTGTAGTGGTTGTCTCAGCCGGAGTGGTCTCTGTTACATCCGGAACATCGTCTGTATAGAATTCGTTATCAAAGATAACGGTAGCAGACTTGATATCAAGAGTTACAGTATCACCTGTAGCCGCAGACCATGTCCACCAGTTCTCGAACTTCAGATAGTCCATATCGAATGTACCGGTTACATACTGACCTTCTTCCTCGTTGATGGTATAGGTATGCTCCTCCTGCGGAATCTCAAATGTAGAGGAAGTATCAGCACCGCCTACACTATTCTGAAGGAAACACCACTGTGTCTCACCGTTTGCGTTAACTACGTTGAAGCTGGTAACCAGACCGCCGCTGAATTCTGCGGAATTCTTTGCAGAAGTGAGGGAGTAGTCAACAACTACAGTTGTTGCATTCAGACCCATTTCCTTGTACGGCTTCAGGTCGATAACCAACTCTGTTGCGCCTGTTTCTGCATTTACTGTTTCCATCTCAGCAGCTGTCATAGTAATACGGTCTGTCAGATTTTTATCGATCGTACCGCCGGCTGCAACTTCCTTGAAGATGTTCTGGATATTGGCATCATACCACTTGAGAGTAGAACGCTCGAACAGCTCGATAGAGCCGCTGTCGCCGTCATCCCATACTACCGGACAGATGCCCTCCATGTTGTATGTAGTACTTGCAACATACTTGAGGAAGTTATAGATGGACTGTGTATCCTTGCCTTCGTTTGTAACAACACCATACTCACCGATGATTACCGGAACACCGTTGTCAACAAACTTTGACTTGAGAGCGTCAAAGTCACTCTTGGCAGTGGTCATATCTGTATTTGTACCCCAATCTGCATCATAGCCCCATGTGGAATCCAGCTCAGCTACACAGAAGGTAGGCGGCTCATAGTAGTGACAGGATACTGCGATCATGTTTGCAGAGTCTGTCGGCAACTGGAAAGCGCTGGACAGCAGCTTTGCTGTATTGTTGTCATAAGCCGGAACGAGCAGCAGACGGTTTGCATTGTTGCCGCCGGTTGCACGTACGGTATCAACAAAGGCCTGGTTCAGGGTATTGATCTGATCATCAGAGATCTTAACCTCGTTCATAGACTCAAATACCAGTTCCTGACCATAGTCAGCGAAATAGTTGGAGATCTGCTTCCACATTGCAGTATACTTTGCCTGCTGGGAAGTACCGCCAGTCAGCCAGTTATCTTCAACGCCGTCTGAACCGTCGTGGTGGATGTCGATGATGGCATACATATCGCTGCTGACTACATAGTCAACAACCTCCTTGACTCTTGCAAGCCATGTAGTATCGATGTTGCCGCTGCCGTCAGTCCACTGGCTCCAGGTAACAGGAATACGTACGGTATTGAAGCCTGTCTTCTCGATTTCTGTAATCATTGCCTTGGTTGTAACCGGGTTGCCCCATCCGGTTTCGCTCTTTTCCGGTGTCAGCGGGTTGTCCCAGGTATTTACGGAATCGAGTGCATTACCCAAGTTCCAACCCAGACCCATGTCCTCAACCAGCTCAACGGCTGACATAGCAGCGTCCGCTGTGAAAACATTGGTGCTCAGGGAAGCAGCAGCTGTTGCCATAACCGCAGCCGCTGTGAGAGCCGAAACGGCCTTCTTGAAAATGTTCATTGCGTTCCATCTCCTTAAATGATTGGTTTTGTTTGTATGCGTATGTGCGTATGTGTGTTGATTCCTCATGTTCTTTTATTGTAACACGCTTTTTGCATATTGTCAATAATCGTTTTTGTAAAACGTTCAGCACTTTTGTGAAAACTGCAAAACGCACAAATTTGAAGATTTTCCTTTGTGCATTTCTTCCAATATCCCGGGAAATCACGCTCTCCGGAGGGACTTTTCCAGAACAGCCGCCAGAAGGAACGCCCCCAGAACGGAAAGCACATCCTTTATCATATAGGGCGCAGAGGCCATAAGAAAGGCCGCCGCCGGGGATGCTCCGGAAACAAGCGCAAACTGTGCAGTCCCCAGGAGATGGCAGAGGGCCAGTCCAAGGAGGGCCGTTCCTATGGAGAGAAGCCGTTTGGTGCGGGGTACTGCTCCGCAGGCGGCCGCCAGGAACAAAAAGCCCCAGAGATAGCCGCCGGTGAGTCCGAAAAGCCGTGCAAATCCGCTGGAGAAGCCGGAAAACACGGGGAGTCCCACCGCACCGAGGGTGAGATAGACGCCCACAGAAGCGGCGGCCTCCCTCCAGCCGAGGACAAATCCGGCCAGCGCCACAGCGAAGGTCTGGAGGGTCAGGGGCATTCCGGAGGGGAGGGGGATGGAGAGAAGGCTGCTCACGCAGAGGACCGCTGTAAAAAGGGCGGTTTTTGTGATATTTCTTGTATTTCGCATAATGCTGCGGCATTCCTTTCTGATTTATTTTTTTGCATTATATCACAGAATGGGAACGATGTAAAGTACAGCTTCATTTTTCAGGGTGGAAACGATAAAAGAGCTGCCGCGAATAAAAACGCAGCAGCTCTCAGCTTGTCGAAAAAGTCAGATTTTCCGCACAAGGCTCCCCTTAGCAAGGGGAGCTGTCGGCACGAAGTGACGACTGAGGGGATTGAAAAAGCACGCAAAATCGTAAGTTTTCTCATGCCTTACAATCCCCTCCGTCACGCCTTCGGCGTGCCACCTCCCCTTATTAAGGGGAGGCTTTCAAAGGTTTTTCGACAAACTAAGAGCCGCTGCAAATAAAAACGCAGCAGCTCTTCCGCTTGTTAATCAAATAATTTTTTCAGCTTATCAAAGAATCCAGCCTGCTTGGCATTGTTCTTCTCATCCAGGGATTCGTCAAATTCCTTCAGCAGCTCTCTCTGCTTCTTGCTGAGCTTCTTGGGGACTTCCACGGCCACCGTTACATACTGGTCACCCCTCTGCTCACGGTTGAGCACCTTCACACCCTTGCCCCGCAGACGGAACTTCGTGCCGCTCTGTGTACCCTCCGCAATGGTATAGGCCACATTGCCGTCGATGGTGGGCACGGTGATCTCCGCACCCAGCGCCGCCTGTGCATAAGTAATCGGCACTTCACAGTAAATATCACAGCCGTCCCGCTGGAACAGGGGATGATCCTTCACCTGGATCGTCAGATAGGCATCTCCGCTGGGGCCGCCGTTGAGTCCGGCATCGCCCTTGCCCGTGAGACGCATAGTCTGACCATCATCGATACCAGCCGGGATCTTGACCTCAAAGCTGCTGGTGGTGCGGCTGCGGCCTGCGCCCTTGCACTTGCTGCACGGATTCTTGATCATCTCACCCTTGCCGCCGCAGGCATTACAGGTGACCATGGTCTCCATCGTGCCGAACAGGGACTGTCTCCGCTCTACTCTCTGACCGCTGCCGCCGCATACCGTACAGGTGGTCTTGGTACTGCCGGAATCGGCACCCGTACCGCTACACTGGCTGCATTTTTCCAGATGCTGGAGGGTGATGGTCTTTTCCACACCCTTGCAGGCCTCCAGGAATTCAATGGTCATACGAACCTTGGTGTCGCCGCCGCGCTTGGGTGCATTGGGACTCTGCGAACTGCGCCGTGTGCCGCCGCCGAAGCCGCCGAAAATATTATCAAAGATATCATTCAGATCGCCAAAGCCCCCGAAGCCGCCGCCGCCATAGCCAGCGCCGCCGCCATAATTCGGATCCACGCCGGCATGACCGAACTGATCATAGCGGGACTTCTTCTCCGGGTCAGACAGCACACCATAGGCCTCGTTGATCTCCTTGAACTTTTCCTCTGCTTCCTTATCGCCGGGATGCAGGTCCGGATGGTACTTTCTGGCCATCGTCTTGAAGGCCTTCTTGATCTCATCATCAGAAGCGCCCTTGCTCAGTCCCAGCACCTCGTAATAATCTCTTTTTTCCTCAGCCATGCTCACTACTCCTTAACATGACAATACGGGACGAACTGTGCGGATCCGTCCCGATTGTATCATTCAGCGGAATTTCCGCATTTTTTTATGCTTATACTTCCTTGAAGTCTGCGTCTACTACGCCGTCATCCGCTGCACCTGTGCTGCCGCCCATATCCGGACCTGCACCGCCCATGTTGCCCATATCCGGTGCGCCCTGCTGCTGGTACATCTTGGAGGACATTGCATACAGCGCCTGCTGGAGTGCGTCAGACTTGGCCTTGATATCGGCTGTATCGCTGCCGGACAGTGCAGTCTTCAGCTCTGCGATCTTGGCCTCGATATCGCTCTTGTCAGCGGCCGGAACCTTGTCACCCAGCTCAGCCAGTGTGCTTTCGCACTGACCAACCAGACTCTCCGCCTGATTCTTTGTATCTACCTCATCACGGCGCTTCTTGTCTTCCTCTGCAAAGGCCTCTGCTTCCTTGACAGCCTTGTCGATATCCTCCTTGGACATGTTGGTGGAAGCGGTGATGGAGATGTTCTGCTCCTTGCCTGTGCCCAGATCCTTGGCAGATACGTGAACGATGCCGTTTGCATCGATATCGAAGGTCACCTCGATCTGCGGATCGCCGCGTCTGGCCGGAGCGATGCCATCCAGACGGAAGGTGCCCAGCTGCTTGTTGTCACGGGCAAATTCACGCTCACCCTGAAGCACGTTGATGTCTACAGCGGTCTGATTGTCCGCAGCAGTAGAGAAGATCTGGCTCTTCTTGGTAGGGATGGTCGTATTTCTCTCAATGATCTTGGTGCATACGCCGCCCATGGTCTCCAGACCCAGAGACAGAGGTGTAACGTCCAGCAGCAGCAGACCGTCCTTTACGTCGCCGCCGAGAACGCCGCCCTGGAGTGCTGCACCCAGTGCAACACACTCATCCGGGTTGATGCCCTTGAACGGTTCCTTGCCCAGCTTGCGGCGAACGGCTTCCTGTACAGCCGGGATTCTGGAAGAACCGCCGACCATCAGAACCTTATCCAGATCCGATGCGGACAGGCCGCTGTCGGACAGAGCCTGCTGTACCGGGCCCATGGTAGCATCTACCAGGTCACGGGTCAGCTCGTTGAACTTGGCTACAGTCAGGGTCATGTTCAGGTGAAGGGGCGTGCTGTTAGAATCCACTGCAACAAACGGAATGCTGATCTCTGTTGTTGTTGTAGAGGACAGCTCGATCTTGGCCTTTTCAGCCTCAGCCTTCAGACGCTGCATAGCAGTCTTGTCGCCGCTGAGGTCAAAGCCCTCCTGTGCCTTGAATTCCTTGATCATCCAGTCGATGATTCTCTGGTCGAAGTCATCGCCGCCCAGACGGTTGTTGCCGGCGGTAGCCAGAACCTGCTGAACGCCGTCGCCCATCTCAATGATGGATACATCGAAAGTACCGCCGCCCAGGTCATATACCATAACCTTCTGGTCGCCTTCCTTGTCGATACCATAGGACAGGGCCGCAGCGGTCGGCTCGTTGATGATTCTGCGGACATTCAGACCTGCGATCTGGCCGGCATCCTTGGTAGCCTGACGCTGTGCATCCGTAAAGTAAGCCGGAACGGTGATGACCGCCTCGGTGACCGGCTGGCCCAGATAAGCCTCTGCATCGGTCTTGAGCTTCTGAAGGATCATAGCAGAAATTTCCTGCGGTGTATACTTCTTTCCATCGATGTCTACCTTGTAGTCCTCACCCATGTGACGCTTGATGGAGGAAACGGTCTTATCCGGATTGGCCACAGCCTGACGCTTTGCGATCTGGCCTACCAGTCTCTCACCGGTCTTGGAGAAGCCGACAACAGACGGAGTCGTTCTTGCGCCCTCCGCATTTGTGATCACAACGGCCGAGCCGCCCTCCATTACTGCTACGCAGGAGTTTGTCGTTCCCAGGTCAATACCAATAATCTTTCCCATAATAAATCTCTTCCTTTCAGATTGTTTGTTTATATTGATTTTTTTGCTTGCATTTTTATGCCTTCACAGCCACTACAGCCGGGCGGATGAGCCGGTCTCCCAGAACATAGCCCTTCTGGTAAACCTCACAGACGGTGTTTTCTTCAAAATCGCCGTCCTCCACCTGCCGGATGGCATTGTGCAGGTTCGGGTCGAATTCCTCGCCCAGGGGAGAAAATGCTGTGATCCCCAGCTTTTCCAGTGCCTTCTGGAACTTTCCGTAGGTCAGCTCCACGCCCTTTTTATAGGTTTCATCGGCACACTCGGCCTCCATGGCTCTGTCAAAGGTATCGGCTACATCCAGCAGCTCCCGGATACAGTCTGCCTTGGCATCCCCATAGATCTTCTTCTTCTCCTCCGTAGTGCGGTTGCGGTAGTTCTGGTACTCCGCCATGAGCCGCAGGTGCTGATCCTTCTGCTCGGCCAGCTCCTTTTCCTTCTGCTCCAGCGCCGCCTTCAGTTCCTTCTTTCTCATGCTCTTGTCGTCCTCTTCGCTTTCCTGGAGTGCATCGTCCGTCTCCTCCTCTGGGACGGTCTCTGCTTCTGATGCATCCTCCTGCATCAGATCCTTCAGCTCTTCATCCGTCATGTCTTATCCTCTTCCTTTCCTTCGTCGCTCTGTTCCGATATAAACCGGGTGAGCTTTTCTGTAAAATATTCTATATAAGGTATGATCTTTGCATAATTGAGCCGCACCGGGCCGATAATGCCCAGAGAGCCGGCGGTCTTTCCGCCCTTCTGGTACCTGGACACGATCATACTGGAATTGCCGATGACAAAATTGTCACCCTCCTGGCCGAACAGCACCTGAATGCCGCTCATACTGTCATCCAGCAGATCCCGCAGCTCATTCTTGTGAGAAATGAACCGCACGATCTCTCCCTTGTCCAGATCCCGGTAGGTCAGGAGATTCTGCTCGCCGGTCACATAGACCTCATTCTGCTGCAGATCCCGTGACATTTCGCATATACCCTGCACCAGGGGAGACAGGGCCATCATATAGGTTCCCACGGCGGTGACCAGCTGCTCCAGCCGTTCCTCAGAAAGCTCCGATACGGACACGCCCTCCAGATTCTCTTCCATAAACCTTCTGAAAAAGTCCATATGCTCCTGAGTCAGGTCAAATTCCATGCGGCAGGCCTTATTTTTGATCTTGCCGTTGGAGGTGATCAGCAGCACCACATAGAGCCGCTTTCCGGTGGGGATGACCTCCACCTTGGAAATAACTGAATATTTCGGGGCGAAGTTGGAGACCACTGTAGCACACTGAGTGATCTCAGCCAGCGCAGTGGATGCGCTCTGGAGCAGAAGCTCCTCCGTCATATTCTCCTGTGCGCCCAGCATGGCATCCAGCCGGAGACGTTCCTCCTCGGAAAGCTCTGTCTGGCCCAGCACCTTTTCGATATACAGCCGGTATCCGCTGAAGGTGGGAATTCGTCCGGCGGAGGTATGGGGCTGTTCGAGGTAGCCCAGCTCCTCCAGTATCGCCATGTCGTTGCGCACCGTGGCGGCCGATACGCCGATTCCCGGCAGCTTGGATATGGTTTTTGAGCCGACCGGCTCGCCAGTGCATACATAGGTGTCTACTACGGCGGCCAGGATCTTCAGCTTACGTGCGTCCACGGGTTTCCCTCCATTCTGGCAGATTCGCTTTTTAAGTGTTAGCACTCATCCTCTCGGAGTGCTAATATTAATTTAGCACACCCTCTCCAGAATGTCAAGGGGTTTTCTGATTTTTGTCACTATGCACAAAAAAAGAAGCATCGATTTGTCGGAATTTGACTTCCAGTCCGGCGTATATTATAATAGTATACGGGAGGGGGAGCGGTCAGCCTGACTGACAGCAGTCTGTCGAAAAAGTCTGTTTTTAAGAAATTTCCGCTTAGGGCTCCCCTTAGTAAGGGGAGCTGTCGGCACGAAGTGACGACTGAGGGGATTGAGAAAAGCGCGTAAACTCGGAGTTTTTATCTCACTGCGCAATCCCCTCCGTCACTGCTTCGCAGTGCCACCTCCCCTTATTAAGGGGAGGCTTTCACGGTGACCTTAAGTTGATGCCATGGCCTGCACTGCGGAGAATCACCAAAAAGCTTTTATACCTGCTTAAGCTGATAGAGCATATCTTTGATTTTCTCCAGAAACATTTCCCACAGCCTTTGCACCGGATTCCACAGCAGAAGACGAGTTTTCCACCAGCAATTCAACAGTCTGTGGAAAGTCAAAACCCCGATATCCCGCAACATCTGCCCATTTTATGAAAAAATAGAGACATTTTCTCCTGAAACGGCTCTGTTTTCGTTACCATTTCGCATGAATTGTAACCTTATTGTAATTTACTTTCAACCCGATGTGGAAAACCGTGTTGAAACCCTTGGGAAAGACTCCGGAAAACATACAGGCCAAACTGGAAAAGATACGGTATTTCCGCAGATTTTACCAAAGGGAAAAGTTGAAATTCCGGAATAAAGAGGGCGGAAAAACGCACACTATTCCCACTTGCACAGGGTGCAAAATTCCGAAGAATCAATGAGGTGAACCGCATGAGAAAATGGATTCCGCTGACCGCAGCGGCGCTGCTGATGATGAGCTGTCTGACCGGATGCTTTGGCCGGGATGACAATGCAAACTCCGAGTCGGGAACGAGTCAGAGCAGCACAGAGCATACAGATACAGAAGCAGCACACACCGAGAAGATGACCGAGCGATCCACGGAGGGTGCAGCAAACGAGGTTCTGACCGACGCCGGGGATGTGGTAGATGGTGCTGTGACAGAGGCCGGGGATGCCGTAGAGGATATCGTGACCGGCGCAGAGGATATCATCGATGATATCACACCCAATGGCAATGGAACGGCTGCACACACAGAGACGACCACCCGATAAACACGCAAGGGCTGCTATAGCATCAGGCTGTAGCAGTCTTTTTTTGCAGAAAAAACGGGAGGACGGGCCGGCCGGCTCATGGAGCGCCCGGCTTTTTTTTCGCACCTGTTGCAATATTCACAAAATCATGGTAAAATAGAAGCAGAACATTCTGACCCAAACGAAAGGCGGTGTCCCTTATGTCAAAAAAGGACGAATTCATCCGTATCTATGAGGAACATATCAAACGCCCCGGCGCAGATAAGCTCCTTTCCTGGCTCTGCTCGGAAAACAGCGACTTTTTCACAGCCCCGTCCAGCACCCGCTTCCACGGTGCGCACGAAGGCGGTCTTGTGGAGCACAGTCTCAATGTCTACGAATGCCTGAAGGACTACCTCAGCCGTCCCCGGACACGGGAGCTGTACGGCATGGACTACTCGGAGGAGACCATCGCCATCACAGCCCTGCTCCACGATCTGTGCAAGGTCAATTTCTACGCCACAGACTATCGGAATGCAAAAAATGCCCAGGGTATCTGGGAAAAAGTCCCCTACTATACCATCCGGGACAGCCTGCCCTATGGCCACGGTGAAAAGTCTGTATACATCATCAGCGGCTTTATGCGGCTGAGCCGGGAGGAGGCCTTTGCCATCCGGTTTCACATGGGATTTTCCGGCAATGAGGACAAGGGGCTGGTGGGACAGGCGCTGGAGCAGTTCCCCCTGGCGCTGGCGGTCAGCGTAGCCGATATGGAGGCTTCCTATTATCTGGAAGGCTCACAGAAATAACGCAGAATCACACTATTATCGGAGGTATCTTTATTATGCATTGGTATGACAACGCAATTATGTATCACATCTATCCCCTGGGCTTCTGCGGAGCGCCCAAATACAACGACGGCGGCGATATTGTGTGCCGTCTGGAAAAGGTCCTGGACTGGATCCCCCATCTGAAGGAAATGCAGGTGGATGCTGTGTATTTCGGCCCGGTGTTTGAATCGGCCGAGCACGGCTACGACACCACGGACTATATGCAGATCGACCGGAGACTGGGCACAAATGCGCTTTTCAAGAAGATCTGTGACACACTCCACGAAAACGGGATCCGTGTGATCCTGGACGGCGTATTCAACCATGTCGGCCGTAATTTCTGGGCCTTCAAGGATGTGCAGGAGAAGGGCCAGGCTTCGCCCTATTGCAGCTGGTTTGCCGGCCTGAACTTCGGCGGAAGCAGCCCCTGCGGCGATCCCTTCTGGTACGAGGGCTGGCACGGCTTCTACAATCTGGTCAAGCTCAATCTCCAGAATCCGGATGTCTGCAATCACCTGCTGGATGCGGTTGGCTACTGGATGGATGAATTCAAAATTGACGGTATCCGTTTTGATGCGGCGGACTGTGTGGACTTCGGCTTTTTCAAGCAGATCCGTACCTTCTGCAAGGGACGCGATCCGGAATTCTGGCTCATGGGTGAGATCATTCACGGCGACTACAACCGCTGGGCCAATCCCGAGATGCTGGATAGCGTGACCAACTATGAGTGCCACAAGGGCATCTACTCCTCCCACAACGACAAGAACTACTGGGAGATCAACTATTCCATCAACCGTCAGTTCGGAAACGGCGGTATTTATAAGGGACTCCAGCTGTACAATTTCGTAGACAACCACGATGTGGACAGACTGGCCAGCAAGCTGAGCGATGCCCGCTACCGGAAGCTGTGCTACACGCTGATGTACGGCATGCCGGGCATTCCGTCCATTTATTATGGCAGTGAATATGGCGTGGAGGGCCGTCACGAGAACAATTCTGACGATGGCCTGCGTCCGTGTCTGGAGCTGTCGGAGCTGGAGAATACTGGTGACCGTGATCTGTACCGTCACATTGTGAAGCTGGGACGGATCTACAAGGCCTATCCGGAGCTGAGGACCGGCGGCTTTGAGACGGTGATCGTACAGAACCGTCAGCTTCTGTTCCGGAGGGAATATGAGGGACGGAACGTATATGTTGCACTGAATCTGGATGATCAGTCCTACTGGCTGAATTTCCGGCCCAGCTGCGGCCGTCTGGTGGATGTGCTGTCGGGTGCATCTGCGAGAATGGAGAATGGCAATGCCATCATTGAGATGCCGCCGTTTACGAGTATGATTCTGGTAGAGGATGATATTGTCAATGGTGTGGAAGCGCCGGAGACTGCACCTGCTCCAGCACCGGTACAGGAGAGAACCGTAGAGATCGGCGCAAGATATCGTCACTATAAGGGCGGTGAATATGAGGTTCTGATGCTGGCTCGTCATACAGAGACCAACGAGGAGCTGGTGGTATACCGCAACATCCACAGCGGCGACATATGGGCACGCCCCAAGACCATCTTCACAGGCGATGCGAATGGTGTAAAGCGGTTTGAGAAGATGTAAAACGCTCTTATGGAACGTAAATATAATAAGAAGCTGATTCCAACAGCGCAATTGCTTCGCAAGTCTATGACAAAAGAAGAATGTCATCTGTGGTACGATTTTTTAAGAAATTACCCTGTAAAATTTACAAGGCAAAAAGTACTGGGACAATGCATTGCTGATTTCTATTGTGCTAAGGCCAGACTTATAATAGAGCTGGATGGCTCTCATCATTTTGGAGAGGATGACTTTGAACATGATATTGAACGAAATAAATATCTTGAACAATTCGGTTTAACTGTACTACACATCCCCAACAATGAAATAAATCACAATTTTAATGCAGTTTGCGATTATATAGATTTTTTGGTAAATCGTGTAATTGATTCAGAGTAACATAATGCACCTTTCTCAATCCCCTCAGTCAGCGGCCGCTGACAGTTTCTCTTACTAAGGAGCCCAGTCTGTCGAAAAACCTCTGAAAGCCTCCCCTTAATAAGGGGAGGTGGCACGCCGAAGGCGTGACGGAGGGGATTGTAAGATGCGAGAAAACTTACGATTTTGCGTGCTTTTTACAATCCCCTCAGTCGTCACTTCGTGCCGACAGCTCCCCTTACTAAGGGGAGCCTTGTGCGGAAAATCTGACTATTCGCTATATAAGGAGACTTTTAATGGAACACAATACCCTCAGCGGAGCGATCCTGGACCTGGACGGCACGCTTCTGGACTCCATGAACGTCTGGTCCCGGATCGACCGTGACCTTCTGACCTCCTACGGCATTGCGCCGCCGGAGGATATCTCCGATATCGTCAAGAAAATGACCATCATGGAATCCTCCCGATACTTCATCGACCGGTTCCGGCTCCCGGCCACACCCGAATCCATCGCCGCTCAGGTAGAGGAGATGGCCGCTCACCAGTACCAGCATGTCCTCCCTCTGAAGGAGGGCGTCATCGATTTCCTGGATGGACTGGATAAAATGGGCATCCGCTACGGCATTGCGACCGCTACCTACCCGGAGCTGGCCCGGGCCGCCCTGGACAGACTGGGACTCTCCGGCCGCATCCAGTTCCTCCTGACAGAAGCAGAGACCGGCTCGGGCAAAACAGAGCCGGGAATCTACTATGAGGGCGCCAGACGCCTGGGACTGGGCAAACGCCAGATCCTGGTGGCCGAGGATGCCCTCCACTGCATCACAACCACCAAAAAAGCAGGCTTCTTTACCGCCGGAGTCTATGACCCGGCCACCCCGCCGGATGAGTGGCAGGCCATCTGTGCCGCTGCCACCGTCTCCGTGCGGAAGATCTCCGACCTGCTCAGACTCATTTAGCCGACACAACAAGGAGACTCAGAATATGGAACTTCACTGCGAACCGCTCACCGGCGGTATCTATGTCTATTCCAGCCAGGAGCACCGCTTCGGGACAGATGCCTTCCTGCTGGCACACTTTTCCAGATGGCGCCGAAAAGACCTTGTGGTGGATCTTGGCACTGGCTGCGGCATCATCCCTATGATCATGCAGCGGCAGAATGCCCCCCGGCATGTGTGGGGCGTGGAAATCCAGCAGCAGGGCCTGATCCAGTTCCGGCTGGGAATCGAAAAAAGCGGCCTTTCCCCGGAGCAGATCACCCCGGTGCTGGCCGACCTGAAGGAGCTGTGGGACGGCGCTCCCCTGGACAAGTGCGACCTGGTCACCTGCAATCCACCCTATAAGGCCTGGCAGGCCGGAATCGAAAGCACCCTGACCGCCCAGAAAATCGCCCGGCATGAGGTGCTGTGCAATATCTATGATGTATGCGCCGCCGCAAAAAAGCTCCTGCGCTTTGGCGGACGGCTCTGCATCTGCAACCGCCCGGAGCGTCTGGCCGACTGCATGGATGCCATGCGTCAAAATGGCCTTGAGCCGAAGCGGCTGCAATTCGTGGCCAAAAATCCGGAGAGTGCCCCGTGGCTGTTCCTTCTGGAGGGACGCAAGGGCGGCAAGCCCTTTTTACAGGTCGAGCCGCAGATCCACGTCCGCACAGAGAGCGGCGATTCGGAGGAGATCCGGCGGCTTTACGAGCCATTTGAACGGGAGGACGGAAAGAGATGAGCGGAACCTTATACATCATCGGCACACCCATCGGCAATCTGGAAGATATCACCCTCCGTCAGCTGCGCATGCTGGAGGAGGTGGACTTCATCGCCGCCGAGGACACAAGAGTGACCCGGAAGCTGCTCAGTCACTACAATATCAAAACGCCTACGGTCAGCTTCCACGAGCACAGCGGAGCCGTCGGCGCACAGAAGATCGCAGCCCGTCTGCTGGAGGGGGAGAGCGGCGGCATTGTAACAGATGCCGGCATGCCCTGCATATCCGATCCTGGTGAGCCGCTGATCCAGCTTTGCTATGAGATGGGGATCCCGGTGACGGTAGTGCCCGGCCCCAGTGCGGTGATCACAGCATTGGCCGTAGCCGGACAGCCCTCGGCGCAGTTTGTATTCGAGGGATTTCTGCCTGTTCCGAAGAAGGAGCGGCAGCAGCGGCTGAGCCGGATCAGGGGTGAGACCCGGACGATCATCCTGTATGAAGCACCGCACAAGCTGGTTCGGACGCTGACGGATCTGTGTGAGATCCTGGGGGAGGGCAGAGAGATTTCCTTCTGCCGGGAGCTTACGAAGCTTCATGAGGAGGTTTACCGGACGACTCTGGGAGAAGCGCTGCGGCATTATGAGGTCCATGCGCCGAGAGGGGAGTTTGTGCTGGTGATCGCAGGCGCACCGGAGGGTGAGGTGCAGGCGGATGCACCCACATTGGAGGAGGCCATTGCTCTTGCGCAGCGCTATACAGCGGAGGGACTGAAGAAGCGAGAGGCCTGTAAGAAGGCGGCAGCGGAGACAGGCCAGCGGAGCAATGAGATCTATAATAATATGTAAGAGAGAGGGACTGCCGGCGGCAGTCTCTTTTTTTATGGGAATCCGGAGACTATGGGGTCGATTCGGCTCAGCTGAGTGAACAGAAAGGAGTTTTTTTTGGTCCAGCATTTTTTTGCAAAAAAATGCTGGCGTAGGGTCTGGGACGAGGAGTCCCAGATGGCTGCGGAGCAGCCATGACGAAGCAAGCGAAGGCTTACGTCTGCTTCAGGCCCAGCGATCAAGCGCATTCCGCATTATAAAAAGGACTCTCCCTATAATGTCTGTTACAACAGGAAGTCTGCGCAGTCGTACAGGAAAAGCCATCATGCGGAATGAGCGTACATAGCAAGAGAGTGAGCGAAGCGAATAATTCTTGCGGCCTGTACGAGTTTTGTTTATCTGAGAGATAAAGATAAAGCCCGCAGCTTAAAGCGACATCCATCACTGAGCCGCGGACTTCCTTGTATATTCTCTTAGAGGAACAAGACTCGAACGGGCCGCAAGATTTGTCACTACGCTGACATCTCCCCGCACTGCGGGGAGTCACCCTGGACCCTGGCAGCATTTTCGAGAAATTGCTGCACCAACGGTGCCGTCCCCTTTGTCCCTTCGGGACATTTCCCCACCCCGTGGGGAATCACAAAAAAAGCTTTTATACCTGCTTAAGTTGATGACATCGACCCGAGGAAAAAAACGCCTGGTCATGGGAACGCCCGGCCCTTTCCCAAATCCCAAAAAATTTTGTGCATGATGACGGTGCAATTTTAAGATTGCTTTAAGAAAGCGTTTGTATACTATAAGCAGAATTGAGGAACCAGAACGCAATTTCACATATTTGAAAGGAGTTTTTAACATGAAGAAATTCAATGCACGTAAGACAGCAGCCGGCATTATGAGCCTGTGTCTGCTGGGAAGCCTGCTCACCGCTATGCCGATGAATGCATCCGCAGCACTGGCCGGTGACGTAAACGAGGACGGACAGATAGGCATAGCTGATATCGTGTCCCTCCAGAAGCATATCCTGGGCATGAACAACCTGAGCGCAAGCAGTAAGACCAATGCTGACCTGACCGCCGATGGCCGTATCAATGTATTCGACCTGGCTGTCCTGAAGGGCATGGTTTCCGAACCCGTAACTGATATCATCAAGATCCACCTGAGCGACAGCGGCATCACTGTTGAGGGCGACAAGAACGGCGTTGTATCCATCAACGGCAAGATCGCTACCATTACCGCTTCCGGTAACTACATTGTAGACGGCTCCATCACAGAGGGCCAGCTGCTGGTAAATATTCCGGATCCTACTGTTGATGTGAACGCTGTGGAAATGACACTCACAGATGTTACCATGACCAACAGCACCATGCCCTGTATCTATTCTCAGAGCACAGACAAGCTGAAGATCAATCTGGTTGGTACAAATACGCTGACAGATAACGCAGCTGCTGCATACACCGGTATGGACGGCTGTATCTATGCTCTCACAGACCTGACCATCACAAAGAACAGCACAGGTACATTGAATGTTACCTCCTCACTGAATAAGGGCATCTACTCCGATAAGGATCTGAAGCTCAACGGCGGTACGATCAATGTAAACACAGACGTTGACGATCTGTCCGATGCAGACGCACTTGTAGGTGACAATACACTTTCCGTAGACGGCGCAACAATTACAGTTGATTCCTCTGCTGACGGTCTGAAGTCCAAGGGCGAAAATGTAGAGATCGTTTCCGGTAATATCGAAGTAAAGGCTGGCAACGACGCTGTACAGGCTGCAACCTCCATCGATATCTCCGGCGGTACAGTGGTAGCTGGCGGTGACAGAGGCTTCCGTCTGGATGACGCTGGTCTGCTGAATATCACAGGCGGCGATATCATTGCAACTGCAACTGACTACCAGATCACCGATGCAACCCTGAGCGCAGCTACCATCGATATGAGCGGCTCTACTCAGACCGTTCTGTTCCTGGATTATGCAACAGAACAGGTTAAGGATCAGGCAATCACACTGACGAACGGCGGTACTACTGCTTACGAAATGACAGCAAACAAGAAGTTCAGCTATGTGATCGCTTCCAGTGCAAGCCTGAGCACAAATGCTACATACAACCTCTACACAGGCGGCGTTCAGCAGGGTCATACCAACGGCACCGTAACTGATTTTGCAGTAACTGCAAACGGCGCTGAGTTCACAGCCATCGCTCCGGTTGGCGGTGCAACTGTTACTCCTGCAGATGACAATACAGCAACTGCTATTTCCTACAGCGGAAGCTCCGTAACTGCATATAATGCAGCAGGCAACGCACTTTCCAGCCCCTCCAACCTGACCATTGCTGGCAGCACTGTTACCATCACCGTGCCGAGCATTCTGTCTGTAGATGGTTCTTCTACATCTGCACAGATCATCGTTGACTGTGACAAGACTGCTTATGCAACAGGTGTTGTTGAGCTGGATCTGGTTGGCGCAGAGCTGAGCAATTCCAGCGTAGCTCCGATTTATGTAAAGCAGATCGGTGACGAGTGCCAGATCGTTGCTAAGAATGGCTACACCAACACCATCTCCGACGGCACAAGCCACTCTGATACAAACTCTGCCGGCGAAGTGATCAATGGTGCGATCTATTCCGAAGATGACCTGAAGATCAAGGGTCAGGGTACTCTTACAGTAAACGGCAACACCGAGGACGGTATTGTCTGCAAGAACGACCTGAAGATCTTCAATGGTACGATCAATGTAAATGCAATTGACGATGCTGTTCGTGGTAACGACAGTGTAACCATCGGCAACGATACAGATACAGATTTCAGCGCTCTGAAGCTGACTGTAAACTCCTCTGCCGGCGACGGTATCAAGACAAATGAGACAGTTGCATCCGAGGGCGAAGGTGCGATCACTGTAAACGGCGGTACGATCAATATCACAGCATATTCCGACGGTATGCACGCTTCCATGGCTCTGAATGTAGTTGGCGGCGATATCACAATTAAGACCACTGCAGAAGGCAGCTCTTCCTCCAGCGGCAGCACAGGCGGCTGGCCGGGCAGTTCTTCCGGAAGCACAACTACAACTACTGACGTAAGCGCAAAGCAGCTGAAGGCTGGCTGCACAGATGATGCAGGCACAGTAATCGAGGGCAACATCTCCATCACTGGCGGTACAATGAACCTCTCTGGTGCAGATGACTGCGTACATGCTACAAATGTAACCATCGACGGCGGCAGCATCACAGGCTCCTGCACAATTCAGGATGGTGTACACGCTGACAATACTCTGACTATTAACAGCGGTTCTATCAACATCACCAATTCCCGTGAGGGTCTGGAAGGTTCCGTTATGATCATCAACGGCGGTACAATGCACATTGTAGCAACGGATGATGGCTTCAACGCAGCAGGCGGCGCTGACGACTCTGGTAACACCAGCACAGGCGGCGGCTTCAATCCGGGCAATATGTCCTCTTCCAGCGGTTCTCTGACAATTAACGGCGGCTACATGCACGTAAGCGCAGGCGGTGATGGCCTTGACTCCAACGGTACATTCTCCATCACTGGCGGCACGATCATGGTATTTGGTCCGTCCTCCGGCGGTAACGGCATATTCGACTGCGATTCCGGTATCACTATGAGCGGCGGTAAGCTGTGGGGTGTAGGTATCTCTGATATGTTCACAGCTCCCAGCGGCGTATCTGGTCTCCAGTGCTCCGGCAGCGCAACAACCGGCACAACATTTGCAGCAGCTGACAGCAGCGGCAACGTTGAATCTACCATCACAGTACCGAGCACACTGAATATGAGCAACGCTCTGGTATACTACGGCAGCCCGACATCTTCTGGTCTGACTGTATACAGCGGCGGTACTTATTCTGGTACAAGAAATGAAGATGGCTACGGCGAAGGCGGCACGATCTCCGGCGGAAGCGCACTGAGTGCATCCTCCGGCGGCAGCTCCAACAGACCGTTCTAAAGAATTCTCCCAATCAAACTCCTATAAATGTAAAAGCGCACTCGTTCCTTTCACGAGTGCGCTTTGCTTGTCGAAAAACCTCTGAAAGCCTCCCCTTAGTAAGGGGAGGTGGCACGCCGAAGGCGTGACGGAGGGGATTGTAAGGCATGAGAAAACTTACGATTTTGCGTGCCTTTTGCATCCCCTCAGTCGTCACTTCGTGCCGACAGCTCCCCTTACTAAGGGGAGCCTTGTGCGGAAAATCTGACTTTTTCGACAAGCTGAACGCACTCGTTCCTTTCACGAGTGCGCTTTGCATTTTAATGAAAAAGAAGGGCCTGCCGGAGCATTTGGTTTCACAGCAGACCCTTTTATTATTTCCCCACACAAAACCGTGTGAATACATCCTCCATGACCTTCTCGGAAACCCGCTCACCGGTCAGATTCATCAGATGCTCCGCCGCCTCATCCAGCAGCACAGTAATGGCATCCAGCAGCTCCCCGCAGTCCAGGGCCTCCAGCGCCTGCTGCACGGACTCTCTGGCCGCCTGGGCACATCTCAGCTGCCGCTCATTGGCCAGAATGCCCATCTCCGGAGTCACATCGCCCTTATAAAAGCGCTCCTCGATGGCCTCTCTCAGCCGTTCCAGGCCGTCCCCGTCCTTCGCCGACATGGGAATGCAGCATGCAAACCGTTCTCTCAGGCTCTCCAGAGATGTACCCTCTCCGCAGTCCATCTTATTGACAATGGCGATCACCTGCCGCTCTGCACGGCCCTCCAGCTGCCGGAGCAGCTCCATATCCTCCTCGCACAGAGGTGCAGCTCCATCGAATACCGCCAGCACCAGATCCGCCTGTTCCAGACGTTCTCTGGCAATATTGACGCCGATCTGCTCGATCACATCCTCCGTCTCACGGAGTCCGGCCGTATCCCACAACCGCAGGGTCACATCACCCAGCCGGACACGCTCCTCCACCACATCCCGTGTAGTTCCGGCAATATCCGTGACAATGCTCCGCTGACAGCCGCTGAGCAGATTAAAGAGGGTAGACTTGCCCACATTGGGACGGCCGATGATGACCGCAGAAACGCCGTCCTTGATGATCCGTCCGTAGTCACTGGTGCTTATGGTCTCCTCCAGAGCGGTGCGGATATCGGTGAGACTTTTTCTCAGCGCATCGGGTTCTACCTCCGGGATGTCATCCTCAGGATAGTCGGCCCAGGCCGCCAGTGCACCCAGCACATTCACAATACGGTCGATGATAGAGCGGATCCGGCGGAACACAGCACCCTCATGAAGGGAGCGTGCGAAGGCCAGCTCTCTTGCGCTGTCGGCGGAGATGACGTCCATAACGGCCTCGGCCTGCGTGAGGGAGAGCTTGCCGTTCTGGAAGGCCCGGCGGGTGAATTCTCCGGCTTCTGCGGGAGAAGCGCCGGCATCAAGGACGGCCCGGAGGATCTCACGGGAGACATAGATCCCGCCGTGGCAGGAGATCTCGGCCACATCCTCGCCGGTGTAGCTATGGGGTGCACGGAACACGGTGAGTACGACCTCATCGAGGGGAACATGATCCCGGACGGCCGAGCCATAGGCGCAGGTATAGCCCTTCATCTGAGAGGGGATCTTTCCGTGCGGAGAGCGGAACACACGGTCGGCAATGGTGAGGGCGTTCGTACCGGAGATACGGATCACAGCAATACCGCCCTCAGCGTGGGGCGTAGACACAGCAGCGATAGTAGACATAGGAATCCTCCTGAATATAAATTAGAGCTTGTTGAGCGTACAGAAAGGTCACTTTCCACCCATCCGCAAAAAAGGGAAGCGACCCGGCCGCTCCCCTCTGAATGCTCCGAAATGATTACAGCTCGATCTTGCCGTACAGCCCGGTATTGAATTCATCCTCCGGTCTGGGCTTCTTATAATCCTTTTCAAAGCTGGTCTTCATATTGTCAAGACTGCTGGGCTTGAAATCCTCCGGTCTCTTTTCACGGTAAGGCTTCTTGCCGCCCCGGCCATGATGTCCGCCGCGGTTGTTATTCCCGCCGCGGCCCTTTCTGCTGCCGCCGTTTACAGAGGCCACAACAACCTTACGATAAGGATCTTCGCCCACACTGTGAGAAACCACACCCTCGATCTCTGCGATCTTGGAGTGGATGATCCGTCTCTCATAAGGATTCATCGGCTCCAGCGTGGTAGAGCGTCCGCTGCGCAGAACATTCTTTGCGATCTTCTCCGCCAGCTGCTCGAGTGTCTTGCGTCTCTTGGTGCGATAGCCGTTGCTGTCCAGCATAATACGGCTGTAATCCTCCTGGCCCCGGTTTGCAATAATGCTGGCCAGATACTGGATCGAATCCAGTGTCTCACCACGGCGACCGATGATCGTGCCGCTCTTGCTCTCACTGGTCACATTCATGAGAATGCCGTTTTCGATCTTGGAAACGGTCACATCCACCGCTACCCCCATCTTCTCATAGATGGCGATAATGTACGTCCTGGCCGCAGCCAGATTTTCCGACAGCTCGTCCAGAGGGATCTCCTCAGCCGCAGCCTCCGTCTCCTCTGTGATCTCCTCCTCGTCCAGAACCGCCGCCGGAGTCACCTCAGCCGCAGCCATTTCCTCCGCAGGAGCCGCTGTTTCCTCCACAAGCTTGGAAACCGCTTCCTCCACAACCGCTGCCGGAGTCTCGGCAGCCTTGGGAGCCTCAGGTGCTTCGTAGATCGCCTCTACCTTCATCTTGCCGAAAAAGCCCTTTTTCTCCTCCAGCACACGGAATACGATGAGATCCTCAGACACGCCGAAGGCCTCCGCAGCCAGCTTCTTTGCCTGATCCATTTTCTTGACAACAAAAATCTCATTCATTGTCCATTCACCCTTTCATCAATCAGAGCCGATTCCTCCGGCTCTGTTATTATCAAGTCAGACCGCTCTCCTGCCGGAAAGGGTACTTTTACAGGGCGCATTATTCCTCGTCGGAATATTCTTCCCCGTATTTTTCCGCCATGCGCCGTCTTGCTTCCTGAATGCGCCGGCTCTCATATTCGCTCTTTTCCTTCTTGGTCATATCCTTGGTGTCTGCATCTCTGGAAGCCGGAGCATTCATGGCCGCCGCCTGATTCTGGGCCTCCATCATTCTCTGGGAGAAGGACTTCTTGCCCGTGCTGCCGTACTTCTTCTTATACTTTTCATTATCCTTTTCACAGATCGCCTCGACCCGCTCCGGTGTGAAGTACAGATTCAGACCGATCTGGATCAGCAGGGATACCAGAGAGGAGCAAGCCCAGTAGAAGCCAACACCGGCCGGCACATTGAATGCAAACCAGATGGAGAAGATCGGCATTACATAGAGCATCACATTCATGCAGCCCATATTCGGCTGATCCGGGTTCTTCTTCTTGTTGATATACTGAGAATACAGGGTCATCACAAGCTGAAGGATACCAGAAATAAAGGGAATGCACCACAGACCAAAGTTACCGGGGTCGGAAAGCTGGGGTGTTTCACCCAGATTGATGCCCAGGAACTTGAAGTTGTTCATAAATTCGCTTACCTGAGCGTTGTCGAAGCCTGCAATTTTAAAGGCATCCGGATTCTGCTGGAAGGCCTCCATAATATACAGCTCCTCACGGAGATCGCCGGCCTTGAAACGCTCTGCAATGGCCGGGAACTGCTCAGCCAGCATTGCCACTGTATTATCGATCACATCACCGGAATAGCCCAGAACATGCGTCAGAGGCTTGTACACAACAGCGAGGATACCAAACAGCAGGAAGAACTGCAAAAACATGGGGAGACAGGACGCACCGGGGTTTACCCCCTCCTCCTGATAGAGCGCCATCTGCGCCTCCTGGAGCTTCTGCGGATCCTTCTCATACTTCTTGCGAAGCTGCTTGAGCTTGGGATTGAGTCTCTGCATTTTGGCAGAGCTTTTCTGTGTTTTATAGTTAATCGGGAACAGCAGCGCCTTCGAGAAAATGGTAAAAAGAATGATCGCAACGCCGTAGTTTTCTACCAGCATATAGATCAGGCGCATTACGTACCCAAAGGGAACGCCGAGAATATCATATAAAAAATTCATGTGCTATGATTTCCTTTCCGGGATGAAATATCATCGGCTCGCCCGGATCCCAGCGAACCGAAAGGCTTTCCATGTACTTTCCGATGTACAAAACCAGGAAATCGCTCCGGGACATAATCAAGGCCGCCGATGTTCCATGGATGACAGCGCAGCAGACGGCGCACGGCCAGATAGAGACCCTTGACCGCACCAAACCGCTGGACAGCCTGTACCGCATAGTTGGAACAGGTGGGATAGAAGCGGCAGCATGGCGGCTTCAGCGGCGAAATACACTTCCTGTAAAAATGAATGAGCATCAGTACAAGGTATTTCACGACGCCTTTCCTCCTGAGTTTGACAGACACCGGTTGAGCTTACGCAGACCAGAACCGGTCAGAAAGCGGGTAAGCTCGGTGGAACGGATATCGCAGATCGCTGCACGGGCTACGATCACCAGATCAATCCCCTGAGGCAGCTTCGGCAGGGCCTCACGATAGGCGGCCCGGATGACTCTTTTTGCACGGTTTCTGTGAACCGCATTGCCGACCTTCTTGCCGGCGGTGATCCCAAGGCGGTTGTACCCCAGGCGGTTCTTCCGGACATAGATCACGACATATGGGCAGACGACGGTCTTCCCACGCTGATAAACTGTCAGAAAGTCCTTGTTCCGTGTCAGCATTACCGAATTCTGCATAGTGGCCTCCGTTCCTCTGAAGATGGCTTTCTTTCAGAAGCTCCTCTCACAGGCTGAACCTGCAAGAGGCTTCTAAAACAAAAAGACCACAAAATAATTTGTGGTCTGACTCGTTAGTGGCTAAGTCTTGCTCTGCCCTTGGCTCTTCTACGAGCTAAAACCTTTCTTCCGTTAGAGGTTGCCATTCTCTTTCTGAAGCCATGCTCCTTCTTTCTGTGCAGCTTCTTCGGCTGATAAGTTCTCTTCACGCAAATCTCCTCCTCTCGCAGGGAACTTTCACCGCATATTGCGGAAGGTTATTTTACAAGAGAGCGTAAAAAACCTTTTGTACAATATTATAACCGATAATTCCGATATTGTCAAGACCCCAAAGGGGCAAAAAACGATGTTTTTTGGGAATTTCTTTTGGGGAGAATGTTATTTGACAGGGTTTTCGGGGGCGCTTGGAGGGGCTTGGGGGGGCTTTAGAATATATTTTTGGGGTTTCTTCGCTTCATCCAAGGTTCGCTTCACCCTTCCAGGTGCTGCTGGGGATGGGATTTTTGGGGTTTATTGCGCTTCATCGAAGGTTTACTTCACCCTTCAAGTGCTGTTGGGGATGGGATTTTTAGGGTTTATTGCGCTTCATCGAAGGTTTACTTCACCCTTCAAGTGCTGTTGGGGTTGCAAAGAGACAACCCAAGGGGGACAGGGGGAGAAAGAAAACCGAGGCAAAAACGGGCATCTC
>JAFUQX010000049.1 GCA_017472145.1 Ruminococcus sp. | reverse complement strand
TACAAAGGAGGAATCACTATGAAGAAAAAGTATGCGAGAATTCTGGCATTCATATGCAGTCTGTGTTTCCCCGTCATGACTGGTCTTTCATGTCCGGATCCTGTGTTGGCATCTGCGGAAAGCACTGTCACTGAAAATGATACTGTAGTATATGATGGTTTGATTTATTCTCTCAGCGGTACCGAAGCCGTATTGCAGGGCTGCGAGGATATCACTGCTGTTTCTGTAACGATTCCTGCTGAAATTGACGGTAAACCCGTTGTGTTTTCTCTTCCGGCATTCCGTGATTGTTCATCCTTGGAACGGATCAATGTGGAGGAAAATCACGCCACGCTTTGCAGCATGGATGGTGTGCTGTTCACGAAAAATAAAAAGGGATTGCTGGAATATCCCTGTGCAAAGGCAGGGGAGTACTGTGTTCCCTCTGAAACAGAACGGGTAGAATATGGTGCATTTCAGAATTGCACCGGGATCACTTCTATCACGCTGTCCTCCAGTCCTCTGTTGGGAGCTTTTGCGTTCCGAGACTGTACCAGTCTTACTGAAGTGAATGGTATTGCAAGGCTGGAACAAGGCAATGTATTCATAGGCTGCGAAAAGCTGACCACATTGACGATCGGACATTGCGTTATCAGTGAACTGGTATTGCAGAATATGAAGCAATTGACCGCTGTTGACATTTTTCCCAATTGTACCTTTGAAAAACTGATTGTTGCGAATTGTCCTGTTCTGACGAAATTATGGATCAATGGGACTGTCAGTGATCCCGTATCTACAGAATCTGCTGTACAACTCATCGGTCTTCCTGCGTTAAAGCAGCTGCAGCTGCCTGTAACCGTCAAGATGACAGATCAGATCAGGCTTCCACGCATGGTTGCTGAGGTGCGAGAGTGCGGAAGCATAGAATCTATTACATGCGGTTATCCCGGTTCTATCGTTGTCAGCGACTGCGGCAGTTTGACAGAAATGCGTTTTCACGAAAACCTCAGCATGGATATTTCGGTTACTTCCTGTGAAAATTTGGCTGCTGTTTACGGCAGAAGTGCAGATGCAGTGCTTCGGAAAAACTGCGAACAGTTGGGACTATCATTTATTTCCTTTGAGGATAGTGTCCATACAGGTGATGTTTCTGCGGACGGAGAGATCAACATTGCAGATGTGCTCCGGCTGAATCGTGCAATTCTCATTGGAGAGCCTCTTAGCTCCCTTTCAGAATCACTTGCAGATTATGATGGCGATGGAATGATCACCGCAGCAGATTCTCTCTGCATTCTGAAAGCGATAATTGGATTAACTGAATGAGTGGATGCGTATTTCGCAGGCTTCAATATGATTAGAGCCTGTGTATAAACAACAAAATAATAAATGAGGGCTGCTTCGACATTTTATGTGGCAAGCAGCCCTTCAATCATGAAAAAGCAAAATGTATTTACCCCCAAGCTATTATACAGCAGCATCCCCCTCTGAACCCTATCATCTCAAAAAGGCGGTGACCCCCATAAAAATCTACCAACTCCACTTCGACAACGAACACTACGACTATTTCGTTCCAGAACAGGAGCTCCCCATCAGCGAACTCCGCACATTCGATAGCAGATCTAAGAAAAATGAGTGGACACCGCTGGCTGTCCGGAGGGCGAACTGGCGTAAGGGCATGGAATTGAGTGATGCTCCCTGCTG
>JAFUQX010000008.1 GCA_017472145.1 Ruminococcus sp. | reverse complement strand
CTGGTTAACGACATCGCTCCGAAGGACAGAGACATCGCAATGGTATTCCAGAACTACGCTCTGTATCCGCACATGACCGTATTTGACAACATGGCATTCGGTCTGAAGCTGAGAAAGGTACCGAAGGATGAGATCGCTCGTAAGGTTGAAGAGGCTGCTAAGATCCTGGATCTGAGCCACCTGCTGGATCGTAAGCCGAAGGCTATGTCCGGTGGTCAGAGACAGCGTGTAGCGCTGGGCCGTGCAATCGTTCGTAACCCGCAGGTATTCCTGCTTGACGAGCCGCTGTCCAACCTGGATGCTAAGCTCCGTGCACAGATGAGAACAGAGATCTCCAAGCTGCACCAGAAGCTGGGTACTACATTCATCTATGTAACACATGACCAGACTGAGGCTATGACAATGGGTGACCGTATCGTAGTTATGAAGGATGGTATCATCCAGCAGATCGATACTCCGCAGGCTCTGTATGAGAAGCCGGGCAATAAGTTCGTTGCAGGCTTCCTTGGTTCTCCGCAGATGAACTTTGTAGACGCCGTTCTGAGAAAGGGCAGCAGCTACTATGTTGAGTTCGGTTCTGAGGCTACAAAGACTAGCAAGGCTGTAAAGTATCAGATCGAGCTGCCGGCTGCTAAGGTTACTGCTGACCTGGCTAAGTATGTGGATAAGGAAGTAATCATGGGCGTTCGTCCGGAGGCCATCCACGACGACGAGATGTTCCTGTCCAATGCAACCACCGGTGTTGTTGACTGTGATGTAGAAATCACAGAAATGCTGGGTGCAGAGACATTCCTGTATCTGAACTGTGCTGGTATTCCGCTGACGGCTCGTGTTGATCCGAGATCTACTGCAAAGCCGCAGGATTCCATCAAGGTTGCAATTGACCCGAACAAGATCCACCTGTTCGACAAGGAAGCAGATAACAATCCGGTTATCATTAACTAAGCTTGTACTTACAAAGGCTGCCGTATTTTGCGGCAGCCTTTTTGTTGTTTATATAGCCAAAATGTAAACAATCCGGCTGCCCTCTTGACGAATTTAGCAGAGGTGCTATAATAGTATTAGCACTCGCGAAGAGAGAGTGCTAAATGAGCGAAAGGAGTTCTGCACAAAGGAGACGTGCAGAGATGTTGAACATGGAACAGAAACAATTTCAGGCTGAGTCCAAGCGTCTTTTGGACATGATGATTCATTCGATCTATACCCATAAGGAGATTTTCCTCAGAGAGCTGATTTCCAACGCCAGCGATGCCATCGACAAGCTGTATTTCAAGTCCCTGACCGATGACAGCGTGAATATGGCAAAATCGGATTTCAAGATCCAGCTGTGCATAGATGAGGAGGCCCGTACCCTCACCATCATCGATAATGGTATCGGTATGACCAAGGAAGAGCTGGAGAAGAATCTGGGCATCATCGCCAACAGCGGTTCTCTCAAATTCAAGAGCGAAAATCAACTCTCCGAGGACAGCCAGATCATTGGCCAGTTCGGTGTGGGCTGCTATTCGGCCTTTATGGTAGCCTCCAGAGTGACGGTAAAGTCCCGTGCATTCGGTGCGGACCAGGCTTATGTATGGCAGTCTGAGGGCACAGAGGGCTATACGATCGATACATGCGACAAGGAAACTGTGGGTACAGAGATCATTCTGGAGATCCTTCCGGATGTCAAGGACGAAAATGGAAATGAAGAATCCTACGGGGACTTCCTGAATCCGTACAGAATCCAGTCTCTGGTCAAGCGGTACAGCGACTATATCCGCTTCCCCATTGTGATGGATATGAAGAAAAGCCGCAGAAAGGCTGATGCGGCCGAGGATGATCATAGTGCAGAGGCCTATGAGGATTATATCGAGAGTGTGACGCTCAACAGCATGATTCCCATCTGGCGTAAGAATAAGAATGAGCTGAAGGACGAGGATTACGACAACTTCTACAAGGATAAGTTCAATGACTACGCCCAGCCTCTGGCTCATGCCCATGTTCACAATGAGGGCATGCCCATGTATGACGCTCTGCTGTATATCCCGTCCAGAGCACCCTACGATTTCTATTCCAAGGATTATAAGAAGGGGCTTCAGCTGTATGCCAACGGCGTACTGATCATGGACTGCTGTGAGGATCTGCTGCCGGATTATTTCAGCTTCGTAAAGGGTCTGGTGGACTCTGAGGATGTGTCCCTGAACATCTCCCGTGAAATGCTCCAGCACGATGCACAGCTCCGCAGCATTGCCAAGAGCATTGAGCGCACCGTGAAAAATGAGCTGACCCGTATGATGAAGAACGACCGTACCAAGTATGAGGAATTCTACAAGGCCTTTGGTCTCCAGCTGAAGTACGGTGTATATTCCGATTATGGCATGCACAAGGAGGTGCTCCAGGATCTGCTGCTGTTTGTGTCCTCTGGTGAAGGACATCCGCTTACCTCTCTTGCGGAATATATCGACCGTATGCCGGAGGGTCAGGAGTATATCTACTACGCAGCCGGCGAGAGTCTCGGCCGCGTGGAGTCTCTGCCCCAGACCGAGCTGGTGAAGGACAAGGGCTTTGAGATCCTGTACTTTACCGATAATGTGGATGAGTTTGCGATCCGTATGCTCATGGAATATAAGGGCAAGAAGTTCAAGTCCATTGCCGACAGCGATCTGAATCTGGAGAGCGAGGAGGAGAAGAAGGAGCTGGAGGAGAAGGCCGAGTCCAGCAAGACCATGCTGGAGACCATCAAGACCGCTCTGGAGGGCAAGGTTTCCGCTGTCAAGCTGTCCGGCCGGCTGAAGTCCCATCCGGTTTGTTTGAGCAGCGAAGGCGAAATTACCATGGAAATGGCCAAGACTCTCAATGCGATGCCCGGCGCAGACCAGAAGATCCAGGCGCAGTTGGTGCTGGAGATCAACCCGGAGCATCCGGTGTATGAAAAGCTCATGGCGCTGTCTGGTACAGATGATGAGAAGCTGGGAAAATATGGTCAGCTGCTCTATCATCAGGCTCAGCTCATCGAGGGTATGCCCATCGAGAATCCGGTAGCGTTCTCCCGTCTGATCTGTGAGCTTATGTAATCTGATCTGAAAATAGCAGTATTTGCCGCCTGATGTGCCGAAAGTGGGCATCAGGCGGCCTTTATTTTTCGGTAAAAAGGAGAAAATGTGAGGAAATTTCTGCAAAATATTGACAGATTTTGACCTATATGGTATAATGAAAGTATATGTATAGAAATAAAAGGAGCGGGGACACAAGCGATCTATCTGAGGGTAAAGGAAGTAGAAAAAAATGAACATCATGAAAAGGATAGTTGGCTCAGCAACGGCCGCAGCTGTTTTTATTTGCAGCTGCACCTCGTTGTCTGCGTCCGTGTGGGCCGAGGACAGATGGGATGGAGGCTCCGACACAAGCTGGTACAATGAGACGGATACAATGTTTGTCTTGTATACGGCTGAGGAGCTGGCGGGCTTTGCGCAGCTGGTCAATGAGGGTACAGATACCTTCGCCGGCAAGGAGGTGCGTCTGGGTGCGGATATTGCATTCAATGAGGGCGCAGACCCGGAGGCCTGGCAGCAGGGTGAAGATTTGCCGGAGGTCAGCTGGACGCCGATCGGACTGCTGTATGAGACGCCCTTCAAGGGGCTTTTTGACGGCAGAGGATATTCCATTTCCGGTCTGTACTCTGTGCAGAGTCAGGATGCAGCCGGACTGTTCGGCTTTATCGGCTCTGGCTCACAGGTGTGGAACGTGACGCTGGAAAACGGCTTTGTGTATTCAGACGGTACATTTGCCGGAGGGATCTGTGCATATAATCACAGAGCATTGGTGCGGCGGTGTATCAATGGAGCAGATGTCTCCTCCGGGTATTATATTGCCGGCGGTGTCAGCGGCGTAAGCCTGGGCGGCCAGACGATCGAGTGCGGAAATTCCGGTGATGTTTACAGTATGGTCAGCTCCGGCGGCGTGCTGGGTGAGCAGTGCGGCTACGGCGAAATGTACAGGTGCTGGAATACCGGCGATATTGTCAGCGAAACGGATGCCGGCGGTATCTGCGGCCATCTGGATGGAAGCACCATAGACAGCTGCTATAATACAGGCAGCGTGTATGCAGGCGCTGTGGCCGGCGGTCTTGCAGGCCAGGCCAGCTATGGTATCGGAGAATCCTATGTATACAACAGCTATAATGCAGGCGTGGTTACCTGTGCCGCCAATCTCAGCGGCGGCGTGACGGGCGATGCAGTGACCGTCTGTGAAAACTGCTACTATCTCAGCGGTACGGCTGAGAGCGGATGTGCATCCGGCGGGATTACAGAGATGACAGAGGAGGAGATGACCACCAGCGTTTTTGCAGCGGTTCTGGGTGAGGCCTTTGCGGCCCGTGAGGACGGACTGCCCATGCTCAGCTGGCAGGAAGGCGGCACGATCGATCCTCCGGATATAACGACAGAACCGACAACAGAGACGACTACAGCCACAACGACTACGGCGGCTCCTGTAACGACCGTGACTACGGAAACGACCGCGTCTTCAGCGGGAAGTGATGTGAAGATCTGGCCGGTAAACAATGTGCGCACCCTCAAGGTGGGCGAAACGGTACAGCTTCTGGTGGATGGGGCCACCAGTCCCTCATGGGCTACCATGAATAAGGATGTGGCTACAGTAGATGCTGCGGGACTTGTAACGGCTGTGGGTACGGGAAAGGTGACCATCGTTGCGACCGTGGGCAATGAGGCTGTATCGATCGAGCTGACCGTGGAGGACGGCACGGCGACTACGGTTTCTGCAACAACTGCGACAACCACGAAAACAACGACAAAGACAACGACTGCAACGACTACCAAGACAACGACAAAGCCAACTACCGCAACGACTACGAAAACAACGACAAAGACAACGACTGCAACGACTACCAAGACAACGACAAAGACAACGACTGCAACGACCACCAAGACAACGACAAAGACGACCACCAAGACAACAACAAAGACGACCACTGCGACAACGGCTAAGACAACGACCGGAACGACAACGGGGACGACCTCTGCGTTGAAGGCCTTTGACCGGGGAGACTGTAACGGAGACCGTGTTGTGGATATTTCTGATGCAACGGGGGTGCTGACCTACTATGCACAGATGGGGGCCAGCCTGAATCCTGTATTCTACGAGGATGAATCCAAGGATATGCTGGCGCATTATGCAGCGGATGTGAATCGGGACGATGTGATCAACATTGCCGATGCGACCATGATCCTGCAATACTATGCAATGTATGCGGCCAGCCTGAATCCGGACTGGGCCGAGCTGTAAAAAGTGAGAAAGGCGAAGGCTGCACAGGCGGCCTTCGCTTTTTTGCGTTCATAAATCGGCCTTGTATTCAGGGGCGGTTTATGGTATAATACCTGTACCGAGTGCAAACCGGGTGCGGATTTTCCGGCACAGCCAGAGAGCCGGAAAGCTCAGAAGCATCCACAGCAGTGTGAAGGGAAGGCAGATCTGTCCGAACAGATGCAGGGGCATGCCGGAATAGTCCCACACCATCCAGCCGAAAATGAGATTGGCAAAAACGCCGGTGACCATTTCAAGGGCGGTGATGAGCATCGCTCCGGCCAGGGCCTGGAAAAAGATGGGACAGGCTCTGTCTGCGGAGATCCAGTAAAGTACCATCCCTGAAAGGCCGCCCAGAAGGGTCATCGTCCAGTGGGTGTGCCCCCGGAACAGGATCTCCAGCAGACTGTAGAGCAGGCCGCCTACGAGGAATAAGTAGAGGTATTCATAGAGAGGAATGCGTCGGGCCATGGGTGCACCTCCGGTTTGTTTTAAGGCAACACTACATAAAGCATGTACGTCAGATGCGCAGTCAGACTTTTTGTGAAATAAGACGGAAAATATGCAGACAGATGACGTGCAGAGCCGGGGCGGCGTACTTTATGCGGTGTTGCCTTGAATAGTATTGATAAATCAGGCGGCTTTTATGCGGCCTTTGTGAAAGGAAGATTTTTATGCGCAGAAGCGGAATTTTAATGCATATCTCCAGCCTGCCCTCCCGGTATGGCATCGGCAAGCTGGGAAAGGAGGCCTTCCGGTTTGCGGATTTTCTGGAGAAGAGCGGTACATCTGTATGGCAGATCCTGCCCCTTTCCCCTACGAGCTATGGAGATTCTCCCTATCAGTCCTTCTCCGTTCATGCAGGCAACCCCTATTTCATTGACTTTGAGATGCTGGAGGAGCAGGGGCTTCTTCAGCGTGAGGAATATGCTTCTGTGGATTGGGGCTGCGACCCGCAGAGGGTGGATTATGCAAAAATCTATGAAAACTGCTTTCCGGTGCTGAAAAAGGCATTTGCACGATTTGACACAGCAGACGCCGGCTACCAGGCCTTCCGGGAGCAGGAAGCCGGCTGGCTGCCGGATTATGGTCTCTTTATGGCGCTGAAAAATGCCCATGGCGGCCGTCCGTGGCCGGAGTGGGAAAAGCCGGTGGCTATGTTTGAGGAGGAGGCCATTGTACAGGCCCGGAAGGAATATGCAGAGGAAGCGGAATTCTACTGTGTGCTCCAGTACTGGTTCTACAGCCAGTGGTTTGCTCTGAAGGAATACTGCAATCAGAAGGGGATCTCCATTGTGGGAGATATCCCGATCTATGTGGCCTATGACAGCGTGGAGGTCTGGACACAGCCGGAGCTGTTCGTTCTGGATGAGGAGCATACGCCTACCCATGTGGCCGGCTGTCCCCCGGATTTCTTTTCTCCCACCGGTCAGCTCTGGGGCAATCCGCTGTATGACTGGGATTATCACAGGGAGACCGGTTATGCCTGGTGGATCCAGCGTCTGAAGCGTGCGACGACGGTTTATGACACCGTGCGCATTGACCATTTCCGGGGCTTTGAGAGCTATTATGCCATTCCCTACGGCCAGCCCACAGCGGAGGTCGGCGAGTGGAGGGAAGGGCCGAATGCCGCCCTCTTTGAAGCGGCCAGGGCGCAGCTGGGAGAGATGTCCATCATTGCAGAGGATCTGGGGCTGATCACGCCCGAGGTGCGGGAGATGCTGGAAAGATGCGGCTATCCGGGCATGAAGGTGCTTCAGTTTGCCTTTGACAGCGGTTCCTCCTGCGGAGATCTGCCTCATAATTACACCAGCAGCCATTGCATTGTGTACACGGGTACGCATGATAATATGACCCTCCGGGGCTGGACGGACTCCCTGGGAGCCAGGTCGGTGTCCTTTGCCAAGCGGTATCTGCGTGTGAAGGACAGAAAGGATCTGCCGGAGGCTATGATCCGGCTTGCGTGGAGCAGTGTGGGCGAGCTGGCGGTGGCGCAGATGCAGGATTTCCTGGATGCACCGGCCTCGGCCAGAATGAATACTCCGGCCACGCCCTCCGGCAACTGGCAGTATCGGGCCCAGGAGGGAGACTTCACAGCGATGACCGCCAGGAGGATCCGTCAGCTGAATGCGCTCTATAACAGAGGGCCTGCCGCAGAGGAATGAGTCTTTTTTATACGCCTTTCAGATATTATTGAGAATTATTATTGACATCGGAGCAGATTTGTGCTATACTAAAGAAAAGAATGACAGCAAAATGCTGTAAAGGAAGGAGTATTTATTATGGAAAATTATGAAATCTGTCACTGCAAAGGGGTATCCTATGCCGATGTTGAGGACGCTATGCACGATATGACCAGCTTCTCGGACGTACTGACTGCATTCCAGCACGTACAGGAAGTGACCCACTGCTCCACTGGCTGCGGCGGATGTCATGACAAAATTCTGGATGCGATCTCTGAGATCATGCACAGCTGATCCTGAGAGCAGGTTCTGACACAATTATACAAGAGCCGCTGCGGTCTGAACTTCCGCAGCGGCTCTTTCTTTTATCGGATCATTTCTTTTCAAGGAGACTGTACACGGCCATTACCGGAGCGCAGAGCACACCGGCCGCCGCCCATACGATCCATGTGATATGCCAGTCATGGCTCAGGAAGCTCCATGTAAGGTAAATCGTCAGGGCCAGCATCCAGTATACAGTGGAGATCACATTTTTTGTGGTCCGCTTGCCGTCCTTGTCAAAATCCACATACTCAGGATCCTTCAGCAGCCGCTGCATGCTGGCCCAGCGCACGCCGGTCAGGACAAGGCAGAATACCCCGGCCCCTATGATCGCCATCATAACGCCCATCATAACGACCGCAATAAATTCGTTCTCTGTAAAAATCCCTGCAAAAAGCGCAATGGGAGACAGCACACAAAAAATGATGCCGATCGTATTCATCCGGATATATGTTCCCTGATAGGCCTTCTTCTTTTCACCCACCATACCTGTCACACCATACTCTGTATCAAAAGGCTCTTTTTCCAGGAATTCATAGGGCGCATTCTGAAAGCCGGTGAGGATGAATATACCCACCGCTGCTGCCACAAACAGAACCAGCACGATCAGCCCGATGCTCCCAGCCGCATTCTCAGAAATATTTATGGAAGGATTCTCCGAAGCCCCTCCCAGAATGAACAGACATACCGGAGACAGAATGCACAGCAGCACCCCCAGGGCGATCTGTACAGCGGCCCTCTTCCGCAGGGTCAGGTAAGCACCGGCCTCCTCCAGGGAAACCCTTCTTACGGCCGGTTCGGTCCCGGCCTCCGTCTCTGTAAAGACCTCTGTCTCGATTTCATCCTTAAGAAGATAATCCGTTGTTACGCCGAACAAGCTGCTCAGCCGGAGCACCTTGTCCAGATCGGGAACGGACTGTGCCCCCTCCCACTTGGAAACCGCCTGACGGGACACGCCCATCTTTTCGGCCAGCTCCTCCTGAGACCAGCCGTTCTTCTTTCTGTGTCTGATGATCTTGTCTGCTAAAATCATAACTGTCACCTCTGTAAGATTTTGTGGTGAGCGTTTTCTGCTCATCTCTATACTCTGAGTATAGCATTTTTCCGGCTTGCATGCCACCAATCAGAGCTGGAAATTTGTCAACCAGCGGTTGCAGCCAGCAGTTTCATCACGCATTTTCGGGGAATTCTGCTCCTTTCCCTAAAAATATACCGCACAGGACAGCAGAAGGTCCTGTGCGGTGAAAGGGTCAGATCTTCTCAAAGTCAGAAGCTCCGTGCTTGCAGATGGGGCAGATAAAATCCTCCGGCAGCTCTTCGCCCTCGTGGACATAGCCGCAGATCCGGCAGCGGTAGCCGGTCTTGTCCTCTGCCTTTTTCTCCGGCTTCGGCTTGATGTGACTCTGATAATACGCATAGGTCACAGAGGGAACTTCAGACAGCACATCGCCGTCTGTCACATCCGCAACAAACAGGGTATGCGTGCCCAGGTCAACGGTTTCGATCACCTTTCCGGAGAGATAGGCGTTCGTGCCCTCTGTCACATAGGGCATACCGTTGGCGGCGGTCTTTACATGGGCGTAGCCGGCCAGCTTGTCCACATCCCGACCGCTCTGGAAGCCGAACCGCTGGAACACAGAAAAATCGGCCTGCTCGGACAGCACGGAGAGGTTAAACACCTTTGTATACATCAGTACATCGTGGGTCAGATTCTGCTTGTTCACCGTGATGGTGATCCGGTTGGGGGTGGTGGTCACCTGCATGGCCGTGTTGATGATACAGCCCTGGCTGCGCTCTCCCAGCTTGGTGGTCAGTACAAACAGGCCATAGGTGAGATTGTACATTGCTTTCTTGTTCATATCAAAGCCTCCTCAGAGATAAAATATAAGCCGTATTTGCTGCTTTTATTATACAATATCTGAGAAGCGCTGTCAATAAGGGGATGGGGACTCTTTCAGAATGCAGAAAGGACAGCTGCTATTTACAGCTGTCTTCAGCTTGTCGAAAAAGCTCTGAAAATATCCTTACTAGCAGGAATAATAGCGTTGAAAACGTCCCACCGGGACGTTTTCAAGAGAAACTTACTTCGAATCGCAACAAGGGGAAGCGGTCTTGTTCGCCGCCCACGGCGCCGTCCCCTTTGTCAGCTTCGCTGACATTTCCCCGCACTGCGGGGAATCACCCTGAAAAATGCTGTCGCATTTTTCCACCCCTTTCTCCGTGCGCCGGAAGTACGGCGCAGAGAATTTCGCTCTCAGCCCGAACGCCAGCGGAAATGCGTTCGGCAGACTCGCCCAAGGATGGCGAGCCTGCGGAGAGCGACCAGGGACGCTGCTTCTGTCAGCTACGCTGACATCTCCCCGCACTGCGGGGAGTCACCCTGGACCCTGGCAGCATTTTCGAGAAATGCGCCCCGAAGGAAGTGCCCTTGGGGTACTGCACCAACGGTGCCGTCCCCTTTGTCCCTTCGGGACATT
>JAFUQX010000007.1 GCA_017472145.1 Ruminococcus sp. | reverse complement strand
GTCGGCACGAAGTGACGACTGAGGGGATTGAAAAAGCACGCAAAATCGTAAGTTTTCTCATGCCTTACAATCCCCTCCGTCACGCCTTCGGCGTGCCACCTCCCCTTATTAAGGGGAGGCTTTCAAAGGTTTTTCGACAGTCTGCACCTCCCCTTACTAAGGGGAGGCTTTCAAAGGTTTTTCGACAAGCTGAAGGGAGCTGCACAAAACGCAGCTCCCTTTTGTTTGCTTTATTCATAAATGATATCCGCTCACCGCTCTACAGGGATCCCGTCACTGATGGCCCGATACATCTCCGGCCGGCGGTCCCGGAACAAGCCCCAGCTCATTCTGGCCTCCCGCAGCTCGTCCAGATCAAAGGAATCGATGATCACACCGGCATAATCCCTCGAAGCCTCCTGCAATACCGCCCCTGTGTGGTCGGTTATAAACGAAGAACCGTAGAATGTGAGACTGGACTCCTGAAACTGATTCTCCTCACAGGGGATCACCGACTCCGTTCCGATGCGGTTGGCCGCGATCACCGGAATCAGATTCGCCGCCGCATGACCCTGCATACACCGCTGCCAGTGGGGCTTGCTGTCCACCTCCAGGATCGGCTCAGACCCGATGGCCGTGGGATACAGCAGCAGCTCCGCACCCATCAGCGCCATGCTCCGGGCCGTCTCCGGAAACCACTGGTCCCAGCAGATCCCCACGCCAATGCAGCCATGTCTCGTGTTCCACACCTGAAAGCCCGTATCCCCCGGCGTGAAGTAAAACTTCTCCTGATAAAAATGATCATCCGGAATGTGCGTTTTCCGGTATACACCCAGCACAGAGCCGTCCGCATCGATCATCGCCACGCTGTTGAAGGTGTTGTTTCCGCTGCGCTCATAAAAGCTGATGGGCAGCACCACCTCCAGCTCCTGTGCAATACTGCGGAAATGCGCCACGGCCGGATTGTCCTTCACCGTACTGGCAAACTGGTAGTATCCATACTGCCGCTCCTGGCAGAAATAAGGCCGCTCAAACAGCTCCGGCAGAAGGATGACATCCGCACCCTCTGCGGCCGCCTGACGCACCAGACGCTCTGCGGTCTGGATGTTTTCATAAACCTCCGGGGTGCACGCCATCTGCACAGCAGCTACGGTTGTATTTCTCATAGGGCTTCTCTCCTTTTATCGTATGATTTGCTGAGTGATACAGTGAATATTTCCGCCGCCGATGAGAATATCTCTGGCCGGAATCCCTGCGATCTCCCGCTCCGGGAAGCATTCTCCCAGGATCCGCAGAGCCGTCTCATCCATCGGGTCGCCGAACTGAGGTACCAGAACCGCTCCGTTTGCAATGTAGAAATTCACATAGGAAGCCGCCAGACGCTCTCCCGGTGTCCGTGTAGGCTCGCCGTCCCACAGGTCAAGGCCTTCGCACTCAGCCTGTGTCATGCATACCGGCGTCTGCGGTATGGGCAGCAGACGGACCTTCAGCCTCCGCCCTCTTGCATCCGTGGCCTGCTCCAGCACATCCAGACAGGCTCTGGACAGAGGATACTGCGGGTCGCTCTGATCATCCGTCCAGGCCAGCACCACCTCTCCGGGCGCTGTGAAGGCACAGATATTGTCCACATGCTCATTGGTTTCGTCGTTATAGATCCCTCTCGGAAGCCAGAGCACCTTCTCCGCTCCCAGGCACTGACAGAGCCTTTCCCCGATCTCCTCTCTGCTCATGTGCGGATTGCGTCCCTTACTCAGCAGGCAGGCCTCTGTGGTGAGGAGCGTTCCCTGACCGTCACTGTGAATGCTGCCACCCTCCAGAATGAAGTCCCGGCAATCGTAGGTATCTGTATCCAGCAGGTCACAAATCTTCCGGGCCGCATGGTTGTCATTGTCCCATGGGAAATAAAGGCCGTCGTGCAGGCCGCCCCATGCGTTGAAGCCCCAGTCGATGCCCCGGACAAGCCCTTCTCCATTCCGGACGAAGGTAGGCGCAACATCTCTGGCCCATGCATCATCGGTGGTACATTCCACAAGACGCACCGTCGGGGGAAGCATGGCCCGTGCTGTTTCGTACTGCTTATGGCTGACCAGCATGGTGAGCTTTTCGCTCCGGGAGATGACCCGGGCGATCTTCACAAAGGCCCTGCGTGCGGCATAGGCTCCGTTCTGCCAGGAATCCGTCCGCTCCGGCCATATCATAATGCAGCCGCTGTGGGGTTCAAATTCCCCCGGCATATAAAAGCCATCCTCTTTGGGGATCGTATGCAGAATTTTCATAAACAGCCGCTCCTTCAGGATTGCTTTACCGGCGTGTAGTCTTCGTCTCCGGTAGCTCTCTGGAGGGCCTCGATAACCCCTTCCGTTTTCCACTCATAGGTGGTACGGTCCAGCTCCGAGCCGTTGTCCCACAGGAAGGCCGCCATGCCATAGTCCCGGCAGGTCTTGGCCACCATCTCATAATAGAAAATGCGGCTTGCAGCTTCCCGGTCGGGTGTCACACCGTATTCGCCCACGATCACAGGAACGCCCTGGTCTACATAGGTCTCCTTCATTTTGGTAAAAAGGCTTTCCATTTTACGGATATCCGTCTGGCCGCCCCACTGGGAGTGCTGCTGTGCGATGCAGAACTCATAGGGCGTATAATAATGTACGGAGAGAATGCAGCGTCCGGCCTCGTCCTCCGGCATCTGATAGCGGCTATTGCAGGTGGCCTCGATATCTGTCCAGTAGCCTGCGATGAGGAGGTGACGGGTCTCGTTATTGCCGCCACTCTGACGAACCGTATCCACAAAATCCTGATTCAGCACATTCAGCATGGTGTAGGCCAGCTCCTCGGAGGTGCGGTCGAATCCCACCTCATTCATGGACTCAAAGATCAGGTGGTGGTCATAGTCCCTGAAGCTTTCAGAGATCTGCTCCCACATGGCAATATACCGCTCCCGCACATCCCCAAAGCCGTCGTAGTCAGTGCGGATCCATGCACCGAATTCCGGGTCACCGCCGCCGTCGTGGTGGAGGTTGATGATCACGTACATATCCTCAGACAGGGCATAGTCCACCACCTCATGGACACGCTCCATCCAGCTCTCGCTGATGGTCCAGCTGCCGTCATCAGACACATGATCCCGCCAGGTGACAGGGATACGCACCGCATTGACGCCATCCTCCTTCAGGGCGGTGAACAGCTCCTGCGAAGCCTTCGGGTTTCCCCAGAGGGTCTCGTCTACCTCCTGGCCCTCGGCCGGAGCTTCGTTGATGCGGCCGTCCCCGTCCCGGTCGGCGGCGCAGACATCCAGGGTATCGCCCAGATTCCAGCCGATGCGCATATCCTCCACCACCTGCTGGGAGGTCATCGACGCAGGGTCAGCAGAGGACGCATTCTCCCCGGCACATCCGGAGAATACGGCTGCGGTCATACATGCGCCGAGCATCAGGGCCGTGAGCTTCTTTATCATCTTCATCATAGGGATTCTCCTTTCAGAGTCGTCTTTTGTATTTTTATTATACTAAAGGGATGAAGCCTTGTCAATACGGGAAAGCACAAAAAAGCGCCCTCCCGAGGGAGGGTGCACAGGCTGTAGAAAAAGTCGAATTTTCCGCACAAGGCTCCCCTTAGTAAGGGGAGCTGTCGGCACGAAGTGACGACTGAGGGAATGCAAAAAAACACGTAAAATCGTAAGTTTTCTCATATCTTACAATCCCCTCCGTCACGCCTTCGGCGTGCCACCTCCCCTTACTAAGGGGAGGCTTTCAAAGGTTTTTCGACAGACTGAGCGCCCTCCCGAGGGAGGGCGCAGCTTCACAAATCCAATCAATATGTAATCTTCCCGTTATATTATACCGCTTATTCCAGGTAATAGCTGCTGCTTATGATCTGATCATGCTGGCGTTTCAACTCGGAAAGTGCATTCTCAACACCGTACCGTTCTTTCTGGGTCTGATCGATCTTTGTATCGTATTCACGATATTCCTCTTGCAGCCGCTTGCTTTTTCCTTCCGCAAGGCCGCGGCCGATGAAGCGGATCAGCATAGATATCGCCCACAGGAGCACCAGAACGCATCCAACGCCCAGAATGCTCGATCCCATGTAAAACAATCCCGCTGCAATCAGTATAAAGCCCAGAAAAACAAGCAGATTCCGCAGCAGCGACTCTTTTTTCCTCAGCTTCCAGGCCTTGTCCTTTGCATGGGACGCCGCTCTGTCCACCTCGCTCTGATATCCCGAAAGCGCTTTTGCAGCAGTCTCCAGCTCCTGAATCTGCTTTTCATACCCGGCCACAGCGTCTGTATACTTCTTCCTCTTTTCCGCCGCAGCCTTCCGGGCCGCCTGGATCTGCTTCTGAATATACTTCTGGATCTCCAGCTTCTGCTTTTCATCCGCCGTCTGAATGGCTCTTTCACAGCACACCGGAAGCTCGGTGCAATCCGTGCCCTTCTGATAAAGCCACTTTTCCCAGTCCACAAGACGGGTCAGGCCATACCATCCATGATAGTCAAAGGGATACTGATCTGCATACTTCTCATAGGCGGGAACGGCATTGCGGTAATCCTTGAATTTCTCAAACTGCTCCGCACGGCGAAGCAGCGTACTCTGCTCACCGTCTTCCAGGATCATGTGCAGCGTCTTCTTTGTATATTCTGTGCCGCACATTGCGCACTTCAGGCCACCGTCTCCCCAGGGCGTCCAATTCACCGTATTGCCGCATCCGCTGCATGTCAGCTTCTCAAAGCCGGAAAAACCATCACCCATCATATCCCATAAACCTCCAAAATAGAAAATAACGATTTTATTATAGAACGTATGCCAACCAATTTCAATGGATATATTGTAAATTCTGTCGATCCCTCCCGTTATACAGGAAAATGCAGCACACGCCGAAGTCCCTGTTCCGGCCGGCCGCTGTCACTATTTATGATACCTGCTTCCGCTGAGGATCTGATAGCCCCGGTAGATCTGCTCATAGAGCATGACTCTGGCCAGCTGATGGGGAAAGGTCATGGGAGACATGGAAAGCCGCAGATCGGCCGCACGCTTGACCTCCTCCGAAAGTCCATAGGAGCTGCCGATGAGGAAGGTGATGGTGCTGTCTCCGCCCACCGCCGCTGATTCCAGCTTCCGGGAAAGCTGTACGCTGTCCAGCATTTTCCCTTCAATGCACATGGCGATGCAATAGCCCTTCATCCGCTTGAGGAGCTGCTGCCCCTCCTTTTCCAGAGCCGCTGCGATCTCCTTTTCCGAAGCCTTCTCCGGCAGGGCCACCGGCTCCAGCTCCACACATTTCACATTACAGTACCGGGAAAGCCGCTTTTCATATTCAGCGGCAGCCTCCCGGAGATATTTTTCCTTCAGCCGGCCATAGGCCAGGATCTGTATCGTCTGCATCAGAAAATCACCATCTCCTTCAGTCCGTCCGGCCCGGCCGTGTACATCAGATAATCACGCCCGGACGTATATTTCCGGCCCAGCTTCTCCCCAACCGTCGATGAAGCCAGCCGGGGCGTGTTGTTCTCCTGGCTGAGATGCCCCAGAACCAGCCGGGTCGTACCGGTCTCGATGAGCCTGTCCGCCTCACTGGCACAGTCCTCGTTGGAAAGATGCCCCTGTGAGCCGGAGATCCGCCTTTTGAGATAGGCCGGATACGGGCCACAGCGGAGCATGTCCGTGTCAAAATTCGACTCCAGCAGCACCATATCACATCCGGCCACCGTATTGTGCACCGTCTCTGTGACAACACCCAGGTCGGTGCAGATGGCACAGGTGCGGTCATCCTCCGTAGAAATGCGGAAGCCGCAGCTTCCGGCGGCATCGTGCTCGGTGGGAAAGGCCGTCACACCGAAGCTCCCCAGGGCATATTCATAGGGCGGAAGCTCCATCCCCACCTGCTCCTCCGTAATATGGCCGTCATGCAGAAGGGAGCGGAGCGTACTGTCCGTGGCATAGACCTTCAGGCCCAGCTTTTTGCAGAGGACACGCACCCCGGATATATGATCCGTATGGTTATGGGTTATAAGCAGGCCCTCGACAGAGCCGGGATCGATCTCATGCTGGCTGAGGGCCGTGAGGATCCGCTTACAGGATACGCCTGCATCAATGAGCAGAGCGCTTCTTCCGGCCTGTACAAGGGAGACATTTCCCTTGCTGCCGCTGAAAAATGAGTAAAATCGAGCCATTTATGTACCACCAGATATCAATTTTTGGATTCTGCTCCCCAGGGCCGGCCATCCAGCCCCGGAGAGCCTGTTCTGTTCTGACAAAAAAGGGACTGCCACAGCAGTCCCTCAGATTTTATTCTCAGCCGGAGACAGCCTCTCGGATGGTTGCAACCGGGGTGGATACCTTCTCAATATCCGCACCGGCCTGACGCAGCTTTTCAGCCAGATTGCTGTAGCCGCGCTCGATGTGATAGATATCCTCGATCTCCGTAATGCCCTTGGCCGCCAGTCCTGCAATGATCAGGGCCGCACCTGCACGCAGGTCACAGGCCTTCACCGGAGCGCCCGTCAGCTTGCCTGTTCCTTCCACAACAGCCACCTTGCCGTCCACGGAAATATCCGCACCCATACGGCGCAGCTCGTCCACATAACGGAATCTCTGCTCCCACACGCCCTCGGTAATGATGCTCGTGCCCTCCGCCAGGGTCAGCAGCGTGGTCATCTGCGGCTGCATATCCGTCGGAAAGCCCGGATGGGGCATGGTCTTGATATTCGTGCGCACCAGCGGGCCATCCACCCACACCCGTACGCTGTCATCATATTCATCTACATTCACGCCGATCTTGCGCAGCTTGGAGGTGATCGGCTCCAAATGCTTCGGGATGACATTCTTTACCAGAACATCGCCGCCCGTAGCCGCAGCCGCTACCATAAAAGTACCAGCCTCGATCTGATCCGGTACGACGGAATAGGTCGTGCCATGGAGGTGCTTCACGCCGCGGATCTTGATCACATCCGTGCCGGCGCCCATAATATCCGCACCCATGGAGTTGAGAAAGTTGGCCAGATCAACGATATGCGGCTCCTTTGCAGCATTTTCGATCACCGTCAGTCCCTCTGCACGCACAGCTGCCAGCATGGCATTCATGGTCGCACCAACGGAAACCACATCTAAGTAGATCTGTGAGCCGGTCAGCTTCTCTGCAAACAGATCCACCATGCCGTGCTCAATGTTGCACTTGGCCCCGAGCGCCGAAAAAGCCTTGAGATGCTGGTCGATGGGTCTGTCTCCCAGAGGACATCCGCCGGGCATGGAAACTCTGGCCTTGCAGAAGCGTCCCAGCAGCGCACCCAGAAAATAATAGGACGCACGCATACGGCGTGCACTTTCATAGGGCACGCAGAAATTCTTCAGTCCTTCCGCAGAAATACGCACCGTGGTGGGATCCAGCATCTCCACCTTGGCCCCCATCTCGTACATGATCCGCAGACTCATGGAAACATCACTGATATCCGGAACATTCTCCAGAACACATGGCTCGTCACAAAGCAGAATTGCCGGAATCAGAGCCACAGCAGCGTTCTTTGCGCCGCTTACTTCAATCTCACCGGACAGACGGCGTCCGCCCTTGATTACAAATTTATCCAACTTGTTATTCTCTCCTTCATCGGAACGGACCATCCTCAGGGCGCAAAGGGGCGCACCCATCCGTTCCTTTGTCCGCCGCAGCTGCACACCACAGCCGCGCGATTTCACATTCTCTGTCTTTATCCTGTCTTAGAACGATCTTTTCAAAAAATCAGCTTACTCTATCCAATAAACGCAGTATTACTATTTTACGATTCAACCCTATTATTATACACCACAATCACGCATTTGTAAAGGCATTCTGCGTGGTTATTTTCTGAATTTGTTATTTTCTGCTAATACACGCCTGAAAAAAGCAAAGAAATTCTACCATTTACTCAGCAATTTCGCCCCATGTGGTCACTTCGATGGTCTCAATGAGGATATCCTCCTGCGGAGCGGTATATTCCGTCTCCTCCGCAGCAGCCTTTACAGCGACGGATGTGATCTTATCGATGGTCTCAAAGCTCTCATCCCCATAGGCCTGTCCGAAGATGGTCATCTGCTGGGCATAGTTGGGCACACCGCCCCGCTCCACAAAGGCATCGGAGATCGCCCTGGCCGACTCATCCACCGCCTGAATATCTGCAATGGTCGCCTCGTCAAATTCGATCGTATCGCACACCAGGAATCTCGTTCCGCAGTAATCCGCCGCACTTCCGAAAAGATTGTTCCAGAAGCTCTGGTCGTGGCCGGTCAGCGGCACGCAGAGCGCACCCCGGAAGGGCCAGAGATCAGCCGAAGTCTCGATCTCCACATTTTCCTCCGGAGAGGCCGCCTGGGTGGCATTTACCACGCCGTCATTTCCCGGGCTTCCGGCGGAGAAGTATACCCCCTTCTCCACCTGGAATACATAGGTGTTATCGTAGTAGCCCTCCTCGGCCAGACGCACGAACTGCGCCACATAGTTCGGAGCCTCCTCCGGGTAGAGCACCGCTGTAATATCGCCCAGTGTGGTGTGGATCACCACCGCTGTATCGGTATCCTCCGGCTCCTCCAACTGGAGCAGCCGGACATCACTCATATCAATATAGGTCTGCTGACTCTGGGCGCAGTAGGTGCTGCACGAAAACAGAGTCAGGCTGAATGCGGCCATGACAAAGAGCAGAATGGTCATTCTGCGGATAGCCGGCTTGCTGAAACGTGCCATTTTTATTTCCTCACTTAAAGCTTTGTAATTTCCGTGCCCTGACGGGTCTCCTTGATCTGCCAGCCCAGAGCTGCAATGGCATCACGGAGACGATCGGCCTCTGCAAAGTCCTTTGCCTTTCTGGCCGCTGCACGCGCCTCGGCCAGAGCCAGAACCTCTGCCGGGATCTCGTCTGCCTTCTTCCGGTTATAAAGAATGCCCAGCACATCGGCAATGGCATCAAACAGCGCTGCACCTGCTGTCAGCTGCTCCCTGGAGGTGGTGCTGTCTGCGCTCATACGGTTGAGGTCTCTTACCAGCTCGAACAGAGCGGATACCGCATCGGCTGTGTTCAGGTCCTCATCCATCGCCGCTTCAAACTGCTGTCTGCGCTGTGCAAACAGGGCTGCGGCTTCTTCAGAAATCACGCCGGCCGGTGCTGCACCAATGGCACGGTCCAGGGTCTCACGGCAGGTATACAGTCTCTCCAGAGAGGCCTTGCATGCGTCCAGCAGATCCTTGCAGTAGTTGATGGGGCTTCTGTAATGAGCCTGCACCATCATATAACGGATGACCTCATAGCCGTACTTTTCAGCCACCTCACGCACGGTGAAGAAATTGCCCAGAGACTTACTCATCTTCTTATTGTCGATGTTGATATAGCCGTTGTGCATCCAGTAGTTGGAGAAGGGCTTGCCGGAGGCCGCCTCGCTCTGTGCGATCTCATTTTCATGGTGAGGGAAGATCAGATCCTGACCGCCGCAGTGGATATCCAAGGTCTCACCCAGGTAGTGGCTGGACATGGCGGAGCACTCGATGTGCCAGCCGGGACGGCCCTGACCCCACGGAGATTCCCAATACGGCTCGCCGGGCTTTGCACTTTTCCAGACCGCAAAATCCAGCGGATCGTCCTTGATATCGTTCACATCGATGCGTGCGCCGGACTGAAGCTCCTCAATGGGCTGACCGGACAGCTTGCCGTAGTCCGGGAAGGAACGGGTACGGAAATACACATCGCCGTTTCTCTCATAGGCATGGCCGGATTCCACCAGCTTCTTTACGATATCGATGATCAGATCCATGCTCTCGGTCACCTTGGGATGCACATCGGCATCCATAACATTCAGGCCGTGGGCATCCTTCTTGTACTCGGCAATATATCTCTCCGAAATTTCCAGGGAGGATACGCCCTCCTCGTTGGCCCGGCGAATGATCTTGTCATCCACATCGGTGAAATTCTGGACATAGGTCACCTTGCAGCCCTTATACTTCAGATAACGGCGCAGCACATCAAAGGCACAGATCGGCCGTGCATTTCCGATGTGGATATAATTGTATACGGTAGGGCCGCATGCGTAGATCCGCACGTGGTTTTCCTCCATAGGAACAAGCTCCTCTGTCTTTCTGGACATGGTGTTGTAGATTTTCATTTTTCCGTCTCTCCTTTAATCTTTCTCTTTTATTTTTTCTGCTCCAGCTGTTCCAGCTGTTCCAGATGCTCATGATCGACCTCATACTGGTGCTCCAGGGTATCCACCTCAGACCGGAGCTGCTGCATACCCGTTCTCAGCTCGGTAATATCCTGCATGGTGGGGTCTGGATAGTGTACATGATCCAGATCGTGCTCGATCTTCACGCCGTCCCGGACAGCCACACGGGCCGGAACGCCCACAGCGGTGCAATTGGCCGGGATGGGCTTGAGCACCACCGCATTGGCAGCAACCTTTACATTATCGCCGATCTCGATGGGACCCAGCACCTTTGCGCCTGCGCCCACCATGACATTATTGCCAAGGGTAGGATGGCGCTTGCCCTTATCCTTGCCGGTGCCGCCCAGGGTCACGCCCTGATACAGCAGGCAGTTGTCTCCAATGATGGTAGTCTCACCGATCACCACGCCCATGCCGTGGTCGATAAACAGGCCCTTTCCGATCTGTGCGCCGGGATGGATCTCGATACCGGTCTTGTGCCGGGAGCGCTGGGAAATGATCCGTGCGATGGTATAGAAGCCGTGGGTATAGAACCAGTGTGCCCTCCGGTAGCTGCGGACCGCCTTCAGGCCGGAGTAGGTGAGAAGTATTTCAAAGCTGCTTCGTGCAGCGGGGTCTTTTTCCTTTACGACAGCAATATCTTCTTTCAGCTTGCGAAACAAGGATGCACCGCCTTTCATAGATCGGGTTGGAAGAGGGCATAAAAAAAGCCCCTCTGTAGGATGCACAGAAAGCATCGGCCAGAGGCGGCAAAAGCCACGGTTCCACTCTGATTTATCACTCAAAGCCCTTAACGCAGGCAAAACGGGACTGGATACGCAGTGGAGACACACCTTCCCCAGACCGACTGACAGTTGCACTTCGCACGCCGGATGCATACCGTCCCACCAAGCCCGGTACTCTCTGAAGCAATCCGCTGCGCACTACTCTAACTGCTGCGTCTTTACAATATTATTATATGCAATTCAGCACGATTTGTCAAGGTATAAAGAGGAATTTCTGCTTGCTCAGCCTACATGCCCGGACAAAACCGATTTTACCGTATTGACAGATCGGTGAAAATCGTGGTATAGCAGAATTGGCCAAAGAGATATAATATCCACTGCGTTTACGCAGGAAAGCGAAAACCCCTGAAGCGGCCGCTTCAGGGGGAGGCTTTCAGAGGTTTTTCGACAGACTGATAATATATTCCACCGTGTTCACCTCCTTCCCTGCGGAAGAAGTCGACAACAACCGGATCGTACCATTGCCGACCTTTTCTGTCAATAAAAAGCAGCGTTCCTCAGGATTCAAAAAAATTCAAGTCCTGGTTACATAAAAACAGAAGAATCCACTTGACAAAAAGGGGAAAATGCGTTATCATTTATCTAATATATTCAAAACGACGCATACTATAGGAAACAGATAATATGCGGTACGTCTATATAATGGAGGGCGATAATATGGTAACAGAAATGTGTTCTGACAAGTTCGGCAAGCAGGGGCTGACATTTGACGATGTCCTGCTGATCCCGGGAGCATCCGATGTAACACCGAATATGATTGATCTTCACACAACACTGGTAAAGGGCGTTGAGCTGAATACACCGATCATGACGGCTGCAATGGATACAGTAACAGAGGCGAAGATGGCCATTGCCATCGCCCGTGAAGGCGGTATCGGTATTATCCATAAGAATATGACCATCGAGCAGCAGGCCGATGAGGTCGACAAGGTAAAGCGTTCCGAAAACGGCGTTATTGCCAATCCGTTTTCTCTGACAGAGGACCATGTAGTAGCTGATGCAGACAGTCTCATGGGCAAATATAAGATCTCCGGCGTACCGATCGTGGATAATCAGGGCAAGCTGGTGGGCATCATCACAAACCGTGACATGCGTTTCCTGACCGATTTCAACGAGAAGATCGGCAATGTAATGACCAAGGACAACCTGATCACCGCTCCGGTGGGCACGACTATGGATGAGGCTCAGGAGATCCTGCGCCGTCACAAGATCGAAAAGCTCCCCCTGGTAGATGAAAACGGCTACCTGAAGGGACTGATCACCATCAAGGATATTGAAAAGGCTGTGCAGTACCCGAATTCTGCAAGAGACTCCAGAGGCCGTCTGCTCTGCGGTGCAGCGATCGGCATTACCGCAGATGTTCTGGAAAGAGCCGCTGCACTGATCGAAGCACAGGTAGACGTTCTGGTTCTGGACTCTGCACACGGTCACAGCAAGAATATCATGGAGTGCCTGAAGAAGGTCAAGGCTGCATTCCCGGACATTCCGGTCATCGCAGGCAATATTGCAACGGCTGAGGCAGCTGAGGATCTGATCGCAGCCGGCGCAGATGCAGTAAAGGTCGGTATCGGCCCGGGCTCTATCTGCACCACCCGTGTGGTAGCAGGTATCGGCGTACCGCAGATCACTGCTGTATATGATGTAGCAAGAGTGGCACAGAAGCACGGCATTCCGGTTATCGCAGACGGCGGCATCAAGTATTCCGGCGATATTGTAAAGGCCATTGCAGCCGGTGCGAATGTAGTTATGCTGGGCTCTCTGCTGGCTGGCTGTGAGGAATCTCCCGGAGATACAGAGATCTATCAGGGCCGTCAGTTCAAGGTATACCGTGGTATGGGCAGTCTGGCCGCTATGGCCTGCGGTTCTAAGGACCGTTATTTCCAGTCCGGCGCAAAGAAGCTGGTACCGGAGGGTGTAGAGGGCCGTGTACCGTACAAGGGAAGCGTTGCTGACAGTGTGTTCCAACTCATCGGCGGTATCCGTTCCGGTATGGGCTACTGCGGCTGTCCGACTATTGCAGACATGCACAAGAAGGCAAAGTTTGTACAGATCACAAGCGCAGGCCTGATCGAGAGTCATCCTCATGACATCCAGATCACCAAGGAAGCGCCGAACTATTCAACACAGCTCTGAAAATAAGAAGATGACAAAGCCTCTCCGATCCTTTCGGGGAGGCTTTCTGTATGTCGAAAAACTCTGAAAGCCTCCCCTTAGTAAGGGGAGGTGGCACGCCGAAGGCGTGACGGAGGGGATTGGAAGATGTGAGAAAACTTACGATTTTGCGTGCTTTTTGCAATCCCATCAGTCGTAAACTTAAGAATAGCTGCGTTGAAAACGTCCCACCGGGACGTTTTCAAGAGAAACTTGCTTCGGATCGCAACAAGGGGAAGCGGTCTTGTTCGCCGCCCACGGCGCCGTCCCCTTTGTCAGCTTCGCTGACATTTCCCCGCACTGCGGGGAATCACCCTCGAAAAAGCTGTCGCTTTTTCTC
>JAFUQX010000048.1 GCA_017472145.1 Ruminococcus sp. | reverse complement strand
CCCTCAGCTTGTCGAAAAAGTCAGATTTTCCGCACAAGGCTCCCCTTAGCAAGGGGAGCTGTCGACACGAAGTGACGACTGAGGGGATTGCAAAAAGTACGCAAAATCGTAAGTTTTCTCATGTCTTACAATCCCCTCCGTCACGCCTTCGGCGTGCCACCTCCCCTTATTAAGGGGAGGCTTTCAAAGGTTTTTCGACAGACTGAGGGCTGGTGCGGAAATCGCATCAGCCCTTTTTGTATTGAAAAATTGGCCGCAGGATTGCGGGGTGCAGACCGACTCATTCCTGGGCTTCGCTTGTGCTCTCCTTTTGAAGCGGCGGCATGGCCAGCGCTTCGAATGAATCCTCTGTGAAGGTATAGGTGATCGCCTGGGAGATGTCATAATGCTCGTCTGCACCGCCCAGGGGGAGACAATACAGTGTGATCTCATTAAAATTATTCGGCACTTCAGCCGCCACACAGCCCGTCTGGGACTCTCCGACTTCCAGCTTTTCCGTAAACAGATTCAGCTCCTCTCCGAACTGCTTCTGTGCACTGCTGATGGCCTGCAGGGTCGCCGTATTATACGGCTCACCGTCTACATCAAACTCAAAGCTGGTCAGCATGTTTGCATCGATCGGCTCATCAGAATGGTTGGTAACCGTCACATCCAGGAAGATGATGTTGGTCAGTACGCCCTTCTGTGCACCATAGTATTCACTGCGGTACAGCTTGTTTACCGTAACCTCTACATCGCCGATGGCAGACATTTCTCCCACATTGCCGATCTGGGTCACACGAGACACCTCTGTGGGTGCTTGTACGGCCCCACCGCTGTTTTCGCCGGCCGGCTTTACCGTATCTTTTTCGCTGCATCCGACGGCTGTTCCCAGCAGAGTCAGTCCGCAGACCAGCGCTGCGATTTTCTGAAAGCTCATAAAAATGCTCCTTTGTATTCTGAATTCTTATATAAATGCAGCGGCCCTAAGCAAAAACCGCTTCCCTCTGGAGAGAAGCGGTTTTTTAAAATCTCAGGCATTACCGCATAGAACTGTCTTATGCCTCAGCGTCAACGATGGCCTGAACCGGACATGCATCTGCGCAAGCGCCGCAGGATACGCATGTATCAGCGTCGATTGTGTATGTTTCTGCACCCTCGCTGATTGCGCTGATCGGACATGCGCCCTCACATGTACCGCAGGAAATGCAGGCATCTGTAATTTTGTATGCCATGGTAGTTTCACCTCCGTAAAAGAGAAATCACAGAATAATCTATCTGTCCATCTCATTATACCAGATTCCTGCGTAAATTGCAAGGGCTTTTTTAAGGGAAATTCGATCCGTGGATGTCAAAATGATGGATGCAGAGGAATATTGTGAGAAAATTTCATAAAATGTGTTCAGAAACCACATTCCATCCGAGGGGGAATGTGCTATAATGAAAAGAGATTCAGGGCAAGAATGTACTGTTTATTCGGAGATGTGCTCCAGGGCCTGGCAGAAGATCGTACCAATGTGATGATCGGCCAGTGCATAGAAAATGGTCTTTCCTTCCCGGCGGGCCGAAACAAGACGGGCCTGCTTGAGAATGCGCAGCTGATGGGAGATAGCCGACTGGGTCATGCTCAGCTTCCGGGCTATGTCACAGACGCATTCCTCCTGCTGGAAGAGCAGACAGATGATGCGGATGCGCGTGGTGTCGCCGAATACCTTAAAAAGCTCGGCTACCTCGCAGAGCGCCTCCTCGTTTTCGGGGCCCTCCTTCAGAAGGCTGCTCAGCTCCTGCTGGATGTGTGCCTTATGATCCATTTGATGATTCCTCCTTGCTGTGTATGATTTAATCATACGATATTTCAGGGAAATTGTCAATACGGATTTCAGAATTGAATGAGAAAAAGAAAATAGAGTGCGATAAGAATTTTTGGAATTTAGGGATGATGTGATGAAAAAGACAGATGCTGTCCAGCGTGCGGCTGAGACTGTGGCTTCCGGTCAGGCCTATTCTCCGGTGCAGACGGATGCGTATAATCAGTCCTATGAGGACTGGCGTGAAAGAGAAGGCAATTTTTTTTCTTTTCCCAGCGGATCGGAGCAGAATGCACATACTTATATAGATGGGATCGGCGTGCAGGAAAACGGCCCGGTCACGCGGGAGCGCAAGGCTCTTTTGAATGTGTGTCTGCTGATTGCAGGCGTGGTGCTGATCTATGAACTGGTGGAAAATGTACTGGTGCTTCCGCTGATGCTGACCTTCAAGGCCCTTGGCGTGGAGGTGAGCTACAGCTTTAATGACAATATCGCCTATGGCAATCAGTATGCCGTACTGTGCGTGCTGCTTTTTGAAAGCCTGCTCAAGCACCTGCTGCCCCTGTGGCTGGTACACAGGCAGGTGAAAATGCCGCTGAAAACAGCGATTCCGCTGAAAATACGGGACGGCATGAGCACCGGAGCGGCCATGAGCGCCCTTTGTGTGGGCTTCTTTCTGGCCAGTTTTCTGCGGCTTTTCTTTCCTATGGAAATTTTTAATGTCAATAATATCGGCATGACCTATGAGGTCATATCCTACATGGATGGCTGGTGCAGCACGGTCTATCTGCTCTTTGAGCTGGTGATATCATCGGTTCTGGCAGAGCTTCTGTTCCATGGCGAGCTGTTTCAGGTGCTGCGGCAGTTCGGTGTGAGCTATGCGGTTTTGCTCACGGCTTTTCTGAATACGACCATGCTTCACGATCCGGTGGCCTTCGGCACGGCCTTTGTTACTGCATTGGTAGCGGGCTATGGTGTATGGCAGAGCGGCTCACTGCTGACCGGAATCGGTGTGCACATCCTGAGCCGTGTTCTGAGCTTTTTGCTGTTCCAGAGCGGGGACTTCCCCCGACTGGGTATCGCTTCCGGATATGTGTGGTTTATTTTCCTTGTGCTGATCATCGGCGGAGGGTGCTGGTGTGCCATTTCCCTTTTCAGAAGGAAAAAGCGGTATCTTCACGACTATCCCACGAATCTCTCCATGAAGGAAAAGGTGAAAACGGCTGTTTTCAGCGGACCGATGCTGGCGGCCTGGTTCCTGTGCTTCCTGCTGATGATGGTTGAAATTTTTGTGTAGGAGACATTGTATGGCAGAGGAAATCAGATTGCAGCCGGAGCGGAAATATATGGAGCGTGCGCTCGAGCTTGCACAGCATGCGGCCGCTCTGGGAGAGGTTCCGGTGGGTGCGGTGATCGTACACAAGCCCACAGGCGTGATCATCGGTGAGGGATGGAATCTCCGGGAGACGGAAAAGTCGCCGCTGGCCCATGCGGAGCTGATGGCCATTGAAGCGGCCAGCAAAAGGCTGGGCGGCTGGCGGATCGTGGACAGTGCCCTGTATGTGACGCTGGAGCCGTGTCCCATGTGCTGCGGAGGGATTCTCCATGCACGGCTGGATGATGTCATTTTTGGTGCGTATGATGAAAAGTCCGGGTCGGTATGCTCTGTGCAAAGAATGTTTGCCTTCCCCTATAATCACCATCCGCAGATCACAGGCGGCTTTATGGAGGAGGAATGTGCCGGTGTGCTGAAGGATTTTTTCCGGGAGCTGCGGCAGAAGAAAAAAGAGTCGCAGAAGCGCTGGCGCAGGGAGATGTCCCGTGCACAGGAGCGGGTGCTGGCAGAGGATACTTCTCCTTTGGATGCGGTGTAGAAATATCATCCCCAAAATTGTGCACTATGCCAAAAATGCAGCAGCAGCGTTTTTCTGAAGAAAAAAACAGGTCGGTTTCAATGGGAGGAATTCCCCGGAAACCGACTTTTTTTGCCCTGAAACAGACGGATATTGCTTTATAAACTGTGCGCATTTAACAAAAAGAAAATTGCATTGGATTTTTGTTTGCGCACCTTGACAATAAAGGGGAAAATTGCTATAATGAATTTATATAGAATGTAATATGCTGCCTTCAGAGCGAAAAACGGCAGTGTACGAGGAAAGGTGGAAAGAATGTGACAAACAGAAAATGGCAGAAAAGACTTGCTGCGATGCTGACGGCCTGTGCAGTGACCAGCAGTCTTGTACCGTTTGCAGTGTTTGCAGATGAGGAAGCAGTTCCCCTTGCGGCGGCAACAGACCAGGCTGCGGCGGACGAGCAGAGCGAGCTGTATTATGAACAGCAGACGCCCTATAGCGATTACTATAGTACGTATCAGTCCCAGCCCCGTCCGGATGCATCGATCCTGGTGGCCGGAAGCAGCTTTACGGAAACGGACTGTGAAACGTATGAAATAGGCTCCTATACCGGTGAGGAGGACGGCAGCAGCCGTGCAGATGCACTGATCTGGAATAGTGCAGACGGCAGCTTTACCTACGAGATCGAAGTCCCCGAAACCGGTATTTATTGCGTGGAGGCCTCCTATTGCCCCATTGCATCCAATACCGCCACGATCGAATTTTCTCTGGCCATCGACGGGGAGATCCCCTACGATGCCGCTTCCCGCATCACCCTGAACAAGGTGTTCCGCAATGAAAAGCCCATTGAAAAGGATTCCTCCGGGGATGAGGTCCGTCCTTCCCAGATCCAGGTGGAAATGTGGCAGACGGCCGACCTGAAGGATCCGGACGGCCTGTTTAATGAGCCGATCGTTTTCTATCTGGAGGAGGGCCGGCACACCATTACGCTGGAGGCGTCCAAGGGCTGGCTGGCTCTGGAATATCTCAAGTTCTATAATCCCGAGGCCTATCAGAGCTATGAGGATTATACGGCTTCTGCAGACGCATCGGTCAGCGTGGAGGAAACGCCCTCTGCGACTATCCGCATCGAGGGTGAGTCTGCGGTTTACAAGTCCGACTCTGTACTCTATCCGACCTATGACAACTCCAACTGTGGCGTGTCTCCGGCCGATCCCCGTCACCTGCTGTACAATACGATTGGTAAGGGCAACTGGGACAAGGCGCAGCAGACCATCACCTGGGAAGCCACAGTTCCCAATGACGGCTGGTATAAGCTGGGTATCAAGGCCCGTCAGGAGGAGATGAGAGGTTTCTTCTCCAACCGCCGTATTTATATTGATGGTCAGGTTCTGTGTGAGGATATGGATCAGGTGCGCTTTTACTACAGCACCGATTTTGAGGTCACTCCGGTACAGACCGCCGAGGGTGAGGACCTGTACATCTATCTGACGGCCGGCGAGAAGCATACCATTACGATGGAGGCCGTTCCGGGTGCTATCGGTACTTACATGCAGGAGCTGGACGACATCGTTCTGGACCTGAATACATATTATCGCAAGATCGTTATGATCACCGGTCCGGAGCCGGACGTGTATACGGACTACTACGTACACGAGAAGATCCCGGAAATCGTAGAGACCTTCGACAGCATCGCAAAGAAGCTGAGAAATGTTCAGGGCGAGATCGAGTCTCTGGCCAATTCCAAGGGCTCTGAGGCGGCTTCTCTGGAGAGCATGGCCATCGTTCTGGAAAACTGCGTGGAGGATCCGCTGAAGATCCCGAACTACCTGTCTCAGATCAAGGATTATATTACCTCTATTTCCTCCTGGATGCGTGACTATCGTGACCAGCCTCTGGAAATTGACTATATGGAGCTGACCACCTTCGGCAATGACTTTTCCGATGCAGACCCCGGCTTCTTTGAGAATCTGGGCTACAGCTTCCAGAGATTCATTGCGTCCTTCAATGAAGACTATTCCGCTCTGACCGAGGTGACCGGTGACGATGTCATCGAGGTCTGGGTCCAGCTGGGCCGTGATCAGGCGCAGGTTGTAAAGGATCTGGTGGAGTCCCAGTTCATTCCGGAATATGAGATCCCGGTTTCCATCAATCTGGTTGTGGGCGGCGTTGTAGAAGCAACGCTGGCTGACAAGGGCCCGGATGTGGCTCTGTTCCTGGGCGGCGAGTTCCCCGTGAACCTGGCCTGCCGTGATCTGCTGGTGGATGTTTCCCAGCTGGACGGCTTTGAGGAAATGACAGGACTGTATCAGGAAAATGCAATGGTGCCCTATCAGTATGAGGGCGGTACATACGGCATGCCCCTGACAAGAAGCTGGGCGATGATGTTCTATCGTAAGGACGTGCTCAGTGAGCTGGGCTTTTCGCAGGCTCCGGAAACCTGGGATGACCTGATCGACATGCTCCCGGCTCTTCAGAGAAGCTATATGTCTGCCGGCCTGGTTCTGCCGGCCGTAGCGGCTGACTCCAACATGGCGCAGATCTCTGCGGCGACAGAGAGCGGTCATACCTTTGCGACACTGATGCTTCAGAGCAATACGAATTATTATAATGAAACCCAGACGGAGACCATGTTCAATACCAATGCGGCGATCGATGCATTTGAGAAGTGGACCTCCTTCTATACAAAGTATGACTTCGATCAGCAGTACGACGGCTTCAGCCGCTTCCGTACCGGTGAATATCCGATCGTGGTTGCAGACTACACCTTCTACAATCAGCTTCAGGTAGCTGCTCCGGAAATCAAGGGATTGTGGGATTTCACATCCATTCCGGGTACGCTCCAGGAGGACGGCACCGTTTCTCATGCGGTCAATTCCTCCAGCGCAGGTGCGGTTATCTTCAACAAGGTTGCCGATAAGGAAAACGGCGTTCAGAACGCATGGGAATTTGTCAAGTGGTTCTGCTCCACCGATATCCAGGTGGCCTATGCTACACAGCTGGAGGGCCTGATGGGTCAGATGGGACGTTATGCTCCGGCCAACAAGGAGGCCCTGGAGCAGCTGGCCTGGTCTCCGGACGAGGTAGAATCCCTTCAGACAGCTATGGATGAGCTGGAGGAGATCCCGATCATCCCGGCTTCCTATGCGGTAACACGAAACGTTATGAATGCGTTCCGTGAGGTTGTCAATAATGCAGAGAATCCCCGTGATACCCTGATGTGGTACAACCGTGACATCAACGAAGAAATTACCAGAAAGCGTGAGAATCTGGGTCTGGAGACGGCGGAGGAATAACCCCCTCCCCGCCATCCGAATTGAAAGAATAAGGAGGGTTTACATTGGATACTGCTGCTATCGGCAGAAGAACACGCAAGGAGCAGCGGCGTTTGACGCTGATCTCCATGAAGCAGAACAAGGCTGCCTATGTGATGATGCTTCCGTTCATGCTGTTCTTTATTGTATTTACCGTTGTCCCGGTTGTGCTGTCCCTGCCTGTCGGCTTTACGGACTTCAACATGGTACAGTTCCCGAAGTTTATCGGTCTTTCCAACTATACAACATTGTTCCTGGCGGACAAGATTTTTATTGAGTCCATCCGTGTAACACTGGTTTTTGCGATCTTTACCGGTCCGGTCAGCTACATACTCTGTTTTCTGCTGGCCTGGCTCATCAACGAGCTGCATCCGAAGCTGAGAACGATCTTCACCCTGATCTTCTATGCACCGTCCATGGCGAATGTGTACACCGTATGGAAGCTCATCTTCAGCGGCGACTCCCATGGTTATCTGAACTCCGTTCTGCTGGATCTGGGCATTATTACCTCTCCGATCCAGTGGCTGACAGACGGCTCCTATGTACTGGCCGTTACCATCGTGGTTCAGATGTGGATCAGTCTGGGTGCAGGCTTCCTGGCCCTGCGTGCGGGCTTCCAGAACATCGATCGCTCCCAGTATGAGGCCGGTGCGATCGAGGGCATCAAGAACCGCTGGCAGGAGCTTATCTACATCACCATCCCGTCCATGGGCCCGCAGCTCATGTTCGCAGCAGTCATGCAGATCGTAAGCTCCTTCACCGCCGGTACGGTTTCTCAGAATCTGGTGGGCTTCCCCAGCACGGACTACAAGGCGCACACCATCATGAACCACGCCTATGACTATGGCTGGGTTCGTTACGAGATGGGCTATGCTTCGGCCATCTGTATGATCCTGTTTATTGTTATGTATCTCATGAATAAGCTGATCGGCAAGCTGCTCAGCAAGTATATGGACTAAGGAGGTTGTGTCATGGCGAAAAAAGAAAAAGAATATGGCAAACACCTGAAAGTGTCCACCAAGCGGGCCGGTCACAAGATCCGCGGTACAGTGGGTATCTTTGCCTTCCTGCTGATCCTGGGTCTGTTTATGGTTCTGCCGATCTATCTGGCAGTGGTTATGTCCATCAAGCCGGTGCAGGAGTTGTTCGTGTTCCCGCCGAAGCTGTATGTTATCGAGCCGACGCTGTCCAACTACACGTCCATGTTCCGTATATGCAGCGATCTGTGGGTACCCTTCTCCCGTTATGTATTCAACAGCGTATTTGTTACCGTAACAGTAACGGTGGCCCAGGTCATCTTCTCGGCAATGGCAGCCTTCTGTCTGGCCAAGGTGAAGTTCCCCGGCGCAAAATTCATGAACAGCCTGATCGTTATTTCCCTGCTGTATCAGAGCAATGTTATCTATATCATGCAGTATATGGTGCTTGCAAAGATGGGCATGGTGGATACGTGGATGGCGCTGGTATTCCCGTCTGTGGCTTCTCCTATGTGTCTGTTCCTGATGCGTCAGTCTATCAGTCAGATCCCGGATGCCATGATCGAGGCGGCCAAGGTGGATGGTGCAGGTCTGTTCCGTACCTGCTGGCAGATCGTAATGCCCAACCAGAAGCCGGCGATGATGACGGTTATCATCTTTGCTTTCCAGGCGGCCTGGAATATCCAGGGCGGTACGCTGGTATTCAATGAGTCCCTCAAGACCCTGCCCACGGTCGTACAGCAGGCAGCGTCCGCAGGTCTTGCAAGAGCCGGCGTAGCCATGGCGGCTGCGGTATTCATGCTTGTACCGCCGATCATCATTTTCATGCTGGCACAGAGACAGGTTATCGAAACAATGGCTCATTCGGGCATTAAGGACTAAGGAGAGGTGAGGAGCTTGCAGAAAAAAGTAAAAGCAATTGCGTCTGTATTGTGTTCCTGCGCACTTCTGATGACAGGAACGGTTCTTCCGGTTGTTTCTGCGGATGAGCATTACAACGTATATAACTACGACCGCTGGAGTGAGGCGACACCCTCTCAGGCCGGCTATGCAGCGGCCCGTGCGGTCAGCGGCCAGGATCTTGGCTGCGGCGATCTGAATACGCTTCAGGATATTTACCGTGACAGCGAAAACCAGTTCTATCTGGTAGACAGCGGCAACAACCGCATTGTTGTGGTGGATGAAGGCTTTACAAAGGCCGTGGACGAATACAGCACCTTCACCGATACAGACGGCAGCAAGACCACGCTGTCTGCTCCGGAGGGCATCTTCGTTTCTGAGTATACCGGTCTGATGTATATCGCCGATACGGGCAATTCCCGTCTGCTGGTGACCGATATGGACGGCAACATTCAGATGAGCCTGACAAAACCGGATTCCACTCTGTATGAGAATGAGACCTTCAAGCCTCAGAAGGTGGTTGTGGACAAGGCCGGCAATATCTATGCGGTGCTGAACAATATCACAAATGGTGCGGCACTTTTCAACAGCAGCGGTGAGTTCCAGGGCTACTACGGTGCCAATGCCGTGGAGGCCACGGCCGAGGTCGTTGCGGGATATTTCTGGAACCTGATCGCAACGGACGAGATGCGTGCCAACTCCTCCCGTAATGTTGCGGCCGGTATCACAAACTTTGACATCGATGACGAGGGCTTCGTATTTACCGTAACCATGTCCTCCTCCTCCGAATCCGACCGTGTAAAGAAGGTGAACCCCTCCGGTGTGAACCTGTTCTCCGGCCTGGATGTGACCTTTGGTGACCTGGCGTCCCTGTATGATGCTGCCACCAATCAGACCTTCTCCACAAAGCTGGTGGATATCGATGTGGATGACATCGGACGTCTGAACTGTCTGGATATGGAGACCGGACGTGTGTTCCAGTATGACGAGGACGGCAATCTGCTGTTCATCATGGGCTCCCGTTCGGATCAGCTGGGCGGCTTCTCCCTCCAGCCTACGGCTGTGGAAACCATGGGCAGCAATATCTATGTTACAGACGGCCTGAAGCATACGGTTACGATTTTTGAGGAAACCGACTTCGGCGAGATCGTACACGAGGCCGTGGGGCTCTACAATGACGGCTACTATGAGGAAGCGCTGGAGCCGTGGTATGAGGTGCTCAGACGGGACGGAAACTACCGTGCAGCCTATGTAGGTATCTCCTCCGCTCTGCTGAATCAGGGCGACTATGAGGGTGCTATGAAGTATGCAGAGCTGGCCGAGTCCTCTCTCCAGTACAACAAGGCCTTTGAGGGTTACCGCTCTGAGTGGCTGGATGCCAACTTCACATGGGTGGCCATTGTCCTGATCGTGCTGATCGTACTGTTCATTGTTTATCGTCACTTTAAGAAAAAGAAGCAGAAGAAGCAGCCGAAGAATCTTGTGGAAATGCTGCACGAGGGAGAGGAGGAGTGATCGGCTATGATGGATTTAACACAAAAGCAGTGGGTAAAGCATACGGTCTTTCACCCCTTTGAAGGCTTTGAGGATCTGCGCTGGAAGAAGGGCGGCTCGGTGCTGTTCGCCAGCATTGTGATCGTGCTCTGGTTTATCGGTGCGATCCTGTATGAGAATTTCTACGGACAGCAGTTTATCATGTCCTCCACCAAGATGTTCAACATCGTTCCCTTTATCGTACAGACCATTGTCCTGTTCCTGACATGGGTCGTGGGCAACTGGTCGATCTGCACGCTCCTTGAGGGCGAGGGTACGATGAAGAAGATCTACATCTACAGTGCTTATGCGCTGATCCCCTATGTGGTTCAGCTTTATATTCAGGTGATCATGTCTCACTTCATGACCCGTGATGAGGCCATCTTCATTACAACGGTTGAGGTGATCGGTGTGATCTGGTCTGTGGTTCTGATGTTCATGGCCATCAAGGCGGTGCATCAGTACAGCGTATCCAAGACGATCCTGGCGATCATTCTGACGATCGTTGCAATGCTGCTGATCCTGGTGCTCCTGGTGCTTCTGGTAGCGCTGTTCCAGCAGGTATATGTATTTGCAACCTCTGTTTATACCGAGATCTCCTATCGGATGAAGGTTTAAGAAAGGCGGTGACGTGAATTGAATAAAAACTGGAAAAGACTGGCAGCCGGGCTGCTGGCAGTGACTATGATGATTCCGCTGGCCGCCGTGGAGGCCTATGCGGATACAGAGACAGAAGCTGCGGATGCAGCCGCTGAGACGGAGGCCGGAGCCGGTGCAGAGGGCGAGGAGACAGCCGAGGAAGAAAGCAAGCGCCGTACAGAGCCTGAGGAGGAGATCGAGATCACTGCTGCACAGGTAGAAAAGCATATGATCAAGCTCAATTCCTGTGAGGGCATCACCTTCTATCTCCGTCCGGAGGAATACAAGGATGAGATCGCAGACGAGGAGGTCACAGACCTGCTCAAGAATGTGGAGCTGGCGGGTATTGACGATAAGACCGGAAAGGTCGTCTGCACGCTGGAGGAGGAAGATGATACAGATGATTTTGTGATCTTCCTGAGTGAAGAAGGCCGGTGGCTGGTTTATACAGATCCGGAGTACAAGAAGGTTACCATGGTGCGCAGGATCGTGTCTCTGCTGGATAATGAGTACCTGTTCCTGTCCATGGATAACAAGACCCTGGAGCTTTACAACGATGATTTTGACGAGGTAGAGCGCAGCATGACCCAGGACGGAAAGGCAGAGGACGGCGAGGTGCACTATACCGACGAGTCCGGTGCGTGGGACTATGTGCTGAATGAAGAATGCACACAGCTCCTGAGCGCATGCCGCTTTGTGACGGAAAATGACAACCTGGCCCTGTATGTCAATGATGACAACGGTATCATTGCCGTCAAGGATAAGAAAACGGATTATATGTGGTGGTCTACGCCGGTTGGTTCGGGTCACGATCCTCAGGCAACGGGCACGATCGTATCCGATCTGCAATCCTCTCTGAATATGGTTTATGGTGAGCCGGCCAATCGTGCAACCACCAACATGCGTTCCGGCAGCGATGCTTCTGTCAAGGTAAAGGACAGCGGAGACGGTGTGAAGATCACCTATGATTTCCGGGAAGCCGGCATTACCATTCCGGTCACCTACGAGCTGAAGGATACCTATCTGGAGGCCAGCATTGACACCGCCGATATCGAGGAGGAGGATACCTCCAGCGAGACCGGCAAGATTCTCACCAGCCTGACCGTGATGAATAATTTCGGTGCGGCTGATTCCGATGACGAGGGCTATTTCGTGATCCCGGACGGCTCCGGTGCACTGATCCGCTTTAACAACGGCAAGACGGATGCCAAGGCCTACAGCCAGACTGTGTACGGCTCCGACCTGACCGCCGTGCCCCTTCAGGAGCCGGATGTGACAGAGCAGGTATACTTCCCCATGTACGGCATCGTAAACGGCGATCAGGGTATGATGGTCGTATGCACAGAGGGCGATGCAAACGCCAAGCTCAAGGCCAGCGTCAGCGGCCAGTCCAAGAGCAGCTACAACATCTGCAGCTTTGAATTTACCCTGCGCAGCACCGATACCTATTACATGTCCGGTGACAATACCACCACCCTCACCGTGTTTGAGGAGGGAGACATCAAGACCGATGCCATTTCCCTGCGGTACTATCCCCTGGAGGATACCGACGGCAGCGGCATGGATTATGTGGATGTGGCCAATGCATACCGTGATTACCTGACCGGGGAGGAAAAGGTTACGGCTTCTGATGCAGTTGATCCGGAGCTGTATATCGACCTCTACGGCGGCGTACAGAAAACACGCTCCATTCTGGGTATTCCGGTTACGATGAAGACCTCTCTGACCAACTGCGAGCAGGCAGAAAAGATCATGCAGTCCCTGACGGACGCAGGCGTGGACAATCTGGTTGTAAGCTACAACAAGTGGACCAATGACGGTATAGCCAACAAGGCCGATATGGAGGCCGGCGCAGCTGGCTGTATCGGCGGGGATGACTTTGAGGATCTGCTGGAATATGCAGAGGGCCAGGGCATTGCCGTATATCCCACCGTTCAGAATCTGGGCTTTAAGTCCGGCAATGGCTATTACACCTTCCGTGATACCACCATCCGCGTATCCGGTTCCTATGCAAGACAGTATACCTATAATCTGGCCTATGGCACACAGCAGACCAGCAGCAAGCCTTTGTCTCTGCTGTCTCCCACCGCCTTCCCGGAGATCTTCTCGGAGCTGGCGGAAAATTACAGCAGCGAGGGCATCCGGAATGTGGGCCTTGCAGAGCTTTCCTCTGCACTCTACGGCGACTACGGCAAGAATCTGGCCGGCCGGGATCAGGCTCAGGAGCTGCTGATCGAATCCTATGAGGCCCTCAGCGGTAAGCTGGACAGCGTGCTGGGCAACACCGCCAATGCGTACGCTCTGCCCTATGTGGACAGGATCAGCAATGTCCCCCTTCAGTCCAGCGGCTATGATGTATTCGATGCAGACATTCCCTTCTATCAGATCGTTCTGCACGGACTCAAGTCCTATTCCTCCACGGCCATCAACGGCAGTGCAGACAACAGCACACAGCTGCTGAAGGCCATTGCCTACGGCAGCAACCTGCGCTATGATATGATCGGCGAGGAAACAAGCATTCTGAAGGATACAGAGCTGGACCATCTCTATTATGCGTACTATGCAGACTGGACAGAGCAGGCTGCACAGGAATATGCGTTTGCAAGCGAGATCCTCTCCGGCGTCAGCGGCCAGAAGATCACCGGCTTTGAGCAGGACGGCCAGACGATCACAACGACCTATGAAAACGGTACGGAGATCGTAGTTGACCTGGAGAAGGAAGCCGTTACGGCAGACGGTACAGAGTACCTGCTTGCGGATTATGTAAAGGAAGGAGCGTGAGTGTCGCATGAAGATGGGTTATGAAAAACGAAAGAGCATGTATGGCTACGGATTCATTGCACTCTGGTTTGTCGGTGCTCTGATATTCTTTCTGGTTCCCCTGGTGCAGTCATTCCTGTACTCATTCCAGGACATCAGACCGGACACCGGCGGTATGGTCGGCGGCTGGGTCGGCCTGGAGAAATATAACTACGCACTGAACGTAGACCCCAACTATCGTCAGTATCTGGTATCGGTACTCCAGACCACTCTGTGGAAAACACCGCTGATCCTGGTGTTCTCCCTGTTCGTGGCCGTTATCCTGAACCAGAAGTTCAAGGGAAGGACCTTCGCAAGAGCGGTATTCTTCCTGCCTGTAATCATCGCCACCGGCCCTGTATTCAATATTATCAATGGTAATATGGCCAGCACCGGCAACAGCGATGCAAGCCAGTTCTCCACCATGTTCTCCACAGACCTGCTGGGTGAGCTGATGGAATTTCTGGGAATCTACGGCATTTCTGACAGCGTTCAGACGACCATCGAAACGATTTCCGAGAATATCTTCGGTATTGTATGGAATGCAGGTATCCAGATCCTGATGTTCCTGGCGGCCCTTCAGAACATTCCGCCGTCTGCAAAGGAAGCAGCGCAGATCGAGGGTGCGACCGCATGGGAATATTTCTGGAAGATCACGCTCCCGAATGTAAGCTCCATGATCCTGGCCTGCTTTATCTTCACCATTATCGATTCCTTTACCGACCCGAACAATGCGGTAATGGGACGAATCAGCGATCTGCAGATGGACTGGAAATACGGTGAAGCGTCTGCAATGGCATGGATTTATTTTGCGATCGTACTTGCAGCGGTGGGTATTGTTACCCTGATCGTAAACAAGTTCGTATACTATGAAGTAGATTAAGGAAGGAGGCAATCATGGAAAAAGTTCTTACAAGTCCGGCGGCTGCGCCGAAGGCCGACGAGGAAGTCGGCAGCGGAATGACCAAGCGTGAGGCTCGGAAGATCCGTATGCGGAATATGAATAAGCAGGAGATTGCCTATATGCGCCGTCAGCGTATTCTCGCTGTTGTATGGCCGATCTTCCGGTTCTTCATTCTGTTTGGTCTGTGTTTTGTAATTGTATATCCGCTGATCTACATGATCAGCTGTGCGTTCAGAGCACCGGAGGATATGAGCGATCCGACGGTTATGTGGATCCCCCGTACCCTGACGCTGGAGGTCATCCAGGAAACGATGGGTGTTATGAATTTCTGGAGTACGCTGGGTACTACAGTTTTCCTGAATGTAGGCTGCTCACTGGTACAGGTTGCATCCTGTGCGGTAGCGGGCTATGGCTTTGCCCGTTTCAAGTTCAAGGGCAGAGGGCTGCTGTTCGGAATCGTTATTCTGATGATCCTTGTTCCGACTCAGGTCATTTCCATTCCCCAGTATATGCTGTTCCGTTACTTCGGACCGTTCAACCTGATCAACAATCCGCTGTGTATGTATCTGCCGGCGGCTATGGGTGTGGGCATCCGTTCGGGTCTGATGATCTTTATCTTCCGCCAGTTCTTCAAGGGCCTGCCCAAGGAGCTGGAGGATGCAGCGTATCTGGATGGCTGCGGTCCGTTCAAGACCTTTATCAAGGTTATGGTTCCCAATGCAAAATCCTCGTTCCTGACCGTATTCCTGTTCTCAGTGGTATGGTACTGGAATGATTATTATGTAAGCTCCACCTTCTTCACCAAGAATCAGACCGTTGCGCTGATGCTGAAGAATCTGAGCACCCTGCTTTCCCAGACGCTGTTCAACAATGCGGATGTAAGTCCCCGTGAGCAGATCGTATGGATGGAGGCCGGCTGTCTCCTGGCCATTGCGCCGATCCTGATCATGTATATCTTCCTCCAGAAGCATTTTACAGAGGGTATCGAGCGTTCGGGTCTGGTTGGCTGACGTGTATTTTTTTACAGAGCTGCTGCATGCTGGAGCTGCGGCAGCTTTGTTTTGCGTATCCGCACAGGCGGAAGGCATAAAATGCATATTTACATGCATAATTATACCTGTCAATTGGCGAAATTAACAAAAATTGAACCGTGAATTCTACATTTAGATTGTGGAAAATGGTTGACAAGTGCGGATGAAAATGGTACAATATGCATATGGAGTTCTGATTATTGAAAGGTGCGATTAAAAATGATGGAATCAATTCGTAAGTATATCGCTGAATTTATCGGCACAGCCGTGCTGGTTATTTTCGGCTGCGGAAGTGCAGTTGCAGCCAATGCCATGCTGGATCTGCAGGGCGTGGTTTTGCCGCTGTCCTTCTCTACACTGGCTATCGCTATTGCCTTTGGCCTGGTAATTGTAGCCATGGCCTATTCTGTAGGTAATGTTTCCGGATGCCACATCAACCCTGCGGTTTCTCTGGGTATGCTGGTAGCAGGCAAGATGTCTGTTACTGATTTTGTAGGCTATGTGATCGCTCAGTTCCTGGGCGGTATTGCAGGTGCAGCAGTCCTGATGGGAATTCTGGGCGGCACGGAGCTGGGCCTGGGAGCAAACGGCTACGGTGAGGCCAGTGCGCTGAGTGCTGGTGTAGCACAGGCTCTGGCCATTGAGGTGGTTCTGACCTTTGTATTTGTATTCACCATTCTGGGCGTGACCTCCAAGGCGCAGAACAGCTCTGTAGCTGGTATTGTGATCGGTCTGACGCTGACACTGGTACATATTCTGGGTATTCCCTTTACCGGCACATCCGTAAATCCGGCCAGAAGCCTTGGTCCGGCTCTGTTTATGGGCGGGGACGCACTGTCTCAGGTATGGGTATTCATCGTCGCTCCGCTGATTGGTGCTGCGATCGCAGCTCTTGTTTTCCGTCTGCTTCAGCCGGAGGACGAGAAGAAGTAATTTTCTGAAGTCTAGAGCATTTATCTCTTTTTTCTCATTGTTTTTCCCGAAACAGCCGTGTCTGCTATTGCAGAGCGGCTGTTTTGGGTTTTTGTGGAAAGAGACCGGTGCTTGACAGCATCTTTGAAATCCGCTATAATGAAAATATAGAGGATAATTGGGAAGGACTTGTTTTTTTAGCAGAAAGGAGTTTTTTATGAAAAAGAAGAATCTGGAACGTGCAGCCGCTTTTCTGACTGCGGCCGCACTGACAATGAGTGCCGCTGCACCTCTGAGCACCGAGGCCTCTGATGGTGAGGTGATCGTGGCGCTGGGAGACAGCATTACATCAGGCTATTCTGCGGACGGCACGCTGATGGCCTCCTATGCGGAGATGGTCAGCAGCTACTGCGGCGCTGAGCTGGTAAATCTGGCTCAGGACGGAGCGACCAGTGCTGATCTTCTGGCGCAGCTTTCAGACACAGGCGTGCAGGAGACGGTGGCCGGTGCGGATATCATTCTGGTCACCATCGGCGGAAATGATATCATGCAGCCGGTGCTGAATAATGATTATATCGATGCCACTCAGCACAGCACCATGAGTGATCTGATCGGTGCTATGCGTGAGCAGGATGCAGCCAATCCCTTTTTTACAGCGCTGATGATGGCCTATCTGGGACAGACCATGCCTACAGCGGTTTCGGAATGCCGGGCCAATATTGAGCAGATCGCCGCTCAGCTGCGCACCCTCAACGGCCATGCAGAGATCGTGTTCCAGACGGTTTATAATCCTATGGATCTGGATGCAGATGATACCCCTCTGGCCACCAGCGGCTCGATGGAAACTCTCTCCACAGAGGTGAAGAACTATCTGGAGGGAATGGAGAACAATACCCTGTATGAGTATGGCGTAAATGATACCATCCGGGGACTTCAGGGTGTGACCGTTGCGGATGTGTACGAAACGCTTTTTGACCGTGCCTTTTACTACACAGGAATCCACTATGTGGACGTGCATCCAAACAGCATCGGCCATCTGGCTATTGCTGAGACGGTAATTGCGGCTATGCAGCGGGAGGAAACGGGCACAGAGGATGGTACGCTCATGCGTTCTGTGTATACAGGCACAGGTGCAGAGCAGACGCTTCCCACAGTCAATGCGGCTCTGAATGAGAGCCTTCAGGCCCGGGTGCTGAAGAATTCTCTGGGCGATGTGAATGCAAATGGTGTTGTGGAAATTTCCGATGCAACTGATGCGCTGACGATCTATGCGCAGACCGGTGCGAGCCTGACGCCTTCTATTACCGGTGTGAATGCCATTGCGGCGGACGGAAATCAGGACGGTGTTGTGGATATTTCCGATGCAACTCTGATTCTGAGCTACTATGCAAGCTATGGTGCACAGGTATTTACAGGTACATTTGAGGAATTTGCAGCACAGCAGCAGTAAATGCAAGCGAAACAGGAAAGGGACAGCAGAGCGCTGTCCCTTTCAGCTTGTCGAAAAACCTCTAAAAGCCTCCCCTTAGTAAGGGGAGGTGGCTGAGCGCAGCGAAGTCGGAGGGGATTGCAAAGTGTGAAAAAAGTTTGAGGTTACGCACTTTTTTCAATCCCCTCAGTCGTCACTT
>JAFUQX010000047.1 GCA_017472145.1 Ruminococcus sp. | reverse complement strand
CCGTACTTCCGGCGCACGGAGAAAGGGGTGGAAAAATGCGACAGCATTTTTCAGGGGTGATTCCCCGCAGTGCGGGGAAATGTCAGCGCAGCTGACAAAGGGGACGGGCGCCAGTTAGGCGGCGAACAAGACCGCTTCCCCTTGTTGCGATCCGAAGCAAGTTTCCCTTGAAAACGTCCCGGTGGGACGTTTTCAACGCAGCTATTCTTAAGTTGATGACATTGCCCTTACTAAGGGGAGGCTTTCAAAGGCTTTTCCACAAACTAAGCGGACACTCCGGTTAAAAGTGTCCGCTTTCTTTTTCTCTCTTTTTAAACCTTACAGAACCGGCTGTACAGGCAGGCTGCAATTTTCCAGGATGGACTGGATGATCACCGTTACATCCACACTGTTCAGCTTCAGATCCAGATAGCAGTTGGCATTGGCAATCGATGCGGAGTTCAGTGCGATCGCACCGGTCAGCGCCTTATGGAGCAGAACCACATCTGTCATGTTGACATCGCCGCTCAGGTTTACATCCCCATACAGCGTCACACAGGAATCCTCTGCGATGGCCTGGGCCAGGTATTCCTCCTTGCAGTAGCCTACGATTCCATTCCAGGAAACGTTTGCCCACTCCCCATCAGAGGAAATTACAAAGACTTCACTCTCATTGGGAATCTGCTCCAGAATTTCCGAATCCAGGCTGGCTTCTGCACGCAGGTTCAGATGAGCGCCGTCTGTATCGACACGGTATGCGCCCGGCTGTGCGGTCGTTGTGCTTTCAGAAGCAGAGGTTACAGATGCAGAGGTGATGGTTGTCTGTGCTTCTGTAGCAGTGGTTACAGCTTCCGTGGTGGTGGTGGTTATCGCCTGGGTCGCAGTTTCCTCGGAGGTTGTGCTTGTCTCTGATACAGTCGTTTCCGCTGCGGTGGCTTCAGCCGCAGTTGTCGTTGTGGTTATCGTTGTAGTTGTTGATGCTGCTGAGGCCGTCGTTTCTGTCTCAGCCGCCTTTGTCAGATACTGCATGCTGCAATAGCCGCTCTTTCCGTTCCATGTAACAGCAGCCCATTCGCTTCCGGCCGCCGTCACTGTAACGGCTGTGCCGTCCGGGATCGTGGTTACAACATCCGCAGAAAGGCTGGCCTGTGCACGCATGTTCAGTGCAAAGCCGCTGGCCGATACGACATATTCACCAGCCAGCTCCTCGGAGAGCTTCTCTGCGGCCGAAGTAACTGTGGCCGCCGTGGTGGTCGTTTCCGTTGCTGCAGCGGTCGTTTCAGCCGCCTTTGTCAGATACTGCATGCTGCAATAGCCGCTGACACCCTCATATGTAATGTGTGCCCATGTTCCGTCTGATTCCAGAACCTGTACTGCTGCACCGCAGGGCATCTGTGCAATAACATCCGCTGATGTGCTGGCTGCATTGCGCAGATTCAAAGCACTGCCGTCTGTCGTCACCTCATAGATTCCGGCTGCATCAGCTGTTCCGCTGAAGGAGGGGAGGAGACTTGTGGAGTCCGGAGCTGCTGCTGCGCCTGTGCTGAAATAGTAGGTCAGATAGCCGCGGAGCTTCAGATAGGTGGTGCCGGCGTCGGACCAGTAGTTCAGCTCGTCATAGGACTTCCAGTCCCCGGCTGTGGTGGTCTGACGGTTGGAGCCTGCACCGGGGTCATAGACCAGAACCTTGCCGGTGGAGCTGTCATAATCTACAATGGAGATGAAATGGTTATGTACCAGGCCTACGGCTACCTCTCCGGCGGAGAGCTTGGTAACCAGCGTGCTCCATGCAGCCTGATAGGCCTCTTCACTGCCCGGATAACAGTCACCGGTATAGCTGCTGAAGCCATAGTGGGAATCCAGCTGGAAGCCGTAGGTGCTGCCGAATTCCTCAGCAGCGTGAGGTGCAATGTTGAAGCTGGAGCCTACGCCCCAGATGTATTCGTTGGCGCTGCCCCAGTCGGCTACAGCATAGATATCCATGGTATTGCCGGTCAGATATCGGACTGCGTTTACAATGGCCAGTGCACCGCAGCCGCTGTTGCCCAGATTGCCGTCCCCGTAAGGGTAGGAGCCCCATTCCGGGTCGTACTGCTGGAGAACGGCTCCGTCTGCCTCAGCGGTGGAGCTGCGGCTCAGGGCCAGGCCGGAGGTGAGCAGCATCATAGCTGCTATTATAATGGAAACGGATTTACGTAAATTGAACTTCATTTCTCAGGTGTTCCTTTCATGTTTATGCTTGACCGCATTTTACTTTGCTTATGATTTCAGCTGCGGGTAGTCTCACGCTCCCTTCTGATAAGACACGGAATCGTTTTGCTGTCGTACCAGTCTGCAACCAATTGTAATTGATTTGTAACCTCTGGTCACTATTATACCATGCCTTCCAGAAAAAGGGAAGCGGATTTTTTGATTTTTGTAAATATAGCACAAAAAAATATTTTGTGGTTGATTGAAATTGTACAATTGACGAATCGGGTCTACCTTTCTGCGTCGCATTGGCTGGCCCGCAGGCCGATGAAGGAGAAAAACTGCTGTATTTGTTTAGGTTGAATAGATTTCAGAGAAGAATCTGTCAAAAATCACAAAAAAATACAGGGGTACGGAATCGTACTTGCAAAATGAGGGTGCATATGTTATAATAGTATCAGTACATCTGATTTGAAAAGGTTACAGAGCGGATGTATAAAACCAACGAGATTTGTCTATTATGAAACTGATACATTTTGTTAGGAGGAAACGTAAAAGTGAACGAAGTAAAAAAAGGTAAAAAGGTAACGATTCTGGGCGCTGGCAATGTAGGCGCTTCCATCGCATTTTCCATGGCTCTGAAGGGTCTCTGTTCGGAGATGCTGCTGATCGATATCAATGCAGCCAAGGCCAAGGGCGAGGCTATGGATATCATGCAGGGCAATTCTTTCTATCCGGGATGCAGCATCAAGGACGGCGACTATCCGGATGCAGTTGGCTCTGATCTGGTTGTGATCACAGTAGGTGTTGCAAGAAAGCCGGGCCAGACTCGTCTCGACCTGTGTAAGATCAACGCTGGTATCATGGCTTCTGTTATGCCGCAGATCACAAAGTATGCTCCGGATGCCTGCTATATTATCGTAAGCAATCCGGTTGACGTGCTGACCTACGAGGCTCTGAAGATCTCGGGTCTGAAGCCGAGCCAGGTTATGGGCTCCGGTACGGTTCTGGACTCCTCTCGTCTGAGAGCTTGTCTGGCTGACCACGCAAAGGTAAGCTCCAAGAACGTGCATGCATATGTATTCGGTGAGCACGGCGATTCTTCCATGGTACCGTGGAATCTGGCTTCTGTTTGCGGTATGCCCTTTGAGGATTACTGCAAGTGCGTAAGCGATCTGGGCGAGAAGGATGCCATCGTTCAGGAAGTTCGTGAGGCTGGTGCTGAGGTTATCAAGTGCAAGGGTGCAACCTACTATGCCATTGCACTGTCTGTAAGCATGATCGCAGAGGCCATTCTGCGTGATACCAAGACGGTTCTGACTGTTTCCACACTTCAGGATGGCAGCCGTTATGAGGGCGTTACAGATGTATGCCTGAGTCTGCCGTGTGTAGTTGGTGCAGGCGGTATTGAGCGTGAGGTAACACCTCCGCTGAGCGCAGATGAGCTGGCTGCTCTCCAGAAGAGTGCACAGGCTCTGCGCAGTGTAATCGATGCGATGAACGAAACCGCTGAATAAGCAGTTTCCGATCGGACGCTGTGCTATAGTAATATATATAGTATATTATGCAGCGATGGTGCTTACACTGTCGCTGCAATTTTTTGTGTGAGAAAGCAGAGGGAGTGATATCCTTTGAGATGGAAGCTCTGTCTCAGAGCGGTGGCCGCTGTTACTGCATTCGGAGTGGGAATGGGGCTTTGTCTCAGGGAGATTTCCAGGCCGTACGAGAGAAATGGACCAATGGATTCGTATATTATTATCGATGCAGATCAGCTGCAGATCGGAAATGAATCGATTCAATGGGAAACGGCTCCCGCAGCAACCGTCCCCTCCGTAACAGACAAACCGTGCTCCGCAGCCATGCCGCAGACGACCGTATCATCTGCGGTGGTTTCGGCCGAAGCTTCAGCTTCAGCGGTCTGCTCTCAGCCGGCGGTGCAGTTTCCTCTGAATCTGAACACAGCCACTCTGGAGGAGCTGATGGCGCTTCCGGAAATCGGTGCGGTCCTTGCGGGAAATATTATTTCCTACCGGGAGGCGGTCGGTGGATTTTTCAACCGGGAGCAGCTTCTGGAGGTGGAGGGCATCGGCGAGGTGCGCTATCAGGCGATTTATGATCTGGTGTATCTGGATGAGGAGTATGAAATAATAGAACCGATGACGGATGTTGTATCGGAGGAGATGACCCCGCAGACCACAGAGTGGATTCCTGTGATAGTGGACATCAATTCGGCTTCGGCCGAGGAATTTGCGCAGCTGCCGGGAATTTCTCCGGAGCTGGGAAGGCAGTTTGTGGATATCCGGGAGCAGATCGGCGGGTATACGGCCGTAACAGAGCTGCTGCTCACGGATGATCTGTCTCTGGAGGCTTATGCAGCAATAGATGAGTATCTGATATGCCAGCCGTATACGCCTTGATAAAATAAACAAAGTCCGTTTAACCGATTTGTAACCTTTGCCTGAAAACGGGATAATAATCCGTCTTAGTGCACAAATAATTTTCCGTTTTTATGTGCACAATAACCGAAAATAATGAATGAATGGATTAGCCCATTGACTTTTGTTAGGATTTGCGGTATATTAAACATATCAAAGGAATACTTGGGCGCAGTTGTCTTATGAGAACGGCTCAAAGTATACAAGCCTATTATATTATTTCTACATAATATAATATATATATTTAAGGAGGAAAAATCCAATGAACAATCTGAAAAAAACATTGGCTCTCATGGCTGCTCTGGCTATGACAGCAACAGCATTCGTAGGATGCGGCGGAGAAGAGTCTTCTTCTGTATCTGAGTCCAGCTCTGTATCTGAGTCTTCTGAGGAGTCTTCTGAGGAGTCTTCTGAGGAAGAGTCTTCTGAGGAAGAGTCTTCTGAGGAGTCTTCCGAGGAGTCTTCTGAGGAAGTTGTAGAGAACGAAGTACCGGCTCTGGGCGAACCGGACGGCACACTGGGTGATGGCGGCGACGCTCTGACCATCCTGTGCTGGACTGAGGATGACCTGAAGTTCATGTATGACGTTGTAGCTAACGGCTCTGGCATGGATGCTTCCAAGATGGTTTACAAGAACGTAGGTTCCGCAGGCGGCGAGGCTAACGAGAAGTATGCACAGGTATTCGCTTCTGACGAAGACGTTGACCTGTTCTTCTGCGACGCTGACTGGAACATGGCTTATCAGAACAACGACGAGTATTCTGCTCCGCTGTCTGCTGTAGGTATCACAGAAGATATGTATGCAAATGCATATGACTACACAGTAGCTATGGGTAAGGATCAGAACGGCGTTCTGAAGGGTGCTACATGGCAGGTAGCAGCAGGCGGCTATGCATATAGAACTGACCTGGCTGAGCAGTACCTGGGCATCACAACTCCGGAAGATATGCAGGCTGAGATCGGTGACTGGAATGCATTCTGGGAAACTGCTGCAACTGTATACGAGGCTTCTGAGGGCGTAACCGCTATGGCTGACTCTCTGGGCGGCGTATGGAGAGCATACTCCAACGGTAACAGAACATCTGCTTGGGTTCAGGACGGCACAATCACTGCTGACAACTCCAAGGCTTGCCTGGGTGAATTCATCTCCATGGCTAAGACAAACTATGACGCTGGCTACATCAGCACAGCTTCTCAGTGGACTGAAGACTGGCTGCCGCAGGGCATGAGCGCTGGTACTCAGGCTAACAAGACATTCGGCTTCTTCTTCCCGACATGGTCTCTGGGCGCTGGTTCTCAGCTGTCTCAGGCTGAAGGCGAAGAGGGTGCAGAAGGCTCTACATACGGTCTGTACAACGTTGTTTCTGGCCCGACAGGCTGGTTCTGGGGCGGTACATGGATCTGCGTATCCCCGAAGACCGACAACGCTAAGGAAGCTGGCCAGTTCATCTACTACATGACAGTAGATACTGCTTCCATGCAGGCTTATGTTGACGCTAAGGGCGACTTTGTAAACAACAAGGTTGTAATGGCTAACACAATCGCTGCTGGCACAAACAGCAACCCGCTGCTGGGCGGTCAGGATCAGCTGGCTACTCTGGCTGACTCTGCTGCAAAGATCGATATGAGCATCGCTACTCAGTACGACGCTACAATCAACACCGAGCTGCAGAACGCTGTTCAGGCTTACTGCGAAGGCACAATCGCTTCTGAGGAAGAGTGTGTTGACGAATTCCTGAACAAGCTGTCTGAGTCCCTGACTGACGTTACAGTTGAATAATTGTAGCTGACAGCTAACTCAAACTTCTAAAGTTACAATATACAACCTGCATGGCCAGCGTGCTGTGCAGGTGTATATTTGTATCTATAATTCTTCTACTATTTTACTAAATTTTTGAGAGGGTGTGTTTAAAATGGCATCGACTGCACAGAGCCGTATTAAGTCCATTAGCTATGCCAAGTACGGCTATATGTTCATCGCCCCGTTCTTCATTGTTTACGCATTCTTCCAGATCTGGCCGCTGATTAACACATTCATCCTGAGCTTTTATGGCAACGGTGATGCTGCCAGTGAATTCGTAGCACTCGAAAACTATCAGACACTGCTGTTCGGTGGTGATGGCCGTAGAGAAAGAGCGCTGAATGACACATTTTTCCAGTCATTTATTAACACAGTAATTCTTTGGGTAGGTAACTTTGTTCCGCAGATTTTCCTGTCCCTGCTGCTTGCGATCTGGTTTACGGATTCTAAGCTGCACATTCCGGGTCAGGGTGCATTCAAGGTAATCATGTATCTGCCGAATATTATTACTGCTGTATCTGTTGCTGCGCTGTTTATGCGTTTTATTTCCAACAACGAGACAAGTGCGGCCAACCAGATTCTGGCCAACATGGGCAATGAAGCCATTAAGTTTGAAAACGATCCGGCATGGAGCCGTGGTATTGTAATGTTCATTCAGACATGGATGTGGTTTGGTAATACCATGATCATGATGATGTCCGGTATTCTGGGTATCAATCCGTCTCTGTTTGAAGCAGCGAATATCGATGGTGCCTCCAGTGGTCAGGTTCTGAGAAAGATCACGCTGCCGCTGCTGAAGCCGATGGTTGTCTACACACTGATCACATCCATGATCGGTGGTCTCCAGATGTTCGATATTCCGTTCCTGTATCATACAGCACAGGGCGATATCAAGGATCACCTGCGTACAGTTGCCGTATTCATTTACGAGCAGTTCCGTGTAGGTAACAACGTACATAGCCCGCAGTACGGCATTGCCGGTGCGGCTTCCATCATGCTGTTCATTGTAACAGCAATTCTGGGTATCTTCGTATTCCGTATGAACCGGGACCAGGATGAGGCTCGCAAGAAGAAGGAGCGCAAGGAACTGGTTAAGGAATATAAGAGACAGCAGAAGCTTGCAAAGATGGGAGGTATTGACTAATGGAAAATGTAGGCGTTAAGGACAATTATATGCTGATTCAGCGTATCAAGTCTATTGGCTGCTTTATTGTATGTATTCTTCTGGCCGCCATCTGTCTGGTACCCCTGTGGGTCATGGTTTGTAATGCAACTCACGACCGTTTCCATCTGAGTACCAATCCGATCAACTTCCTGCCCGGCGGTGATTTCGCGGTGAACTATTACAACATTTCCAAGGGTGAAATGGCTCAGTTCCCGGACTTCAACGTTTGGACTGGTTATCTGAACAGCTTGATTATCGCAGGCTGCTCCACTGTTCTGACTGTATTCTTCTCTGCTATGACTGCATATGGTCTGACAGTTTACAACTTCAAGGTTCGTGACACAGCATACACCATCATTCTGGCTGTAATGATGATCCCGGTACAGGTAACATCTACCGGTTTCGTACAGTTCATGGTTGGTACACTGGGTCTGGCGAACTCCTACATTCCGCTGATTCTTCCGGCCATTGCGGCTCCGGCTGTCGTATTCTACATGCGTCAGTACATGAAGTCCTCTTTCCCGCTGGATATTGTGGAGGCTGCAAGAATTGACGGCTGCGGCGAGTTCCGCACCTTCCTGTCCATTGCAATTCCGATGTGTAAGCCGGCTATTGCAGTACAGTCTATTTTTGCATTTGTACAGAACTGGAACAACTACTATACACAGAACATGATCATCCTGAGTGATACAGATCGTTACACCATGCCGATCATGATTCAGAACGTACTGGGTCAGGACAAGCATCCGGATGCTGGTGCGCAGTATGCAGCAGTTGCTCTGTCTGTAATTCCGATCGTTATTATTTATCTTGCTCTGTCCAAGTTCATCGTTGGCGGTGTAGCTCTCGGCGGCGTAAAGGAATAATTTCTTATTGGTAAAAAAGAGTCACAGATTTCTGTGGCTCTTTTTTGCATATGTAGATACAGGAAAGCCCCATCTGCAAGTACAGATGGGGCTTCTTATGTCATTCTTCATTTGGTCCGGATCATTTGGACAGATCGGTTTTTCTTACTGCATCCCGTACCTTCAGAACAAAGGACGGGGAAACGGAAAGCTCATCAATACCCATCCGGAGGAAGGCTTCTGTGAGAGCTGTATCGGCGGCCAGCTCGCCGCAGATGCCGATCCAGGCTCCATGCTTGTGCGCATTTTCTGCGGACATCTCGATCAAGCGGAGAATTGCCTCATGATGAGTGTCACAGAATCGCTCGATGTGTGGATTCTGCCGGTCACAGGCCAGTGTGTACTGTGTCAGATCGTTTGTTCCCACGCTGAAGAAGTCCACCATCTGTGCAAGCTTATCGCTGATAATGGCCGCAGCCGGGGTTTCGATCATAATGCCCAGCTCGATGCTGTCGGAATATTCGATATTGTCTGCATCCAGCTCGCTTTTCACCTGCTCACAGAGGGCCAGGATCTCCTCCAGCTCACTGACACTTGTGATCATCGGGAACATAATGCCCAGCTTACCATAAACAGACGCTCTGTATAAGGCTCTGAGCTGTACCTTGAAAATTTCAGGTCTTGTCAGGCAAAGACGAATGGCCCGGAGTCCCAGTGCCGGATTTTCCTCCTTATCCAGGTTGAAATAGTCTGCCTGCTTGTCTGCACCGATATCCAGCGTCCGGATGATGACCTTCTTGGTAGCCATGCTTTCCAGAACACGCTTATATACCTTGAATTGCTCTTCCTCTGTGGGATAATCGTTGTTTTCCAGATACAAAAACTCACTGCGGAACAGTCCGATTCCGCCTGCGTCATTGAGCAGAACCGCACCGATGTTGTCCACGCTTCCGATATTGGCATAGATGTTGATCCGTGTGCCGTCCAGCGTAACATTTTCCTTGCCCTTCAGCTTCTGAAGCAGTGCCTTTTTCTCTGCTTCGGCCTCCAGCTTCTGTTTAGCGGCCGCCATTGTCTCCTCGTCGGGGCTGATGATCAATTCACCGGTAAAGCCATCCGCAATGGCCATATCGCCGTCCTTGATCTGGGTAAGGAACTGCTCTCCCACGCCGATAATAGCCGGGATATTCATGTTTCTTGCAAGGATGGCCGTATGGGAATTAGAGGAGCCATGGGCTGTAACAAAGGCCAGTACCTTTTCCTTGTCAAGGGATACAGTCTCACTGGGCGCCAGGTCATCGGCACAGATGATGACCTTTTCATCGGAGACAGACTGCTTATTTTCGCTGTCCAGCATGCATGCGAGGATCCGGTTGGAGATATCCTTGACATCAGCCGCTCTGGCCTGCATGTAGCTGTCCTCCATGGAGGAGAACATCTCTGCAAAATTATCTGCTGTAACTGCAACAGCATACTCTGCATTCACACTCTGGCTCTGAATCATTTCGGTGATGGCTTCGTTATAGTCATCATCCTCTACCATCATCATATGGATCTCAAAAATCTGAGCATTGGCCTCGCCCACTTCTTTCAGTGCCTTTTCATATATCTCTCCCAGCTGGACGATGGCCTTTTCCTTGGCCGACTCAAGACGAGCCAGCTCTGCTTCGGTATCCTCGATCTTCAAACGCTTTACCTGAACGTCCTGACGCTTGAAAACCGATATCTTACCGACAGCAACGGCTCCGTAAACGCCTTTTCCCTGAAATTTTATCATATCTCTTACCACCTTTATGCATGATCTGATGCGCCGAATTTCTTCTTGTAATTCTCGATGGCCCGTTCGATTACAGCAACCGCTTCGATCGGCCCGCCGATTTCCTTGACATTTGTGCTCTTGCTCTCCAGCTGCTTATAAACGGAGAAAAAGTGCTTTACCTCGTCAAAGATATGCTTGGGAAGCTCCTTGACATCCGTATAGCCCATATATGTAGGATCGCTGTAGGGAATTGCGATGATCTTTTCATCTCCCATGCCATTGTCCTCCATATACATTACGCCAATGGGATAGCTCCGCACAAGCGTCATGGGCTGAATGGGCTGTGAGCAAAGCAGAAGCACATCCAGAGGGTCGTTGTCATCACCGTAGGTACGGGGAATAAAGCCATAATTCATCGGATAGTAGGTCGCTGTAAACAGCACCCGATCCAGCAGAAGCATTCCTGTTTTTTTATCCAGCTCATACTTCATATTGCTGCCCTTGGAAATTTCAATTACCGAAACGAAGTCGGTGGGATAGATCCGATCCTCGTCCATGTCATGCCAGATATTCATAGCAGTACCTCCTTAAACTCCGGCCGTGCAGATTCTGCCCGGCCGGAGTGTGAGTTGATTTAAAAACAGTTCTTACAGATTGGCTTCCAGGAATTCCTTCATGGCCTTTTCAGAGGCCTCCTCATCGCCGCCGCTGAGGCCTACGGTGATGGTATCACCGCACTTTACGCCCAGTCCCATGAGGGCCATAAGCTTGGCGGCCCCAACGGTCTTTTCACCCTTGGTAATGGTGATCTCGCTGTCCAGGGCCTTGGCGGTCTTGGCCAGCATGCCGGCCGGTCTTGCGTGGATACCCAGTTCGTCCTTGATCGTGTACTCAAATGTTCTCATAATATATTTTCCTTTCTGTCAGCCGATGCTTCCGGCTGTTATTTTACTTGATGCTGATAATCGGCTGGCCTGCTTTCACAGCGCCGGAAGCCGTAGTCTCTACAGAGCGGTAATCGTCTGTGTTGCAGATGATCATAGGTGTGGTCAGCTTGAAGCCGGCCTTTTTGATGCCGTCCATGTCAAAGGAGATCAGCAGATCACCCTTGTGGATCTCCTGTCCGTCGGAAACATGGGTCTGGAAGAACTTGCCGCCCAACTTTACGGTATCAATGCCGATGTGAAGGAGGATCTCACAGCCCTCTGCGGAAACGAGATTGATGGCGTGCTTGGTTTCAAAAACCATATCTACCTTGCCATCGCACGGGGCATAGAGCTTCCCTTCAGAGGGTTCAACCGCAGCACCCTCACCGAGGATCTTAGAAGAAAACGCCTCATCCTCAACGTCCTCAAGGGAAACAACGGTACCGTTCATGTGGGAATACAGCTGAGCAGCCTGTGCTTCGGCCTTTTCGGTCTTCTTTTCCTGAGCCGGAGCTTCTTCGGAAACTGCTTCGCCCAGCAGTGCGTCCACATTGTCAGAAGCCGCTGTATCCAGGAAATCCTCCAGATTGGATTTTACTACAGAAACCTGCGGACCGTAAATGATCTGTACGCCGTTGCCCTTGTGGATGACACCGGATGCGCCGCTTTCCTTCAGCAGACCATCCTGAACCAGCTCTGCGTTAAGGACGGTGACTCTCAGACGTGTCGCACAGCAGTCTACATCAGAGAGGTTGGACTTTCCGCCCAGACCCTTCAGAATCAATGCGCTGACTCTGTCAAAGTTGTCATTTCCCTTGGCCGCAGCCGCCGCAGCTTCCTTTCTTGCATTTACGTCCTTACGGGTATAGAGCTTTGTTTCCTCATCGTCCGCTTCACGGCCGGGGGTCTTGAAATTGAACTTTGTGATCATGAAATAGAATACGAAATAGTAAACCACTGCGTAGATCAGACCGATGATCACGATCCAGATCCAGTTGGTCTTCTCATTGCCCTGAAGGATACCAAACAGAGTCAGGTCAATGGCGCCGCCGGAGAAGGTCATACCTACGCCTACATTGAAGATGTGCATCAGCATGTAGGAGAGACCGGCCAGAACGCAGTGTACTACATACATAGCAGGAGCAACAAACAGGAATGTGAATTCGATCGGTTCAGTAATACCGGTCAGCATAGAGGTCAGAGCCGCAGAGAGCAGCAGGCCGCCGACGATCTTTTTCTTTTCCGGACGAGCGGCCTTGTACATTGCAAATGCAGCAGCAGGCAGGCCGAAAATCATGAACGGGAACTTACCGGACATAAATCTTGTTGCGGATACGGAGAAGTGCTCTGTGGCCTTGGAAGCCAGCTCTGCAAAGAAGATGTTCTGTGCCCCCTGAACGGTAACGCCATCGATCAGCATAGCGCCGCCCAGCTCTGTCTGCCAGAAGGGCATGTAGAATACATGGTGCAGGCCAAAGGGGATCAGTGCTCTTTCGATGATACCATAGATCCATGTACCCGCATAGCCGGATTCCAGTACAAGCTGACCCAGCTGTGCAATACCAGCCTGAACGACCGGCCATACATAGAACATTACAATGCCCACAACCAGATAAACAATACTGGTTATGATCGGAACAAATCTTGTGCCGCCGAAGAAGGACAGCACCTGAGGCAGCTGGATCTTGTAGAAGCGGTTATGCAGAGCGGCCACGCCGAGACCTACGATAATACCGCCGAAAACGCCCATCTGAAGGGTTGTGATACCCAGTACGGATGTGGTTGAGTTGGCCGCCATGGCCTCAACGCCGCCCTTTGCGGAAATCAGTGCGCTGATGGCCGTGTTCATGATCAGATAGCCGATGGCACCGGAAAGGGCCGCAACTTCTTTTTCTTTCTTTGCCATACCAATGGCAACGCCCATGGCGAACAGAAGCGCAAGATTATCGAAAACAATACTGCCTGTCTTGCTCATGATATCAAGGATCGTATAGAGGATTCCGCCCTCTGTGATAATATTGGTCAGTCCATAGGTTTCCAGTGTGGTAGGGTTTGTGAAGGAGCTTCCGATACCGAGCAGAAGACCTGCAACCGGCAGCAGAGCGATCGGCAGCATAAAGGAGCGTCCGACTCTCTGTAAAACCCCGAAAATTTTGTCTTTCATTGTAAATACCTCCATTGTTTTGTTGTGTGATCGTTTTTTCTCAGCAGCTTCTGCATCTATATAACTGGTACCGGGGTTACAGAGATACACACTGCAAAAATCATATTAAAATCAGCTTCAGGCTGATATTTTAACCTGTTTCTGTGCTGACCTTTTTCAGATGAATGGTAAGGGTGAGCAGCTCATCCTCATTGATCTGCTTTTTATATGTTTTCAGGATGTACTCCTGAAGGCACTGGGCACATTTATAATGCTTGCTGCATGTTTTCTTTATCATGGCTACAAATACCGCATCATTGCCCAGGATCTGCGGCAGAGGCTTGTTCTGGAACAGCCTTTGGGCCAGATATTTCAGATGTGCCAGAAACCGCTCATAGGAAACCGTGTCCCTCCGGAGCTTTTCCTGGTAGTAATATTCAGCGATCTCAATGCAGCCGTTGATCATTTTTGTGATATCATACACATCGCTCATTTTTGTATCCAGCTTTGCATTGATAATGTGCATGGCAATAAATCCGGCTTCACTTCTGCTCATTTCAATTCCCAGCCGGCTCCGCATCTGCTCTACGCAGTATTCACCCAGACTCAGCTCCTGTGGATAGGCCTCACCAATGGAATCCAGCAGCGGATTTGAAAATTCGATCCCGCTTTTCTTTCTCTCGATGGCAAAGGCAATATGATCACTGAGCGTAACCAGCAGGGATTCATTCAGCTTGGACGGATACACTCTTTTGAAGTGTTCCACCATATCATTGGTAAAAACCATATATTCTGTAGGAATTTCTCCCAGCATGGCGATCATTTTTTTCTGAAGCTCCGAATCGGTAATCAGATAGGTTTTCTGTATCAGAGCCGGGTCAACCTTGTCCCCATATTTCTTTCCGAAGCCGATGCCCTTGCCGGAAACGATCTGCTCCCGGCCGTTGTCATCCAGCACGCACAGATTGTTATTATTGATCACCTTTATAACCTTCATACGCTCCTCCATATCCCCAAAAATGAAAAAGACCAACCTTTGTACACAACAAGCCCGTAAAAACGCACTTAAAAACGTGTAAAAAGTTGGTTATGCCCGAATGGTAACACTCCAATAAATGTTCTCAACATATTCAATTTCATTGTGTTTATTCTACCATATATCATCCGATTTGTCAATAGTTTGCGTGTCTCTGACGATATTTTCTGCATTTTAAACAATAAGGCGATCGAATTTATATTCAATCTGCACAAATAACATGCGCAGCAATCAGAGAACAAGCCCTGAATCACTGCGCATTGGATACGATTCTATTTTTGTATTCGGACGGATCAGGCTTACGATCCCGTTCCGCTGTAGCTCATGGCTCCTTTCATCCAGATTTTATAGCTCAGCCAGAAGAACAGCACACCGATCAGCGGGGAAAGCCAGGATAGCAGCGGTACTTCATCAGGACGGAGGATCACAAAACTTGGATAGTAGGCGATAAATGCGACCGGCATGACAAAAGTGAAAATAAAGCGGAACACGGGACTGAAAATCGTGATCGGATATTTTGCGTAGTCCTTGAATCTCGTGACCAGATCCAGCACATAGAACGAATTCTGAATCCAGAAGCAGGTGGCTGCGGCCGCATTCTGCAAGGCGATCATAATCAGCGAAGCCGTCAGCAGAAAAATGATCATTTTCAGCAGCATCAGCGGCGTAAAATCCAGTCCCAGTCTGCTCCACGAATAGGCCAGTGTGCCGATACCGAATGCAAGCTGTCCCAGGCCCTTGATGTCAAACACCTCGGACTGATAGTAGAAAAACAGATTGATCGGGCGGAAGCAGTATTTGATGAAATCACCTGAATACACGTACATTCTCAGACTCCAATTGTTGTCAAAGAAGCACTGTACGGGTGTCAGCGAGACCAGTGAAAAGCCGTACAGAAACAGCATTTCATAGTAGCTCCAGCCGCCCACGGACGGAAAATTCTGGAACAGGATCCAGAAGCTGATAAAGCCTGCGATATTGGTAAAGATCATACCAATTGTGGAGATGATAAAATCTGCACGGTAGCTCATTTTGCTCTTTAGATCCTGTGCAAGGATTTTACCGTAGATCCGCAGATAGAAACCCAAACCTTTTCTTTTCATCACTCATCCTCCATTCACAGTAATCTGCCGCAGCGAAGCCTTCCAGAACAGCCTGCTCAGAATGGTCATTGTTATGCACCAGAAAAGCTGTAGGCCCAGCGTAGCAAGAAGGGCCAGCGGCTGCGGATGGCCCTCCAGCAGGATGGACAGCGGTGCATTGTAAATGGACTGGAACGGCAGGAAATACACGATCGTTTTCAAGGGCTCGGGGAAGAAGGCGATGGGAATGGTTGCTCCTGAAAGAAGTGTAACGATCACCTGCTTCATAATGTTGATGCCCCATATAGACTCCGTGTACAGACAGATCGTTCCCACAAGAAAGTCAATGCTGTAATTGATGGAGACGGCCATAACAACCGATATTACGAAAAACAGCAGATTGAAGCCGAGGTGTATCGCTCCTTGGGTAACGGCCGCCACAACGATAAAGGTCGGCAGAAAGGTAAAGAAAAACTGCGTGACAAATGAGCCGGAATAGGACCAGAACATATACCTGCGGTATTCCATGGGTTTGAGCAGGTCAAGCGCAATCTTTCCGGATTGGATACTGCGTCCCATTTCCCATACGATGTACATTTCCATAAAATTGAACAGGGCTGTTGCCAGTACAAGGTAGATGAGCGTATCGGAAAAGGTCATGCCGTTGACCGTATCCGTTCCGGCCGAGGCATAAATGGCCTTCCACAGGAAATAGACCACGATCAGATACAGCAGATTTCCTGCAATGATCACCAGTGTTCCCAGTCTGAATTGCAGGGATTCGATCATACCTGCACGGGTAAGGGTGATGTATTTTTTCAGATTCATTGCACACCCTCCTCGTAGATCTTCTTGATAACCTCCTCTGTGGAGATCTCCTCCAGCTGCATATCCCGTATCTCATAGGATCTCTGAAGCTGATTGAGCACCTCCATCACCTTGGAACGCTCTTCATCTACAAGAATGGAGATCCACTCATCGTCTGCGGATACGGAGAAATCGGGAAGCTCCCTTTGTATCGTTCCGGCCAGCTGCTTCAGATCTCCGTTCATGCGGATTTTCAGTGTCCTGTATGAACCAAAGAAGCCCTTCAGATGTTCCATATCATTATCATACAGCATTTTTCCCTTGTCGATAATGACGATCCGCTGACAGAGCGCATCCACATCGCCCATATCGTGTGTGGTGAGGATCACAGTCGTATTTTTCACCTGGTTCAGCTCATGGATCAGGGTGCGGATCCTGCTTTTCATGGAAACATCCAGGCCGATGGTCGGCTCGTCCAGAAATACAATTTTCGGATTGTGGAGAAAGGCCGCAAGAATATCGCTGAGGGTACGCTGGCCGAGGGACATCTGGCGGACCGGCTTGTGCAGCAGCGGCTCAATATCCACAAGGGACTTATACAGGGCGATCATGCTGTTATAATCCTCATCGCTGACACCATAGATGTCCTTGAGTATTTTGAAGGATTCGATCAGCGGCAAGGCCCACCAGAGCTGGGAGCGCTGCCCGAATACAACACCGATCTCCTGCGCATTTTTGGTGCGGTCTTTATAGGGGACGTTTCCGCCCACAAGAATTTCTCCCGATGTCGGCTCCAGAATGCCGGTCATCATTTTGATGGTGGTGGATTTTCCAGCACCGTTGGGCCCTAAGTAACCGATGATCTCACCCTGGCGGATGCTCATGGAGATGTTGTCCACGGCCCGGACGATCCGATAATCTCTTGAAAACAGATCCTTGAGACTGCCCCTCAGTCCTTCCCGGCGGTTCAGTACCTTGAATTCCTTTGTAACATTTTTGATTTCGATGATATTTGACATAGCTGCCTCACTTTCAGATAAAGAGGGATGAAATTCGATTTTGTCCTATGACAGGACAACCCGGCCGTGAAATTAGTATATCATATTAAATGTCCTATGTCAAGACAAATTTGCTTGGAGGAAGTAATCGTATGGCGAGAATTATTGACGGTGAGAAAATGAATCTGGTGGGAAAGCAGGTGAAAAAGTTCCGTACGGAGCAGAAAATGAGCCAGCAGCAGCTTTCAGCCAAGCTTGAAACCATTGCCGTCTATATCTGCCGTGGTTCGATTTCACGAATTGAGGATCAGACAAGAACCGTTTCTGATATTGAGCTTTGGGGTCTGGCACAGATTCTCGGCAAGCCGATCGAGCGTTTTTTTGATGAATAAACGGAAACAGAGAAAAATCTCCTGACGCCCATTTGCAGGCTGTCAGGAGATTTTTATTTATGAATAGATTCCTGTGCAGGATTTCTCTGCCTGTACTGCGGGGAAACACCAAAAAGCGATTATACCGGCTTCAATTGATGAGGAGGTTTTCAGATAAGGGCTGCTGCAAACTGAAGCTTGCAGCAGCCCTGGTATTATTTATCGTACATTTTGATTTTCCGTCTGATGAGAAGCTCTGAAGCAGGATCAATCCTTGATCCCGTTCTGCAGCTTTGCAGCACGGAGTGTATTCTTCATCAGCATGGTGATGGTCATCGGGCCAACACCGCCGGGAACCGGTGTGATATAGCTGGCCTTCGGCTCAACGTTTTCAAAGTCCACATCGCCGCAGAGCTTCTTGTTTTCCAGGCGGTTGATGCCTACATCGACTACAACAGCGCCCTCCTTGACCATATCGGCCGTGATGAACTTCGGCTTGCCGATGGCTACCACCAGAATATCAGCAGCTGCGCAAACCTCAGCCAGATTCTTCGTTCTGGAATGGCAGATGGTCACTGTACCGCTGCGCTGAAGCAGAAGCATGGCCATGGGCTTGCCCACGATGTTGCTCCGGCCGACAACCACACAGTTCTTTCCGGCGATCTCTACACCTGCGGCGTCCAGCAGCTCCATTACACCAGCCGGTGTGCAGGGGAGCACATCATAGCTGCCGATCATGATCTTGCCGACATTCATGGGGTGGAAGGCATCCACATCCTTTTCCGGAGCGATCGCATACAGAACAGACTGCTCGTCCAGATGATCCGGCAGCGGAAGCTGCACCAGAATACCATGTACCTTTGCGTCCTTATTCAGAACGCGGATCAGATCCAGCAGCTGCTCCTGGGTGGTGTTTTCACTGAGCTTGTACTCAAATGCGTGGAAGCCAAGCTCCTCGCAGGCCAGCTGCTTGTTGCGTACATACACCTGAGAGGCCGGGTCGTGGCCCACCAGGATCACCGCCAGCCCCGGATAAATACCGGTGGATTCAATGAGAGCCTCAGTTTCCTTCTTCAGATTTTCCCGCACCTGTGCGGATACGATTTTACCGCTCATAAGCTGTGCCATTATTCTTCCTCCTTTGTTTCGTCAGCCTCAGCTGTAGTTTCCTCATTTTCTGTTTCATTTGCTGCACTTGTGTCATCCGGCCCGGCTACTTCCTTTTGTGTTTCTGCTTCAGCGGCCGTTGGGTTCTTCTCCTTGCGGCTGCCCTTCTTCCGCCCCTCCTCAGCTTCACGAAGGAGCCTTCTGGATTCCTCCGTATCCACATACAGCTTGTAATCCACGCCCATGCGCTTTACCTTTGAGCCGATTATGATCAGCAGGATCACAGCCGCAGCTACGCAGATGATCGCCAGCGCCTGAGATACACGGATGCTGCCTATAACCAGGCTGTCTGTGCGCAGCCCCTCGATGAAGGCCCGTCCCAGACCATACCAGGCGGCATACATCAGGATGATCTGACCATCGAATCTGCGCCATTTCCGTGATACGACGGCCAGAAGGATGAAGCCGATAAGACACCAGACGGATTCATACAGGAAGCAGGGATGCACGGGGAGATCGGGATCCATTTCCACGCCCAGATTGCTGTAGCACTCTGTATTTATGTAGGCGGAGGAGATCCAGTTCTGAATCCGGCCGCCTGTCATGCCGAAAATGGAATCTGTATTGCAGCCAAAGGCCTCCTGATTGAAGAAGTTGCCCCAGCGGCCGATGCACTGGCCGATAAGGAAGCCCTGTGCGGCCAGGTCCAGCAGGGGCAGGAGCTTTACCTTGCGGATCTTAGCGATGATACCGCCCACAAGAATAGCGCCCAGCAGGCCGCCGTAAATGGCAAGTCCTCCCTGACGGAGATTGAAGATGCTCATAGGGTCATCGGCGTAGCGGTCCCACTCAAGGATCACATAGTAAGCACGAGCACCTACGATACCGCCCACAATGCCGCCCAGTACGGCATCAATGGCTCTGTCGGGATTCAGGCCATACCGCTTCATCTGTGAGAAGCAGTAAATGATGGCCAGCAGCAGACCCAGTGTGATCAGCAGACCGTACCACTGAATATCGATTCCGAAAATGGTGAAGGCGGTAGGATCTGCCTCGAATTCAATTCCCAGGTTGGGGAATGCGATCTGATTTTCGCTCAGATTCAGATATTCATTGCGCATAGCCGTTTTCTCCCTTCTCCTGTTCCTGTACCGGACTCATTACAACAGAAAGTGTAGAAAGCTCCGGATCGATTTCCTCCCGCAGGAAGCGGTTGACATCCTCCAGGGTCATCCTGGACAGGATCTCGATGGTATCAAAGGGGCTGACCCGGTTCAGATGGGCATTCATCATCAGGTTGGCTACTGTTGAAACATAGTTCATCTCCTGCACCATGGTGCCATAGGTGGATTTGCGGATCTCGTCAAACAGCTCCGCATCCAGTCCGGTTTCCTGTGCCTTTCGGATGGCGTCCAGGATCCGGGCTCGAACGGTGTGTGTGTCATTGGATTCACCGTCGAAGATAATGCAGAAATAGCCGTCGCCGTTGAAGATCTCACTGGTAAAAGTGTTGTTGATGAGACCCTCCTCCATGAGAGACTGATACAGGGGAGAGGATGCATTGGTGAGGATCTGCATAGCGATATAGGCTTCCATTTCGGCCTTCAGATTTTCATAGCCGGATTTTGGACGGCACTTGAGGCCCAGATGGAATACCGGAGCGCCTACAGGTGCATAATCAATGGTTTCCGGGGAAACGATGGTCATGGGTTCTTCCGGGAACACCATCTCCAGCTCCTGATCATCACAGGGCTTCAGCAGACGGTCTGCAATTTCCAGAACCTCACTGACCTTGCAGTTTCCCGAAATGGAAAGCACCATATTATGCAGATTGTAGAAGGTGTGATAGCAGCGGTAGAGCAGCTTGTCTGTGATCTGTGCAATGCTTTCCTGTGTTCCGGCGATGTCGATCTTCACCGGATGATTGTGATAGAGTCCGCGCAGGGTGTTGAAGAATACACGCCAGCCGGGATCGTCGTTGGTCATGCGGATCTCCTGACCGATGATGCCCTGCTCCTTAGCCACGCTCTCCGGCGTGAAATAGGGATTCTGGACGAAGGACAGGAGGATCTCCAGGGACTCCTTGTAATGATCGGAGCAGCTGAACAGGTAGGCCGTCTTGTCGAAGGAGGTGAATGCATTGGCATTTGCGCCGGTTTTTGCGTACAGGCTGAATACATCGCAGTCCTCATTCTCAAAGAGCTTGTGCTCGAGAAAATGGGCGATGCCCTCCGGTACGATGCAGTAGTCCTCATCGTGAATGGTTTTGAACTGGGTATTGATCGACCCGTACTTGGTGGCAAACAGAGCCTCTGTGGTACTGAAGCCCTCCATTTCACATACATAAATGGTCAGACCGCTTGCATGGTCGATTCGGACAAACTGGTCACCGGTGGTCTGGCTGGTGATAACCGTCTGGGTCGTCTTATTCATGCACATCCTCCTCTCCGGCCGCTTCCATAATATAGATCGTATCCAGCGTCAGGCTGCGGGCCGCCTCCATGATCTGTTCCCGTGTGACAGCCTGATAGGCTTCAATGGCCTCATCCGTTGTGTGGAGATATCCACGGATCAGAGCGGTGAAATACCACGCAACATAAGAGGACTGAGTGTCGCCTGTGCTCCGGATGGAATTGAAAATGGAAAGCTTTGTATTTTCCAGAAGCTCATCGGTGAAATCTCCGTTCTGTACAGCCTCCAGCTGCCGGAGGATCTCGGCCTTGGCTGTTTCGATATTCTTCTTCTCCACGCCGCAGTCTACAAAGATCGTCTGCTTCAGCTCGCTGTAGGAGCTGGTACAGTAGTAGCAGAGACTGAGCTTTTCACGGACATTGGCAAAGAGCTTGGAGAAGGGCGTCATACCGTACAGCATATTCATGAGATTCATGGCGTAATGGTTGGTGCAGCTGCTCTTGAAGGCCAGCACCATCTTGCACTGGGCTACAGGGAGCGTTTCGGTCAGAAGGGCCGACTCCTCCTTGAGCGGGCTGGGGGAGATAAAGGCGCACAGCGCATTCGGCACACGGTCGATCTGTGAAAAAGCCTCCTTCAATACGGGCAGAACCTGAGGCTGCTCCTCCGGGCCGATAAAGAAGATCTCGATGGCAGCGGTGCGAAGGAGCTCCAGATAGGCCTGATAGGTGCTCTCTGGTGTCAGAGCCAGCACCTCCTCCTTCGTGCCGTAGCAGGAGTATGCAGCTGGTTCGTCCTTATAGGCCAGACGGCAGCACTGGCGGATGGCATAGCCACGCTTATTGTTGATATCGGCCTCGATGGTATCCAGCAGATCTTTGGCCTTGATGGCATATTCTGTTCTGGAGAAGCCCTCTCCCTCCAGGTTCGGGTCAAAGAGACAATCTGTGAGAACGGTCAGCAGCTCTCCCAGAATGTCCTCCTGCTCCAGTGCATATCGGTTGCACAGAGCGGAAAAGGTCATGGTAACAGACTGAAGATCGCCCATTTTGGACACATCCACAGAAGCCGAGCCGCCGTAGAGACGGTTCATCTTCCGGTTCAGTGCGGCAATGGACGGGTATTTGCGTGCGCTTGTGGGAATCAGGCTGGCTGCGAGGGCATAGCCTGCTGCACGCTGAGGCTCAAGGGGCAGCAGAAAGCGCACCTTGATCGTATTGGTCTTGAATTTCGGGTCGATGATCTGGTGATATCCGATCGTGTCCGAAATCTGCAATCTTTTGTAAGAAGCTGACATGGCAGAATCCTTTCCTCATTATTATACATCAGAAGATATACAGTGTTATTATACCATATCCAGTCAGGAATTACCATACTTTTTTTCAGAAAAGTTTTTTTGCTATTCCGCAAGGATGACATGCTCAAATTCCACCGCCCATTTTGCAGTCTCAAAGTCCTGCTGGGCCAGGTAGTCCGGGCAGTCCTTTGCAAGGCAGGTCTCCAGCCCGATCACATCCGCCTTGAGCTGTTTTACGGTCTCCAGCTCAGCGGCCTTGCAGAGAACGGAGATCATACTGCCGGCGGCCTCTGCATTTCCTGCCCCCTTGAGATGAACCGTAACAGTTACATAGGGAATACCGCTCCTGATTTCGGCGGAAAGCTCCGTCCGGGCGGAGGATATCTCATAATCCAGCACGCCCTCATTTCCCACTACGGAGATATGCTTAGGAAGGTTGTCGCCCCTCAGCCAGCACAGTCCCTGGACCGCCCGGTCTGAGAGCGTGCCCAGCACCTTTTCTCCCTGAACGATGCTCATGGTAAAGCCGTCCTCCGTCAGCGCAGGAATCAGCGCCGCCCCATCCCGGCTCTGGCCTTCGGAAAGAATGTGGAACAAATCCGTTTTTGGAATCCGGCCGTTTTCCTCCTCCTGCCGGAGCTGATCGGTGAGCAGGGTCGTGTCGCAGTCTTCCGGCAGCTCGGTCTCATGAAGATACAGCAGCTTGCAGGCCGGAGACAGGCGATAGTCCTCCATACAGTCGGAAAGCTTTGTGATCAGGGATGGGTCATCAAAGCTGAGCAGCTCCGTATGTCCCATAAAGACAGAACGGCCGGACTTGACCGCCGCTTCCTCCATGGCCGCAGGAATGGTAGAGCCGGAGGCTTCGATCCGGAAGCCCGCTGGTTCAAAGGGATACAGCGTCAGCTCCGTTTGCAGATCCTCATGGAGACCGATACTCTGGATGAACATCCGGTCACGAACCTCCACAGCGGATTCAGAGCATCCGGTCAGAAGCAAGGTGCAGCCGGCCAGAGTCAATGCGGTGAATCGTTTCATGATGTGGTTTCCTCCTTCCATTCAGGATGTTTTTTCAGCTGCATAAGGAAGATCAGCGGCAGCAGGCAGGCAAACAGGACAATACCGAGGATGCAGTACAGTCCGCCGGTGTAGCCTAGAACGCCCAGGACGGTCGCAGCGCCGATCATTCCGGCGAGAGAAAGGACACTCCGAAAGCGGAGCTTTGGAAAAAGCATGCCCAGCAGATGGGCCGAAAGTACGGTCAGCAGCGTCAGCCGGATGACGCACAGCAGAACGAATACGATCAGGTAGAAGGCGTCGGCCCGCTGGGTGCTCAGGGGCTGAGAGACAGAGGTCAGCAGAAAGAAGGGATATTCCGCTGTGGGCAGGAGATTTCCCAGAACGGTGATGCACAGGAAAAGGATGATCTCCCACAGGATCAGGCTGAGTACCAGGAAGCGCAGGGTGGGAGCTGGTTTTTTCCCGTTGGTAAAGCTCAGGAGCACAAACAGCGCCGGCAGGGTATCTCCCATAGAGAGGATATCCAGCGTGCTCCTGAATACGGTGATATCCTGTGAAGGATACAGCAGCCGGAAATCTATGCGTGTCCAGGCGCCCAGCAGGAGAATACCCAGAGAAAAGACAAGAAAGCCAAAGACCACTGTGCTGGCCCGTGCAAAGGTTTTGAGTCCCAGAGAGGCCGTATACAGGCAGACAAGGCCGATCATTCCCGCTGTGATCAGAGGCTGTGCAAAGGGAAGAGAGAGATTCTCCGAGCCATTCCACAGAAGCAGGAAGGAAATGCCGCCCCTTATAATGAAATAGAGAATCAATAAAATCGGAATCAGAAAGTGCTTCTGATCGCAGTAGGCCGGGAGCGAAAAACCGTCCCGGTACAGCAGAAGCATGGGAATGCACAGGATGGCCTGAAGCACAAAGGCAAGGACCGCTCCGGCCATGGACTCCATTCCGATGGGTCTGGACAGGCACATGAGCATAAAGGCATTGGACAGCAGAAGCGCCACCGTCAGCTGTCCGGAGCTGATTCTATTCATGATATTCCTCCACAGTGAAGTGTCCCGACTGCATTTTACGGAAGCTGACACGGGTCAGGATATCCCGCATGGATTTTTTGCGGAAGGGTGCAATGGGGGCCATGGCCGGATAGCCAAAGCTTTCTCCGGCGCAGATGTTAAAGAGCACGGCCGCACCCACCAGGCTGATTCCGAACAGCCCCCAGAGTCCTCCGGCCAGTATCAATGCCAGCCGGAGAAGGGTGATGGGCTGATTCAGATCCGGCAGGATAAATCCGCTGATGACAGCGATCGCTGTGACTGTCAGCATAGGTGTACTGATAAGACCGGATGAAACGGCCGCATCTCCGACGATCAGACCGGCTACAAGGCTCACTGAACCGCCCACAGCCTTTGGCAGCCTCAGACCGGCCTCCCGGATGATCTCATAGACCAGCAGCACACCAATGGCCTCGGCGGTCAGAGAGACCGGTGCATTTTCCTCCGACTCAGCCAGGATCAGCAGCAGCGTCCGGTTGAGCAGCTCCGGATGATGGAGCGCAACAGCTACATACAGGGCCGGCAGAAGCAGGGTGATGAGAAAGGCCAGATATTTCAGCCAGCGGATAAAGGCTGTATAGCAGGGGCGGAAGCAGTAATCATCCATGGTCTGGAAGCTTTCGCTGAAAAGCTTGGGGACAACCAGCGCAAAGGGACATCCATCGATGAGAATACCCACACGCCCCTCCAGGAGCTTGGCGCAGAGAACATCCGGCCGTTGGGTGGTGCTGGCTGTATCAAAGAGATTGCCGCGCCTGTTTTCGAGAAAGGGCTGGAGATAGCCCGTGGACAGAATGCTCTCCAGCTCTGTACGGTTCAGGCGGTTTTTGATTTCCTGAACCAGCTTTTTCGGTACACGGTCATGCATATAGCATAGGCAGATATCCGTCTGACTCTTGTCGCCCAGGGGGAACAGCTCCATCTTCAGGAAGGGCGTTTTCATGCGCCGGCGGAGCAGGGACATATTGATACGGACGACCTCAATAAGGCCATCCCGTGCGCCCATGATGTTGCTCTCGCCGGATGGCTCCATGACGGCCCGCTTGTCATAGCCCTGTACGCCGAACACCAGAGCGGAGGAGGCTCCATGGAGGATCAGCACGCCAAAGCCGGAGTTGAGAAACCGGAACAGGTCGCGATAATTTTTCGCCTCGGAGCGGTCTACAGAAAGAAGCATCCGTGTCTGGATGTGATGGAACACCGATTCCGCTGTGGGATTGGGAAGCTGGATTCGTGTAATGGGGTGGAGGATCAGCTCGGTGATAATACTGGTAGCCAGCATGCCCTCACAGCAGAGGAGCGCCGCCGGAAGGCCGCTGAGAAGGAATTCATTCACCAGCAGGTCGGAGCTGTTATCTGCAATTTCCCGGATGCGCTGAATATTCTGTTTCAGATCGGGGTGTATGGTTTCGTTTGCATAGTCGTTCATGGATCGGCCGCCTTTCTGAAGGGCCGTACCGCATATAAGCCTGTGTGCAAAGCAGCAGGGCCCTGCTTATGCGGTGCGGTCCGGATGTGTTTTTCCGGTATTGTGTGAAAAAAGGAAAGAAATATGCAGAAAAAATGATTGCTTTTTTGGGGGCGGTATGTTATACTGTTAATAAGAGTATGGTTATGCCGTCTGTGGGGACGGCGGAAAATCTCTTTGAGTGTTCTAAAAAAAGGAGGAACCATATATGCTGAAAAGCAGAATTTTCGCAGCGGGGCTTTCTCTGCTGCTTGTATGTACAGTAACCGGCTGTTCTAAGATCGACAACAGTGAGGAGGCCGCTGCTCCGGCCATGGTAGAGCATCTGGAGGGCGCTTCTTCCTCGGACAACCCTGGTATGGATGGCACAGTAGCCCGTGAGGAGGCCACCATTGCCACTGTTCCTCAGATCGGAGGAGAATTCCGTGTCATTGCAGTTGGTGACAATCTGGTGCAGAAATCTGTATATAACTCCGCAGCAGCCAATACGGTAGGCGATGAGGCGTATAACTTTGACTTTTGCTATGAGGGGGTCAAGGATATTATCTCTCAGGGCGATATCAGCATCATCGACCAGGAGACCCTGATCTGTGACAATCCGGATATTGAAATCACCGGAAGCGACTTCAACTTCAACTCTCCGGCCGAGGTCGGTCCGGCGGTGATGCGGGCCGGCTTCAATGTGGTGTCCATGAGCAACAACCATCTGCTGGACAAGGGAATCACCGGACTTGAATCCTGCATGGACTATTGGGATCAGATGCTGGTGGACTATCCGGATCTGACTGTATATGGTGTATATCGGGACGAAGCGGACATGAACAACATCCGCATCCGTGAGGTCAACGGTGTGAAGGTGGCTTTCCTGGCCTACACAGAAAACACAAACGGCTATTCTGTTCCGGAGGATTCCAAGATCCAGATCATCTACACTTCTGAGGAGGAGCTGATCAAGTCTCAGATCGAGGCGGCCAATGAGATCGCTGATGTGGTTATCGTTTCCGCACACTGGGGCGTAGAGGATACCTTTGAGGTAACCGACGGCGTAAAGGCCCAGGCCAAGAACATGGTCAACTGGGGCGCAGATGTTATTATCGGCTGTCATACACATACGCCGCAGACCATGGAATATCTGACCCGTGATGACGGTACACAGGGCTTTGTATTCTATTCTCTGGGTAATTTTATTTCTGCACAGACCTATAATATCAATCTGATCGGTGAGATCGCAGACTTTAAGATGGTTTTGGATTCCGACGGCAGTGTGACCGTAGAGGATGTGATGGTACATCCGGTCATCACGCAGTATGATGACGGCTATCTCAGCAATCTCCGGCTGGTGGCCTATCGGGACTACACAGAGGAGCTGTGCAATGCCCACGGTCTGCCCTATGCCATGTCGGACCCGTATTATGCAGAATGGAATATGGAGCGCATCAAGGAGATCATTGACACGGCCATTCCGGCTGAATATCAGAAGCTGGACTATTGATCATACATAAACAATTATGAAAAGGGGGCTTGCCAAAGCCCCTTTCAGCTTGTCGAAAAACCTCTAAAAGCCTCCCCTTAGTAAGGGGAGGTGGCTGAGCGCAGCGAAGTCGGAGGGGATTGCAAAGTGTGAAAAAAGTTTGAGGTTACGCACTTTTTTCAATCCCCTCAGTCGTCACTT
>JAFUQX010000046.1 GCA_017472145.1 Ruminococcus sp. | reverse complement strand
GTCACCCTGGACCCTGGCAGCATTTTCGAGAAATGCGCCCCGAAGGAAGTGCCCTTGGGGTACTGCACCAACGGTGCCGTCCCCTTTGTCCCTTCGGGACATTTCCCCACCCCGTGGGGAATCACCAAAAAGCTTTTATACTTGCTTGAGCTGATGAGGAGGTTTTTCGACAAGCTGTCACCCCTTACTAAGGGTTGCCTTGTGCAGAAAATCTGACTCTTTCCGACAGACTAAAAGCTTTTAATCTTCCTCAGAATTACAGCAAAAAGACCTCATATCAGAAAGGAGTGAATCCTATGGGCTTTTTTCAGAATACTTTTCAGTCCCTGACCGTGTGGCCAGGACTGTGCTCGGCCCGGAAAAACGGCGAATCTCCTGTCTCCCTGACAGGACTCTCCCTCGTCCATAAGGCACAGCTGGCACTCACCCTGGCCGAAAACACCAGCGCACCCGTCCTGATCATCTCCCCCGATGAAAACGACGCACGCCGGCTCTGCGATGACATCAACACCATGAACGGCTCGCCGGCCTGCATGCTCTTTCCCGCCCGTGAGCTGGTCCTCAGCCCCGTGGAAGGACTCTCCGGCGAATATACCCACGCCCGGCTGGCGGCTGTCTCGGCTGTCACGGAAAAACGCTGCAAGGTCGTGTCTGCTTCCATCGAAGCCGTCCTTCAGCCTGTCCTGCCGCCCCATCAGCTGAAAAATACCGCCCTGACACTCCAGCCCGGAGGAGAGCTGGAGCTTGCCGGCTTTTCAAAGGCCCTCACCGGCATGGGCTATACCCGGGCCGACACCGTGGAGGGCGCCGGCCAGTTCGCCATCCGCGGCTCCATCGCCGATGTGTTCCCGGCACAGGCACAGAATCCTGTACGGATCGAGCTGTGGGGCGATGAGATCGATACCATCTCAGAATTTGACAGAACCAGCCAGCGGAGGATCTCCGATCTGGCCCAGGTGCTCATTCCCCCGGCCCAGGAGGTGCTCTATGACCCCCTGGAGCTGGCCGGAAGGCTCGAAGGCCTTGCCAAAGCCCTCCGGGGAAAGCACGCAGAGCAGGCAAAAAAGAATCTCCAGGCGGACGCAGAGCAACTCCGGGACGGTCTGGCCCTGACGCAGATCGACAAGTACCTGCCCCTGCTCTATGAAAAGCTGCCGCTGATCCTGGAGTATGGCTTCTCCTGCGTGATCTTCAGCGAATTTTCCGGCTGTGCCGAGCGTGCACGGGATCTCTCCCTCCGGTATCAGGAGGATTGCAGGATCATGCTGGAGGAGGGCACGCTGTGCAAAGGCCTTACCGGGCATTACGCCGAGCTGCCTCAGCTTCAGCACGAAGCGGAGCAGAGCGCTTTCTGCATCTATGCCAGCAGCTTTCTCCAGGGCGGCGAGCGTGTCCAGTACCGGAAGCTCCTGAGTACGGATGCCCTGCTTTCTGCCCCATGGGGCGGCGAAATGCGCCAGCTGACCGAGGATCTGCGGGAATACTGTGAGCTGGGCTACTGCGTCATGCTGGCCGCCGGAAGCGAAAAGACCCTCCCCATCATTCAGGGGGATCTGCAGAGAGACGGCTTCTCGTGCAGCATTGCAGATGAAAGATCAGACTGGCAGAAGGGACACATCTATCTCATGACCGGCAGCCTGTCCGGCGGATTTTCCTATCCGGAAAATAAAACTGCCCTGATCACACAGGCCAAGGCTCTTGTCTCCCGGAAGAAGCACCCCAAAGCAAAAAGCGGTAAGGAGCTGCGTTCCCTGGCCGATCTCACCGTGGGAGACCTGGTGGTGCATGCCCTTCACGGAATCGGGCGCTTCGCCGGAATCCGCAAGCTGGAGCTGGAGGATGTGACCAAGGACTATATCATGATCCAGTATGCCGGCAGCGAGAACCTCTATGTTCCGGTAACCCAGATGGATCTGGTGTCCAAATATATCGGCCCGAGAGAGGACAGCGGCGTGAAGCTCCATCGTCTGTCCTCCCCGGAATGGCAGAAGACCCGGAGCAATGTCAAGCGGGCCGTCCAGGATATGGCCAAGGAGCTGATGGCCCTCTATGCCAAGCGGGAGCAGGCTGAGGGCTTCGCCTTCGACCCGGATGACGAGATCCAGCGGGACTTCGAGCAGCGCTTCCCTTATATGGAGACGGACGACCAGCTGGCCGCTATCGAGGAGATCAAACAGGATATGGAAAAGCCCCGTCCCATGGATCGGCTGCTCTGCGGAGATGTGGGCTTCGGCAAGACGGAGGTGGCGCTCCGGGCGGCTATGAAGTGCGTTCTCAGCGGCAGGCAGTGTGCCATTCTTGTGCCCACCACCGTGCTGGCCATGCAGCACTATCAGACGGCGCTGCGCCGGTTTGAGCCGTTTGCAGTGAATGTGGAGCTGCTCTCCCGGTTCCGCACCCCCAAGCAGCAGAAGGCCTCCATCGAGCGTATTAAAAGAGGCACGGCGGATATTGTCATCGGTACACACCGGATCGTCCAGAAGGATGTGAAATTCAAGGCCCTGGGCCTGGCCATCGTAGACGAGGAGCAGCGGTTCGGCGTGGCGCATAAGGAGAAGTTCAAGGAAATGTTTGCTGGGGTGGATATGCTGACCCTGTCGGCCACGCCCATTCCCCGGACGCTCAATATGGCCATGAGCGGCATACGGGATATGTCCGTCATTGCGGAAGCCCCTCAGGACCGCTATCCGGTGCAGACCTATGTCATGGAGTATCAGTCCGGCGTGATTTTGCAGGCCATTCAGAAGGAGCTGCGCCGGGGCGGACAGGTGTACTATATCCACAACCGGGTGGATACGATCACCTATACAGCGGCAAAGCTTCAGAAGGCCCTCCCGGACGCAAGGATCGGCATAGCCCACGGAAAGATGACCGAAGCGGAAATGTCCGAGATCTGGCGGCAGCTGGTGGAATGTGAGATCGATGTGCTGGTGTGCACCACGATCATCGAAACGGGCGTGGACGTATCCAACGTGAACACCCTCATCATTGAAAATGCGGACTGCTTCGGCCTGTCCCAGCTCTATCAGCTGAGAGGACGTGTGGGACGCTCCAGCCGCCGGGCCTATGCCTATTTCACCTTTAAAAGGGATAAGTCTCTGACAGAGGTTTCCATGAAGCGGCTTTCGGCGATGCGGGAGTTTACCAGATTCGGCAGCGGCTTCCAGATCGCCCTGCGTGATCTGGAGATCCGGGGCGCTGGCAGCATTCTGGGCGGCCGGCAGCACGGCCACATGGAGGCGGTAGGCTATGACATGTACCTGAAGCTGCTTGGAGAGGCCATTGCAGAGGAGCGGGGCGACCCGGTACAGGAGACAGCCGAGTGCGTGGTGGATGTGCAGATAAGCGCCCATATTCCGGAGCATTATATCGACAGTCTCAGCCAGAGACTGAGCATCTACCGGAAGATCGCAGCAGTGCAGACGGCGGAGGATCAGATGGATCTGCTGGATGAGCTGATCGACCGGTACGGAGAGCCGCCGAAGGAGATCATGGGGCTGGTTACAGTCTCACTTCTGCGCAACCGTGCGGCAAAGCTCGGCATTACGGAGATCACCCAGCGAGGAGAGCGGATGTATTTCTACACAGAGCACCCCACCCAGGCGCAGGTTACCGCTCTGGCCGAGGGCTTCCGGGGACGGGTGATCTTCAACAGTCTGAAAAAGCCCTATATCGGAGTGACGATTCAGAAAAATGATCAGCCCCTGGAGCTGATGCAGCGGATCATTGAGACCATGGAAGGCACACCGGGAGCCTGACTTTGCATCATATGGTCAATAGAGCGGAATGATATTTGTTGAAAATGACGATAGACAGATTTCTGGATTTGTGCTATAATAACCACAATAGGCAAATTGCGCCCGGAAATACGGGTGCGCATTCTGGAAGGAGAATACATAATGACTACATTCAAGAAGATTTTTGCTGCTGCAACAGCAGCTGCTACAGTTGGCGTACTGTCCCTGACCTCCATCCCGGCCTCTGCTGCGGATATCACTTATAACGGTCCTGGCGAATATGCACTGACTGCAAACGATGATGGTTCAACTGTTCGTGTGAACATCTACAACGACTGGACAACAAACAAGGTTAAGGATATTGACCCGGCTCAGACTGTAATCGACTATATCGAGGTTGAGTTCACCATCACGGGTCTGAACGGCCGCACCTGCAATGTAAACGAAGATGGTACAGATGCAGACGCTTATACAATGTCTCTGTGCGGTACGATCGGTACGGATAAGTTCTGGGGCAAACCGGATGAGGACACCACAACTCCGGGTACTGTAAGCATTACAGGCGACGGCACTTACACAGTACGCACCAATCTGACACAGCCGGCTGACACAGTTCTGTGCCTGCTGCTGTCCTCCAACATCAACTTTTATCAGCTGGGCGAGAACGTGACCGGTATCGCTGACAGCGGTGTAAATGTAACCGTTAACGCAATCAGAACCGGCGATGAAGCTCCGGCTGAAAGCGGCGAGGGTGAAGGCAGCACCACCACAACCACTACTGGTGCAGGCGGTGGCAGCACAACTACAACTACCACCACTCAGAAAGCCAACTCCGGCAGCACCAGCAATAACAACAGCTCCAACAACAGCAGCAAGAACAACAGCTCTACCTCCAACAGCACGACCAGCACCGTTACCAAGACTGCGGATGCCGGCGTAGTTGCAATCGTTGTTGGCGCAGCAGCAGCCGCTTCCCTGGCCGCTGGTGCAATGACCATCAAGAGAAAGAGAAAGTAAGCGCTTTCCCTGACGGAAAAATCAACTGAAACCAAAGACCTCCGGTTTTCCGGGGGTCTTTTTGTTTTGCACAAAGCAGACCCGGCCGCCTTATCCGGCACAATCACTAAAATAAAGCTCCATTTGTCGCTCCGAATGCGCTTTTTCCATGGAAAATTGCAAAAAAAGTCTGAACTTCCGGGAAAGTTCCTTGACAATGGAAGAAAATATGGTATAATAGGTGATGGTGACAATTTGGTGACAAACCCACCCAATTGCGAGAGAAAACGATTACAAACCGGACACAGAAAGGGTAGTGAGTGCGGTGCATCCCATTTTCCGCAAAGGCGCAGCGATTCTGAGCTGTGCAGCTTTAACAATTACAAACACGATGCCGGCCTGTGCAGAAGGCTCCTACAGCTATTTGCAGATCAATGAGGACGGTACATATACAGAATTATATACCATAGCCGAAAGCGATATTTCGCAGGAGGGCTGGTATACTCCGGACGGCGGCGAGACCTTTTCCTATTTTTATGAGGATGGTACATGGGCCACGGGCGCAAGCGTGCTCCCGGATGGATATACATATATTTTCACCACAGAGGGCACACTGAAGACAGGCTGGCAGCTGGCCGGCGGAAGCCGCTACTACTACAGCCCGTTCAACGGACAGATCCAGCTGGGCTGGGTGTCCTATATGAACAAGACCTACTACGTGGACGCAGAGACCGGCAAGGTGACCGGTACGGTGACCATCGATGGTGCAGAGTGTGTATTCGACAGCTTCGGCGCATTGATCTCAAAGACCGAGCCGGGGATCTCCTACGATGTACCGTACTATGCACAGGCTGACGAGCGCTGGGGCGGTGTTTATATCGGAGACAAGACCATTGCCAGAGTCGGTTGTCTCACCAGCTGCATGGCGATGATGCATTCCTATTACACCGGCACAGAGATCACACCGGATGTAATGTGCAAGCAGTATCTGACCTACAGCAACAATTCTCTGCTGTGGGCTGAGGTTTATAATCTGGGCTATCAGGTCATCGATGTGACCGGAAAGGGAAACGCTGCCAATCTGGCTCTGCTGTATGAGAAGCTCCAGACCGGCCCGGTGATCGTAGGTGCTACCAACGTTTACGGCGGCATGCATTATGTACTGGTTACCGGCTGCACCAATACCGATACCGCCAGCCTGACGGCCTCTGATTTCCAGATCCATGACCCGGGATTTGAAAACAAGTCCACCCTGGATGAGCATTTTGCGGATTACGGAAACTGGTATCAGTTCTATTGTAAATGATAAATGAAACGAAAGGGGCCTTAAGTGCCCCTTCAGGTTGTCGAAAAACCTCTGAAAGCCTCCCCTTAATAAGGGGAGGTGGCACGCCGAAGGCGTGACGGAGGGGATTGTAAGGCATGAGAAAACTTATAATTTTGCGTACTTTTTGCAATCCCCTCAGTCGTCACTTCGTGCCGACAGCTCCCCTTACTAAGGGGAGCCTTGAGCGGAAAATTCTTAAAAACAGATTTTTTGACAAGCTGAAGGGGCCTTAAGTGCCCCTTTATTTGTTGAAATAGAAGAGAGGAGAAGCGCTATGATACAAAAAGCCATGACCATCGCATACCGTGTAGAGGACAAGCTCTACCTGAATCTGACCAACCGCTGTCCCTGCGCCTGCACCTTCTGCATCCGCAAAAACGGCTCCGGAGCTTATGGCTCTGACCCTCTGTGGCTGGAGCACGAGCCGTCCCTCCAGGAGGTCCGGGAGGCCATCGACAAGGCCGATCCCAGTAAGTACACAGAGGTGGTATTCTGCGGCTACGGTGAACCTACCGAGGCCCTGGAGCTGCTGTGTGAGACCGCCGACTATCTCCGGGAAAAATATCCTGGTATTCCCACACGTCTGAATACAAATGGTCTCTCCGACCTGATTCACGGAAAGGAGACCGCCCATCTCCTGAAGGGGCGCATCCATACTGTATCCGTCAGCCTGAATGCCGGCACAAAGGAGGAGTATCTCCGTGTGACACAGCCGAAATTCGGGGAGGAATCCTACCAGGCCATGCAGCAGTTTGCCCTGCACTGCAAGTCTTATGTGGACAAGGTTCTGTTCACCGTGGTGGATATCCTGTCGGAGGAGGAAATGAGCGCTTCCCGCAGGCTTGCGGAAAAGCTGGGAATCGGCCTGCGCATCCGGGAATATATCGAGGACTGAAAATTGTATGCAGACAAAAAGAGACTGTACCCGATTTTTTACTGGGTACAGTCTCTTCAGTATGTCGAAAAACCTCTGAAAGCCTCCCCTTAGTAAGGGGAGGTGGCTGAGCGCAGCGAAGTCGGAGGGGATTGCAAAGCGTGAAAAAAGTTTGAGTTTACACGCTTTTTGCATCCCCTCAGTCGTCACTTCGTGCCGACAGCTCCCCTTGCTAAGGGGAGCCTTATGCGGAAAATCCGACTTTTTTGACAAGCTGAAGAGACTGTACCCGATTTTTTACTGGGTACAGTCTCTTTTATTTATGTTTTTTTCACCAGGATCAGCGCAGCATCCTGCATCCGGAGTGCCGCCACAGCCCCACGGATCTCATAGGCCGCAAGGCTGTTTTTCTTTTTCAGCAGACAGCGCACCTCCGTACCTGGCACAAGCCCGATGGAAAGCAGCCGGGAGCGGATCGCTCCTTGCAGATGGAGAGAGGATACCACCGCCGTCTCTCCGCACCGGAGAGAGGACAAAGGCCCAGCCGGAACATACATCACGCACCACTCCTTTTTTCCATCCTATGCACCAGCCCGGACCGGTGTGCATGGCTTTATGCATCTGAAAAAGCATCCTGATACACAGTGTAGGTGGTGCTTATCCCGGAGGAGCTGCCCGTCACCGTTACCGCCGATATGCGCCCCGGCGCAAAGACACCCTCCGCTCCCGCATAGTCGTTGAGATCAAGGGGCTGATATCCATTGCAGGTCACAAAATAGGAACGCCATCCCTGAGCCGACAGAGCAAACTTCAGATTCAGAGCCTGTACCGGATCGTGGAGATACTGCCGGTCAAAGGCCAGCTGCTTGTGGCGGACGATATGCATATCCACCGCATCGGAATTTTCCAGCGCATAGGTGTCATAGTTCCCCTCTGCATCCGCCATGTGCAGATGGCTGAGCAGACGGCTTCCCACTGTACGGGCCCCGGCCGAAAGCACCTCGCCCTCCGGAAAGACATAGGTCTTTGCATTGTCATGGGCCTTCAGGCAGATCAGATTCGTATACCGGATATAGGGATAGCTCCTGTAAAGCTTATACCCCAGATTTACCACACTGTCCCACATGGTACTGTGGCTTTTCACATAGATGTAGTTGCTGTCATCTGTGTCCGACTGCCACTGGATCTGACCGGGAAAATCGTAGTAGGCCGTCATCAGCTTGTCCAGGGACATGGCTGCATGAACGCCGGGCGTCATTTCGTTGTTCAGCAGCAGGGAGGTGAAGCCCTTGGAGCGGATGGTGATAAGGGTCACCCCATTTTCCCTGGAAAGAACAGCGCTGTCTATGAGTCCGTCATGGATCAGCGTCCGCTCTGCAACCAGCTGGATGCGGTTGATAACAGCCTGCACCGGCACAAGCCGCTCCGGATCTGCAAGCGTGATACTCAGCTCCGTGTAGGGCGTATATTTTTCCTTCCGGAACACAAACTGCAGGGGATCAACCAGGGTGTAGAGATTTCCGCTGGTGTCATAGAGATTCACCGAAGCCTGTCTCATCAAGTCTGCACCGCCTCCTCCGGGGGAATCCGGGCCAGCAGCTCCAGCCGCACCGCTACCGCCGGCTCACAGCCCTTTTCCGTGGCTGTATATTTCATCAGCCGGCAGTCCGGGAAACAGAGATTCCTCAGGGTCAGGGGAAAGGACGTATTCTCCCGGAGATACTGATCCAGTGCAAGCATAAGCACGCCCGGCTCGCTGTCTGTCACCCATGTGCCCTCCAGCACCAGCCGCCGTCCTCTCTGGTAGCAGCTGGTCACTATCGTTTCGCCGCTGGAGGCCCCCTGCTCCGAAAAGACCCGCACCCCGGAAAGGGAATAGCTCTGGATGTGGAGGGTGATCTCACCGATCTGAACGGGAAAGCTCCTCACCGGCGGACAGAAGAAACGGCTCTCCTCCATCAGCTCTCCTCCTCCCATACAGCGGTATAGATCCCCTTCATGCGGAAGCTGACCTCAGCCGTATGCCGCTGAAGCAGCCGGCTGTCCTCCGTCTTCCCCATACTGAAGCCGCAGATGCTCCCGCCGGAGCGCACCATCACCGGAAGCACATAGGCCGCCAGGATCCGCTGCACCTCCGATGCATCCCATCCAAAGGGGACGGCCGCTGTGACCGAAACCACCGCTGTCACCGGATAGCGGATGCGCCCTTCTCCCTCACAGACAGGCTCTCCGGCGGCAATGCTCTTTACATCCAGCAGGAAAAAGGGCTTTTTCCGCTCCGGTACAGGTGTGCTGCTGTGTGCATAGCGCACCTCAAAGGGACACTCAGCCTGCAATCGTTCCTTCATCTCCCGAAGAATCGCTCTCAGCATCGCTCGTCACCTCCCTTTCCGGTTTTCTTCTCCTTTTCGGGGGAATTCCCATCATCACAAAGGTCTCGTCCCGGAGATAGTCCCTGCACAGAGCACGATATTCCGAAACCAGCACCTCGGCCGCCGCCCTTTCTCCGGAGGAATCTGCGGAGGAGGGGAGCGTGCCGCTTTCTGTGCAGCACAGACGCTCCTCCGCACACCGGGCCGCCGTCCACAGCTTCACCGCCAGCGCCGCCGCAAAGGTATGTACCAGATCCGGCGGCGCTTCTGCATATTCCGGTCTCAGCAGCCGCTCCGTCTCAGAAACTGCCATATCCAGAAACATCCGGAAGGGCGTGGCCTCCTTTTTCTTTACCATCTGCAAAAAACGGCTTTTTACAAGCTCCTGATTCATAAGCGCACCTCCTCAGCGGATGCAGAAGTCCGCCAGTCTCTCGTGAGCCGGAGTCCTGGTCTCCATAGGCGCAAGCTGGGGCGCTGTCTCCTGCACCTGCTGCTCTCTCAGCTCGTCCCGAAGCTCCAGCAGCTCCGGAAGATCCATCCGGCTCATGGCATGGGTCAGGGCCTTGCTCACCGCCCTTCCACAGCACACCTGCATCTGCATGATGTCCCGGCGGGTCTCTGCTTCCATCCGCTCAATGAGACTCTGACAGTGAAAGAGCTTCTGCTCCAGCTCCTGCTCCCGGGCGCAGCCCTTCTCCTCCGGATAATGCTTTGTCACGCCGGCCTTTCTCTGAGCCGGAACGGCCACAAAGCTCCACTCATAGGCATCGGTGATCTGTCCCAGCACCACATGACAGACCTTTCCGCCATATTCCTGCCCCGGTAGGTGGGTACAGGGCGCAATGCGTCTGTCCTTTCCGCAGATGCTGCACACATGGGCCCCTGCACTGCATGAGATGCTGACCTCCTTCTTGATGCCGCCGTCGATCTCCCGGATGAGGTCGGCATTTCCCTCGGTCCTTACCATATAGGCCAGGGCACACAGGGCGGTATACGGCTCCCCGTGGGAGGTTCTGGTCTCCGGCTCGGTCACCAGCTCCGTGGAAAAAATACGGGCATTCTGCTTTTCGCCGGATGGGTTGTGATCAAAGACCCCTGTCTTTCCCACAAAGAGATCCCGCAGCTCTCCCAGGGCTTCCATGGAAAAGCGCTCCCCGTCCCGGTCGATCTCATTGTCACACAGCCGTACCTTGAATACATACACCTCATCCGCCGTCAGCTCACGGCGGGTGAAGGTGTTGAGCTGTGTGAGCATTTCCGGTGTCAGTTCCATCCTTGCTCACCTCTCCTTCTCTTACTTGGTCAGTACATGCACCGCCTCACGGGTAATGGTGCGGAAGCCGGTCTGCACAGATACCGTGATGGTATTGGTCTGGCTGTCAATGAGCTTGTCCGTCTCCATGATGAGGTCGGTGCCGGTCACCATCTCCAGGGCAAAGTCCTTGTCCAGGCCGATGATGGTATTGTCATCCAGCTGGGCGGTTTTCAGCAGACGTGCGCCGAAGGGCAGCATGGCCTCGCCCGGATTCTCAGAGGAAGCCTCCAGCATCTGATCCAGGGTCAGGATCTCTGCCAGCACCGCCGGAGAAGCCAGCACGGTATTCAGATTGAAGCTCTCAAACTTGCCGCACAGCGCCGCCAGATCGCTGTAGGCCAGGGCTGAACCGGCCGCCGCTGTGGAAGAACCGGCCTCATTCTTGAGAACGGTCACCGCCGCCTTTACGATGGCATTGCCCAGCTTTACGCCCACGCTGCGCAGCATCACCGCCAGCACATCCAGTCTCTGTCTGCGCACGGCCTCATAGGAAATGTGGATGCTTCTGGCATACTTCTTCAGGGCCAGCGGTGTCTCCTGCTCGGAGATCTCCGTCACCGGCAGCTCTGCACCCTGGACAGCGGCCGTATCATAGGCCACAGAATCCTCCAGCAGACAGCCCAGATACTGGCTGGATGCACACTGGGTCTGTACAGCGGAAATATCGGACAAAATGGAGCTGTCGATGCCGCTGCGGATGGCTCTGCGGATGAATTCCGGGAACAGAACGGCACTCTCTGTCGAAGTGAAGAACTTCTCCACCCGGTCACAGTTCGGGCCGCTGATGCGGATGTCAAAGCGCTTGAGCTGTCTCTCGTAGGCATCCAGCTTCGCCAGGGGCGTGTCGGCGTACTGACTGGTGGGATCCATGGCTTCCAGTGCCTGTGAAAAGCTCTGGCCGGACAGATGATACAGACCCTTTTCCAAACGAACATTCTGATACATAAGCGATCTCCTTTCAAAATAAACCGTTTTTGTTATATAGAAGCAGCCGCTGTGCTCTCCCCAGGCCTTTCAAGGCGGGATTCGATCTCCTGCGCCTGAGCATTCCAGAGCCGGGCCTGAGCCAGTGCTGTTTCATCCTGTAGATTGATGTGACTCCACTCTGCTTCTACTGTGGCCTCCGAGCCGCAGAGACGGAGGAAGGTCTCACCGATATGGCAGAGGACGGGGGTGAGCAGCCGCCTGTAATATTCCAGCTCCGAGGTGAGAATGTCGGCCTGCTGGCTGCTCATGCGCTCTGTAGAGCTCCAGTTCAGACCCAGCAGAAAGGGCGGAATGGAGAGCTTGGCGATCATCTGCTCCAGCAGCTGCCGCACGGGGATCTCCGTACTCAGCAGCTGATTCTCTGCCCCGATGACCTTGATCTCCACATCTCCGGCGCAGACAAAATCCCGCACCTCTCCGCTGAGAGAGGCCGCCATACCGGCGCTCCACTCCTCGGCAATGGCCCTGGCCCTTTCCCCTGCATAGGCCCGGTCGGATGGGTCATTGGAGGGATGATAGACTACCGCATAGCGCACATTGCCCATCCGGTCATAGTTCTGCCCGATGCACTCATAGATGCGCAGCAGGATCTGACTCAGCGCCGGCAGTCCTCTCAGCACCGACACGCCCAGAAGCTCTCCCGCCGGCGGACTCAGGGCCGTAAACAGGATCCGCTCCGGATGGGGCAGCGCCCTCAGCTCCTGCTCCTCATCCTCCCTGCGGTAATAGAAGCGGCATTCCCCCGGATGCTTTCCGGCCATCACCACCACCTGAGAGGGGTCACCGCACTGCAAGGCCGTGAGCGTCCTCGTTTTCGGATCGATGCACATCTCCCCCAGGGCATTGCCCCAGGTAATGAGGCTGTCCAGATACACATCTGAAAAGGACTGTAAGGAGCGCATGCTGGCCCCCACCGGAACATGCTTCACGAACCAGTCCAGCTTCGGCTGCATGGCCGGATCGCTGCATTTCAGCTGAAAGCTCCCCGTCAGACGGATGATCTTCTGAATGGCCGCATCCAGTATCGGCACAGCCGCTCGCAGACGGCTGTACAGCTCCGTCTCCAGAGGGCGCATTTTCTCCGGACTCAGCTTTCCCTCCCCGGAGCTTCTCGCCGCCGTATAGAGGATCTGTGCGCCGCTGCTTTGATTTTTCGGAGGATTTCTCCTGCGGAATATGCTCATGTTTTCCATCAACCTTCCTTTCTTTTCACAGCGGAGACCCGTCTTGTGGAGGCGGCAAAAAAGCAGTCCGCCCCGTTCTGTGCAAGCTCCGCCATGACAAAATACCGCATGTCATCCATCGCATGGTCATGCTCCTTCTTGGGAGCGTCACTGCACGCCCCCTCATCCCAGCAGTACAGGGTAAATTCCCTCAGAATATCCGTACACGCCGGGGAAATACGGATTTTTCCAGCGGAGAGGGCCTCGCCTGTACGCTGAATGCCCACCAGCACCCGGTTGTCCGCACGGATCACCCGGAACCGCCCATGCCGCTCAATACAAGCGATCATGCTGGCCGCCGACGGGTCAATGATCACCGTTTTCACCGGCAGATCTCCGGCCAGGGCACACAGCTCCCGGTAGTGTTCCTCGTCCGTCCGGGACAGCCCCTCCCGCCGGGCGTCATAGTAGTACTCCCGGAGGCGGTACCAGACCTCGCCGCACCTGCCCCACAGCCCGAAGGAGGAGGGATTCACCGTGCCGTAGTCGCAGGAAATGCGGTACTCCGAGCATGCAGAGGGCGGCTCTCCCACATGGAGGGATTTTTTGAACATGGGATACACCAGACCTCCTGTCTGCGTCCATTTTCCCAGCACGAACCGCTCATAGAACGCCCCGGAATAGAGCCGCTCATAGCGCCGACGGATGTTCTCCGTCAGGGAGGGATTGTCCTTCATGGTGAAATGGAGATACAAGGCGTTTTTCTCCTGCCGCCTGCAGATCCACTCCCGGTAGAACCAGTGCCCCGGGTGCTCCGGATTGCAGTTGAACCACAGCCGGGACCCGGGCAGTGAGCATCGTGCAATGGCCTGCTCTACAAAGGAACGGGGCATCAGCGCCACCTCATCCAGCAGAACGCCGCCCAGGGTCATGCCCTGAATCAGTGCCGCACTGCCCTCGTCCTTGCCGCCGAAGAAATAGAACCGGTTGCAGCCCACGCCGTCCAGGGAAATGTCCGCATAGTTGCGGCTGGTCTTCTCCTCACAGGAAAAGCCCAGGCTGCGGAGCGTCTGCAAAAGGGGCGTTATGACATTGCGCCGGAGGGAGGTGATGGTCTTGCCGCAGACGGCAAAGGAGGTCCCATCAAAGGATGCGGCCGCCCACAGGACAAAGCCCAGGGACATGCACAGGGTCTTGCCGCTGCGCACCGCCCCGTCACAGATGACGGCATCATAGGAGGAGGTCTCCGGCAAGGCCCACCACTCCAGCGCCAGCCGCTGCTTTCTGGAAAAGGGCTTAAACCTCATCCTCATCCGCCCCTACAATGGCACTGAGGAGACTTCTGGCCGCCGTCCGCTGGTCGGCATTTCCGGCGTATTCCATCATCCTCTCCATGGCCCTCTGCCGGTCGAAGAACCGCACCTCCACGCCGCCGCCCTTGACCTTTTTGATCTCGGATACATTAAAAAGGTTCATCCTCCGAAGCTCCTCCTCCGTGGGACACTCCTCACAGAGAGCCAGCCGCACCCCATCGCCGGCCTCTCCAAAGGCCAGCCGCTCCAGACCGTTCATCACCTGATCTCTCACATGAGCCGCAAACAGCGTCCGGAGCTGTGCCACGAGCTGCTGATATTTCTTTCTCCGGAGGATCTTCATTCCCTCCTCCAGCGCCGTTTCCCTGGGAAATCCGGCCTGCACAGCGGCCTCGCCCACATTTCCGAGCTTTACAAACCAGCAGCAGAAGCGCTGGGCCTGAGCCTCATTCATTGCCTGCATCACGCCTTTCTGTTTATTCTTTTGAAACATTTCAAACAACCCCCTCCATAAGTAGGCCCGTGGAGGGCAAAACTTAGACGTTTCAGTACAAGTTTTTCAAAAAAAATTTCCAAAAAACCGAATTTCGTATGATTGCACAATTTATGAATGAATCCGTTATGTGTAATGCACAAAAAAACAGCCCCAAAAGACGGTTTTTGGAGCTGTTTGTTCTAATTTTTTTCATCTTTTTATAAGTGTATTCGTGCGCTCTTCAAAATTGCTTATTGACATTTTCGCTAATAAGAGGTATAATAAGTTGTAGAAAGATATATATTACCGCACGCAATAACAACGCCCACCCGATGGAGCTGTTTGGTACGCTGCATACAAAGAATTGAGGGAAGACTTATGGATTATCAATTTAGAGACGTTATCACCACCATTATGACTGAGCTTTACGCAGGAGACGTAACCTTTGTAAAGAGCACCAATCACATGACACGTGTTCTGGTAGACGACGGACCTGAGAACGGCATGAGAATTTTCAGCCAGAACGGAATTCTGCTGATCAAGGCTCTGATCCCCAAGGCCGTACGGATCACCATATACATTCCGGACTCCGTAAACATACTCAAGCTCAACGCATCCACTGCGGATTTTTCACTGCAAAACGTAATGCTGACCAGTGTGACCTGTGTTACCAACGGTGATTTCTCCATGAAGGGCGGCCGTGTAAACGGACTGCTGGAGTTGCGTCTGGATGACGGACACGTTATTCTGGATGACGGCACGATCAGAGGCATGAACATTCAGATGGGCTGTGGTTATGTAGAAGGCCGGAGACTCCTGCTGATGGGCAACAACATGATCTACACAGACAATGGCCGCATGAAGTTCACGCTGAACGGCTACACGGTAAATTATGTAGTTTCGGCCGGCAGCGGTGTAAATGCAGAGGAGGATGTTATCATCAACAGCAAGCCCTTGTCTGCATATGAGGGAAGCATGCACAATCATGATGCAGCATGGCTGCTTCTGGCCGGTACACTGGCCGAGCCGGCAGAGTTTACCATTACCAAGCTGTAATTGGTGCAATTCCATTATAATTATAATCGTAAAGCAAAGGACTGCTACCAGCCGCAATGGCCTGATAGCAGTCCTTTTTTAGGTTCTCTTTCAGATATTGAGGTAAATTGTAGTTTATTGCACATTATGCAGTAAACTGCACAGTCTGTAGGAAAAGTCGGATTTTCCGCATAAGGCTCCCCTTAGTAAGGGGAGCTGTCGGCACGAAGTGACGACTGAGGGGATTGAAAAAGCACGCAAAATC
>JAFUQX010000045.1 GCA_017472145.1 Ruminococcus sp. | reverse complement strand
GATTTTGCGTGCTTTTTCAATCCCCTCAGTCGTCACTTCGTGCCGACAGCTCCCCTTACTAAGGGGAGCCTTATGCGGAAAATCCGACTTTTCCTACAGACTGTGCAGTTTACTGCATAATGTGCAATAAACTACAATTTATACCCCAAATTTCAGAACAGAATCTAAATGAAAAGGACGGCTGCAAATGTGAGCCTGCAGCCGTCCTTTTTCTATATTTCCGATCAGTAAATGATAATCGCCTGTTTATAGAGCGCATTGTAGGAGGTCTTGAACATCTCCATATCATAGGTGACCTCACCCTGGGTCGGGTCGATTACCGTTACCGTGTTGTTCTCCAGATCATATCCTGTCAGAACCACACAGGTCGCATTGGGGATCCAGTACACCTCTGTCTCTGTGGGCGCTTCCGTTGCAGCCTCCGAGGGAGCTGCTTCTGTGCCCGATGCGATCTCCGCTGTACCCGCAGCAGGGGCTGTCGTTGTCTGTACCGCTGTATTGTCATAGATCGTAAAGCAGTATTCCTCCTGCATCAGCTCCAGATCCTGATTGACCCACACAAGCACCGGATGATTGCTGGCTATACGCAGCAGAATGTCATCAAAGCTGTTTACATTCAGCGTCTTGACGGTACGGCCGCTGTTTTGTGATTTCAGATATTTCTGGGCCGCATCTACAATGACCGGGGCCAGACAGCCATAGCCGCTGCTGTCAAAGGGCGAGCCGATGAAGGCCTGGGAGAAGGTGGCATTTCCCACCTCTGCACAGGTCAGGAAATTGTTTGCCATGTTCTGCTTGGTCACATCAAAGCCAAGGAAATTCAGCAGCATGGTCAGGGAGGTGATCTCATTTCCCGTGGGAAGCTCCGGCTCCTGATAGAGTACATCCACCGGGATCTGATAGGAATCCGGCAGGGATGCTGCAAGATATTCCTGCGGGAGCGTGGTTGCTGTTTCCGTCGTGGCCTGTGTGGGTGCGGTCGTACCGCTGACCGCTGTAGTTGTTACAGCCGCTTCCTGCTTCGGCTGGGACTCCTCCGGCTTGCAGGCGCACCGGATGCAGCTTGCACAGCCGGAGGACAGCAGGAAGATGATCAGCAGCAGTGCAGCCAGTCCGATGATCCTTCGCTGACGCAGCTGCCTGCGTGTGACTTTGCGCCGCTTCTGAGGGGGTCTTGTATTCTGTTCCATAGGAAATGCCTCCTTCTGTTAGCTTTGGGATGTATTGGTCAGTGTGATCTTGTGGCGGAAATCGGAGCCGGCTGTACCAATGCTGTTGCAGGCCAGCTGATAGATATCCGTTGCACGTGCTTCAGTGAGGGCTACGTGACGGGCAGCCCGGCTCTGGGCCGACAGATATTTGAGCGACTCCGCAAAGGGCAGCTGACGGATGCCCTTGGAATTGGCCAGTACCTTCCGGCCGGTGTTGTTGAACGCCAGAATGCGGCCATAGGGCGGAAGATTGTACATATCATGCCTGGTAATGCCGATGAGCATGTGGAGCATGATCCGGCGCAGACGGGCGGTGGGATACCGCTTGGTGCACAGTCGGCTGAACAGATCGCTCAGAGAGGTTGCATTCCGTGCCTGATAGATGCGTCCGGCCAGGCCCGAAGCGCCTACCTCTGCCACCTGGGAGATCTCATCCACAGTCATGGTGCGGAGCTTATACAGCAGGATGCGCTCCAGATTGCGCATGGAAGCGTATGTGCCGTTTTTCTGAGCGGCGTTGATCTCCCGCCAGGATGCAGAGGGCATCATGTGGTGACAGTCGATACCCTCATCCAGACAATGGCGTATATAGGAGGCACTGGCGATCGCCTTGGCCTCAGTCTCAGCGGGATTTTCGCTGTCGGAAGCCGTATCGGATACCGGTACAGCACCAGTGCTGTTATGTCCTGCGCCCTTGCGCTGTACCGCAAAGGGCTGGATGCGGCTGTTCTGGTCAGCCAGTGCGTTCAGATAGGCCACGGCCAGGGTATTGTTCGGCTCGGTCAGAACGGAGGCCACCTCCTCGCCTGCGATCTGTGTCACCAGCTCCTGAAGCACGGCCGGGTAGGAGTTGCCCTGACGGGTGAACATCCGCAGGGTATCCACATATTCTGTCTGGCAGAGCCGGCACACCTCCGCAGCGGTCCGGAGCATTTCCAGATCGGCGCACTCACAGCCAAAGGAAATTTCATCCACCACCTGAAGGGCATTGAGCAGAGCCACGCCGCCGGCTGCAAACTGATCGGCCGGAGCCAGTGACCAGATCACCGGAAGCTCGATGACCAGATCCACACCGGCCTTGAGCGCCAGCTGGGCACGGGTGAGCTTCTCCATGATGGATACGTCACCGCGCTGCATGAAGTTGCCGCTCATCACCGCCACGATCGCATCTGCGCCATTTTCACGGACCGTCTGGATGTGGTGGAGGTGTCCGTTGTGAAGCGGATTGTATTCGCAGATAATTCCGCTGATTTTCATGTAAATTCCCTCTTTTCTCTGTATTTCTGATCACAATTCCGGAAAATGCGGGGCGAATTTCGGGAAAGGGCTTGCAATTTTCGGAAAAAAGCTTATAATATATAGGTAGGGGCTTCTGATGAGGAAGCGCCCATCAAGCGGTAAAGCGGAGCTGCTTGGAAAGCGGTGCTGTTTCCCGAAAAGGAACAGGACAGCACACCTTTCCGAGCTGCTCCATGCCGCAAAAAGACGAAAGGATTTGAAATTGTATGATTATTCTCGTTGTAAATGCGGGCAGCTCTTCCCTGAAGTATCAGCTCATCAATATGGATGATGAGTCTGTAATTGCCAAGGGCAACTGCGACCGTATCGGTATTGACGGCCATCTGAGCCACAAGACCTCCGACGGAAGAACCGTAGAGGAGGATTGCAGCTTCCCCACCCATTCCGAGGCATTTACTCGTCTGGTAGAGGCTCTGACCACCGGCGATGCGGCTGTGATCAGCAGCATGGATGAGATCTCCGCAGTGGGTCACCGCATTGTACAGGGTGCTGAGATCTTCACCAAGACCACTATGGTAACACCGGAGGTTATCGATAAGATCGAGGAGCTTAAGGAGCTGGCTCCGGTACATAACCACGGCCACGCACTGGCTCTGTGGGCCTGCACAGAGGTTATGCCCAATGTGCCCCAGGTCGTTGTATTTGACACAGCCTTCCACCAGACCATTCCGAAGAAGGCCTATATGTACGGCTTCCCCTATGAGGATTATGAGCAGTATCATGTAAGAAAGTACGGCTTCCACGGCACCTCCCACCGCTTTGTAACTGCCAAGCTGGCTGAGGTTATGGGCAGGGATCTGAAGGATCTGAAGATCGTATCCTGTCACCTGGGCAATGGTTCTTCCATCACCGCTGTACAGGACGGCGAGTCTGTGGACACCACCATGGGCTTTACCCCTCTGGACGGCGTGCTCATGGGCACACGCTGTGGGGCCGTTGACCCGTCTGCTGTAACCTATGTGGCCAACAAGCACGGCTTCTCCACCGGTGAGATGGATACCTATATGAATAAGAAGTCCGGTCTGCTGGGCGTTTCCGGCAAGTCCTCCGACTGGCGTGATATCACAGCTGCTTCTGAAGCCGGTGAGACTCGTGCAGAGCTGGCCAGAGACATGCTGGTTTATGACATCAAGAAGGATATCGGTGCCTATGCCGCTGTTATGAACGGCCTGGACGCTGTGATCTTCACAGGCGGTATTGGCGAGAATGCGCCCAACTGCCGTGAGCTGGTATGTGCAGATATGGAATATCTCGGCATCAAGATCGACAAGGAAGCCAATAACTTCAAGGGCGAGCTGAGAAAGATCTCCACACCGGATTCCAAGGTTGAGGTATGGGTCATTCCCACCAACGAGGAGCTGCTCATTGCAAGAGACACACTGGCCATGGTAACCGGAAAGTAAAATTTCCTGAGGAATAACCATATAGAAATTCGGGTAGACGCAGGATCTGCCCGTTTTTCATTTTAGAGAGGAGTCGTCAAAATGGTACAAAATCTGACAGAGGCCGCTCTGGCGGTCCGGGCCAATGCCTATGCGCCTTATTCGGGCTTTCGTGTGGGCGCGGCTCTGAGAGGAGCAAGCGGCCGGGTCTATACCGGCTGCAATGTGGAAAATGCGTCCTATTCCCTTTGCATCTGTGCCGAGCGCAGTGCGGTGCTTCAGGCGGTGGCCGCTGGAGAGAAGCGCTTTCGCACCATGGCCATCGTGGGCGGCCGGGAGGATGCGCAGGCTAAGGAGATCCCCTGTCTGCCCTGCGGTGCATGCCTTCAGGTGCTGGCGGAATTCTGTGATCCGGATTTCCCCATTCTGCTCAGTGACGGGGTGCATCCCCTCCGGGAATTTCTGCCCAGAGCGTTTCAGCTGAAGGAGACTTAACCCTTCTTTTTTACCGGTGTACGGCTGCCGTCAGGCCGTACAATGACGGTATTGGACAGCTGACCGGAGAGATTTCCGATGACAGACCGGCGGAATTCATTGCGCAGAGCGGTCTGCTCGGCCTTTTCCTCCGCAGTAAGCGCCCGTTCCTTAGAGGCTCTGGCCAGGGCATTGATACGGTCGATTTTACTCTGATTCATATATAGAATTCTCCCTTGATTCTCAAAATTCAACTCTAAGTATCTATTATATCATAAATTCGCCCTCAGTGCAAGGGATTTAGAGCGTTTTGAGAAAATCTCATCGAAAAGTGTTTATACTATACGGATCCCATCCGATAAATACCCTCGTTTGAGAGAAAGGCGCTCTATTATGAATCGAACCACTTCTGCCCTGACCCCGGCGGCCGCAATGGGCGTCCTGCTGGGTATGCTCTGCTTTCTGTGCACCTATGGTATTTCTGTGGTGAATCCTATGCAGGACGGCTGGATCCTGTCCTATGGCGGAGACCTGACCCAGCATTATCTGGGATGGATCTTCTTCCGGAAGACCCCGTGGCGGTTTCCGCTGGGGCTGACAGAGGGGCTGATCCACGAAACGCCCATATCCTGTATGTTTACCGATTCCATTCCCCTGCTGGCCCTGCCCTTCAAGCTCCTGTCTCCCATCCTGCCGGAGACGTTTCAGTATATCGGGCTGTGGGGGCTGCTGAGCTTTGGTGCACAGGGCGGTCTCAGTGCGGCCATTCTGCACCGGCTGCGGCCCAGCATGGCCTTCTGCGCTCTGGGCAGTCTGCTGTATATCCTCAGCCCGGCGGTGTTTCAGAGGACCCTTCACCACGAAGCCCTGGCCGGACACTGGGTGATCCTGCTGGCTTTGCTGCTGTGGATGTACCAGAAGGAACGGACGGACATCCGCAGACCGGCGATGCTGTGGAGTCTGTGCAGCGCACTTGCTGTGCTGACCCATATTTATTATCTGCCCATGGTGTGTCTGCTGCTGATGGGAGCGGCGCTGACGGATGTGCTGCTTTTCCGGAATTTCAGGAGAGCGGGGATCTGCATCGTTTCTGCTGCGACCAGTGCCCTGTGCGTGCTGTATGTGCTGGGCGCATTCTACGGGGAATCTGATCTGACGGCAGGAGGACTGGGAAAATATTCAGCCAATCTGAACTGTCTGTGGAACAGCATGGGCTACAGCCGCTTTCTGGAGACCGGAGACTATATTCCGGGGCAGACAGAGGGGCTTGGGTATCTTGGGCTGGGTGTGCTTCTGGCCGCAGGTATGGCCCTGCTTACAGGAGTTTGCTGCCTTCTGCGCAGGAAAAATCATCTGCGGGCGGCCTTCTCCCATCATGGACGGGAGCTGCTGGCCGGAGGGCTTGTGCTGCTGGCGGATGTGTTTCTGGCGGTCAGCCCTGTGTGTACCTTCGGGGACAGGATACTGTATGAGATCACCTATCCTCAGCCGGTGCAGCAGCTGCTGGGGATGTTCCGTGCATCAGGGAGGTTTATCTGGGTGGCCGGGTATCTCATCCTGACAATAACGCTTGGGCTGCTGGGGCATCTCCTTGGAAAACGGCTGCTGACGGCGGCTCTGGCGATTTGCGCCTGTGTACAGCTTGCCGATCTGAGCGGAGTCATCCAGAAAAAGCAGGCCCGGTATTTTGAGCCGGAGTCCTACACTTCCCCTCTGGCCAGCCCCTTGTGGGATACCCTTTCCGCCGGACGGCGTGAGATCATATTCCTTCCTCTGGAGCAGGACTATCTGACCCGGAAGGAGATGTATTTTGCCTTTGGAGAATATGCCCGGCGGCAGGGAATGACGCTCAGCAGCTTCTATCTGGCACGGGCCTCCTTTGAGGAGATGGCGGAATTTTCCCGGAAGGAGCTAAAGCTTCTGGCTGCGGGAGAGGGAGACCCGGAGGCGCTGTATATCTTTACGGAGCGGGCGGATATACCGGAAGTATCCAACGGAACGATATATGAAATAGACGGCTATATAGCTGTATGTGTAAAAGGAGATGGAACATGACAAAAACAGCATTTGTAACAGGCGGAACGAGAGGGATCGGGCTGGCGATCACCCGTGCGCTTTCCGCACAGGGATATATGGTAGTGGCCGGCTACTGCCGGAACGAGGCTGCGGCCAAGCAGATGCAGAAGGAGTGCGGTGCTCTGCCCCTTCAGGGTGATCTGAGCCGTCCGGGCCGTGCGGCGGAGCTGGCCAGGCAGGCTTTGGAGATACTGGGACATGTAGATGTGCTGGTGAACAATGCGGCGGTATCGTACACAGATCTGTTCCAGTGCATGGCGGCCGACCGGGTGCAGGAGCTGTACCAGGTCAATTTGTTCGGCACAACAGAGACAACGAGATTTCTTCTGCCGGAGATGCTCATGCGGAAAAAGGGCTGTATCATCAACATTGCCTCCATGTGGGGTGAGGTAGGTGCATCCTGCGAGGTGGATTATTCTGCAACCAAGGGAGCGGTCATCAGCTTTACCAAGGCGCTGGCCAAGGAGGTCGGGCCTTCCGGGATCCGGGTGAACTGCGTATCGCCGGGTGTGATCCGGACGGATATGAACGGGCATCTTTCTGAGGAGGAGGTACTGGCTCTGGCGGAGGAGACACCGCTGGGCCGTATCGGGCGTCCCGAGGAGGTGGCGGCTGCGGTATGCTGGCTGGCCTCGGAGGCAGCCTCCTTTGTGACGGGGCAGGTTTTCCCTGTGAACGGAGGGATCGTCTGAGAAAAGCGGCCTGAAGGACTGACAGAAAAAGAGCTGCCCTCACGCAGCTCTTTCTTTATTATATAATATATATTTATTCGCTCTTTGCAGCCAGCAGACCATCCATGAGCGCCTGATCCTTCATCTCAAAGGCCTGACGGTCATAGAATACATCTGTAATATCCCACAGCACCGGACAAATGTCACGCTCACAGGCCTCGGCCGCAACGCTGGTCAGGAACAGACGGATGTTCTCCTCTGTCTTGTTTTCAGTGGCTACGCCGTATTCACCGATGATCACCGGCACGCCCTGGCTGACAAAGGTATCATAGAGCAGGTCCATGTTGGTCTCCAGCTCCGTGTAGTCTCTGGGAGAGCCCCAGTTAGCCTTGGCCTTGCCCCAGTCTGCGTCTGCATTCAGAATGCAGTAGGTTGCCGGGGTGTAGTAATGTACGGAAACCGCACACTTCCCCTGAGGATCCTCCGGCATCTGATACAGCGGATCACAGGTCAGGGTCACGTCGGTGATATAGCCGGCGATCAGCAGATGACGCTGCTCATTATTGCCGCCGCTGCTCCGGACCAGATCGACAAAGGTCTGATTGATCTCATTTACCAGGGCATAGGACTCCTGCTTCTGCTCATCCGTTCCGGTATATCTGTCCCAGACAGAGCTCCATCCGGCTTCCTCATTGAGAGACTCGAACATCAGCTTGTCACCGTATTCCCCGAAGGCCTCGCACAGCTGCGTCCAGATGGAGGTGTACTTCTTCATGCACTCCTCCTTGTCCGTGGGGAAATTCTCCCACCAGCCGCTGTCCCAGTGGATATTCAGAATCACCGCCATGTCCCGTTCCAGGATCCACTCGGTGACCTCCTTCACACGGGCAATATAATCCGGGTGAATGGTGTAGTCCTCCTCCATCATATTCGACCAGGCCACCGGCACACGGATCACGCCGAAGCCCTCGTCTGCATAGCCCTGGATCAGCTCCTCGGTCACAACGGGGCTGCCCCATGCGGTCTCATAGGCGGTTACGCTGTCTCCGTTGATCCAGCCGCCGCAGGATTCAAAGGTGTTGCCCAGATTGATGCCCACGCCCATCTCGTCTACAAATTCCGCTGTGGAAAGGCCGTGCATCTTGTAGATGTCAGCTTCTTCCGTTTCAGAGTTTTCCTCCGATGCGGCGGCCGGGCTGCTCTCTCCGGAAGCAGAGGAGGAAGAGCCGCTCTCCTCCGCACAGCCTGTGATCATAGAAAGGCTCAGACCTGCACAGAGCAGCAGAGCCGTAAGCTTTGTTATTTTCATATCCGTTTTCTCCTTTTGTCTGATTATTTGGTAAATACAAACTGCTCCAGCTCGAACAGGTGACGGCCCTTGAATGAATCCCGGAACCAGCCGCCGGCGCTGTCCTTTACTGCGAAATATACTGCGTGCCGTCCGGTGATGGGCGGAAGCTCGGCGGTGCAGATGCCGTCATCCGTGCCGATCCTGCACACCGCCGCAGGCTCGTTCTCCTTCCAGTCATCCAGATAAACAGAAACCTCGCTGTTGCTGCCGTTCCCTCTGGTCTGCATGTGGAGCTTCAGGGGCGTGCCGGAGGGATCCTCTCCGAAGTCGAAATATTTATAGCCGATGACACAGCCCTCTGTGATGTTGGTGATGGGTCTGGAAAAAATGCTCCGCTCGGTGACGATGCATCCGCCCAGCAGCACACAGGCCAGCTCCGCAGGGGTCGCTTCATAGGGATTCAGGGAATCTGCAAAGCCCAGAGAGGTCATCTCCACCTGAGGGATGCTGCCGTCCTCCAGGATCTGGATCTTCTCCACACAGCCCCGGCGGGACAGGATCGTGCCATTGGTCATGCGGTGGTAGAAAATATACCACTGTCCCTGGATGCAGCAGATGGAGCCGTGATTGTTGCCGCCGGGATACTGCTCGGCGTTGTCAATGATCACGCCCCGGTAGGTATACGGGCCGAGAGGGGACTCAGCTGTGGCATACCGAAGCTGACTGCCCGGCCGACCGGAGTAGATGAAGTAATAGGTCTTTCCGATCTTCCGGAGCGAGCAGCCCTCGAAGAAGCCGAAGTCTCCGTCAGCCGGGATGATGTGCTCTATCAGGGTGTCATCCTTGGTGCGGTACATGTTGTCCTCCAATTCCAGCATGAAGGAACGCTCAAAGCCGCAGGCCATATACACCCGGCCGTCCTCGTCCACCAGTACGCCGGGGTCGATGAACCAGCCGTTGCAGCAGACCTCCTCCGGGATGCCGTACTCGTACAGAGACAGCAGCTGAAAAGGCCCTTCCGGTCGGTCGGCCGCAGCCACACAGCCCTTTCCGCCGAATATGTATGCGTACAGATAATACCGGCCGTCCTTTTCCACCACATCCGGTGCATAGAGCGGGCCGTCTGTCCAGTCCGTATCAGCAGGGTGATAGGGTGCATCCGTTGTGCGGAACACCTCACCGTGACATACCCAGTGCTCCAGGTCATCTACAGGGGCGCTCCATACCTTCAGGCAGTAGTCGCAGAAGGAATCGGAGGCCGCCCGGTCGTGAGAGCCGTAGATATACACCCGGTCTCCGAATACTCTTGGTTCGCCGTCCGGGATATACTCCCATCGGGGCAGGTAGGGGTTGGCCATAAGTCTCATTCTCCTCGTATCATAAAATTTACAGGCTTACCATGTGGGATTCAGCCCGGCGGCATACTTTGCATAGTATGTCAGAATGGCGGTGGCATCGGCAATGGAGATGACACCGTCCCCATCTATATCCGCAGCCGTTCTCTGCGTGTCGGTCAGGGCCGAGCCGAGGCTGGCTGCTGTCCGGGCATATTCTGTCAGGGTGAGGGTGGCATCTGAGATGTTCACCACGCCGTCTGCGTTGACATCTCCAAGGCCTGTATCCGTTTCTGTGCCCGTGCCGTATTCAGCCAGGATCTCCGTGAAATTGGCCTGAAGCTGCGCATCCTTCAGCTGATAGGTGGTACGGCTGTAGTGGGCATCGGTCACATCCCAGAGCACCGGACACAGGTCACGGCTCATGGCGGCCTCAGCCACAGAGGTGAGGAACAGCCGTACAGAATCGGCGTCCTTGTTCTTGTTGGGACAGCCGTATTCACCGATGATGACCGGAATGCCCTTGTCGGTGAAGGTGGTCTTGACCATGTCCATGTAGTAGTTCAGCTGCTCGAAATCGGCATCAGTGCCCCAGGTAGAGCGCATGGTGCCCCAGCTTGCGTCCTCCTCCAGAATGGCAAAGTCAGAGGGCGTGTAATAGTGCACCGAAACGGCACAGCGGTTCATAGGGTCGGAGGGCATCTTATAATAGCTGTCACAGGTCAGGTCAAAGTCCGTGTTATATCCGGCGATGAGCAGGTGACGCTCTGCATTGTTTCCGCCGGAGCTGCGGACGATATCCACGAATTTCTGGTTGATCTCTGCCAGAAGGTCGTAGGATTCCTGCTTGCCGTCGGTGCTGCTGCCGTACCGGTTCCAGAGGGAGTCCCAGCCGCCCTCCTCATTGAGGGACTCGAACATGAGCTTGTCGCCGTAGCCACCGAAAGCCTCACAGAGCTGCGTCCAGATCCGGGTGTATTTATACATGCAGTTTTCCTTGTCGGTAGGGAAGTTCTCCCACCAGCCATTGTCCCAGTGGATATTGACGATGGCGTACATGCCCGTTTCCAGCGTCCAGTCCACTACCTGCCTGACGCTGGCCAGATAGTCGGCATTGATGGTATAGTCATCGCCCATCATATTGGACCAGGCCACCGGAATACGGAGCACCCCGAAGCCGGCCGCTGCATAGCCCTTGATCATATCCTGGGTAATTTCGGGGCTGCCCCAGGCGGTGACATAGGACTTTACCGTGCCGTCGCCCCACTGAGCGATCCAGTCTCCGCAGGATTCATAGGTATTGCCAAGGTTGATGCCAAGGCCCATTTCATCGATGACCTGCTGAGTGGTGATATCACGCATCTCCGTGGAAGCCGCATCGGCGGCTGCGGGAGCAGGAACCGTAAGGATGGAAACGGCCATTGCAGCGCTGCATACTACAGATATTATTTTTTTCAGATTCATTGCATGTCCTCCTTGATCAGAATGCAGAATTTTCAGTATACCTCTATTATAGCATAAAATACGGGAAATGGGAATAGTTATATGTGCATGATCTGCTGTCACTTTGCGCAAAAAAAGAATGCGGTCTCTTGACAAATGCATTTTCATCCGGTATAATGGGGATATAATATACAACAGGGGAGCTGAATGGCTGAGAGGAAACGATTGCGTTTCGACCCAGAACCTGATTCGGATAATGCCGACGTAGGGAAATTGTGCAAACATGCTTATTCTGCGTCACAGGTGTATCCTGTGACGTTTTTTGTCTTCTGACGGATCGTTCTGCCCAAAGGCGGAGCGGGTGCGGCTGGGGTCAGAAGGAAGGGCTGCATGGCTTACCTGTTTCAAAGATGAAATGAGAGGTGAAGATCATGTCAGCCGCAGGCATGAGAATTTTATGAGAAATACAAAAACCAGACTCCTTGTGGAGGGTGCGATCATGGTGGCGCTGGCCGCAGCCCTGAGCTTTATCCGGATCTACAAGCTGCCGTGGGGCGGCTCGATCACGCTGCTGTCTATGCTGCCCATCGTGGTATTCAGCATCCGGTATGGCGTGGTCAAGGGACTGGCCGTCTCCTTCGTGTTTGCCTGCTTCCAGTTTGCACAGGGCATTATGGACGGCATCTTCGGCTGGGGTCTCACGCCAGGTATGCTCATCGCCTGCATCCTGCTGGACTATCTCCTGCCCTTCACGCTGCTGGGCCTTGCAGGGCTCTTCCGGAAGAAGGATACAGCCGGATGGATCGCCGGTACGGTTCTCGCCCTGCTGCTGCGCTTTGCGTGTCACTTTGCAAGCGGCGTGATCATCTGGCAGTCCTTTGGTCAGCTGTGGGGCGATTTCTTCACGGAGAATACGGTGCTCTACAGCCTGTGCTACAACGGCTCGTACATGCTGCCGGAGATTATCCTGACCTGCATCGGTGCAGTGCTGCTCTTTAAAGCGCCCCAGACCAAGCGGATTCTGGGGATGAAGGCCTGACAACAGAATTATACAGCATAGCAAAAGCTGCGGCCCGGTAAGGAGGAAAACCGGGCCGCAGCTTTATTTTATTTCAATCATAGGTATTTGAAAGGCTGCTACATCACTTCCAGCTCCGCCGGGATCACATCCAGGGCAGAAAGCTCGGCGTAGTTTTCGGCAACATACTGCTCGATGGGCATGTCATACTGCTCTTCGATGACATCAGCCAGGGAGCAGCCCCACTCCTCGATATAGTCGGTGATGGCATAGCT
>JAFUQX010000044.1 GCA_017472145.1 Ruminococcus sp. | reverse complement strand
TTCCGCAAAGAAAAGCTACGTCATGTATCGTGAACTGGCAGGAGGAAAAGACTTTGCGGATCTGGTGTTCATTCCGAGAAAGGAATGTCAGGCCCCTGCGTTCATCGTAGAACTCAAATGGAACAAGTCCGCCGAAGCTGCCATTGATCAGATCAGGCAGAAGAAGTATACGGAATCTCTTAAAGACTATTCCGGTGAGATTCTGCTGGTGGGACTTAATTATGATAAGGATGCAAAGGATGATACCAAGAAGCATACTTGTGTGATCGAGAGGGTTATAAAATAAGAGATTGTTCTTCAGACGGGATGATTTAACCTCAAAAAGTATGTCATCTATTTTGTTTTCCGGAGAGAAGGTGATGACTATGGGGTGTAATCTGCTGATTTATATATTGAAAAGCGGGAATAGGTGTGGTATAATGAACTAACCATCAAATTAGTTTTTTTGGAGAATAAATATGAGAAGTAAGATTGAAAGAAATTTTGTGGAAAAATTCATTGTCAAAGATAAGCGTGATAGGTTATTGTTTGAGTTGTGCGGTAAGAAACGGGTTATCGGAATTGGACGTTTTTGTCATTATGCTGACGAAATGTTATTGAAAGAGAAAATAATAGTATTTGAAAATCATTTGCATTATGATGAAATTATCAAAATCATAGAGCAATATAAAGTATCAGAACAATGGCATATTATCGCATTTAATAAAAACATGGACGGAATATCCTGTAAGTTGAGTGAAGCATTAGACCTTGTTTTGGGAAATGGTATGGCTGCAATTATTGTTTCTGATACTATGGCTATTGTGGAAAGCGAACAATGCGCCGGTACTCCTACACGCTATATCTTGCATGATTGAATTTCAGTTTTCTTATACCTTAAAATTGAATATCACATCCAGCCGTTCAGCCACACCCGAACGGCTTTTTTTATGCCCAGAAACAGAAAGGAGGTATGTAAAATGGCTGTATTCGTAATAGGCACACTCTTGGGAGGGACGGTGGGACTTATGACCGCATCACTGATGTTCGCCGCAAAACGTGGCGATGAAATGACAAGAAAGGAGGACTTGAATGGATAGTTTCATGAGCTGGGTAGGCGGCAAGAAGGCACTGCGTGACGCCATCATCGACCGCTTTCCCCTGTACTATGAGCGTTACATCGAGGTATTTGGCGGTGCTGGATGGGTTTTGTTCCGCAAACCTATGGGTTTAGACATGGAGGTCTGGAACGACCGCAACAGTAACCTCATCAACCTGTACCGCTGTGTGAGAGAACAGCCTTACCTGTTGAAAGAGAAGCTGAGATATTGTCTCAATACCAATGCAGTGCAAGTGCTGCTTTCTCATAGTCCGCCTCTGTACAGATCAGGCTGGCAGTTTCCTCTGCGAAACAAATGATTTTCTCCGAAAGTCCGCAGGCTTTCGGCAGTCTGCCGGTAATCTCAACACCGAAGCCTGTATCAAAGCTATTACTTTGAAATTTGATTTCATAGTCAATAATCACTGTTCTGTCGCCAATGATTTCATGCGGCAGCTTACTGCGGATTTCTTCCAGAATATCTGCGCAATCCGCTCTGTTAGAAATGATCCTGCGAAAATGTCAGACGAATTTCATCTGATTTTCTCACAACAATATCAAACATAGACGCATCCTCCTTTAAGGCTGACTGTAATTCCCGGAGGACATGAATGTGCTGTTCGGTCTGTGTTTTCAGCCTACAAAGCTCCTGTTCCTTTGCAGTAATAAGTGCGGACAATCTGTCCTTTGGCAGAGAAAAATGCGCCTTGATCTCCTCAAGGATAAAACCCGGCTCCTTGAGTGCCAGAATCCGATAGCAGTCGGACAGCTTGGCGGCACTGTAGTAGCGATATCCCGTGAATTTGTCGATTTGATCGGGCGGCAGAAGCCCCATGCTGTCATAGTAGCGCAGTGTTTTCACAGGAATTCTGCAAAGCTTCGAAAGTTCACCGATTTTGTACATTCTATCACTCCATTTCTGTATTGCAAAGTCCTTTGCAGTTTTATTCTATCATTACAGTTAAGGGGAGAGTCAAGAGGTTCTTTTATTATGATAATGCGTTTATCAGGAAATGTCAATAGAAAGGCAAATCTGTTTTAAATTCCAGCAAGAATGAGTACAATGGCAAGAACAGCTGCACGCAGCACTGTAAACCAGATCTCGTTTCCTCTGAAAAAGAGTCTGCCGCTTTTGGCATTTTTCTTCGGACAGATCTGAATACATTTCTGACACTGAAAGCAATCGTTCTTAACCATCCAGCTTCCATTCTCCGGCAGTTCGATGTCTGACGGACAGCAGCGCTGGCACGCGGAACAGCCTTTTATACAGCTTTCTTTATTTCTGCGTATAGAAAATAACGGGAAAATCGGCAGCAGATTGAATACCGCGCCCATGGGACATAAAAATCGGCAGAAAAAGCGTTCACAAAATGCCATGCCTGCAAGAATAAGAAGCAGTAAAACACAGCCAAGGATATATCCGCCCAGCTTGAAATTGCCTGCCTGTATCATAGAAAAAACATCCCATGGACTCCAGCCGGTCATACTGCCGTATACGCCTGTGAAGCAGAGCAGAGCAATTACAAGAAGAATTCCGTATTTCAGAAAGGAGAGCGGTTTCTTCCAGCCCTTTTTCATCTGAACCGGTTTCTTTTTACATTTTTTACAGATCCAGATATACAGTCCATGAACCGCATCGCCTAAACTGCCGAATGCACATGCATAGCCGCAGAAAAATCTGCCGAACAGAATTGTATATGCGCACAATGCAAGCAGAACTGTAAGAAAGGTTGTCCATGCAATAGGATTTTTGCTGCCGATCTGCGTAAAGATGTACTTGATTCCGGAAAATGCAGTAGTAAAAGCCGACGGCAGAAAAAGGAAAAACAGAAGCTGAATCGCAGCACGCACATATGTATGTGTCTTTTTGGGGTTGAATGTGATTTTTTTCATTTTGCTTCTTCTGCCTTTCTGAGCGCTTCTTCAGCTGCATGAATGATTCCATTCGAGCTGAATGTGGCTCCGCTGACTATATCTGCCTCTGCCGACTGTGCCTCCAGCATACTGTCAATAACAGCTGCTGCGGCCTTCAGATATGCTTCATCCTCGTGTTCTGCTGAAACAATATTCAGTTCTGCAATCATGTTGTTTTCAATGACAGCCTGAACGGCAATCATTCCGCCAAAGCCTTCTGCCTGACCTTCATAGACGCCGTCCTGATATTTTGATTCCGTCTCTCCCTGTTCCTGATTCTGGCTGGTCAGAAACTTCTGATTTTCCAGTTCAAATTCCAGCTCCGCAATGGTTTCTGTCTGCTCTCTGTTCCGGAGCGTGACGTTGTATCCCAGAATGACTGCAACAGCCATAAGAAGATTAAGCAGTTTTATTCCAAAGGTGCCCATATGCATTTTTTCCTTTCTGTAGTTTATGATTTAAGCGCAGCACTGAGCGCTTTTGCTGCGGCTTCAATGATTGCATCCGATGTACAGGTGGCTCCGGAAACTGCATCGATTCCCTGGGTTGTCTGCTTTTCCAGAATCTGTTCTATTGTTCCCGGATATTTGCTTGTTCCGTTGATCGCACGGCTGATATACCAGTCATTTTCCGGATCATAATCCGAGCCGCTTCCTTCAATATTCCTGATCTCAACGATGGAATCATTTTCAATTCGGACAATAACAGAAAGCGTATAGGGTGCAAAATCCTCAGCATCGTCCGGATAACAGGTTACATTGACCGCATATTCTCCATCTGCATAGATTGTCTGTGTAGTGCTGGTTGATACAGTTGTTTCTGGAGCAGCGGTTGTTTCCCCAGCAGGTGCAGTTGTTACGGTTTCGGTACGGCCGGAGGTTGTTGTTTCGGTTGCCTGTGAGGTTGCAGTTGTCGTCGTTGTTGTGATTCCGCTGGAAGCAGCGTTCAATGCATTGCTGATGGCTTCCAGAATTCCTTCTGAACTGAAGGTTGCGCCGGATACTGTATCCACATCCGTGGTCTGCTTTTTCAGCACAGCGTCAACAATCACCTCTGCCTTCTGGAAAAAGGGTTCATCCTCGTCTTCGTCCAGAACCAGGATCGTATCAATTGTACCGCCTTTCAGGGAGACAGCAACGGTGATCTCACTGCGGTATCCCTCTCCGGTTCCCAGATATACGCCGTCAGGGCAGGGAAAAGTACCTGTGACCGTTCCGTTCGGCTCCTGATTCTGTTCAGTCACAACCGTGGTCGCAGCTGCGGCGGATGCATCGCTAAGAGCATTTCGTACCGCTTCGATTAGTCCAGCAGAACTAAAGGTCGCGCCGGATACCGTATCTACATTGGTAGTCTGTCTGGCGATGATTGTATTCAGCAGTGCAGATGCAGAATCTATATATGGACTGTCATCCGAATGACTGATCATTGTTATGCCGGAGATTTTTCCGCCTGCAACAGCTACCTCGACTGTAATAGGGCCTGCAAACCCAGTACCGGTTCCAATGTAGGTACCGTCACGGTATGCTGACGGCTCTGTCACCTTTTGAACGGATGGTGCTTGTGTATTGCTGCTGCCGGACGCAGAAAGGACAGGCAGTGCGGAATAGGAGGATTCATCGCCGCCAGCCTGCTGCAAAGCATCACGCACAGCTTCAATCAATCCGACAGAGCTATAGGTTGCGCCGGATATCGTATCTACATTTGAAGTCTGTCTGGAAATAATTGTGTCCAGCAGTGAAGCGGCAGAATCAATAAAAGGCTTGTCGTCCGTTGTGCTGACAATGGAAATATCAGCGATTTTCCCTTGTTTGATAACGACCTGAACCTGAATCGGGCCTGCGAAACCGGTTCCCGTTCCGGTATATGTACCGTTCTTATAGGAATCCGCATCAGCGATCTTCTCAACTGTTAGCGCAGAAGCTGTGGCGGTTGTTTGCGTTTTTGTGGTTTCTTTCTTATTATCACTGGCAGCAGTAATTTCTGATGTCACTGTTGTCGCCGCAGGAGTCAGTTCTATTGTCAGAACCGGAGCTGTATAGCCGCTCAGTGAAACCGCCGTACACATTGCCAGAACTGCTGCCGGAATCAATCCGAAAACCGGCAGACATTTTTTGAATTTACCCCAATCCTTCATCGTCTCAGCTCTCCTTTTCAATTACAGTCCATGCATATCCTGAGGAGAAAATATCCTCAATGCCTTCTGTTACCAGAATCGTTCCGGTTTCGGTCAGGAAAACCGCATCAAACTGCTGACTGTGTTCCTGCCAGTAATCAGATGCGTTCTCAAGTCCCATGACAAACAGCGCGGTAGAAAGTGCATCTGCCAATGTTCCGTCCTCGCTGACGATCGTTACAGAAGTCAGACCGTTCTCCGCAGGATAGCCTGAATCAGGATCCATAATATGATGATATTTCTTTCCGTCCTCTTCAAAATACCGCTCATATCCGCCCGATGTGATAACAGCTTTGTCACTGACCTCCAGAACACCCAGATATTCTCCCTCGCTTTCGGGATTCTGAACAGCTACACGCCATGGACTTCCATCCGTTTTGCTGCCTACTGCCTGTACATTGCCGCCCAGGGTAACCAATCCGCTTGTCACTCCGAAGGAATTGAAAATCTCTTTGATCTGAGAGGAGGTATAGCCTTTTGCAATTCCGCCCAGATCTGCTTTCATTCCGTCAATGCCGAAGGATACCTGTCCGTCAGCTTCATGAAACTGCACCTGCGAAATATCAGTTAGTGTAAGCAGCTCTTCCAGCTCATCCTGCATCGGCACACGATACTCCTTTGAGGGAAATCCCCACGCCTCCATAACAGGGTACATAAGCGGATTGAAAGCACCGTCTGTATCATGGCAGATCTCAATAGCACGCTGCATAACAGCAGCAGAATCCGCAGATAACATCATGGTTCCGGTGGCGTTGAGCTGAGCAATCTCGCTGGTTTCCAGACCGGTTGACATCAGTGCATCCATATTTTCAATATAAGAAGCCGCCGCTTCCACAGCATCTTCCGCTGCTGAACCGTAAGCCGTCAGGCGCATGTATGTATCCATTGCAAATATATCTTTTGTAGCTGAATTTTCGCTGCTGTCAGTTGAAACCGCAGTGCTGCTTATCGGTTCATCGGCGAAATTGATCTCTGAACAACCGCCAAGTAGTCCCAATGGCAGGAGCAATGCAATGAAAGTTCGTTTTCTCATGAGCGTTTTAACCTGCTTTCCTGTTTTATTGTTAGCGATAACTAACCAGTCACAATAAACTTGCAGTTTGTTACGACTAACTCGATTAGTTTAGCATACATCTGATTGAAATTCAAGTATAAAACATGTATATTCTGTAAATCGAAAAAGAAGCAAAAGTACAGAAATACCGCATATTCTGGTATTTTATCTATACGGAAGAGAGAATGCAGTTCTCTGGGAAGCCGAATTCTTATAAAACGGCATTTTTTTCCACGCAGCGCATATTTTTTTGTCACGTTTCGAGAATTCCAATGCCGGACTTGACAGAACGCCTCTGAAGTGCTATACTGAATTTGCGTTAGGATAAACTAACTTGAAAATTCAACCAATGTGAGAGCACAGGAATGCAATCTGCATTCTTGTTATTTTTAGGTTTGTAGTTAGTCTAAACTAGCGTGTTTATAAGTTCTGTTTCCGGATAAAAGAAAGGGGAGCATCCGAATGAAACGCACAGCTGTTTTGGCAGGAATCACTGCCATCCTGCTTGCAGCCGGCATAGCGGGCAGTCTGTATGTGCTGAATCACAGGCAGCCGCAGAAAATGGCAGAGATCTACCAGAATGACAGGCTCCTGCACCGGATCGATCTGTCTGAGGTAAAGGAAGCGTACACGATCACAGTTGACGGCGAGAATGGAATGCAGAATGTAATACAAATTGAACCGGATGCAGTTTTTATGAAATCTGCCACATGTCCTGACGGACTTTGTGTACATCAGGGCAGTATTTCAAACGGTATTCTGCCGATTATCTGTTTGCCGAATCACATTCGAATATCCATTGTATCCGGAGCAGAGGAGGAATCGATCGATGCAGAGGTCTGCTAAACATCTTGTGACGATGGCACTTTTTACAACAATTGCATTGACCATTTTTGTGATAGAGGCGCAGATTCCGGTACCGGTTCCGATTCCGGGTGTCAAGCTGGGACTTGCCAATGTCATCACGTTGATTGTGCTTGTAAAATATCGTGCCCGTGATGCTGCGGCAGTTTTATTTCTGCGGATTATGCTGGGTTCCGTTTTTACAGGAATGCTTGTGGGTATGATCTATTCTCTTTGCGGCGGATTGCTGTGTCTCGTTGGTATGGCACTCCTTTGCTCTCTGCTGAAAGGGAAGCACTTATGGTTTATCAGTATGATTGGCGCTGTTCTGCATAATGTGGGACAGATTCTTGCAGCAACGATCGTGATGCAGACGGTGCATATATTTTCATATCTGCCTTTTCTGCTGGTTACAGGCTGCATCACAGGATTGTTTACCGGTCTTGTAGCAGACCGCACCGCACGCTGTCTGTCGGCAGCAACAGCATCTGCAAAGGGATATTCCCAGGCAGAGCAATGATAGGGTAGTTCTATTCTGCGCTGCGTGCAGAATTCAACATACACAAATTTTATGGAGGTGCTTACATGCAAAAGAACAATTGGAAACGCATGACCTGCGCTGTATCAGCTGCGGTTTTTGCGGCAACACAGGTGCTTTCCGCAATACCTGCATTTGCTGCGGATGAGGCTTATGTATACGGCTCAGTAAATCTGCCGTATGCAGACTATTATTACGGTGAGCTGAACGTAGTAGCAGAGGATGCAGAGATGAATCTGGAGGCTGAGGATCCGGCAGCTGCAATCCGCGCAGAGGGTTATGTTGATGCGGTAACCAGCGCAACCAGTACGAAGTCTGTAAAGTACGGTGCAACCTACTATACAGAAAATGAGGATGGAAGTGTAACTGTTGAGGGCATCAAGGACGTAGCCATTGCAGTACCGCAGAGTCTGTATGACGAAGCGACAGCAGCCATTGAGGCAGGCAGTACCTGCAACAATCAGCTTCTGACCATTGTTGGAGGTATGACTGTAAACGAGGATCAGACAGTGATTCCGGATGAGTACAAGGTACTCAATGGAGATGGCACACTGACCGCCATGGTCGATGTCAATGAAGCTGTTACAGTTGCAGATGCAGCGATTGAGATCACAACCAATACAAAGTACGGCAACTATCAGCTGAGCATCAGCGATGATGCCGGTTTGCTTCCGGATTCTGATACCATGGAGGGCGTGGTAATTACAACCTCAGACGGTGTAAGCTATGCAATGCTGCATGTAGATAATCTGTGGCTGAGAACTGGCGAAATCGCCTTTGCAGTTGAGGACGGCTATGTCGTGCATAGTGTAAACACGCTGAAGTATAAGAGCTTCGAGGATACAATCGGAAAGACAATTACAGAAGTACGTTACATCGTTCGCGGCGGTTCGGACGTGAGCTTCACAACGGAATCCTATCTGCCGGTTCTGCATGAGGGTACAGCCGCAGCAGAAAGCGTACCGGTGACCTCTGGTACGTTTGCGGTAACACTGACAGATCTGCCGGAGGATTATGCAGTGACAGCAGCGGCAGCTGATTTGAACACTACCTACAGTGCAGGTGTTCTGACCTATGATCCGGCAGGCGTTCAGCCGGGCAGCTATGCAGTAGAGATCACTGATGAAAGCGGTGTATATGCGTCCATTTCTACCTCTGTAATTCTGACAACAGATGAACTTCCGGTTGTATTTGACAGCGAAACGAATGCTATTGTTGCAGCAGAGGGCACAGATGAGACAGCATTTGCCAACTACCTGTCTAAGATGTCAATGGCAACTGTAAATGGTACATCCTATACGCTGTCCGGCAGAAAATCTACCAAGATTTTCGACACCGCAACAGGCGCAATGGATCTGACAGTCACCAGCGGTGATGCACTCGTATTTGGTGAGACCGGCACTTACGAGATCACAGTCAGCGCAACAGGCTATACAACCGACCTGGTATTCAGCGTGGATGTGACAGTTGCAGAAAGCACAGCAGGAGATGTTGACATGGACGGAGATGTAGATGTTTCTGATGCAACAGAAACTCTGACTATTTATGCAAAAACGGCCGCTTCTCTCTCTGTTGATCAGTATACAGAAGAGCAGCTCAGGATCGCTGATGTAGATGAAGACGGCGATATTGACATCAGCGATGCCACTGCAATCCTGACCTATTATGCACGGCATGCAGCTGGATTGAATCCTACATGGGACGCAATCATCAGTTAAATCTACAGAACAAAAAGCGATGCAGCTTGAGCCGCATCGCTTAGCTTGTCGAAAAAGTCAGATTTTCCGCACAAGGCTCCCCTTAGCAAGGGGTGATCCCCGCAGTGCGGGGAAATGTCTGAAGGACAAAGGGGACCGGCTCGTGGAGCCTGTCGGCACGAAGTGACGACTGAGGGGATTGAAAAAAGTACGCAAAATCGTAAGTTTTCTCATGCCTTACAATCCCCTCCGTCACGCCTTCGGCGTGCCACCTCCCCTTACTAAGGGGAGGCTTTCAGAGGCTTTTCGACAGACTGTTTATTTTATAGCCACTCAGATCATTCTTACAATCCGAAAAAAAGAGAATTATCAATTCAAAATAAATGAATGGATTATTATTGCGTCGGCATTTATAATTACCCTGACAATTGGGTTCAGTATCTACACGCTAGTTATTGGAAATACACTTGAGGAATATATCTATGTAATCATAGCCGTTTTGTTATCGTTGCTGGATGTTATAATTTTTGTATTTATGGGGAAGATAAATCGTGTGAATCAAAAAGAGATGGAGAAACAAAAGCTTCAGACGCAGCTGTCACATCAGCAGAATGAAATCGAGCAATTGGAACATCAATAGATATTTATGAAAAGAACGGAATGTTCGTAGCAAGTGCGCTGCTGACAAAAAGTAGGATCGGTAACATGGGGACAGAAAAAGTGACGTTGGGGGCAAAATAATTGACTTCCGACAAAAAATGCGATATTCTTTACTTGGAAGGTGGAACAGAAATGATCACTGAACTGAGTGAACGAATATCGCTTTTTTTATGCCGGAAAAATATCATAGCTGAGGAACTGATAGAAGTGTATCAATATGGATTTGAGACCATTATTTCTACTCTCCTCGGATTTTTTATTACAGTTATTATCGGTATTGCATTTCGAATGACGCTTCTGGCGCTTCTTTATTACTTTATATTTGTAATACTGAGACAGTTTACCGGAGGCTATCATGCCGATACATACTTGAAATGCAATTTGATATTTGCAGCCACAACAGTATTTATTTTTGGTATGTCAAAAATGGCTGCTATAGGCGATATATATACAATAGGCTTTCATATGCTAATGCTTGTTTTTTCAATTATGGTAATATGGATTAAAGCACCCGTTGAGAACGAAAATAAGCCTTTATCAGAAAAACAGAAAACCAGGAATCACTGGTTCAGCGTAATTACAGCAATGGTGCTTGCAGTGATCAGCGAGTTCCTGTATAAAAGAGCTGTATTAATAGCGGCTTTAATTGCGTTCACATTGTTCGTAGTAGCAGTGATGACTGTAATTGCTACACCAAAAAGAAAGGAGGTAGAGTGACATGAACAAGGTTCAGAAGGTTATGCTGGACAAGCTTGCAGCTCTCGGCCAGTTTGCAGCTGTAAAGGCAGCAGGCTCAGCTTCTTGCGCTGGCTATCACCAGCCCAAGGAACCCAAGGCTCTGAAGAATCTCAAGAAGTAAGAGCAACTACAAATTCTACATAGAAGCAATTGTTTCTTTGAAAGCTGATTGTGTACGTACAAGATCTTGAACCAGTGGGTAAGGGGGGGGACAGTTGATTCTTTGAAGAATACAGCTGATTATAGCTATTACTGCGTAAGAAAAAAGATGGGGCTGCAGAGAAAATAAAAAACTCTACAGCTCCTTTTTTTGAAACCAGTCTTCCAAAAATTGTGTCTATATAAGTAACCGCTATTGAATTATACCACTGTATAGGAGGCGCACATATGAAATTCCAGAGTTTTCTTCTGCTTCGGTATTGGAGCAAGCATAAGGGAAAAGCACTATCCCTCATCTTATCTATTTTGCTGTTTACGATATCCACTGTATGCATGATGTTCAGTGAACGAACGGAAGTGCGCCGTCAGCTTCATGCGCTTTACGATCGCTATGGAAACTATTCCTTTACAATTCATAATGTAACAGAGCAGCAGTGGCAGGAAATTTCAGACCTTCCTTTGATTGAAAAATCGGGAACAACCATTTCCTGCGGCCGTATTGCTATAGGCCGCAGCAGCTATACTTGCGGAGCGTTTGCGGATGAAAACGGAGAAGCCATGTCTCATTATCCGCTTTTATCAGGTGAATTTCCAGAGCAAACGGGGGAAATCGCTGTGCCGGAATTTATGCTGACAGGCAAAAATACAAATGCGGAGATCGGTGATACTGTCTGCTTTTCCTTCACTGATTTGGATGGCTCTCAGTCGCAGCAGTCCTGGACACTGTGTGGAATTCTTTCAAATGAAATTTCACGGCTGAATCTGGACTATAGCTACACTGCTGTTTCAGGTGTAGAAGGACAGTCGGTAGAATATGCAAGTCCCTGTGTGCTTTTCTCAAAAGAAGAAGCCGGAGCGCAGACTCATTATATCAATTTGCTTCTTGCACCCCATGATTCCTTGTATACGTCTGATGAGCAAAGCGAGCAATGGGGGACTGAAACGGTAGAGCCTCTCTATAGTCTTGGAAATCCCATTACATTGGGACGGCAGGCTTTTATTATCAGTACAATGAGTCAGCAGACTACAGGCAGTGAAGTATACACGGTAGAATCCACGGACAATATGAAGGTGCTGCGAATGCTGTTTGTGATTATGGCGGTTATTTCTGCGATTGCACTGTTTTCTGGTGTTGTCTCTGTGATGCCCGAGCGAATTCGGTCTCTACGGCTGCTGAAGTGCGTCGGTATGAGCAATCGTTCCTTAACCGGAATTTTTCTGCTGGAGTTTTTTATCTTCTGGCTGATCGGCAGCATCGCAGGCATTCTGATCGCCTGCGGCGTGCATGAGATTCTGCTTGCAATTCAGAGCGTGCTGGGAGAACCAAGGTATAGAGGCTACTTTGCAGAGTGGCTGGTCACCCAAAGGACGGCATCGCCGTTTTTGCTGCCGTTGATGCTTTCTGCGTTGATTTCCCTGCTGGTTATGATCTATCCCATTATGCATGTTGCGAAATTACAGAGTATTCAGGCTGCGCAGAAGCGCTTTGCCAGACGTACTGCTTCCCGAAGACTCGGCGGACTGTTTTCACGGATACTGGGCGGAAAGACAATTGCGATGCTGCAATGTGTATCGCTGGTATTGGTATTGTCTGCTTCCATGTTCGGATATCTCTACTATACCGATTCGGGAAAAGGTACATCCTATCTGACACTTGGTCAGGCCGACACAGAGACGAATTTTTATGTAGTAGATAATGTAAATCTGGAGGAAAATGAGATTGACTGTGCTCTGACAGGACTTCGTCCCCAGACGAATGTCGGTATTGGAATTGCAGATACATCCAGTGGCATTTCCGAGGATGCTGTCAAAACGCTTTCCGGACAGAGTAAGGTCTTTGCATGGGGTGTTTATGCAACAGATCATGTAGTTTGCTATGATAGCTGGAAGGATGCACCGAAAGCGATTTCATCCTATCGTTCCGAACTGAATTCTGACTGGGAGCATTACGAACACTTTAAGGATTTGGCACTTTACCGTATTCCTCTGATTTTTCTGAATGATACAATGATGGAAAAGCTTTGCGGAACACCTGTTGCCCATGAAACGATTGTGGTTTCAAAAAGCGGCACATCTCCCTATGAGGTCGGAGACAGCATTCCGATGATCACAGCCCTTTACGATGCAGCGCAGGATACCGTGCCTTTTGATTCCATAAAGAACATTCCTGTTACAGTTGACCGGTCCGTTTCGATCACACAGGAGCAGCTGGATACAGACGCTTTTCTGAATGCTGTATTCGGCAGTCTGGATTCCTGTGCGATTGTTATGACGGTTTCCTACGCTGAGGAGCTTGGATTCTATGCTCCCTGCTACACATCCGCACAACTGAAATTTACGGAAGATATAACGAATGAGGAGATCGAAGCACTGGTAAAGCCGCTTCTGACGGATACGGTTTCCTATGTCACCCTGTCTGATTTACAGAAGGAGCAAAGAATCCTCCGTTATTCCAGTATGGCCGGAATTCTTGTGCTGTTCCTGCTGTTCTTTGTGATCTGCTTTATAGGCTACTGCAATACCATCCGAATGAAAATGAATCAGAATATCCAGAACCTGCGGCGGCTTCATGATATCGGCATGTCTGTCTTCGAGATCAAACGCAGACTCATCTGGTCAGTGCTGCAGATTCCCTTCTGGGCAATCGGTATTACCGGAGGATTGGTATGGAGCTTTCAGACCTTTATGAAAAATCGGTATGATACATACGCATCCCTGCTTCGACAGCAGCAAGAGGGCGTTGGTAACACAGAATTTCCGGATGGCTTTTTCTATTATGCGGTAGAGGAATTTGATAAATCCGATGCGCTTTATGATATCACGATACGCATGGAGGAGCTGAAGGAAAGTTGGATGCTTGAATACGAGCTGTGGCTGCCCAGGCCGTGGGGCGCATGGGTGCTGTTCGGAAGTGTGATTCTGATTTTGGTTGCAGTGGCTGCAATCCTGTCTGTGCACAGAATCAGAGAACGCATGGAGAAGAAGGAGGAAATTTTATGAAAAATGTCATCACAACCCATCATTTGACAAAGACCTATGGCAGCGGTGAAGCTGCGGTTCATGCGCTCTGTGATTGTAATGTGTCTTTTGAGGAGGGAAAATTCATTGCAATTGTGGGAACCTCCGGCAGCGGCAAGTCTACGCTTCTGCATTTGCTGGGCGGTCTGGATACAGCTTCATCGGGGGAGGTTTGCTATGGGGAAACCAGCATTCTGAAAATGAATGATACAGAGCTTTCCCAATTCCGCCGCCGGAATATCGGCTTTGTGTTCCAGTTTTTCAACCTGATTCCCGAGCTGACGGCAGAAGAAAACGTTTTGCTGCCGCTTATGATAGACAAAGTGAAACCCGACAGAACCTATTTTAAAGGTCTGACAGAAACGCTGGGGATTTCCAATCGTCTCAGTCATTATCCATCTCAGCTTTCCGGGGGTCAGCAGCAGCGCACAGCGATCGCCCGAGCTTTGATTCATAAGCCGAAGGTACTGCTCTGTGATGAACCAACGGGCAATCTTGATTCAAAATCGGGTCAGGAGGTACTCAATCTTCTGCGCCGTATGCAGCAGGACATGGGACAGACTGTTATTATGGTAACGCATGATGCAGATATCGCATCACAGGCCGATCATATCGTGCGGATTGAGGACGGAAAGATTGTAAAGGAGTAAACTGAAATGGACATTGTCATTGTTCACTCTATTCATACTTGATTTTTGTGCCGGAAGATGGTATACTATTTATACACACATGAAACGATCATAAGCACGAAATGAGGTGACGAGTATGGGCATTTATCTGAATCCCAATAATACGGAATTTTATAATGCAGTCAATCATTCAAAAATCTACGTAGATAAAACAGAACTGATCGCTTATGCCAATTCTGTTTTATACGGTGAGCAGAGAAATATCTGTGTAAGCCGTCCGAGACGATTTGGTAAGTCTATGGCAGCCAATATGCTGGTGGCATATTACAGTCGAGGATGCGATTCCAGAGAGTTTTTCAAGGATCTGAAGATTGCACAGCATCCGAGTTTTGAGAAGCATCTGAATAAGTATAACGTGATTCATCTGAATGTACAGCGGTTTATGAATCGTGCGGATTCAATTCATGATATGATCGCAGCATTAGAACGTAGTGTGATCCGTGAATTGAAACGTGAATTTTCTGATACTGATTTTTATGAAGAACATCTTGTATCCATTTTGGAGGAAATATATGCACAAAACGGTGGGCAATTTGTATTCATAATAGATGAATGGGACTGTATATTCCGTGTGCGAAAATCAGACTTGAATGCACAGAAGGAATATCTTGATTTCTTAAGGGATGTTTTAAAGGATCAGCCATATGTCGTCCTCGCCTACATGACAGGAATCCTGCCCATCAAAAAATACGGCGAGCATTCCGCACTGAATATGTTTGATGAGTATTCCATGACAAATCAGCGAGACTTAGCCGAATTTACAGGATTTACAGAACAGGAAGTCAAGGACTTATGCGAACAATACGATATGCCATTTGAAGAAACAAAACGTTGGTATGACGGATATGACCTGAAAGGCTTATCTATTTACAACCCACGTTCTGTAGTAATGTCGATGTTAGGTCATGATTTTGACAGCTACTGGACAAAAACAGAAACATATGAATCCTTGAAAAAGTATATTCAGATGGATAGCTTTGGATTGAGAGAAATCGTGACAAGGCTGATTAGCGGAGAACGTTATCCTGTGAATCCGGATAAATTCCAGAATGATATGGTCACTTTCAATAGTGCAGATGACGTTTTGACGCTGCTGATTCATCTGGGATATTTAACCTACGACTTTGGTACTGAGACAGCATGGATTCCCAATAACGAAGTACAGAGAGAATTCATCAACTCTATTGAGGATGGCGGCTGGGAGCATATCATGAAATCCATTCGTAAGTCCGATGAACTCCTTGAAGCTACAATAAACGGCGAAGCTGACATTGTAGCCGAAATGATCGAACAGGTCCACGATGAAAATACATCCATCCTGAAATACAATGATGAAAACTCACTCTCCTGTATCCTGTCACTGGCATATTATTCCGCCAAGAAAAGCTATGTCATGTATCGTGAGCTTGCAGGAGGAAAAGGCTTTGCGGATCTGGTTTTCATCCCGAGAAAGGAGTGCCAGGCCCCTGCATTTATTGTAGAGCTGAAATGGAACAAATCCGCCGAAGCTGCGATCGATCAGATCAAGCAGAAGAAGTATACCGAAAGCCTCAAGGATTATTCCGGTGAGATCCTGCTGGTGGGATTGAGTTATGATAAGGATGCGGAGAAAAGGCATACCTGCGTGATCGAGAGAGTGACAAAATAGAAAGCAAAAACGTATATCATTTTATTGAAAAACACCGGATAAAACACAATATACAAGCCATACTATTTCAGACTCTATAATCATAAACGCCATTTGACGGAAGCTCAGATGGCGTTTCAGTTTGTCAAAAAACCTCTGAAAGCCTTCCCTTGCTAAGGGGGCCTTGTGCAGAAAATCTGACTTTTTGACAAGCTGATGTGAATCTGAGAAGATCGCTTTTTTGTTTTCCGAGAGGAGAGGGTGCTATGGGAGCGCAGCCCGACCTGGATGCCGGAAGCTTCGGCGGCTTCGCATCGCTTACACTTGATTTTCTCATTGGAAGATGGTATACTTGTTTATATGCTGCACATGGGTTATTGCATATATGGCCCAGCCAAAGCTGAAATGCTATAGAACAGCGGAAAGGAGTGCGTTTTTTTGCGTGAGATCGGTGAAAGCACATATAAACTGAATTCGGTAATTGCACTTCCGTCCTATAAAAACAGCAATGGGATTTTATATCGCTATCTCCATCAGTATCGAAGCCTGATTCTTTTGATGGACAGAAGCATGCAGGATCATCAGGCTGTAACCTCTCTTCTTTTCTATGACTTAGAAAAAGCAGAGCTTGCCTGGATGCAGGACTGGACAGAATATGAAAAACAGTTCCGGATTTTTGATATATATCCTGTAGGCTCCTGCATTTTTTCACTTGGTATATCTGATGGGAAATGCTTTCTCACATGTATGGATATGAAGGATCACTTGTGGAAAAGCGGCTGTATCCCTGTGGATTGGTCATGCAATGACATCTCAGATCCAAGGATACAAATACGGTGTGATGGAACGACCGTTTATGTGGGCATTCAGAATAGGAAAACTGAATTCTGGCAGTTTTTTGAAGTGATTCAAACGCAGGCCGAGCTGCACCTGAAGCCAATTTCCTTCCTGAAAGGAAACGTGACGGAATTTCAACCGATCGCTTCTTCTCAAAGGGAATGTGTCTTTCAGGTATCCGGATACGATCTTGAGATCCAGAACGGAAGCAGTAAGCTTTTTCAAAAATTGAATGCGTACAAAGCGATCATCCGGTATAGCAGTACGGGCTTTGACCGAATCGCTTCTGGCCTTAGTGAGTCGGATCTGGATTATGCTGCAAGGATGGACACCTGCATATACTATGAGACCATTGAAAATGAGAAAAGAATGCTGGTGAAATATGATCTGGTCCGAGGTACACATACTGTTGTGCCTATAGGTGAGAAACAATGGAGCGTGCCTTCTGAAACAGACCTGTATCTTTACAGCAGTACCGGAGTTCGGCGTATGTCCGATGGTAAGGCTGTCACAATCGATGCAATAATGCATGCATTTCAAGGCCTGAACCTTCCTGCGTTCAGTGAAATAGAGCCTTTTCCGTCTATTTTTTTCTTCCATGATCATTGGCTGGAAGCGGAACTGGACGATTTCTGTTTTTTTGTCCTTCATCTGGATACGATGCAGGCTTTTTATTTTGACCGGATCATTGATATTGAGGGAGACTGCATATATTTCTATACATGATTTGTTGTTATATTTTTTTGATTTTATATCGCGGATATCTGTAAAACAGAGTGCATGCAAAAAGCCACGGGATTTCCGTGGCTTTTTGGCTTGATAAGGATTTTATCGGTTTATGAGAGGATCTTCTCCCATGTAGGATTCAATCCAGCTGCATACCGAGCATAATCGATCAGGATGGCAGCACCCTTGATGAGGTCACTGTCTTGATTGTGTGTATTTTGAGCGTTTATGCAATGTTATCAGCAGAATTTGCAATTGACGTTTTTTACAGTTTGTGGTATAATATTGTTGATATGTTCTGATGTGCCCCATCGGCTCATCGTTATCATTAATATAATTTAAGGAGGCAATCTGAAATGAAACATTTCAAGCGCATTCGACAGGCGATCATCCTGTCCCTTGTTTTGCTGACCACATGGATGCTCCCATTGTTCGGCAGCAGTAGTATGACTCTTTCCGCAGCAGCGGCCTCTGTGGACTATCCGGTGCAGCTGATGAACATTGCAACCAAGGATAATTCAAAGGTGTTGACTGAGAACGGAACAACCGATGGCGCTTCGCTGTCTGTGAAGGCCCTTGGCAATGATCTTTCCCCTTCATGGCGGTTTGATCGTGTCGGTTCAGACTCAAAAGGCACCTTCTTCAAGCTTGTCAACGCTCAGTCCGGACGTCTTCTTACGCCGCTGAATTACAATGTATCAGCCGGAGCCAGTGTGATCATGTACGGCAGTGAGTCGGCGCAGTCCCAGCATTGGTATGTTGTTCCGGTATCTACCGATCGTTTGGGCAATTCTCTTCACTACAAGATCGTAAACTATTCCAATACATCTCTTGCACTGACCCAGAGCGCATCGGGTATGACCCTTGAAAGCTACACCGGTGCAGATAATCAGCTCTGGCTGCTGAATGCAGACGGTTTACAGGGCTTTGCAGGCTATTGTAAGGATGATAACACCGGCAGCGTTAAAGCGGCTGATATCGGCGGTCTGTTTGGTGAGGTTGTAGAGGTCTCTACTTTTGATGATCTGAAGAAGTATGCGACCTCCGATACCCCTTATACCATTGTTGTAACAAAGAATATCAGCGTAACAGAGCTGAACATGAACGGCACACGTTATATGTGTACAGCAGGCCGTATCTATGTCCACAGCAACAAGACCATCATCGGCAGCTATTCTGCCAATACCCTGTTCAATGTACAGTTCTGTACATCATCCAACAGCGGCACAGGGAACAACATCATCATCAAGAACTTTGATATGCAGCATGATGCGGAATCCAACAACAATGACTCCATCGTATGCTATTTTGGCTCTGGTCAGAATATCTGGGTAGACCATGTTACATTCACGGGTCATGATAATTTCGGATATGCTCCTCAGACCGGACAGGTAGACGAGGATAAGTTCCTGGCCTGCTGTTATGATGCCGATTACTGTACCGTTTCTGACAGCTCCTTTGGCGCACACAAGTACGGTCTGATCCTGGGTTATCCGGCAGACGATGCAAATTCAAAGAATGGCTATGACGGTTTCCCGCGCATGTCTATTATCGGCAACAAATTCTATCAGACAGAAACGCGCGGCCCGGGACTTATGCGCTGGGGTTATTTCCATTCTCTCAATAACTATGTAAACGATTTCAGTATGGCTTATACCGTTCACAGCGGATGTGATGTTTATGCTGAGAACTGTGTCTATGAAAACGGCGGAAATGTGATCTGTGACTGGAATAGTGTAACATATCCCGGTGCATATGCGGAATCCGGTTCGACCTTCTCAGGCTGCGGAAGAACTCAGCAAGGTGCTGATTCCAATGCCACTTCAAGCGCAAGCTCATGGAGACCGAAGAACAACTACACCTATGTTTCACTGACCGCTGCAAATGCAAAGACATACTGTTCCAATTACAGCGGCCGTCAGACCTCCGGCGGTAACTGGATGTATCTGCGCTATGCAAACAAGGGCGTGCCCAGTGCAGGCTATACAGAAGGGCCCAGCGCTCCTGTTGCTGCCACCTTTACAGAGGGTTCGGCTTATCGCATTAAGAATGTAAATTCTGGTCTGTATATGCAGGTGGCCAGTGCAGCGGCTGAAAACGGTGCAAACGTACAGCAGTGGGGCACAGACGGCACTTCTGTTCATGATATCTGGAAGCTCTACAGCGCAGGGGACGGCTACTATTATATTGCGTCCTGCGTAGGGGACGGCGGTACATATGTATTGGATGTAGCGGGCAAAAAGACAGCCAACGGTACCAATATCGATATTTATCAGTACAACGGAGGTACAAATCAGCAGTTTATGCTGACTTCTAATGGGGACGGCAGCTACAAGATCCGTACAAGGATCAGCGGGGAGGCCTCTGCTGTAGAGGTGGCCGATGCTTCCGCAGCGTCCGGTGCAAATGTACAGCAGTGGGAGATCAATGGTGCAAACTGTCAGGACTGGATCCTGGAGCCTGTAACAGATCCTGGTACGGCTATGGATCTGAGCGTTATCTATACCTTTGAGAATGTAAATTCCGGCCTTGTAATGGAGGTAGCCGGTGCTGTTATGGAGGATAACTCCAATGTACAGCAGTGGGGCTTCAGCGGTCATAGTTGTCAGAAGTGGACGCTCAAGGCCTTTGGTTCAGGCAACTACTACTGGATCCGCTCCTATCTGGATCCGGCCTATGCACTCAAGGCCGAGGGCAGCCAAAATGGCAGCAATATTGATATTGTAGCATATAGCTCCAAGGACAGCGCACAGCTTTTCCGTTTCAGCAAGAACCTGGATGGTTCATACAGCATCATTACCCATGCCTCCAAGGATGCAGGCCTTGTTGAAGTCGGTTATGCATCGTTAGAGGCTGGCGCAAATGTTCAGCAGTGGGAGCCTACCAACAATAACTGTCAGAAGTGGAATATTCAGACGGAGACAACCACGACCACCACGACCACCACGACCACCACGACCACCACAACCACCACAACAACAACGACTACGACTACCACCACTACCACAACAACGACTACAACAACGACTACAACCTCCACAACGCCTGAGGCCACAACGACTACGACAACCACAACCACGACTCCTGTTACCACCACTGTTACGACTACAGAAACCACACCTGCTGAGGTTGTGGGGGATGTCAATGAAGACGGCCGCCTGACGATTCTGGATCTGGTGTTGATTCAGAAATGGCTGGCCGCTGTACCGGGTGTAACTTTGGCTGATATGCAGGCTGCGGATATCAACAGCAATGGCCGGATCGATATATTTGATCTGTGTCTGATAAAGAAGGAGCTTGCAGGGTAAAGGGATTCTGTAAAGTGAGATCTGTTCCGGGTGGTGTAATCTATCGGTCATGAAATGATTGCCAAAATAATTACGTGCACCAAATGCACCATGGATGCGCCACCAGATGCACCATGAAAAATCCCGAAATTGCGTGATATTCGTGTTTTTGGGGCACGTAGGGTTTTAATTATAATATCATATAGCACGTAAAAAACAAAACAACATAACAACATATATTATAGTATATAAGACTTTTTCTATTTCGTGCCACAGATGCGCCAAATAGCGAAATATGGCCAAATTGCGTGATATTTGCATGGTGCATCAAATTAAAATAGCTGCACCATAGATGCACCAAATGCACCAAGCTGCGAAGGCCTTCCCGGGAGGAAGGGAAAATCTGACTTTTTAGACAGACTGAGCACTGTACCTGTATATTCGGGTACAGTGCTTTTTTATGTGTTGCAATCGTATAGAATCCCGCTCCGCATGATGAAACTTTATGACAAATCGCACAAAAAGCGCTTGCTTTATATTGGAAAGTGTGATATAATAAAACAGTTAAATGGGAGGTGTGTATCATGAAAACGATACGTATGATCATGCTGCTTTCTGTTGTGTGGCTGATGAGTCTCAGCCTTAGCATGACCTCAATTGCAGGCGCAGGCGCAGAAACGGAAGCAGATTCAAAGCTGATCGCTCTGACCTTTGATGATGGGCCGAATACATATACGACTCCGCAGGTGCTGGATCTTCTGGAGGAATATGATGCACAGGCCACCTTTTTTCTGGTTGGAGACAAGATCAGCGAGGAGAGTGCGGAGGTTGTAAAAAGGGCCTATCATATGGGCTGTGAAATAGGCAGTCACTCCAGAACGCATTCTGATATGGCCGGAATGACGGCCGAGGAGATCCAGGCGGAGATGGAATATGTAGATGAATATGTGTATTCTCTCATCGGAACTTATCCGAAGGTCTTCCGTCCGCCGTATCTCAGTGTCAGTCAGACGATGTTTGACTCGATCGATCAGACGTTTATCACCGGTTATTCCAGCGGAGATTCCAATGCAGAAAAGACGGCTCAGGATGTTGTGGATTCTGTTCTGGCTTCTGCGAAGGACGGGGCGATCATTCTGATGCACGATTTCTATGGAAATGACAAGACCGTAGAGGCCCTCAGAACCATTCTGCCGGAGCTTCAGTCTCAGGGCTATGAATTTGTAACGGTAACCGAGCTGTTCGAGCGCAGAGGGGAAACGCCTGTGCACGGGATCTGCTACACGGAGGTTCAGAAATATCCCTGCGAGGACTATATTTTGTCAGAGAATCTTTTCACTGGCTCTGTAAGTGGGGACAAGGACTGGGCTGGCTGGAAGGAGGCCATCCTCCTTGACGGCGAAAAGCTGGAAGCCCTTGGGGATACCTATGCCATTGAGGTGGCTTATGAGAGCACACGGCCTCCGGTTATTGTACTGCACAGATGGAAAAGTGCGGAGGATAACCTGTGGGAAGCGGTTCAGCCTGCTTATTACAATGGCGTAACGGCTTGCTTTCTTGCAAAGGATCTTCTGGCTGTGCTGGATGAATATGGTATGACCTATACAGATATGAGCCTGATCATGCTCAGAACCTTCGTAACGGAAATGACGATCACAAAGGCCGATCTGCTTGTTCGGGAAAGTACAGGTCCGATCATGGGAGATGTAAATCTGGACGGAAGATTTAGCATGGCCGATGCAGCTGCATTGCAGAAGTGGCTGCTGGCTGCTTCGGAGCAGGAGCTGCCATGCGGTGAGAACGGGGACCTCGGCGGGGATGGCCGGCTGGATGTATTTGATCTGTGCATGATGAAACAAGAATTGCTGTCAGGAGGGGATGTATAATGAAAAAAGCAGGGAAGCTTACTGCTGCAATATTGTCAGCGGCACTGACATGCAGTGTGATTCCGACTATGACCCAGGCCGATGGCTCACGTTCGGTACTGGTCACCAACACAGAGGAGCTGATCGCAGCACTTGCAGAAGTGCAGGCCGGTGATGAGATCATACTCAGAGAAGGTCTCTATCAGAATGATGAGTGGCTCGGGGAATGGGCCGCATTCTATGCGATTGCAGACGGAACGCCTGAGGAGCATATCATCATACGCAGTGAGGATCCTGAAAACCCGGCTACCATCAGCGGTGCTGCACAGGATAACAAGGCTGCGCTGAAGATCATCGGCAGCTATTGGGAGATCCGTGACCTGAAGGTGTGTCAGGCCCAGAAGGGGATTTTCCTTCAGCAGTCGGAGCACAGTGTGATTTCAGGATGCGAGGTATACAATGTCGGCGCAGAGGCCATTCATATCATAGACAACAGCAGCTATAATCTTGTGGAAAATTGCTATGTTCATGATGCGGGTACAGTTACTCCGGAATACGGCGAGGGGATCTATATCGGCAGTTCAAAAAACACAGAAGGGTATGGCTATGAATGTCATTACAACACGGTCAGAGGTTGTCGTCTCGGGCCGAATATTGCGGCAGACCATGTAGATATCAAAGAGTATACGATCGGCAATGTTGTGGAGGAATGCACCTTTGACGGTACAGGCATGAAGGGCGAAAACGGCGGCAACAGCTTTGTGGAGGTAAAAGGAAATCAGGCGATAATCCGAAATAACACCGGTTACCGCAACGGCTGTGAGTATGTGCTGTATGCATTTGATGCCAACGTGCAGCTTGAAGGATGGGGACAGGATAACAAGATTTATGACAACACGGTTTATCTGGATACCACAGACTGCTTTATTTTCAAGGAGTGGAACTGCGCCACGCAGGTTTTCCGCAACACCGCTGAACCGGAAGGGGTGACCTACTCCGGAAACAAAACACTTCAGGTGCTTGGCTTTGAAATGGCCGGAGATGTGAATGAGGACGGCCTGCTGGAGAGCGCAGATGTTCAGACTTCACAGGATCATCTGGTTAACAGGGAGGTGCCCCATATTTCAAATGCAAATGCCGACATGAATGCAGATGGTCAGCTGAATGTATTTGATTTGTGCCTTCTAAAGCAGCAACTGCGGTCCGGAGAATCCGAATCCCCCAGAATATCTGTAAGCTATACAAAGGAGGCTGCTGGAAAATGGCGCATGTGCAACGGTCTTGGCGGCCGGACGCTGACCTTCCTGCTGGGTGCTGAGCCGGGAAGCCGTCTGAATATGGGTTGGGGATATTGGGATCCAAGCGCAGTAAATGAGGATGGAACGACCGGAAAATGGAATCAGCTTTCACTGGGCGAGTTTACACTGGATGAAAACGGCCAGACAAGTATTACAGTAGAGCTGCCTGATGCAGTTACAAGTGTGGCCTTGCAGGTCTATGATTATATGAATGACAGCGGCGATCTTGACAAGGATCAGGCAGAGCTGATAAAGGCCGTTACCGAATAAGAGGTATATATGAAAAAGCACGCAGTTACGCTGGAAAGCGCAATTGCGTGCTTTTGTTTTCAGCAAGGCTGCACAGAGAAGGGACTTCATGCAGCTTCAGATGCTTATGAGTAGGTGATAATAATGTGCTCTGCTGCTTCTTTGCGGGAGATACATCTGTCCATCGCTTCCTTTTGTATGTAACGATGAGCGTCCGGCTCACTCATTTTCAGTTCACTGATCAGCAGCAGCTTTGCACGGTTTACAAGACGGATCTCCTCCATTTTTTCTTCAATGGACAGCGTTTTCTTTTCAGATTTGCGAAGCCGTTCTCTGGCTGTGGTCATCCAGCGAAGGGCCTGGCTCATGGTCTGCTTGGGTACAGGCTTGGGCAGAGTGAATACGCCATATTCTGCTACTCTGTCAAAAATCTCATCCTGCACATCGTTTCTTACAAAGAGCAGAACCACGGTTTCTTTGGAGACCGAGGTATCTATAGCAAAATGTGTACCAGAGTCATCCGGCAGGGGAGAATTGATAAGAATAAAATCATAGACTCTGTCGGCCAGGGCTCTTTTGGCTGTACTGACATTGGAAACCGTCTGGATCGGGTCATATTTTGATCTGGGGAGCATTGCTGTCAAAGCGGAGTTAAAGCTGTCTGCTGCAGATACAACAAGAATGCTGTATACCTGTTCTTTCAGGCTCATTTTTCTCCCCCTCCTTTTGGCCGTAAAATGATTTATTGGTTACAGTAGATGTCAAGGATCGCATCCGGTATATGCTCTTTGATGAAGCTGCTTTCAGCTGCAATTGCGCATGCTTCTTTCAGATTTTGCGGAAGTTTCCGGAAGCCTGCAAGCGTTTCCTTATCTGCTTTGTAAAGATTTATATCTGCGGCCGGAGGCAATTCCGGCTTGCTCTGAATTCCGTACAGTCCCGCATAAATCATGAGGGTGAATGCAAGATAGGGATTGGCCGTTGGATCAGGAGACCGAAGCTCTGCACGACGGTACTTCCCCTCGGCCGCAGGAATGCGCACAAGCTGAGAGCGGTTCTGGCTTGACCAGGAAACATATCCTGGTGCTTTGTTGCTTCCGAATCGCTCATAGGAGCTGTCTGTCGGATTCAGGAATGCTGTCATGTCCTGAATTTTGTCGAGAATTCCTGCGATCATGCAATAGAGATGATCGCCGCCATCTGCTGCTTTTACGGACATATTGATATGGAAGCCGTTTCCGGGCTTATCCTTCAGGGGCTTGGGGCTGAAATCTGCATGAAGTCCGTTCCGCTGCGCGACTGTTTTTACAACGGTCTGGAAAGTGACTGCATTATCGGCGGCTGTAAGCGGATCGGAATAGCGAAAATCGATCTCGTTCTGCCCCGGGCCTTCCTCATGATGGGAGCTTTCAGGGGAGATGCCCATCTGTTCAAGTGTCAGGCAGATTTCACGGCGAATGTTTTCCCCTTTGTCCTCCGGTGCAATGTCCATATAGCCCGCTTTATCATAGGGGACACAGGTAGGCTCGCCCTCTGCATCGAGCTTGAAAAGATAAAACTCCTGTTCTGCGCCGAAGGAAAAATGCAGGCCTGCCCTTTCTGCGTCTTTGATCGCTTTTTTCAGAAGGCTGCGCGTATCGCATTCAAACGGGGAACCATCGGGGTAGGTGATATTGCAGAACATGCGAACGACACGGCCGTGCTCCGGTCTCCATGGGAGCAGCATGATCGTTTCTGCATCCGGATGCAGCAGCAGATCGGAATGTGTTTCGTCCCCGAAGCCCACGATTGCAGAGCCATCAATGGCAATGCCTTCCTGAAAAGCACGTGAAAGCTCCTCCGGCATAATGGATATATTCTTCTGCCGGCCGAATACGTCACAGAAGGCCAGGCGGATAAACTTGACATCCGCCTCCTGAATGAACTGCTTGACCTCCTCTTTTGAGTATTTCATAATTCACCTTCTTTCAGTTCGCCACATACATCTGCTTGTATGGATTTTTGCTGTCGGGAGTCACCACCGTGAAAGGTGCATGCATCACTTCTTCTGTATCATATCCGAACCGTGCGCAGTATTCCGATACATATTTTCTGATTTCCTCAATATCCTCTGCTGCTGCCGCTCTTGCAGTGACCTGGCAGGGGAATTCTATGTGGCTGCAATCTCCTCTCAGGAACATTTTGCCGCCATGCATGCCGGTGCAGGGGAAATTTCCCACAATGCGCTGTCCATTGGACTCCAGTCCGAGAACGACAATGACACCGCCGGCCTGATATTCTCCGAGAAAGCTGCCGGCTGTGCCGCCGATCACGAGAACCGGGATCTTTTCCTTATACTGCTTCATGTGGATCCCGGCTCGATAGCCTGCGTTTCCCTTGACATAAATTTTTCCGCCGCGCATGGCGTATCCGGCGGCATCTCCGATGTTTCCATGAATGATGATCTCACCTTCGTTCATGGTATCGCCTACAGCATCCTGTGTATTGGCACGGACTGTGATGGAAGCTCCGTTCAGATAGGCTCCCAGCGCATTCCCAGGAACACCATCAATGGTGATGGAACGCTCAGACATGCCAGCAGCAATAAACCGCTGGCCGCAGCATCCGCTAAGGATACAGTCCTCCTTCGTTTCACGGAGCAAATCATTCAAAGTCTTGTAATCAAGACTGCTTACATCGATCAACATAATATTATACTGCACCTCCAAGCTTATTTATGCGGCTTTCACGAGAAAAAGCTGCAAGGGTCGTATTTTTCTTCAGCAGCTCAAAATTCACAGCATCGAGCGGCGTTTTTTCCCGGATGAGAGCGGTATAGATACCGGCCCGATCGGTATGGCCGATCAGAATGAATCCAGTGAGCAGACCGTTTCGGGTAAACAATCTTTTCAGCGTGTTCTCCGTTTTCTCCTCATACAGCGCACCGCCCTCGTTTTCACCGAAATAGCTGCCAGCCGTCATTGCATGCATACCAAAGAATCCGATGGAGTTCATAGGGATGGCTTTGTCAAAAGCCGCTTCACCGCCGGCCATATTGACGCCTGCACATTGACCCTGCATATACGCATTCGGCAGGATGGCCAGCACTCTTTTCTGTCCAAAAGAGATATCCTCTCCCTCCGTGCAGTCCCCGGCCGCATATACATCGGGAATGGTGGTTTCCATGTGCTCGCTGACAAGGATGCCGCGATTTACCTGTCCGCCTGCATCGCTGACCAGAGTCGTATTGGCCCGCACGCCTACCGCCAGTACAAGGACATCGAATGAAACGGTTCTGCCGCTTTTCATAAAGGCCGTATTGCCTTCAAATCGCTCTGCGCTGTCTCCCAGCAGAAACCGGATTCCATTTTGTTCCAGATGCTTCTGCATCATGGATGCGCATTCGGTATCCAGAATGCTGGACAGCACACGGTCCGCAAGATCACAGACTGTGATGTCCGCCACTCTTTCCTTCAGTCCTTCAGCACACTTCAGACCGATCAGACCGGCCCCGATGATCAGCACGCTTGAATCCGGAGTGACCGCTGCTTCGAGCGCCAGCGTATCATCGATCGTCATAAAGGAAAATTTGTTTTTCACGCTTTCCAATCCGGCCAGGGGCGGAACAAAGGGAGCGGAGCCTGCTGCAACACATACCGCATCATACGGAATCGCCGGGCCGTCCTCCAGAATGACGGTTTTGGCATCCTTATCGATCTTCACAGCTTTTTTCCCATAAAGTACTTCACAGCCCATTTTCTCATAATAGTCATCCCTGCGGTATTTCATTTTCTGGAGATCAGTCTTTCCTTCCAGATAATAGGAAATCAGCGGGCGGCAGTAGACCGGATGCTTTTCCTCTGATATAACAACGATCCTGCTTTCACTGTCTGCACTGCGGATGCCTTCAATGCATCCAGCCGCTGCCACACCGTTTCCGATAATCACATACTGTTTCATGAAATGCTCACCTCTCCTCATATACAATGGCCCTGTTGGGACATCCCTTTACACAAGCCGGTTCGCCGCAGGAATTCTCCAGACACAGCTCACATTTCTGTACAGCGCCGTGTTCTCCCTGAGAAAGTGCACCATAGGGACAAACCAGAATACAGGTCAGACATCCCACACACTTGTTATGGTCGATGCATATCGCACCGTCCTTGGAGGATAACGCACCGGAAATACAGCTTTTCACACAGAGAGGCTCCTTGCAGTGGCGGCAGGAAACGGCAAAATTTATGCTTTCGTCTCCATCCACGCGGATTCTTGGGAAAATCGGCTTACCCTTGAGGGCCTTTGCCATATTTGTCTCTCCGGAGTTTGCAAAGGCACAGTTATATTCGCACAGATGACAGCCCAGACACCACTGCTCATTCACGTATATTCGTTTCATACGACGCCTCCTTATTCACCGGCATGAGATATCCCCAGAATCTCAAGCTCTTTTTCACTCAGCCCGATTCCACGCAGCATCAGACGGTTTCCTCTGAGGGATTCAATGGAATTGATACCCATTCCACCCATCAGCTCCTTGATTTCATGCCGCCATGCATTCATCAGATTCACAAGACGCTCACAGCCCACATCCGGATTGAGACGCTTTACCAGCTCCGGACGCTGAGTCGCAATACCCCAGTTGCACTTGCCGCTCTGGCAGGTACGGCAGAGATGACAGCCCATAGCCAGCAGGGCCGCCGTTGCTATATAGCAGGCATCTGCGCCCAGTGCAATGGCCTTTACCACATCTGCTGCACTCCGGATACTGCCGCCTGCTACGAGTGAAACATTGTTTCGGATCCCTTCATCACGAAGCCGCTGATCAACGGATGCGAGCGCAAGCTCGATCGGAATGCCCACATTGTCACGGATTCTGGTGGGTGCTGCACCTGTGCCGCCCCTGAAGCCGTCAATGGCAATAATATCCGCTCCGCTTCGTGCAATACCGCTTGCGATCGCAGCAATGTTATGGACAGCAGCGACCTTTACGATCACAGGCTTCTTATATTCGGTTGCTTCCTTCAAAGAGAATACCAGCTGACGAAGATCCTCGATGGAGTAAATATCATGATGAGGTGCAGGTGAGATCGCATCCGAGCCTTTCGGAATCATTCGTGTACGGGAAACGTCACCTACGATTTTTGCACCGGGCAGATGTCCGCCGATACCGGGCTTTGCGCCCTGACCCATTTTGATTTCCACTGCTGCGCCTGCTTCCAGATAATCCTTATAAACACCGAATCGTCCCGATGCCACCTGAACGATGGTATTTTCACCGTAGCAGTAGAAGTCCTCGTGAAGTCCGCCTTCGCCGGTGTTGTAGAAAATACCCAGCTCTGTGGCCGCTCTGGCCAGGGATTCATGAGCGTTATAGCTGATAGAGCCATAGCTCATAGCGGAAAACATCACCGGCATGGAAAGCTCCAGCTGAGGGGAGAGATCACATTTCAGATTTCCATTTTCATCCCGGCTGAGTCTTTCCGGCTTCTTTCCCAGGAAAACCTTGGTTTCCATCGGCTCTCTCAGGGGATCGATGGGCGGATTGGTTACCTGTGATGCATTGATCAGGATTTTATCCCAGTACACAGGAAGGGGATTGGGATTGCCCATGGAAGAAAGAAGAACACCGCCGCTGCCAGCCTGCTTGTAGATTTCCTTGATGGTATCATTTTTCCAGTTGGCATTTTCACGAAGCACACAATCGCTCTTTACGATCTTAATGGCTCTGGTGGGACAAAGAGAAACACACCGCTGACAGTTTACACATCTGGCTTCATCGCTCTGCATCAGGCCGCACTGTGCATCAAAGCTGTGTACTTCATTTGCACACTGCCGCTCACAAACTCTGCATCCAATACAGCGGCTGTCGTTTCTGATAACTTCAAATTCAGGGTATACAAATTCTATACTCATCAGTATGCACCGTCCTTTACTCTGATAATTACCGGTTCGCCGCCGGCCGGAGCATAGATATTTTCTGCATCCGGCTCCATTGTCCGGATGGCCGCTTCCTCACTGGCGATAAATACCTGATCCGCCTTTTCACCCACAACCATAGATCTCAGCTTCAGACGGTCATTCAGGGCCATGAGTCCGCCGCTGAATCCGAGCACAATGGAAAACGGACCGGTTACCAGCAAGCTTGAGTATACCGTGCGAAGATAGGTGAGCTTTTTGCGCTCCTCCTCATCCTTGGCCGCAATGGTGCTCCAGAAGGGGGCGGCAATGACGCTTGCAGCTTCCTCCAGTGTAAGGCCCTGCACACGGATCAGGTAATCCATAATATAAGTAATTACCTCTGTATCGGTCTGGAGGGTGCATTTATAACCAAACATCTCCATGAAACGGCGGTTTGCATCATAGGAGGAAATCTCACCGTTATGAACAATGGAATAGTCCAGAAGTGTGAACGGATGTGCACCGCCCCACCAGCCGGGTGTATTGGTAGGATAGCGTCCATGAGCCGTCCAGGAATAGCCCTGGTATTCTTCTAATTTATAAAAGACGCCTACATCCTCCGGGAAGCCCACAGCCTTGAATGAGCCCATATTCTTTCCGCTGGAGAATACATAGGCCCCATGCATTTCGGTGTTGATCTTCATAACCGTTCTTGCAACGAATTCCTTTTCATCCAGCTGGAGAGAGGCCAAAACGGATCTCAGGGGAGCTACAAAATATCTCCAGATCATCGGCTCATCTGTGATAGCCGGAATCTTCCGGGTGGGAATCATTTCGGATTTCACGATTTCGAAACGTTCTTTTAAGAATACCTCACAGCTTTTGCGGGTGTCCCGGCTGTCATAGAATAAGTGCAAGGCATAAAAGTCCTTGTATTCCGGATAGATACCGTAACCTGCAAATCCGCCGCCCAGTCCGTTGGAGCGGTCGTGCATGGGCCTCATGGCCTTGGTAATCATTTCGCCGGACATCCTGTTTCCGTCTTTTGAAATAACGGCTGCAATGGCACATCCGGATGGGATTCGCACCTGACCTTCTAATTTCATATGGGTTTCCTTCCTTTCGGAAAATTTTAAAGCGCATACCGATAGAAAAAACTGCATATACTTCTGCCGGTATGTAAAAAAGAAGAGCGCTCATTTCAGAACAGACATAAGATCTGCTTTGAAATGAACGCCCTTGCTCATTTGTCTGTATTATACTACGCATTTCCTCATTTGTCAATACCAAAATTCATGGTTTCAAATTTTTTTTGGAAAAATTGGAAAAAGGGGTTGACAAATCGATTCGGAGGGTGTATAATGCAAATCAGAAAAGGCAAAGGCGTCTTTGAGGTGAATCCTTGAAGGAGTTTTTGTCTTTTCTTTTTTATCCGGTAAAGACGGATAAAAGCATATCCTGCTGAAGGACAGCAATGTTGTATGGATATTCAGCAGCAGAATCATTCAATATAATAATAAGGCAAGGGCGTCTTTGGTGTTTTTTCATCGGGGTCCCCTTGCCTTTTTTATTTATCAATCCCCAAAGGAGTGTTTATTATGGGAACTGTATCTGCGTATTTCGGAAAGCTGGTCTTTGACGACAGAGTGATGAAAGCAAATCTGTCTGCAAAGGTCTATCAGTCGCTGAAAAAGACGATTGATGAAGGCGCAAAGCTGGACATCAGCGTGGCCAATGCCGTAGCAACGGCTATGAAGGACTGGGCTATTGCAAATGGTGCGACGCATTACACGCATTGGTTTCAGCCCCTGACAGGCATTACGGCTGAAAAGCATGACAGCTTTATTGCTCCCTCACCGGACGGCGGCGTGATCATGGAGTTTTCGGGAAAGGAACTGATCAAGGGCGAACCGGATGCTTCCTCCTTCCCCTCCGGCGGACTGAGAGCAACATTCGAGGCCAGAGGATATACCGCATGGGATCCCACCTCATATGCATTCATCAAGGGTAAGACACTGTGTATTCCTACTGCATTCTGCTCCTACGGCGGCGAGGCCCTGGATAAAAAGACACCTCTGCTCCGCTCTATGGAAGCGCTCAGCAAGCAGGCCATCCGAATTCTGCGGCTGTTCGGAAACGACACGGTAAAGTGTGTTCGTACATCTGTTGGCCCGGAGCAGGAATACTTCCTTGTTGACAAGGAAATGTATGACCAGCGCAGAGACCTGCGTTTCACAGGACGTACATTGTTCGGTGCAAAGCCGCCCAAGGGTCAGGAGCTGGATGATCATTACTTCGGGGTCATCAAGCCGCGGGTAGAAGCCTACATGCAGGAGCTGAATGAAGAGCTATGGAAGCTGGGCATTCTTGCAAAGACGGAACATAACGAGGTTGCTCCTGCACAGCATGAGCTGGCTCCGATCTATACAACGACCAACATTGCGACGGATCACAACCAGCTGACTATGGAGATCATGCAGAAGGTTGCCGCAAAGCATGGTTTGGTATGCCTGCTCCATGAAAAGCCATTTGCAGGTGTAAACGGCAGCGGCAAGCACAATAACTGGTCCATTTCAACCGATGCAGGCGTAAACCTCCTGTCCCCGGGCGAAACGCCTTATGAAAACGCACAGTTCCTGCTTTTCCTCTGTGCCGTCATCAAGGCCGTGGACGATTATCAGGATCTGCTCCGCATTTCTGTTGCAACCGCCGGAAATGACCACCGACTGGGCGCAAACGAAGCACCGCCGGCCGTTGTATCCATCTTCCTGGGCGATGAGCTGAATGCAGTCATTGAAGCCATCCAAAAGGATGAGCCCTACAGTGCTGCGGCCAAGACCAAGATGAAGCTTGGCGTAGATGTGCTGCCGAAGTTCAACCGTGATACAACAGATCGTAACCGTACCTCTCCCTTTGCCTTTACAGGCAACAAGTTTGAGTTCCGTATGCTGGGTTCCTCCAACAGCATCGCCTGTGCAAACATTATGCTGAACAGCGCGGTTGCAGAAAGCCTGCGGATCTATGCGGACAGACTGGAGCAGGCCGAGGACTTTGAAACCACACTGCATGAAATGATCCGCAAGACCATCAAGGATCACAAGCGGATCATCTTCAACGGAAACGGCTATGATGATGCATGGATCAAGGAAGCTACCGAGCAGAGAGGACTTCTCAACTACCGCACCACACCGGACTGCATGCCGCATCTGCTGGATCAGAAGAATGTGGATATGCTCACCTCTCAGAAGGTATTTTCCGAAGCGGAGCTGAAGTCCAGATATGAGATCATGCTGGATAACTACTGCAAGGCTGTTATGATTGAAGCCGGCACGATGGTGGATATGGCAAGAACCGAAATTGCACCGGCCGTGGAAAGCTACGCTCTGGATGTTGCAAAGACGGCTGCTGCAAAGAAGGCACTGGATGCAGGTCTTGCCTGCAGCTACGAAAGTGGTCTGGTAAAGAAGCTGTCCACACTGACAGACAGAATTGCTGTAAAGACCGATGAGCTTGAGCAGGCTTTGCGGAGTCTGGATTCCGCTGAGAACATCGGCGCACAGGCCAATGCGATCCGTGACACGCTGCTGACTAAGATGAGTGAGCTGCGTGCGGCCTGTGACGAAGCGGAAGTTGTTACCGCCAAGAAGTACTGGCCGTTCCCCACATACGGCGACCTGCTTTTCGGCGTGAAATAAATGTTCCTTATAAGGAAAGGAGAAATGTTTTATGGAACTGACGATGATCGTTGATACGCTATGGGTGTTTCTTGCAGCCATACTGGTATTCTTTATGAACCTGGGCTTTGCGTCTCTTGAAGCAGGCCTTGCAAGGTCGAAGAATACGGTTAACATTCTTTCAAAGAACTTTATCGTTTTTGCGGTTTCCTCCCTGGGCTTCATGCTTCTGGGATGGGGTCTGATGTTCGGCGGTGACAATCCCTTCATCGGTACGGAGAACCTGTTCATTCTGGGAAATGCAGATCTTTCGTTCTACGATGAAACCCTTACATCAAACGTACCGTTCTGGGGCAAGTTCTTCTTCCAGCTGGTGTTCTGCGGAACGGCTGCAACCATTGTTTCCGGTGCAGTTGCTGAAAGGATCAAGTATGTTTCCTTCATCATTTTCTCATTTGTACTTACATTGCTCATCTATCCGATCGTTGGTCACTGGGTTTGGGGCGGCGGTTGGCTGGCCGATCTTGGCTTTATGGATTTTGCTGGTGATACTGTTGTTCATTCTCTCGGCGGCTGGTCAGCGCTTGCAGGCGCAATGATCCTTGGACCTCGTATTGGTAAGTATGGCAAGGACGGCAAGCCCAGAGCCATTCCTGGACACAACATGTCTCTGGCCGTGATCGGTTTGTTTGTACTCTGGCTCGGCTGGTTCGGTTTCAACCCTGGCTCTACAATGAGCTTCCAGAACCCTGAAGATGTAATGCATATCCTTCTGACAACCAACACTTCCGCAATTGCCGCTGTACTGACATCGACGATTGCTTCCTGGATCTTCATCGGCAAGCCGGATCTGGGCATGACGATCAACGGCTGTCTTGCAGGTCTGGTTGCCATTACCGGCGGCTGTGCATACATTTCCATCGTTGACTCTCTGATCATTGGTGCGATTGCAGGTGTTATCGTTGTATTTGCGGTACTGTTCTTTGACCGCATCAAGGTTGATGATCCGGTGGGTGCGACTTCTGTTCATCTCTGCTGCGGTGTATTCGGCACAATTTGTATCGGTCTGTTTGCAAAGGAAGGCGTAACAACGCTCTCTTCCAGAAACGGTCTCTTCTACGGCGGCGGTTTCGCACTGCTCGGTACACAGCTTCTGGGTATTGTTGCAGTCGGTGCATTTGTATTCGCTGCATCTGCAATTCTGTGGCTGGTGCTGAAGAAGACCATCGGCATCCGTGTAACGCGTGAGGAAGAGATGGCCGGCCTTGATGTCGGCGAACACGGCAACCGTGCATATCCTGACTTTGCACCGGCTGTTGAAAGTATTGATTATGCTGAGGACGGCAGTGTGATCGAACCTATGGGTGATGTACCTGTTACAGATGCGGTTCCTGTAAAGAAGATGCATGCTGCTGACGATGGAACGCCGAAGTTTACAAAGATCGAGATCATCTGCAAGGAGTCCCGCTTTGAAGCCCTGAAGAACGCTATGATGAGTATTGGTATTACGGGTATGACTGTATCTCATGTTCTTGGATGCGGTGTTCAGAAGGGTCAGCCTGAGTATTACCGTGGCGTTAAGGTGGAAGCAAATCTGCTTCCGAAGATTCAGGTTGATATCGTAGTAGGAAGTGTTCCTGTACGCACAGTGATTGAAACTGCTAAGAAGGTACTTTACACGGGTCATATCGGGGACGGTAAGATATTCGTTTACGATGTGGAGAATGTGGTTAAGGTTCGTACCGGTGAAGAAGGTATTGATGCACTTCTGGATGTAGAATAATTAAATATGTCACTTTCTGCCGGCGGAATAAAAACGCCGGCTTAAAGTGGTGCATGGAGGAGTTTTTATGTGTTCAATTATGGGTTACTGCGGAAGCAGTGCGGATTTGGCGGTTTTCAGAAAGGGCTTTGATCAGACCATTTCAAGAGGACCGGATGACAGCCGTATTGTGGATACGGGAAAGGGACTGCTCGGGTTTCACAGACTTGCGATCATGGGACTGACCGAGGCCGGCATGCAGCCATTTTCCCTTGACGGAAGCTATGTAGTCTGCAACGGCGAGATCTATGGCTTTGAGAAGCTCAGAAAGGCGCTTTCTGCAAAATACACCTTTAAAAGCGATTCAGACTGCGAGATTCTTTTGCCCCTTTATAAGGAATACGGAACCGATATGTTTGCCATGCTGGATGCAGAATTTGCCTGCATAATTTTTGATGCAGAGACACAGGAATATATTGCAGCCAGAGACCCCATCGGAATTCGTCCCCTTTATTACGGCTATGACGAAGAAGGCACAATTTTGTTTGCAAGTGAAGCCAAAAATCTGACAGGACTTACAGATAAGATTATGCCGTTTCCGCCTGGGCATTATTATAAGGACGGAGAATTCATCTGCTATTGCGACATTGCAAAGACAGATTCAGTCTGCCGGGATGATCTGGAAACGGTGTGCCGGAATATTCATGATAAGCTGGTAAGCGGTGTTGAAAAGCGCCTGGTTGCTGATGCAAAGGTAGGCTTTCTGCTTTCAGGCGGACTGGACTCCTCTCTTGTATGTGCCATCGCTGCAAAGAAAAGCAGTACACCCATCCGAACCTTTGCAATCGGCATGAGCGAGGATGCCATTGACCTGAAATATGCAAAGCAGGCCGCAGATTTTATCGGCAGTGATCATAAGGAGATCATCATTACAAAGGAGGATGTGCTTTCCTCTCTGGAAACCGTGATCCATTTGCTGGGCACCTTTGATATTACAACCATCCGTGCAAGCATGGGAATGTACCTTATCTGCAAGGCCATTCACGAGCAGACGGATATCCGTGTACTTCTTACGGGCGAGATCTCCGATGAGCTGTTCGGCTATAAATATACCGACTTTGCACCGGATGCAGCGGCTTTCCAGGCGGAATCGGAAAAACGTATCCGTGAGCTTCATATGTATGATGTGCTCCGTGCGGATCGCTGCATTTCAGTAAATTCACTGGAGGCCCGGGTGCCATTTGGCGATCTTGACTTTGTGAAATATGTGATGGCCATTGACCCTGAGCGGAAGCTGAATAAATATGGAAAAGGCAAATACCTGCTTCGCCATGCCTTTGAGGATGGTGATTACCTGCCGGATGAGATCTTGTGGCGTGAAAAGGCAGCATTTTCCGATGCGGTAGGACATTCTATGGTGGATTATCTGAAGGAATATGCAGAAAACTACTATACAGATGAGGAATTTGAAATGCTTCGGAGTAAATATATCCACGCACAGCCCTTTACAAAGGAATCGCTCCTCTATCGTGAGATCTTTGAAAAGTATTATCCTGGTCAGGGAGAAATGATCGTCGGTTTCTGGATGCCCAACAAAGAGTGGGAGGGCTGTGACGTAAACGACCCGTCTGCAAGAGTGCTTGCAAACTATGGTGACAGCGGAAAATAAACGAAAAAGGAGAACTCAGATGACAAAATATATTTTTGTTACAGGAGGCGTGGTTTCGGGACTTGGAAAGGGCATTACAGCTGCTTCCTTAGGCCGGCTTCTGAAAGCAAGAGGACTGAAGGTAGCCGCCCAGAAGCTGGATCCATACATCAATGTAGACCCTGGCACGATGAGTCCCTATCAGCACGGCGAGGTGTACGTTACGGAGGATGGCGCAGAGACAGACCTGGATCTCGGCCATTATGAAAGATTTATCGATGAGGATCTGAATCAGTATTCGAATCTTACAACCGGAAAGGTCTATTGGAATGTGCTGAATAAGGAACGCAGAGGAGAATATCTCGGCTTAACCGTTCAGGTGATTCCCCATGTGACGAATGAAATCAAGGCCTTTGTTTATAGTGTTGGCCAGAAGACAGATGCAGATGTGGTTATCACTGAAATCGGCGGTACGATCGGTGATATCGAATCCCAGCCCTTTATTGAAGCGGTAAGGCAGATTTCTCTGGAGGTGGGACGGGAAAACAGCTTGTTTATCCATGTGACTCTGGTTCCCTTCCTGCGCGGCTCAGATGAGCATAAATCAAAGCCGACCCAGCATTCTGTCAAGGAGCTTCAGGGGCTGGGAATCAATCCGGACCTTATTGTGCTTCGCTGTGATGAGCCTCTGGAGGAAGCTATTTTCCAGAAAATTGCACTCTTTTGCAATGTGAAACCGGATTGTGTCATTGAAAACATCACACTGCCCAATCTCTACGAGGCTCCGCTTATGCTGGAAAAGGCAGATTTTTCCGGAGTCGTATGCCGTGAGCTGGGAATTGACGCAGCTGCGCCCGATCTTACGGAATGGGCGCAAATGACAGAAAAAATCAAGGCCTTATCGCACAGCGTAAAAATCGGCCTTGTCGGAAAATATGTAGAGCTGCATGATGCCTATCTTTCGGTTGCAGAAGCGCTTCGTCATGCAGGCTATGCGCATAATACCCATGTTGAAATACAATGGATCGATTCAGAAGAAATTACAGCGGAAAGCTGTGATGAAAAGCTTTCCGGACTGGATGGCCTTCTTGTTCCCGGCGGCTTTGGTAAGCGCGGCATAGAGGGTATGATCCTTGCTGCGGAATATGCAAGAGAAAAATATCTGCCCTATTTTGGAATCTGCCTTGGCCTGCAAATTGCTGTCATTGAATTTGCAAGGCATGCCGCTGGAATCCAGGATGCAAACTCTGGTGAGTTTGATAAAGCATGTGCACATAAAGTGATTGATTTTATGCCCGGACAGAGCAATGACATCGACATGGGCGGAACACTCCGGCTTGGGTCTTACCCCTGCTGTATCAAGCCGGGAACAAAAATGGAGGAATGCTACAGGATGCCGGTTATCAGCGAGCGGCACAGACATCGCTATGAATTCAATAATGATTACCGTGAACGGCTTGGCCGTTATGGACTGACGCTCAGCGGACTTTCGCCTGATGGCCGATTGGTAGAAGCGGTGGAGCTGACGGACAGACCATTTTATGTAGGCGTTCAGTATCACCCGGAATTCAAAAGCCGTCCGAACAAGCCGCATCCGCTTTTTAAAGGATTTATAGGGGCTGCGCTCCTGCATAGAAAGGAAGGGAGAGCATGAGTCTCAGAGAAGAATGCGGCGTATTCGGTGTGATCTCTCCCGATCCTGTTGCAGCCGCAGGGCTTTGCTACTATGGCTTATATGCCCTTCAGCACAGAGGTCAGGAGAGCTGCGGCATTGTAGTGAATGATGACGGTGTTTTTACCTCTCATAAAGACCTGGGCCTGGTGAGCGAAGTATTTTCATCTGAAATGCTGTCCTCATTTCCAGAGGGAACAATGGCTGTGGGTCATGTACGCTATGGCACAACAGGTGGTACAAACCGCAGAAACTGTCAGCCCATTGAGGTAAATCATCAGAAGGGACGAATGGCAATTGCCCACAATGGCAACCTCAGCAATGCAGCTGAGCTTCGGAATGCGCTTGAATTATCCGGTGCGATCTTTCATACAACAAGCGATACAGAGACCATAGCCTATATCGTGACCAGAGAGCGGCTGAAGTCCTCTTCTATAGAGGAAGCGCTGAGCAAGGCTATGGACACGCTGGATGGTGCTTATTCCCTTGTGCTGATGTCACCGCAGAAGCTGATCTGTGCCAGAGATCCTTATGGCTTCCGTCCCCTCTGCTACGGTCAGACCCCGGATGGTATATATGTTGTTGCCTCCGAAAGCTGTGCACTGAAGGCGGTAGGAGCGGAATTTGTTCGGGATGTGCTGCCCGGTGAAATTCTTGTATTCAGCAAAAACGGAGTTGCTTCCCGAAAAGAGCACTGCGGAAGGAAGCAGAAAAAGCTTTGTGTATTTGAGTATATTTACTTTGCAAGGCCGGACTCTGTGATAGATGGTGTATCTGTTCATGCGGCAAGACTTCAGGCCGGAAAGATCCTTGCAAAGACACATCCGGCCGATGCAGACATCGTAATTGGTGTACCCGATTCAGGACTGGATGCGGCCCTCGGCTTCAGCCAGGAATCCGGTATTCCATATGGAATCGGATTGATCAAAAATAAGTATATCGGCCGAACCTTTATTTCTCCTGGTCAGGACAACAGACTGGATGCTGTAAAAATCAAACTGAGCGCCATTGAGGAAAGTGTAAAGGGAAAACGTGTCGTGCTGATCGATGACTCTATCGTCAGAGGCACAACAAGCGGACGCATTGTAAGGCTTCTGCGTGAAGCCGGTGCAAAGGAAATTCATATGAGAATATCCGCACCGCCCTTTTTGCATCCTTGTTATTACGGCACAGATATTGATTCCAGTGAGAACCTGATTGCATGCAAATACTCCGTACCGGAAATTGCACAGATACTCGGAGCGGATTCCCTTGGATATCTGCCGGCGCATGCACTTTGTGCGCTTGCAGGAAGCAGTGGCTATTGCAGCGCCTGCTTCAGCGGAGAATATCCTACAGCCATTCCCCATGATACACGGAAAGACCGCTTTGAACAAAAGCTTTCAGAGAAAAGAAATTGAGGTGTCGGTATGAATATGAAATATAACAAAAAGCTCATTCTTGAAGACGGACAGGAATATTATGGTTATGCATTCGGCGATACCAATAACAAGGTATGTGAAATCGTTTTCAATACATCCATGGCCGGCTATCAGGAGATTCTTTCTGATCCGTCCTACACCTATCAGGCTGTAGTGATGACCTATCCGCTTATCGGAAACTATGGCATGGCAGATGATGATTTTGAGACGGAAACGCCCACCATCGGCGCTTTGATCGTCAGAGAGTATAATGATGAGCCGTCCAATTTCAGAAGCACAGCTGCGCTTTCGGATGTAATGAAAAAATACAGCATTCCCGGAATATACGGTGTGGATACAAGGAAGCTGACACGCTCCATCCGTGATCGGGGCAGCCGGAAGGTGCTGATAACGGACGCTTCCACTCCGCTGGAGGAGGGACTGAGAATTCTGGCAGAGAGCCGCATCTCCACGGATGCTGTTTCAAAGGTGAGCTGCAAAGAAGTATGGTGCGCTCAGCCGGAGACGGAGCTGTATCATGTTGTGGCGATCGACTGCGGCCTGAAGCTGAACATTGTCCGTTCTTTGAATCAGAGGGGCTGTAAGGTTACAGTCGTACCGTGGAACACAGCAGCTAAGGAAATCGAAAAGCTCTCTCCGGATGGTGTTTTCATCTCAAACGGGCCGGGTGATCCTACAGATGTACCGCAGACCATCGCCACTGTTAAGGCTTTGATCGGAAAGCATCCGATCTTTGGGATCTGTCTGGGACATCAGCTCCTGTCTCTTGCATACGGCGCAGAAACCTACAAGCTGAAATTCGGTCATCGCGGCGGAAATCATCCTGTGCGGAATCTGGAAACAAACAAAATCGAAATCACCTCACAGAATCATTCCTATGCGGTGGATGCAGAAAGCCTGAAAGGAACACCGCTTGTGCCCACGCATATCAACCTGCTGGATGATACGATCGAAGGCATGAAATGTGACAGGGACAAGGTGTTCAGTGTACAGTACCATCCTGAAAGTGCACCCGGTCCTCAGGACAGCGCATATCTGTTTGATCGTTTTATAAAGCTGATGAAGGAGGAGAAGAACCATGCCGAAAAGAACAGATATTAAGAAGATCCTTGTCATTGGTTCAGGCCCGATCGTAATCGGTCAGGCAGCGGAATTTGACTATGCCGGAACACAGGCTTGTCTTGCACTGAAGGAGGAAGGCTATGAGGTTGTACTTTGCAACTCCAACCCGGCCACCATTATGACAGATACCTCTATTGCGGATAAGGTATATATGGAGCCTCTTACACTGGAATATATCGCAAAAATCATCCGTTATGAGCGTCCGGATGCCATTCTTCCCGGAATCGGCGGACAGACAGGACTCAATCTTGCCATGCAGCTGGAGAAGAAGGGCATTCTGAACGAGTGCCGCACAGAGCTTCTGGGAACCCGGAGCAGCAGCATTGAACGTGCAGAGGATCGTGAGCGGTTCAAGGAGCTTTGTGAGGAGCTGGGGGAGCCGGTGCTTCCCTCTGATATTGCCAATTCCGTAGAGGAGGGCTTGAAGGCTGCAGAGAGGATCGGATATCCGGTCGTGCTTCGTCCAGCCTTTACACTGGGCGGAACAGGCGGCGGCTTTGCAGATAACAAAGAAGAATTCCTTTCCCTTATGAAAAATGCCCTGGCACTTTCTCCGGTTCACCAGGTGCTGATCGAAAAGAGCATCAAGGGCTACAAGGAAATTGAATATGAGGTCATGCGGGACAGCAATGATACAGCGATCACGATCTGTAATATGGAAAATCTTGATCCTGTGGGCATTCATACAGGCGACTCTATTGTTGTATGTCCCTCACAGACTCTGACCAATAAGGAGTATCATATGCTCCGTGACAGTGCACTGAAAATCATCCGGGCCCTGGAGATCGAAGGCGGCTGCAATGTACAGTTTGCTCTTGATCCGAAATCCTTCCAGTATTATCTCATTGAGGTAAATCCAAGAGTGTCCCGTTCTTCTGCTCTGGCTTCCAAGGCGAGCGGCTATCCCATTGCAAGAGTATCTGCAAAAATCGGCGTAGGCCTGACGCTCGACGAGATCCGTATTGCAAATACACCAGCTTCCTTTGAGCCGACTCTGGACTATGTGGTGACCAAAATGCCCCGCTTCCCATTTGATAAATTCACCGATGCGAATAATTCTCTCAGCACCCAGATGAAGGCTACAGGTGAGGTCATGAGCGTTGGCCGGACCGCAGAGGAAAGTCTGCTCAAGGCAGTTCGTTCGCTGGAAATTGGTATTTTCCATCTCCGCAGCAGCCGGTTTGAAGGTATGGACAAGGCAGAGCTGCTGGATTATATCCAGATCGGAACAGATGACCGTATCTATGCCATTGCAGAGCTTTTGAGAATGGGCTGTGAGATAAGTGAAATTGCCCGTATCACTGCCATTGACCGGTTCTTCCTGCAAAAGCTCAGGAATATTGTAGATATGGAGCGGAAGCTGCAATCAACTCCTGGCAGCAGCACGCTTCTGTATGCGGCAAAGCGTATGGGCTTTGCGGATAAGGAAATTGCCTTGCTCTGGAACAGAACGGAAATGGACATATTCCGGATGAGAAAACAGAACGGGATCCTTCCTGTATACAAGATGATCGACACGTGTGCCTTCGAATTTGACAGCTATATCCCTTATTTTTACTCCACCTATGAGGAGGAAAATGAGTCCGTTGTATCAGACAGGAAAAAGATCATCGTGCTTGGCTCAGGCCCGATTCGAATTGGTCAGGGTGTGGAATTCGACTATTCCACGGTTCATGCGGTAAAAACCATCAAGGATGCAGGCTATGAAGCCATCATCATCAACAATAACCCCGAAACCGTCTCCACAGACTATACCTGCTCCGATAAGCTGTATTTTGAACCGCTCTGCACCGAGGATGTCATGAATATCATCGAGCTGGAACAGCCGGAGGGTGTGATTGCAACGCTGGGCGGACAGACGGCCATCAATCTGGCTGAGCCGCTGCGTGCACGGGGCGTGAAAATCATTGGCACGGACTGCGATGCTATCGAGCGGGCCGAGAACCGTGATGCCTTTGAAAAGCTGCTGTTTTCACTTGATATTCCCCAGCCCAAAGGTCAGGCGGTGACCACGATTGAGGATGGCATACGGGCTGCTGCTGAAATTGGCTATCCTGTACTGGTGCGCCCCAGCTTTGTCCTGGGCGGCCGGGCGATGCAGATCGTGGCCAAAGAGGAGGCTCTGCGGCACTATCTGAAAACCGCAGTAGAAATTGATGAGGATAAGCCAGTGCTGGTTGATAAATATATCCGAGGCAAGGAGGTCGAGGTTGACGCCATCTGCGATGGAAAGCAGGTATTCGTTCCGGGAATTATGGAGCTTGTGGAGCGAACCGGTATCCATTCGGGCGACTCCATCAGCGTATATCCGTCCTTCAGCATTTCAGACAGGGTAAAGAAAACCATTCTGGAATATACCGAAAAGCTGGGACTGGGTATTGGCATTATCGGTTTGTTCAATATCCAGTTTATTGTGGATGAGGAGGAACATGTCTATATTATTGAAGTAAACCCCCGTTCCTCCCGAACGGTTCCATTTCTCTCAAAAGCAACGGGATACAGCCTTGCAGATATTGCCACGCGGACTATACTTGGCAAGAGTCTTGCAGAGCAGGGCCTTCATGAGATCTATCCGCAGGAAAAGAAGCGCTTTTATGTCAAGGCCCCGGCCTTTTCCTTCTCAAAACTCAGCGGAATGGATGCCTATCTTTCACCGGAGATGAAATCCACCGGAGAGGCCATCGGCTATGACAGGAAGCTGCATCGTGCCATGTACAAGGCGCTGATCGCTTCCGGTATTCATGTGCAGAATTATGGTACGGTATTTGTTACACTGGCGGATGAGGATAAAGAAGAAGCACTGCCGCTGGTTCGGCGGTTCTATGACATGGGCTTTAATATCGAAGCTACTGTAGGTACGGCCCATTTCCTGAAGGAGCATGGGATCCGCACAAGGATCCGTCGCAAGCTCAGCGAGGGAAGTGAGGAAATTCTGGAGTCGATCCGGGCTGGATATGTCAGCTATGTCATCAATACCCGTGCGATTATGTCGGGTGTTCACTATGAGGATGGTGTTGCCATCCGCCGCTGCGCTGCGCAGAATAACATCACAATGCTGACTTCATTGGATACAGTAAAGGTCTTGCTGGATGTACTTGAGGAAGTTACGATCGGTATTTCTACAATTGACGCATAGGAGGGATTATTATGCACTTTACAAAAATGCACGGTCTGGGAAATGACTACTTGTATGTTTACGGCGAGCCGGAGAATCCATCGGAGCTTTCCATAAAGCTTTCCGATCGGCACTTCGGCGCTGGCTCGGACGGTATGATCTGGATCTCGTCGTCGGACACTGCGGATTTCAAAATGCGTATTTTCAACGCAGACGGAAGTGAAGCCAGAATGTGCGGAAACGGCATACGCTGTGTTGGAAAATATGTTTATGACAAGGGCTATACAGATAAGAAGCGCCTTACCATCGAAACACTGTCAGGCCTTAAGACCCTTGACCTGAGAACCGTAAACGGACGGGTAAAAAGCGTATCGGTTGATATGGGAATTGCCGAGGTCAGCAGGGACAGAACGCTCCGTGCAGGCGGTGAGGACATCACCTGCACACCTGCATCCATGGGGAATCCGCACGCAGTAATATTTGTTCCCGATGCAGAAACAGCTGCGCTTGAAAAAATCGGTCCGGCCATTGAAAAGCACGAAGCTTTTCCAGGCGGAGTGAATGTTGAATTTGTCCAGGTAATAGACGAAAGCACGCTGCGCATGAGAGTCTGGGAACGAGGCAGCGGGATCACAATGGCATGCGGCACAGGGGCGTGTGCTTCGGCCGCTGCGGCTGTCAGCAAGAATTTCTGCCGTCCGGGGGAGGAGATATCCGTAATTCTTGATGGAGGCACGCTGAAGATCCACGTTGATGATGATTTCAGAATAACCATGACCGGCCCGGCCGAAACGATTTATGAAGGAGAGACAGAGATATGATCACACCCAACCTTTTTTATGCAGATCTGAAGGATTCCTACCTTTTCTACAACATTGCCCAGAAAACCAAGGCGTATCTGAATGCGCACCCGCAGGCCCGTCTTTACAGAATGGGCATTGGCGATGTGTCGCTTCCGCTGTGTGACGCTGTAATTCGTGCGCTTCACGAAGCCGTTGATGACCAGGCCGTGCCTGAAACCTTTCACGGATATATGCCGGAGTGCGGCGCACCGTTTCTGCGTGATGCCATTTCGGAATATTACAAGACCAGAGGGGTTGCGCTTTCACCGGATGAGGTATTTGTTTCAAGCGGTGCAAGTGATGAGCTGGGTGATATTCTGGACCTGTTCGACCGCAGCAACACGTCCCTGGTCATTGAGCCGGCCTATCCGGCCTATGTAGATGCCAATGTGATGGGAGGCAGAAAAATCGTACATCTTGCTTCCGGGCGGGAAAATGGCTTCCGGCCTGCTCCGGATGAAGGCCTCAGGGCAGATATCCTTTACATCTGTTCCCCCAACAATCCCACAGGTGCCGTATTTACCCGCACACAGCTGAAGGAATGGGTCGATTATGCAAACAAGAACGGCTCTGTGATTCTTTTCGATGCAGCATATGAAGCATTCATTGAGGATGAATCACTTCCGCACAGCATTTTTGAAATAGAGGGTGCACGTACCTGTGCGATTGAGATCTGCTCTCTCTCCAAAACAGCAGGCTTTACAGGCACTCGTCTGGGCTATACGATCATCCCGAAGGAGCTTGAAAGAAAGGGCATGAATCTGAATGCAATGTGGGTCCGCAACCGCACAACCAAAACAAACGGTGTGTCCTATATCATTCAGAAGGGGGCTGCGGCTGTATTCACTCCGGAGGGGCAGAAGCAGATCCATGACAATATCAAAATATACAAGGAAAATGCGGCCTGCCTGATGAAGGTACTGGATGAGCTGGGAATATGGTACTGCGGCGGAAAGAATGCGCCCTATATCTGGATGAAGTGTCCGGACGGTATGACAAGCTGGGAGTTCTTTGATCATCTGCTCCATGAGATTCAGGTGGTAGGCACTCCCGGAGAAGGCTTTGGTTCTTGCGGAGAGGGCTATTTCCGTTTCTCCACCTTCGGCCGCCCCGAGGATACTCGCATTGCTGCTGAAAGGATCAAGGAGCTGTTAAAGAAGTAGTGGTATACGGCGGCTGAATATGAAAATACGGAGCAGGTTCTTTACTAGAATCTGCTCCGTATTTTTGCACTGCAATTGAATGGAATGGGATCTCCTCCGCGTCTGAACCGTTTTTTATTTGCTGCATTTTTTATTTTTGCGGGCGAGGATTTTGAAGAATAGCTGTACCATAGCCGTCACACAGAGGATGCCAAGAGCCAGAGCGGATGCAAGCTTCAGGGTGGATACTGCCTTTTCCCAGAACTGAATCCAGTTGCTGTGAAAGGCATAGGACATGGTATAATAAAGGGAGCTGCCAGGAATCAGAGGGACAAGGGAAGTCGTGATGATTGGCGTTGCAGGTGTTTTCAGCACTCTTGCCATTATTTCAGAATAGAAGGAAATGATGGCTGCGACAATAAAATAACAGAGCGGATCGTTTTTGATAAAAAAGCTGAAAAGGAGAAAAAGTCCCCATGTAAACAGACCGCCCAGAGCCGATACAGCCAGACGCCAGCCGTGCAGATTAAAGAGAATACCAAAGCATAATGAGCCGATAAAGCCGGTGACAAGCTGGATGATTTCATGTGAGGTCATACGGCAATACCTCCTGCAATCATAGCCAGAATGAAATAGCCGGCTGCAATGGCCAGAGCTGTAATACAGGCTTCGATCGTACGGAGAAGTCCGGCAATGCTGTCGCCCACAAGCAGATCACGCAGGGCATTTGTAAGACCAATTCCGGGCAGAAGTGCCATAATGCTGCCGATGATCACCTTGTTTACATCCGGAATGATGCATAGCCTGAAGGCGATCCATGCAAGAGCAGTTGCTGCAAAGGATGCTATAAACTTTGAAAAGATCTTGTTTTTCACAGTCCTGTCACTGAGTATGACAAGCAGACGTACGATCATACCGGCGGCCAGAGAAACTGCTGCTTCAATGATACCGCCGCCGAAAAAGAGCGTAAAGCAGCCGGCAATGGCCGCATGACAGATGCACTCCAGCCAGAAGGGATAGCTTTTGCAGGCCATAATTCTGGAAAGCTCCCGTTTTATGTCAGCAGCTGTCATTTTGGTACAGCAGATTTTTCTTGACAGCGCATTGAGTCTATGCAGCCGCTCAAAGTCGATTCCAGTGTCTGTGATCCGCCTTGTCTGTGTGAAGGCTTCACCGTTTGCCGTATGGATGGTTACGATCATACTGCTGGTTATGATAAAAACATCAATGCGGCTTGCTCCCAGCGCATGAAAGATTCTTTTCAGACTGTCCTCTACTCTGTGGACCTCACCGCCGCAGATGAGCATCTGCTCTCCGATATCCAGGCCGCAGTCAAGCAATTCATTCATTGTATTGTCTCCTTCGCATTATTCTGTATCCATTATAGCAAATGAGAATGAAAAAGTAAACCTTTTCCGGAGAATAAAAAAGCCGCCGCCGATAGAACAGACTGTAAATATGCAGTAAAAATATGCAGAATGCTTGACAGTTTGTGGTGAAAATGCTACAATTATATTGTTTATAGCTTATGGTACTTTGTTAGATTACACAAGGAGGCTTCTATATGAAAAGTATAGGCAAAAGAATCGCCGCTGTTATATCGGCGCTGACAACCGCTTTGTCCATGGCGACGCCGAGTCCGGGACTTGTGCTGACGGATGCGGCTGAGGGCTGTGTTTATGATGAAAACGGCTTTTGTACAGATATAGACTGCGGCTGCTACGAAGAAGCGGTTCTGGGCGAAAATGGGTATGAAATCGGAAAGGCCGGTCAGCTTTACTGGTATGCTCAGCAGGTGAATGGGAATCAACTGAATGGGCCGGCCGTTCTTACGGCAGATATTGTAGTAAATGAAAATGTGCTGAATGAGGACGGCACACTGGCGGAGGGGACATTCAGAGAATGGACACCGATTGGCGTTGAAACCCCGTATTATGATGTGTTTGACGGAAAAGGACATACGATAAGCGGATTGTATTCAGATTCTTCCGTTTATGGCTATGAATGCAACGGTCTTTTCGGACGTCTGGACAATGGGGGAGAGATTAAAAATCTGGGCGTTGTTGATTCTTACTTTTATGGCGGTGAGCTTATAGGGGGGATATGCGGCCACAATGGAAGCAGTATCGTAAATTGCTTCAGTACAGGTACAGTGATAACAGAGGGGGAGTACCCATGTGCAGGCGGCCTATGCGGACTAAGCGATGGGAATGCTTTAATAGCCAATTGCTACAGTACAGGCTTTGTTTCCGCAGAAGGAGGCGATACATCAGCTGGCAGTATATGCGGAGCCAATGTTTCGGGTGCTGTACTTGCTAACAGTTATTGTCTGGAGAATTCAGTTCCTATAGGTTCAGATTCAGGGAATTCGTCAGATATACAGACATTCAGCAAATATATATTTTCAAGAGGAAAGGTCGCCTATCTTCTGTCCCAGGGCGTTATCCTTGAGGATGGAACGGAATATTCCGGTGAGATCTGGGGACAGAAAATAGGCACTGATCTTTTTCCGGTTCTGGGAGGTGATACTGTTTACCTGGGAGAGGGAGAGGTTTATCTGAATGATCCTGATTCTCATCCGGAGTGTACCTACAGCAATGGCATTTGCGTGTATTGTGACCAATATGAGCCGGCCTCCCTCAGAGGGGACGGTGTATATGAAATCGGAAACGCAGGTCAGCTGTATTGGTTTTCGGAGCTTGTTTACAATACCGGAGATGGTGCGGATCTGGATGCCGTCCTTACAGATGATATCACTATGAATGAAGCGCTTTTCGATGCGGACGGAAATCTCCTGAAAGGCTCTTTCAGAGCATGGCAGCCTATCGGTGGCCGGATCAGCAAAGGGGAGAGCGCAGGGGACATAAGGATCGCATATTGCGGCAGCTTTGACGGCCAGGGGCATACAATAAGCGGACTGTATATAAACGATGTGTCTCAGCTGTATTTCGGTATGTTTGGTCATATCGGAGAAACCGGCTCAGTGAGCAATCTTCATATAAAGGAATCCTATCTCGATTGTGATTGCAGTGCGCAGGCTTATGAATATGGAGAAACACATTTTATCGGAGCCATTGCAGGATATAATGACGGCGTGATCAGCGGATGTACAAGTGATGTAAAAATCAGCTATGAGCCTTATGAAAATTACAGTGCATCTATAGGCGGTCTGTGCGGACGGAACGCAGGCATCCTTTCAGAGTGCATCAATGCCAGCTCCTTCCAGGTATCAGCAAGCAGTGTCGGCGGCCTGTGCGGAAGTGCTGAGTATGGAAGCTCGATCACGGATTGCAGCAGCTCCGGCAATATCAGCGGAGAAAATACAGTGGGAGGAATCGTTGGCTCTAGTGCCGCTGATGTTTCCGGCTGTTCTAATACAGGTAAGATAAGCGGTACGGATTGTGTGGGCGGAATCTGCGGCTATGGCTCAGGCTATTCCAGCACGGATAAAGAGTGTGTGGGCTCTTTTACGAACTGCTGGAATACAGGAAGTGTAATGGGTCAGAGCTGTACAGCCGGAATCTGCGGCGATACGTATTTTTATAAAGGCCCGCTGATTTCAGGATGCTATAACACAGGCGCAATAACCGGTACGGAAAATACGGCCGGAATCTGCGCAAAAAATAACGGCGACATCATAAATTGTCTGAATGCCGGTGATGTGACTGGTTCTCAGTACACAGCGGGTATTGCAGCCTCCAACAGTCCTTCTCGTTTTAATGCAGTTGCCAATTGCCTGAATGTGGGAACGATCACAGGTGACGAATACACCGAGCAGATATGCGGAGAAATAAACATGGGGCCTTTCAGCTGCTGGTATCTGTCAGAGGATGGAGCAGAAGGAACGGTTACAGAGGAGCAGCTTCTGTCCGGTGAAATGGCCTATATTCTGGCAAAGGGCTGTGAAGGTAAAGATGCGTACCTGGATGAATGTGTTTATGATGGCTCCGTATGGGGACAGAATATCGGTACGGACCTGTATCCTGTGCTTGGCCATTTGACTGTATACTGCTATGAGGGCGAATATGCAAACTCTGATGAAACCGAGCATGCCTACACAGAGGGCGTGTGCACCAACTGCGGCGAGATCTGTCAGCATCTGGTCTACACGAACAGCGTATGTGACGAATGCGGAAGGGAGTGCTCTCATAAGAACAGCGAAGACGGTGTATGCCTGGACTGTGGATATAAATGTCCGCATGATGAATATGAAAACGGCTTCTGTACGGTCTGTGATTTCTATGAGGCGGCTGTATTGAATGAAGCGGGCGTATATGAAATCGGGAATGCAGGTCAGCTGTACTGGTTCTCAGAGCTTGTCAGAAGCATCGAATGCACGGAAACAGATGGTGTATATGTTGGCTATGCGGATTATGATGCGGTACTGACAGATGATATTGTAATAAATAAAAATGTACTTGATTCAGATGAAAATCTCTCGGAGGGTGACTTCAGGAGCTGGATTCCGATTGGTTCCTATTTCACATTCCATGAAGGCCTGGCCTACGAAACGGAGGGCACGAATTATAATATACATTATAATGGGACCTTTGATGGTCAGGGACACAGCATAAGCGGCCTTTATTCCATAGAGGACGCTCAGGGAAAAACAAAACAGTATATATGGTGGATGAACGGACTTTTTGGATTGACTGGCAGTGAAGCGGTTATATGCAATATAAGCATTGAGGACTCCTATATTGAGAACAGCGGAAGCATCTGCGGAGAAAATTCCGGCGGAGAAATCACGGGGTGCAGCTTTGACGGCACGATCATAACAGATGATGATGCTGGCGGTATATGTCTTGAGAACTGTGGCGGTACGATCAGCAGCTGTACCAGCAGCGGAAATATAGTTGGCAGCGGTACATCGAGCAAGTATATAGGCGGTATCTGCGGAATGAATGCAGATGGCGTGGTTACAGGCTGCAGCTTCAGCGGAGAAATTATCCTGAGCGAAGGTATGGGCGGCTCTAATGCCGGCGGTATCTGTGGTATAAACTATGACAGTGATTATGAAAACGACAAGGATGCTTTGATTGAATACTGTACAAATACCGGCACAATAACAGCCGAGGACGCCTCAGTCGGCGGTATCTGCGGTTACAACTATAACCAGGGTCAGATATTTGTCTGCATGAATACAGGTGATATTTGTGTAAGTGACATCCGCTCTTACGGAGAAGGCTCAAATGCCGGCGGTATCTGCGGTAAAGGTATATACAGCAGTGTATCGGACTGCTATAATCTGGGTGATGTTTCAGCGGAGGGTACTTCCGTAAATGCAGGCGGTATATGGGGGCATGCATCCTCCTCGGCGATTGCAAGCTGTTATAGTATAGGTGAGATTTCTGCTGTGGGCGAGGAAACCGGTTATGCAGGCTGTATATGCGGCTATGCAGACAACTGTGCGATCGAACTCTGCTATGGCCTTGAAGGGAACGAGCTGTTTGGCTATTCCAACGGCAATGAAATTGAAAATGTTGAGACAAAGACCCAGGAGGCGTTTGCATCCGGTGAAGTAGGTGCAAAGCTGACGGAAAGATCAGATCTTTCCGTTTATGGTGCGGTTTATCTTTACAATGGCGATTACAAGAAGGTCTGGTATCAGACGATCGGTACGGATCAATATCCAAGCTTTGAGGGACTTGAAATAGTAACTAAAGAGTATTATACAAGCTATTTCGGTGATATGAGTGATGAGAATGCATGGCGTTATTCTTTCGGAAATGAATACGCTGCCATTGAAAATGGAACATATGCTCTTGAATATGTATATGGAGAGGACGTGACTCCAAGGCCAGAGGACTTTATAACGAACAGTGATCCTGATATGATTGAATTTGTGTGGTATTCCGACAAAACACGAATGGATGAAGCGCCCACTGAAGTCGGTACTTATACGCTCTTTGCATTTGTTTTGCAGACAATTTATAATGACACTGCGTATACAGAGGATTACTGGTGCGGTACCGTTAAGATCTTAAAGGCAGACCCTGAGATCAAGGCAGCCATCGAGGATAAGGTCTTCTATGAAAATGACCCGCTGCCGGAGATTACCCTTGCCGATGGAAGTACAGTTTCCGGTATGCTTGAATGGGTCAGCACCGTAAAAAAGCTTACAGCAGGGGAGAATATACTTACATGGCAGTTCACACCGGATGATACGGAGAATTATAACATGGTGACGGGTACCGCAGTGATCGCAGCTGAAACGACCACGACAACCACCACCACGACGACTACAACAACGACAACCACCACGACGACTACAACAACAACCACCACGACCACGACAACTACAACAACAACAACCATAACCACAACAACGACAACAAGCACTGCTTCAACAGCGGTCTCCACCTCCGGGTCAACTACTGCAGTGAGCACTACAGCGACAGCTGCATCCACAACTACAGCTCCAAAGACGACCCAAACGACCACAGCTTCAACCACATTGTCTTCAATCGGCCCTACGACGCCGGCTGAAACATCGGCCACTACTACCAGCAGTACAGCCACTGCTGCCGTTACAACGGATACGACAGCAAAGCAGACAACAACATTCACTGCTGCGGCAACAACATCTGAGCCGGTCCTCACAACCACAACCACTGCTGCTGCCATTGTAACCACTACAACGTTTACAGAAGTCACCACGGCGATATCTGCATTATCGACAGCCGGCCCGACCAATACGACAACGACGGCCGCCGCAACGATTCCCACTATAACGACCACTGCAAGGTCAACCACAGCGGTCACCACCACAACAACAGCGGCCGCCGCAGTCACTGCAACAGAAACAACAACAGTAACGGAAAAAAAGCCTGTGATCATTCCGGGTACGCTCATAATGAATGTGGGCGATGTGAATACGCTTCTTGTTCTGAATGCGCCGGATGGAGCTGCTGTTCAGTGGACAAGTGATCATACAGGTGTTGTTCTGGTTGATAATGGTGTGGTAACGGCGGTGAGCGAAGGCACAGCTACGATATTTGCTATATGCAGCGGAACATTGATGGAATGTACTGTGACTGTCTGTCGTTCCGATGAAACAATGATCACGACAACGGCTTCAGCTGTTGTCACAACCACTACTACAGAAACAACAGCTGCAACAACCACCTCCGTGCCGGCCGCAGTAACTACAGTAAGTACTGCCAAGCCGATAACAACGACAACTACACTTACCACTACAGCTGCAATCATCAGTACGACCCAAACGACAACGACTGCCCAAACGACAACGGCTTCAGAAATAACATCTGAGCCAATAACAACTATGACCACAACTGCATCGATGACGACCACATTACGGCCTACAGAAACCACAACAACGATATCTGCATTATCGACAGCCGGCCCGACCAATACAACCACAACAACTACTACAACAGCGACTTCGGCTGCTGCATCCACCACTGTGATAACGGAATCTGAGCCGGTAACGACTGTGACCACAACTACAACAACGACCATTACAACCACGACTACAACGATGACAACCACATTACGATCTACGAAAATCACAACAACACTGTCTACAGCCGGCCCGACCAATACAACTACAACTACAACCACCACAACAACAGCCGCTGCAACAACCACTGCGGCTGCAGCATCTGAACCAGTAACGACCACTACAACTACAACTACAACTACCACGACTACAACCACAACGGCAACAACGACTGTGCTTACAACTACAACCACTACTGCACCTGTAGTTACCACGGTCACCACCACACTCACGACGGCCGAACCCACATCCCAGGGCTTGCTGGGAGATGTAGACAGAGACGGAGATGTGGATATCGCAGATGCAACAGAGGTGCTTTCGTACTATGCAAAGTATGGAGCCAGTCTGAATCCCATCTTTGGAAAGAACCAGGAGGAGCATGAGGAGATTTTCCCGTATGCGGATGTGAATTCGGACGGTGTCATTACCATTGCAGATGCGACTCTGATTCTTACCTATTATGCAAGAACGGGTGCGAGTCTTCCCGGCGGTTGGGATGCAATTCTGAACAAATAAACAGAGGTATGGAAAAAGCAATCTGCGTCCTGAAGCGAAGATTGCTTTTTCATTTTTGAAAGTGGCTTTACAGGTTGAATCTGCTGAGAAGATGTGGTATAATAAAAAAGCGATATAGTCGATTCTGACTGATGTGCAAAATTGAATCTGAAAGGGAGTCCTTGTTATGAATACTCTTGAAAATCTCTACAGCCGGAAATCCATCCGCTCCTATAACGGTGAAAATATCACAGAGGCCGAATTGAAGGAAATTCTGAAGGCCGCCTGCGCTGCTCCGGTAGGACGTGCAAAGTATGAAACACTGACACTGACCGTTATCAGCAATGCAGATTATCTCAGCCGATGGGAGGAGGCTACAGCTGTTTTTGCAGATGCGCCCGGTCTGCATCCCTTTTATGGCGCACCAACAGTGATTCTGGTGTCTTCTATCGTTCCGCCGGCTCCTCAGGATAATGTAAGCTACTCCAACGCTGCTATTATCGTTCAGAATATGGCGTTGGCTGCTGTGGAGCTGGGAATCGGCGCATGCCACATCTGGGGGGCTGTCAGAGCCTTGAATGAAAGTCCGGAGCTGATCAGGGAGCTGAATCTGCCTGATGAAATGGTTCCGTGCTGCGCTATTGCATTGGGTCATATGGATGAGAAATATGTGCTTCGTGCGGTTCAGGATGATCGCATCCGGACAGATTATATGAGATAAATCCTTCTGAACAGAAAAAGAACAGGGCTGCTGCAAATTTTAAACTTGCAGCAGCCCTGTTATTTATGCGTTTACATTCTCCGTAACCTTGTATCGGAGGATTTTCTTGACTGAGTTTTTTTCAAATTCCGTATCACGGAGCCTTACCTTGCGGATGTGTCTGAATAGAGGCTGTCCCTGATTCAGCTTGGCGATCAGTTCATCGAAATACTGTTGATTATTCAGATAATCCTCATCCGGGAAAATCTCAGCAACGATTTTTTTATCCTCGCCGTATACCACGACCTCAGCTACAGCCTTGTCAATGAGGATCCGTGCCTCAATTTCCTCCGGAGAAACATTCTCGCCGTTGCTCAGGATGATGAGATTCTTCTTGCGTCCGGTGATGAACAGGAAGCCGTCTTCATCAATCCGTCCCAGGTCACCGGTGGAGTACCATCCGTCATTGAGCACGATCCGGGTAGAAGCTTCATCCTTATAGTAGCCTATCATGACATTGTCACCCTTGACAAGGATCTCGCCGTCTTCTGCGATTTTTACCTCGCAGCCGCTGATGACCTGCCCCACACTGCCGTCTCTCCAATGATGGTTTCTGTTTACAGAAACCACGGGAGAGCACTCGGTGATGCCATAGCCGTTGAGGATGTGTACACCCCAGGTGCGGAAGGCCTTGACATACATAGGGTCAAGGGGCGCACCGCCGCAGATGACATATTCCAGATTGCCGCCGAATGCAGCCTGTACGGACTTGAAAAGCTTGTTTCTGACATCAATGCCTACCTTGATCAGGCCATTGCTGATTTTAGCGGCCTGATTCAGTGTCTTTTCCTTTCCGGTTTTCTTTGCTGTTGTCATAATATTCTTGTAGAAGGTCTCTACAAAGAGGGGAACGAGGAACATCGTCTGAGGCTTTACAACCTTCAGATCCTCCTGGATGGTTCTCAGGCTCTTATTGATAAAGGTGGAAACGTTGTAGTTGTACACCTTGAAAACGGCGGTAATCAGACCGAACGTATGATGGAAGGGGAGAACTGCCAGTGTATTACCGTTGGGTTCAAAATTCTTAGAAGCAGAATTGATATCGGCCGCCATATTCTTGTGACTGAGCATAACGCCCTTGCCGCTTCCGGTCGTACCGGAGGTAAAGAAAATTGCCGCCAGACGCTCCCTATCAATCTCATAGTCGATGAATTCTGTGCGTCCGCTTTCAATCAGCTTCTGGCCTTCGGAAATATATTCGGGAAATTGATCCATGGTAAATACAGTAACGCCTTCAATATTTTCTATATTGCGCACATAGTTTTTGGAAACAAAAACCGCTCTGCAATCGCTCTGCTTCATGAGAAAGGCGATCTTTTCCACCGATTCATCCTTACCGATGGGAACCGCTACATTGCCGCCATTGGCTGCGGCCAGAAATGCGACGATCCACTCATAGGAGTTTTCGCCGATAATGGCGATATGTGCATTTCTCAGGCCTTTTCCGTAGAGGAAAGTACCCAGCGCATCGATATCCTCGTCGAATTCACGGCAGGTTTTCTCTGCAATCACCTTATTTTCCTTATCGATTGTATAGGAAAAGGCAACATCATCCGGTGCTCTCAGCACACGGCTTTTCACCATATCTTTTAAATCACTGATCAACGGTAGCGAATACAGCGGATACGGTTTGTTCTTCATCATATACCTCCAGCTATCCAAGGCCGCATAAACCCAGCAGGCAGCCTTTGATGTGTTCATTTTTTGTGATATCTGCATGCAGCTGCACGCAGAGGTGAACCTACACCCATGATATTATACCACATCCATCTGCAAAATGCAACTCCGAATCATTCACATATATGGCTTCTTTTATGAAAAAAATGCGATTTTTGAACATATGTTCAGCGTCTGGATCTACTGCGTGGAACCAGACTGCCTGTCATTTCCTGTATATACAATAAAAGGGCTGCTCCGAAGAGCGGCCCCCAGGCTGTAGAAAAAGTCGAATTTTCCGCACAAGGCCTTGCTGTGGATGGGGATTCCGGAGAATCTATGGGGAATCTGGGGATTCGGACGGCCTTTATAAGAATTTTCCGCTTAAGGCTCGGGGGATTCCCACAGTGTGGGTCATGTCATCAACTTAAGGGATCGTGAAAGGCTCCCCTTAGCAAGGAGAGCCTCAGTCTGTAGGAAAAGTCGGATTTTCCGCATAAGGCTCCCCTTAGTAAGGGGAGCCCAGTCTGTCGAAAAAGAAGAAAAATCCTGGTATCGATTGTCAGCCTATGATATCCTCCCAGGCCGGATCCAGACCAGCAGCATATTGTGCATAGTAGGTCAGAACGGCGGCTGCATCGGAGATATCCACAACGCCGTCGCTGTTTACATCTGCATTGGTATTTGCAGCCTGCTGGATGGGAATGAGGGACTCTGCGCTTACAGCAGATTTTGCATACATCTGAAGGATCTCTGTTGCGTCAGCGATATCGACCCTGTGATCCCCGGTTACATCGCCGGATACGGGTACATTCTCCGCTTCTTCCTCTGCCGGACGGCCGACCACGATCTTCAGCCAGTAGGCTTTGTCATTGTATTCCTCGATGGTATATTCCTGAACATGATCCGGGTCATTCAGCTGCTCCTCCGTGCACGGCTCATATACCTTAGCGAGATAAACATTGGTTGTGAATGCGGACCAGTTAAGGGCACTCATGTAGTTGGAACGATTTGTGTCAAAGCCGATGTAGTATGTACCCTCCGGTGTATCCTCATCAACGATCACATCAAAGCAGCCCATTTCGGAGTTTCCTGTTTCCTCGTTGATCCATGCGTTGGAGAATCCGGAGAGACAGTGGAGATCCAGAGAACGATACTCCCTCAGAAACTGGTCGCCATAGGGTGTATTAGGATCATAGTGCTCCAGCGTTAAATCTTCAGTTAAGGTTCTTTTGCCGTATGTGTATGATACAACAGCTGTGGCTACACCGGTTTTCTCATCCACAGTGAGGGGGAAGAAGGCCTTTTCATGTGTTTCCGCATCTTCGATATAGATCTGGTTTGGTCCGGCGGAATGGATCGTGTTATCGCCCATACCGAGCTGGACGTAGGGTACATTGGCTGCTTCAATTTCCTTCAGGATCTTATTGGTCCTGTCATCATTCCACTGCGTGGTATAGGTGGTGATGCCCTCTGTATAGATGTACTTGGTCACATCTCCATTTTCGCTGTAGGCGTCCCAAGAGGCATGCAGATGCAGCAGCTCCTCAAGAGATTCTTCTTCGGTTTCAAGATACAGAGCGGTCTTGAAGACATAGTCGCCGTTTTCCAGATCGGCCGGGTCAATATAAACCGTATCAGCCATCGTATCCTTTTCACGAAGCGCAAAGGAGATCTCGAACTCACGATTCAGCGTTTTTGCAGAAGCACTCACAGAAACCGAACCAGCGGTCATTGTCAGAGCCAGTGCAGCGGCTGTTATCCTCAGGCAAGTTTTTTTCATAAGGTGTTCCTCCTTTTTTAGAATGCATTATGGTTGTCTTTTGTGATTTTTTATAGAACAGGCGGTTATGCGGCCGGCCAGAAGAAAAGCCGCCTGTTTTATATGAATTTATTCCTCAGGTTTTCCCACAACGATCTTGAGCCAGTTCTGCTCGTCGTTGGCGAATTCTGTACATTTCTCATTGAGCGGACGCAGATTCACAGGGCGGGATGAACCTGCTCTATTTCTGAAGGCGATTCTGTTATTTATATTATTGTTAGCTAAGTCAAATGCGACGTAATAAATTCCCTCTGGTGTATCCTCTTCAATAACAACATCAAAGGTTGTGAGGGGGAAGGTATCCGATCTCCCTCCGAACCATTCCGGGGCGGTGTCTTGTTGTCTCGAAGCTGATATGTGACGGATCTCCTTGAGCAAGAGGTTACCCTCTGGTGTGTCCGGGTTATAGCCGTCGATGGTGAGATTCAGCTCTTCACAGGTCGCTTGGCCGGTGATTTCATCTACATACAGGCTATAGTATTCCCTTTCTCCTGTTTCTTCGTTTTCAATATAAATCTGATTCATACCTGCGGAATAAACTGTATAACCGGGTGTTGTAAAGATATCGCCTTTATGCACCGTTATAAATGTTTTTTCATATCCATTCCATTTGTTTCTCAGCTCAGGCCTCCTATTGTGGGACGGCTGGATCCACGAGAGACAGGTGGGCTTATCGTTAACAATGAGATTCTCTGCGTCGATGACGCCGCTTTCCAGCAATTCGGATACAGCAAGCAGATCCTCCTCTGTGGGAGCGTCCTCAAAGCTGGATCGGTTCTCGAAGCGGATATATTTTGTCGCAGTTCCGTCCGCCAGGTATCCATCCCAGGCAGCAGATATGTCATTCACATCTGAAGGCAGCTGCTCATCACTCAGAATATACAGGGATGCATTGAATGTATAGTCGCCGTTTTCAAGCGTTATAGGGTCGATGTAAACCGTATCCGAACGGCTTCCGCTTGCACGGAGTATATAAGAGAAGCCTTCCTCCGGCCAGCATGGGTCTTTTTCTCTTTCAGCGGCTGTGGCCGCCGCAGTCGTTGTTGTTATTGTTGTTGCTTTGGCTGCTGTAGTGGATATCGCTGTGAATGCTGCTGTAGACTGTTCTATACGGCTTTCATCAGTACTCAGAGTCGTTTTTACGGCTGCGTCTGTATCCTGGGAGGCCTGTGTATTCAGAGCTTCTCTCCATACCTGAATCTGGCTTACAGCAGGTACAGCCGTGGTCTGATACATCTCCGGAACCGGAACGACAGTGGCTGTTGTATTTACCGTGGAATGGATGCCTTCTGTAACTGAAACGGCCGTATTCTGTTGGGTCTGGCCGCTCTTGGAGGAGGACGCAGCTGTAACGCTTGTGACGGCTGCGATCTCAGCTTCGTGGCTGTAAAGGATGAGACTTTTTTCCCCCGGCTCAGGGGATTCAGAGTGATTTATGTCATTGCTCCACAGCCCCAGTCCGAGTATGGTTACAAAGCTGATGCACATTACCGCAGATGCACTTTTTTTAACGAGTGCCAAACGCTTCTCCTTCTTCTGAAGATAGGCGTCTCTGCGCTCGAACACGCTTTTTGCGATTTCTTCATAGCTCCTCATAGCAAAAGCCCTCCTTCAGAAGCTCAGATTTGAGCGCTTTTTTCGCTCTGTATATAAGATTTTCGATCTGCCGGCGGTTTTTGCTCATGATCTGAGCGGCTTCGGCATTGCTGATCCCTTCTATATAGACCAGATGCAGAACCTGCTGATATTCTGATTTCAGTTTGCATAAAGCCTGTCCGATGATCCTCTTTTGTTCTTCTTTTATGTAAGCCTTTTCAATATCTGTTCCGTCAGAAATGTGATAGCATTCTTCAATGGGTACTTCTGAAATGCGGCGTTTGCGTCTTATATGATCAATCGCTGTATTGCGTGCGATTGCATAAAGCCATGTTTTGAATGAGCTTTTTCCTGAAAATCTTGGCTTCTTGATCGCCAGCTTCACAAAGGTGTCCTCCATCAGATCCTCCGCTGTACTCATATCGTTGGTGAAGCTGTAAAGGTAGAGGATCAGCCCGTCTTTATAGTCCCGGATGATCTCCACAAGACCTTCGTCCTCTCCGTCCAGGAATTGGCGATAGTGGCCGGCGCCTGTATCCATCCCAGCCCCCCTTTCTGCGAATCTGTTTTCACTTCTTAGACGAGATGTTTTCCAGATTCTCTCACTGGATTTGATTTTTTCAGAATATGCCATTTTTATTCTATCAGATCTCAGCCGGAAAGGAAAGGCCGCTTGACATCTTCCAGGATTTGTAGTACGATTTAAGCAGAGGAAAAGCTGTGCGTTTACATAAAATTTACATTTGCGATCCGCACATGAGGTGCTGGAAAAACGTTATAGTAAATGAAGGGAGGTATTTCATGTGTCAATAGACTTGAAGGATCAATACGATAAAATTTACCGATATTGTTATCTTCGGGTACATAATCATGCAATTGCAGAGGATCTGACGCAGGAAACCTTCCTTCGATTCCTGGAACATCCCCAATATCATGATCAGACGAAAGCCCTGCAATATCTCTATACGATTGCAGGGAATCTATGTATAGATGAATATCGGAAAAAGCCGACAGAGCCGCTTCCTGAGGAATTTCCGGAGGAAACGGATTATGAGGATAAATGGATAACGCACATTGCGCTTCAGCACGCCGTAGCCTCCCTTACGGCTCAGGAGCGTGAAATGGTGCTGCTTCGCTATATCAACGAAGTGCCTTTATCCGTACTGAGCCAGCTGTATAACATGTCGAGATTTGCCTTGAGCCGGAAGCTGAAGAAAATTCTTTCAGTCTTGCGGAAGGAATTTGAGAGGGGTGAAGCGGAATGAACCGAAAATTCAAGGATGCGCTGAAGCAGGCCTATAACATTCCCGAGCCGTCTCATAAGGACGAATTTCTCCAGAAGCTGGAAAGCATGCAGCCAGAGCAGAAGCGCCCATGGCTCCCGTTTTTTGTACGGTATGCTGCGGTTCCGTTGACAGCGCTTGCTTTCCTGGGAATGTACGGCAGCTACAGCCTTCTGTCTGGTGTAAAAACAGAATATGTAACAGAAAGACCTGTTCACACAGCACCTTTATATGAGGAGCACACAGCAGATGAGGAGATACAGACGACAGAAACAAGTGCGGCGGAAGGTACTGTCCCGGAGGGTACATCTTTAACAAGTGAGAGCGGCACAACTGCTTCGGACTCCACCTCTGCAAGCGAAAATATGCTGGATGTAGGCCTGACTACGACCGCCCCGGAGCAGCCCCGTATAACTACCGCCCCGGAGCAGATACCGGAGCAGGCCCGTACAACCACCGTCCCGGAGGCCTGGCAGACGCAGACCAAAACGACCATAGCCAGCACGACCCGGATCACAACCACAGTTGTGACCCGGACTGCAACCACCACCCGGGCCGCTGCCACTACCAAAGTCACCACTACCGGGAGATCGACCACCCCCCAGGCTGTAAGTACGACAAGACAATATGACGCACCAGAGCCAGTGATTACAATACCGCAAACAACAACGGCCACTGCTTATACCCAAACTTTTTTTGCAACGACGATAGGCAATCAGTACGAGCCAACGCTGCCCGATGAGCCGGTTGTTATCACGACCACAACGGAGTCTTCTGCTTCGGAAGATGAGATCGGCCGGGATCTGACGGTGCAGCCCCTGCATCAGTATTCCATTTTGGACAATCTTGTGGAGGGGCGGTTTTCAACGGACTATGCACCGCCTGCGGATGATATAAACGGCCTTATAGACTGGAAGGATCTTGAAGAATGGTCGGAGTGCATTGTCTCCGGTGAGATCGAAGCCGTGTACTATACCAGTGTGGATGGTAAGCCCTGGACACAGATGGACATTCTGGTTGATGAATGGTGGAAGGGCGATATAAACATCTCAGACCGGATCTCTGTCTACATTCCCGGCGGATTCATGTCCCTTACGGATTATATCAGCGAAAATGATCTGAATGGATATTATGATGATATGACTCCGGAGGAGATCGCCGTGTCTACGGTATATGAGCCAAGCCCGGAAGGTTTCGAGCCTTTTGTTGGAATGCGGTATCTGTTTTTCCTCAGCTCCGGAGGATATAGTATCCCGGACGGCGCCTATTTTCCGGGCTCTATAGACTACTTTAGTCTGTACCGGCCCAGAGGTACATATTATTCTCCGATCAGTAGCTATCTGGATGTGCTCACACAGGAGGAGCTTGCAGAATATCTGTGGTGAACGGAAACAGAACAGAAGATTAAAGGAAGGATGATTTTTATGAAAATTGAACCCGTAAAGAGCTACAAAAAGCCCAATTATGCCATGCGGATCGCCTCCGTTCTTGCAGCCGCCGGAACACTGGCCGGATGTACAGAGTATGATTCTATAGAGACCTCGGCCCCGCAGGAGACTATAGATGCAGCGGCCACTACAGAGGCTGTTCTGGACGGGGATGTAGTCATGGACACGGAGGAAACCACAGCAGAAACAACAGTGAAAGCGGAGGAGACCACAACCACAGCGGAGCTGGAGCTGGGCGGTGATGTTGCCATTCTCCCGGAGACCACCACAACGCCTGAGGTGCAGCTGGACGGCGAGATCATGCCGGACACAGAGGAAAGCACGCTCACAGATGAAATTGTACTGGATGGCATTGCAACGGTTCCCCAGGAAACGACCACAACTACGATTCCAAGAATAACTACAGCCACAACGACGACGCCCCTTGAACTGGGCGGTGTTCTGACAACGCCCCAGGAAACGACCACAACTACGATTCCCAGAATAACTACAGCTACGACGACGACACCCCTTGAATTGGCCGGTGAGCCTGTGATTCCTTTGGATACGATGGTGCAGACAGACGGTGTTCCCATGATGCCGACAGAAGAATCCTATTGATGAGGGCCGCCTATGAATTTTACATTTCACCTGACAGAGCAATGCAACATGGACTGTGCCTACTGCATCCGTGAAAAGCGCAGCCGCCGTATGTCAGAGAAAACACTGAAGGCAGCCTGTGATCTTGCCTTTTCAAAAGGAAATTCCGCTGGGATCTGCTTTTTTGGCGGTGAGCCGCTGCTGGAAAGAGAGCTGATCGAGAAGGCACTGGACTACTGTCAGCAGCTTTCTGCGGAAACAGGGAAGCCCTTTTACTGTAAAATGACTACCAACGGAACTCTTCTGGATGAAGGCTTTCTTCACCGCGCTAAAAAGGCCGGTATGAATATCGGCCTATCCTTTGACGGACTTGGGCAGGATATCAGCCGCCGTTATGCTGACGGCCGGGGCAGCTTTGCGGATGTAGAGCGCATTGCAAAAATGCTTTTAAAGGAAATGCCGGATTCCTATGCCATGCTGACCCTTTCCCCGGATGCTGTCCGTCAATATGCAGATTCCATAAAATATCTGTATGGTCTTGGCTTCCGTAAGATCACAGCCACCATCGCTTACGGATGGCGTGTGAAATGGACGGAGGAGCATCTGAGCCTCCTGCAAAAGGAGATGCTGAAGCTGTCCGATTTCTACAGCGAACGGGTCCGCAGGGGAGAATATTTCTTCTTCAGTCCCTTTGACAGCAAAATCAAGGAGTGTATCAGCGGTATGAACCCCGCTGAGCGGTGTCACCTGGGATTCCGGCAGATGCCCGTTTCGGTGGACGGCAAGCTCTACGCATGCACACAGTTTATCGGAGACGAGGACTATTGCCTGGGGGATGTTTTCAGCGGCCTTGACACAGCGAAACAGATCTCTCTTGCCAAGCGAAGCTCTATGCCGGAATCCTGCCGCACTTGCGCACTGAACAAGCGGTGCACCAATTCCTGCGGCTGTATGAATCGTATGGAGACAGGCAATGAGAATGAAGTTTCACCCCTGCAATGCGCCTATGAACGCATGCTGATTGCCGTCTGTGACGAGCTGGCTGAGATGCTGTTCCAGGAAAATCTGGAAAGCTTTCAGAAAAGGTTCGCCTGACCAGCAGGAGAATAGACAATGAAGCGATCAGAATCCGGCTTATCACAAAATAGAACCGTAAAGAGAATATTATAATAAAAGCCTGAGAAGAATGAAACACTTCCCAGGCTTTGTTTTATAGAAACGCCCTGTTTGGGACGCTCTCATCTTTATGAAAGAAGACGCCTCTTTTTGAGGGACGTTCATAGGCTGAAGGTCTTCTTACTTTTTGTGATTTTTTAGCTGATTATATTTTTCCAGTCAGGATTCAGACCGGCTGCGGTTTGTGCATAGTAAGAGAGGATCGCAGTTGCATCGCTGATGCTGATAAGTCCGTCTTCGTTTGTATCTGCGCTCTGAAGCTGGGTATCTGTGTATTCCTCTGTAGAAAGGGAGGCGCTGTGCTTGGCGTAGATGGTCAAAGCTTCCGTGGCATCGGAGATATTCACGATGCCATTCAAGTCAACATCGCCCTTCATCATTGCTGGTGTACCGCCTGTGACAGATACGGTGAAGCTTTCGGAGTGTGTGCCGGAAGCAGCTGTAATTACAGTCGTTCCCGCTCCAATTGCGGTAATCTGACCATTTGCGTCTACCTGTGCAGCGCCGGGATTGCTGCTTGTCCAGGTCAGAGAAACTGCATCACGGGAAATCAGAGGAGCAGCCATTGTTTCTCCGGCCTCCAGAGCTGTGGTGCTGCTCTGAAATGTGAATTCTTCTGGATAACGTGTGAGGTGATGCTCGAAATTGGAGGATGCAGAGATCGTATCAAAGGATATTTCACGTCCCCAGAGGACCTGGCTGTTGATATTTCCTTCTGCGATAATAACAGAGCTTTCCTTCACCTCAAGTATGATGAAGGAGTGGTAATCGTAACGAATCACATCACCGACACGCAGATTCTCCGGCTCAAAGGTAAAGGAGGGGATAGCAGGAAGCGTACCGAATGCAGCATCGCTGAGTATAAATGCGAATGCTACGCAACCGCCGCCGCCGCTCAGATAGCCTCCGTTCCAGTTGTAGATGTTGCTGTTGGTCCACGCTGTTCCGTTAGGATAGCTTTCCTCCAGTGCGGTGATACTGTCGTACACAGTCTGACATGAATAGGGAACAGTAATGCTGGCCTGTGTGACTGAAAGGGGCGCTTCGAGGGAGTGGACAGGGAGAGACGCATCGGCCAGCATAGTAAATGCTGTACAAAGTATCAAACACTTTTTTGGTATGGTCATAGAAAAATCTCCTTATAGGATGTTTTTTCTTATTATACCATACATCAGATCTGGTTTCAAGGCAGGAACGGCAATTGGCGATGTTGTTTATTTTAATTATAAAAACGAATTTGTTTGCGTAGTTACAGATATTCGCATTATAATCAAAGGTTTATTCAATTCAAACTTGATATTATTTATTTATACTGATTTTGGGTTGACAAATGGATTCCAATGTGATATACTAATTAAGTCGTCAGGGAACAGACGATGAAATATAGAACGCGGGATGGAGCAGCTCGGTAGCTCGTCGGGCTCATAACCCGAAGGTCGTCGGTTCAAATCCGGCTCCCGCAACCAAAATGAGTGAAAGCGTATCAAAAGATACGCTTTTTGCTCATATAACGAAATATTTTTGATTTGTATGTGTTGTATACTTTCCCACTATTTTGCATCGGCTGGGTTCAGACCTGTTCGTTACATTGATAACGGTGCTGGAAACGAACGCATAGAAGTCACCGCAGCAGTAAAGGTAAGAGCGTACTGCTGAAAAATATTCCGTTGTTTGTATTAAGGGTACAAATAGCACAAGCCCGTCCGAACGCAAAGGTTCCGATGAGCTTGCAAATCTATTCAAAACGAATGATGCTGCGTTGTGGGCAGCATGACTCATTCGCTGAACAGCATTCCTACAAGTCAGTCGGAAACACGCCAATGTTTCCACTGATGCACGGTATTTTTCTTGTTACCGGCAAGAAAAATACCTGTGGGGGTGCTATTTGTGCTGTCATTATACCACATTTTTGACTTACTGTCAAGTGTTGATTAAAGGATTTTAAATTCAGGAAGTGTAACATGACAACAGAAAATCTTGTACAGAAAAAACAATCTACTTGTCTGCAAATTCAAATAGAGGCTTTGAATACGTATATCAATCAAACTAATGAAAAAGTGGAAAGTTACAGGTCTGCTTTAAGCTGTCTTGAAAAATGTGAGTTAGGTTTGGCCGGTGAAGAAAAGGCGTATCATCTTCTTACTGAGTTATGCGGAAGCTTTCCGATGCAGATTTTACAGGATGTTTCCTTCAGAAATGTTTCAGATTCAGACAAAACCACACAGATCGATTTACTTCTCATTACAGATAAAATCGTATTTGTAATTGAAGTGAAAAACTGGGATGGTGAATTTGTTGTAGAAAATGGTGTTTTGAAAAAACAGGATAAATATAACTCAGATTATGGCTGTGATAATCCTTATGAGCAGAATGAATATCACATAAAGGGTTTAAAGGATGTACTTTTGAAAGGCGGATTCGAGAACATCTGTTTTGCAAATGTCATATACTGGGCGAATGAGGATGGAAATATTGAATTTGTTGATTCAAATGATTCAAAAAAATCTGCTGAATTTGAGGAGTCTTATTTTAAATCTGAGAATCTGATTTCTGGAATCATGGGGATTTACGAATCTGCAGATATTTCCGCACCGATAGAAATTGGTCGAATTTCTCAGTATATAAATAGCTACTGTTCTCAGAATTCTGCTTCTTTATTTTGCCCTGTATGCAAATCAAAGGGTACAGAGAATCGGCTGACATTTATCCCCAATCCGCATAATGGACGCAATTGGTTCTGTACGGCCTGTGGATACTCAGAGATAGATCGTAAGAACTTTGTTCCTTGTGATTTCAATAGGGATTCAGCAAATGAATGTACACAGGAAAGGGCAGATGCACCAACGTCTTCATGCGATGCAACAGATGCTGATGCATCCATGAGGTTTGTGCGTGAATATGTTCTTACAGAAGATGAATATAAGAAAATGCTGGATGCATATGAGGATGTACCGCAGCAAGCTTCTGTAAGAGGAACGCCGAAAAAATGGCATGTTGTTTTTAGTGCGATTACGGCAGTCGTTGTTTCTATAATTACTGCATTTTCTATTTACTATTTTTGGAACACAAAGCCTTGTACGATGTGTACAGAGATGGGCTTATACAGATTTACTGAAAAGGTAAACGAACTGTTCCATGATTATTTTGTATCCGGCTTTGGAAAGCCAACGGCCCTGTTATTGATTGCTCTGTTTGTTATTGGTCTGACCGGATTGCTTACAGGCGTGATGGAACTATCTCTCTGTAAACTGCTGGGCGGTAGCTTGCTGCGTGATAAGGTCAGCAAAAGACTTCCGAATTTTGCAAAGCTTCTTCCTACATATGTAATGATGCTTTATTTTGCAGTCTGGACTGTCTGGCTGGTTATTGACGACACTGTGATTTTTGAAATACGCAAATATGAGATCAGTCTGACTGGGGAAAATTATACAATCCCGATGTGGATTACCCAGATTGCATTTATTCTTATGATAGCTGCGTTTGTGGTTATTTTTGTTGATGTGTTTATAGGTTCTGGTTTTATTGGGTCATTGATTCAGATTCCTGTGCTTATCGTTTCAAATTGTTCCATGATTTTAGCGGCACAGCTCGTAGTTGCGGTAGCCGTTGGTTTCGTTGCTTATGCTGTTATGGCCGTTGTAATAGGTGCAATTATTCTGAGTGCTTTCCTCCTCTTGCTGAGAATTCTTTTTTGAATTCACTTGTTTAACTAAAAATCCTTTTACAATTCACTCCTGTCGGAACAAAATCCGGCAGGAGTTTTTGCATATTGATCAAAGAGAGCGATTATTGGTATTTGCCAGTTATTGCTCTCTTTTTTTGTGCATTCCTACGAAAATCAAAAAAATTCCTGTTTTTCTCCGAACGATAGGTTCAAATTTTGCCTTATATATACAGAGGGCAAAAAAGCGGCATCAGCCGCATAATTTAAAACCGCCGTCAGGACGGTTTCAAAACCAGCAAGCACTGCATAGTGTAGCCACACAATGCAGATTTTCCAAAAAATCGTACTGCTTGTTAGAGGGGAAAATCCCCCTAAGATCCCCTGAATCGGCTGCGCCGAAAATAAAAAAATGCATAGCTGCATTCAGAGTAATTCTGAATACTAAGTGCAAATAACAACAGCGAAAGGAGCGTATATGGAGACAGAACAGAAACGAGAACGCATCATTCGCTTTCGGGTGAACGATGACGAATATAACGCCATTGCAAAAGCTGCTGAAGAATCAGGCTTTGATTCCATGAGCGATTATATCCGCACGATTGCAATTGACCGCTGCATCTTCTCAATTGACAAAGATGAGCTTGCAAAGCTGCGCAGATTGATTTCCGCAATTTCCAATAACATCAACCAGATTGCGATCCGTGTGAACTCTACTGGTAAGATCTATTCTGATGACATTGCAGAACTCAAAGAAGGAGTGAGAAAGACATGGCAGCAACAAGCCTGCATCCTATCACTGCTACACAGGCAAGAGCCATAGCTTACATAATCAATCCCGATAAAACAGAAGAAGGTATGCTGGTGCAGAGCTACATGTGTTCTGAAAATCCGGATGAAGCAGAACGGGATTTTCTGCGAGTGCAGCAAACTCTTGGAACAGGCAGAAGTAAGATTCTGGCACAGCATCTGTACCAGAGTTTTCCTCATGGTGAGGTTACGCCGGAACAGGCGTTTGAAATCGGAAAACAGCTTGCTGACAGATTGCTGAAAGGACAGTATCAGTATGTTCTTGCGGTTCACACAGACAAGGAACATCTGCACTGTCACATCGTTTTCAATAATACGAATCTGGAAAACGGCAAGACCTTTGAAACGCTTGAAAACCGGAACAAAAAGTCATGGAAAAAGCTCCGTGAATTCAGTGATGCGCTTTGCAGAGAACATGATTTATCCGTCATAGAAAATCCCGAGCATGGCAAGGGTAAATCATGGTACGAATGGCAGCAGGACAGAGCCGGACTTTCATGGAAGACAAAGCTGAAATTTGAGCTTGATAACTGCATTATGGCGAGTATAGATTTTGAGGATTTCCTCAGACAGTGCGCTGCGAGAAATATCGAAGCTGTGTACAATCCTGACAATAAGGTAAACCTCAAATTCCGGATGCAGGGACAGGAGAAATTCACACGAGCCAGAACACTTGGCTGGTACTATGAAGTACCGCAGATCAAGCGCAGAATTCAGAACTTCCAGCTGCTGAAAACCGGACAACTTGCAAATCAGCCGAGAACGAAAATTATTGATACCTCTCAGGATAAGTTTCAGGCTGCAAAGGGTCTGGAACGCTGGGCAGATATTCAGAATATGAAAGAAGCTTCCAGAGTTCTGAACATCCTTGCAGCGCATCAGATCAGCGATCAGAAGGAGTTAGAAGCTACTGCAATCACTGAGCAGTCACGCCGGATGAAAATCGTATCGGACCTCAATCAGATGCAAAAAGAAATTGATACACTTTCCGACAGAATCAAGCTTGTTCATGCTTATCAGAAGTACAAGCCTGTTCACGATGAATACGGGCGTCAAAGTCCGCTTTTTAAGAAAAGTTATGCAAAAAAATTCGCTTCTGATCTTCAGAAATTTGAAGATGCAAAAGCGAATCTGAAAGCTGCTTATCCGGACGGCAAAGTTCCGAGTGCAGAAGTACTTACAAAGCGCAGGACGGCCCTAATTGAGCAGCGAAACGCAAAGAACGATGAATATAAGTCTGTAACTGCTGAGCTGAAAGAACTTGAATATGCACGTCAGACAGTTGCAGATTACCTGAAAAATGAGCGTGATGTGCAGCAGCAAAAGAAGAAGCGCAATGACTTAGAATAAGCATTCTTCTTCCAGTTCCTTGCGGTATTTGGTGATAGCTTCAATGACGAATTCATTCATGCTTTTACCGTGTAAGGCTGCGAAGCTTTTGAGATCTTCCCTTTCTCCCTTCGGTAAGAAAATGTGAATCTCATCATATTTTTCTGCTCTGTACTTTGAATTATTCGGCTTGGTTCTGCGGATGATTATGCCCTTCTCAACACAGTTTTCACAGAGTTTCTGAGAGCCGGTTTTTATAATAAAAGGCTGTCCGCAGTTTTCGCATATATCAGCTGAACCAACCGAACGAGACTCCCCTTTTGCTTTTCGTTCAAGGTATTCACGGTTACGCTGCTTCTGCCGTTCTTTACGGCAGTCTGGACAGTAACCTCTGCGAGCTGACTCGCTTTCATATTCTGTATTGCAATCTAAGCAGACGTGAGTGTAGACTTTCTTTTCACTCATCTTATTAATGCCTCCTGATGTGTTATAAAATGAATTAAGCACATTTCAAGTATAACACATCTTATTTCACTTGTCAATCACCTGCTGCTAATTTTGATGGTAACGAATCTACGGCGTTTACGTCAGACTCTGTAAACGAACTGTTAAACCTTAAATTTATACTTGACATTATGCGTAATTCAATGTGTAATATAAAAGGAAGTCAAGCGAAAACAACCAACGGAGGTAACATATGAAACTGAATAAGGAGAAATTTCTGAAAACAGAATTTGGCTCAGAATTGCATACAACAATCAGAGCATTGGATTTCTACTTGTGCGAAAAGCGCAAACTCAGCATCAATGAAGAAAACAAGGTTCTGGATAATGACATTCGAGTTCTGTTTGCAGAGTGGCGCATATATCAGCTGGCATTGAAGCAGTTCTACTGCATCGGCTATCATTTCTCACGAACTGATAGCTACTATGGAATTTGCACAGATGATGGGGACTGGCTTTTCAAGGAGGAAAGATACTATGGAAGATAGGAAGTCATTACTGAGAAAGCTCCACGCACTGATGTAAGAAAAATGGTGGCTATGATGGAAGGTCTTTCGGACGAAATACCGCTGAAGCAGATAACTTCTTCCCCAGTGGGGACGAAGTGAGGGAGGGGAAATGAAAATAGAATTTATACCTACAGGAAAACCTCTATACGAGCAGATAGCAGACAGCATCAGAGCGGCCATTTATGATGGCACATTAAAGGACGGCGATAAGCTTCCCAGTGTTCGGGAGCTTACCAAAGAACTGGATGTCAGTGACATCACAGTGAAACGTGCATACTTAACATTGAAAAATAACCGCCTTGCTTATACCGTCTCCAGTAAAGGTACATTCGTGCATCTGGATGAGCATTGGCGTGAAACCAGAGAGCGGGAACTTCTGTCTCAGCTGACAACACTTGCTGATGAGCTGCGGAAGCTTGGAGCAGAGAAGGATAAGCTGATTGATGTGATCGAAAGTGTATATGAAAATTGCGGTGAGTAATCACCGCATATATGGACTGAATGGCACAGCCGGTTCGATTCCGGCACAGTCCCCAATAAACTTGAAAGGATGTAAACTATATGCTGAATCACATCACAATACAGGGACGTCTGACCGCAGATCCCGAACTGAAAACCACTGACGAGGGTGTTTCCTACTGCCGATTTACAATCGCAGTTGACCGCCCCAAAAAACAGGAAAACGGAGAGAAAATCGCTGATTTCTTCAACTGCATTGTATGGAACAAGACTGCTGAAATTGTTGCAAAATGGTTTGGCAAGGGGAAATGGATTACAATTGTTGGTGCGCTTCGCAATTACACATGGATGAAAGACGATGAAAAGCGCACGTCAACGCAGATTCTCGTCAAGGAAGTACATTTCTCAGGGGGCAAGTCAGACAGCAGCATAGCAAAGTCTGACCTTCCTGCCACACCGCCGGAGCTTGAGGGCATCAATGATTTTAATCTCGATGAATTTGAGGAAATTCTTTCCGGCGAAGACGTACCGTTTTAAGAATAACAAGGAGGAACCAAACATGAGTAACATTATAGCAATCTGCAACCAGAAAGGCGGAGTCGGCAAGACTACCACCGCAATGAACCTCGGCGCAGCACTGGCAAAACAGGGCAAACGTGTACTTCTGTGCGACCTTGATGCACAGGCAAACCTTTCCGAATATCTCGGCTTTGAAGAAGATGATAAGCCTACAATCACTGAGCTTTTCGCCGTAGTCGCAGCTCAGGCTTACATCGAAGCGGATACAGTAAAAAGCAGCATCCGTCACAACGAGCTGAACGGAGTTGACTACATTCCGGCGAATATCAACCTTGCTAATGCAGATGTGTTCCTGCTGAATGCTCTGAGCCGTGAGACAGTTCTGAAGCGCATTCTGACCGAGGATGTAACTAAGGATTATGACTACGTTCTTATCGACTGTCTGCCGTCTCTGGGAGTGCTGCTGCTTAACGCTCTGGCAGCTGCGGATTCCATGCTGATTCCTGTTCAGGTGCAGAAGTTCAGCATTGATGGTCTGAAAGCTCTCACAAGCCTTTGCAATCAGGTTAAGGCTACGATCAATCCGCAGCTTTATTTGCTGGGCATTCTGCCGACTATGGTGGAACACACTACCGTCAGCAGAAATGCGGTTCAGCTCCTCGAAGATACATACACGGATAAGCTTCTGAGAACTCAGATCCATCGTTCTGTAGAAGCTGCTAAGAGCAGCGAATCCGGCAAGGCTCTGTGTCTGACCTCCGGCAGCCGTCTGGGTGAGGAGTACATAGAGCTTGCGGAGGCTATACAGAAGTCGTTCTGAGGAGGAATGAATATGTGCGATTACAAAATTATAAAAATCTGTACGACGTTTACATCACTGTTTATCGCGGTATTCATATGTATAATGTCGATCATACATTTTCGTGAAAACGAATCTGAGGAAAAAGTGATCGAAGCTGTCTATGCCGGAGAAGTCGTTGATAAGCGAATCGAAAACGCTCGTCAGGGTCTTTTCAGTTCATCTGATATTCAGTATCGTATCTATATAGAATTTGAGTATACTCATGACGATGAAACACAAACCGGTGAAAAATATTTTACTGTTGACAAAGAGACTTACCTTGCTTATGACATAGGAGACTGGTTCGACAGTCATGATTTTGAATATGTTGACGTTGAGGAGGGCTGACTATGGAACTTATGGACGGCGTGATTCTGCTTGAAGAATATACAGATTTTACTAATCTTGGAAATGTGGTTTTTTTTATTAGCGTGATAACATGTATTGCATCTGTAATCGCTTTGTCGAATTCAATTATTTTTAGCAGCGAGAGAGAAGGTACGTTAATCGAAAAAGTAATAGATATCATTGTTGTTATCATTGGTTGTTTATCGATTATTGGTTTTTTCGCATCTTTTTCACCTGTGTTTCGAGAGGAAACCGGACGATTAGAAGTTATCATAACTCAGGATGCTGACATGGACGAGCTTCTGGAGCAGTATACTATCATCGACCATGAAAACGGCAAATACATAATTGAGAAGAAAGAGTGAGTAACTTCTTCTCCAGTGGGGAGGAAGTTGGAATGGAGAAGTAATTATGCGTATGAATAATGTTAAAAGAGCACTCTGCATTGCTATTATTGCAGTAGCTGTCATAGCCTGTACCGGATGTAGTGCAGAAGAAGCATATGAAGTATACGAAGAAACTTACATAACTACCACGGACGGAATATTTACTACGATAAAAAAGGGGGACTGCTGTGAAATCGTATATGAAAATGAAACGATGGTTATGTATATCAAGTCTACCGGACATAAGAATACCGGTTCATTTACACTGCTTGTAAACGCAGACGGAACACCACGCATTTACGAGGAGGACGAAGAATGACACCCGAACAGTGGAAAGAGCTTGAACAGACCCTATCCAGCTCATACGGCTTCGCAAAGCTGAAGATCGACGGCTATAACATAACGCTTGTTGAACTATATAAAGGTCTACGTAGATGTATTGCAGTATACGTGGACGGTAAAATCAAGACTGAGAACATTATAAAAGACTGTGATATACGCAGAAGATTTTACTGCAAGCATACAAAGCAGCTTGTCAGGATAGATAAGAAAATGACAGCGAAAATGTCAGAAGCAGAGAAAAAGGTGGTGGAGGAGTTCGAAAAGGAAAACTATTACGAACATTATGAACCGTGTTGGACATCCTTCCGTTCGATGAAAAACCACTTTATTAAGAATAATTCTTCAATAGAGCTTGTGAAGGACTGAATTTGTAGAAGAATGTGTAAGGGGAGGTATTGGTGATAGAGCGAGAATCTGGTGTAGAATACGTATTATCGTTATCTTATGGGAAAGACAGTATTGCCTGCCTTGAAGCAATAAGGCTGCTTGGATACCCGCTTGACAGAATCGTACATGCGGAGGTATGGGCAACTGATACCATTCCTGCTGATCTTCCGCCAATGGTAGAATTCAAAAAGAAAGCTGATAAGATCATACTCGACCGTTATGGCATAAAGGTAGAACATCTATGTGCTATGCGTCCTGAGCGAGAAAAAGCTACATACGAGTATTTTTTCTATAAAATATTACATTCCAGAAAAGGGAAAGAGCAAATCTACGGTTTTCCAATTACGTTGGGGGCGTGGTGTAACGACAGACTTAAGGTTAATGTTTTATCAGCTATTGAGCGTGGGAACAGGAAAAAGGTTGTGCGTTATCTGGGTATCGCAGCAGACGAACCAGAAAGAGTTCAACGGCACATCACACAACCAGGAATAGTGTTACCTCTTGTCGATATTGGCTGGGAAGAAGCCTATTGCAGGAAATGGTGTGAGGAAAACAATCTGCTATCACCGATTTATACAACATCTGCAAGAGGTGGCTGCTGGTTTTGCCATAATCAAAATGTTGACCAGCTAAGGATTCTGAGAAAAAACTATCCAGAATTATGGCGGCTATTATTGAAGTGGGATAAAGATAGTCCAATCACATTTAAGCCAGGTCACACGGTTCGTGATTTTGAGCAGAGATTCTGGATGGAAGATGAAGGAAAACTAATCCCTGGAGACAAAAAATTCAGATGGCAGGAAGTCATCAAAGGAGGAAGAAGAATGACATTTGACCTTGGTACAATGCTGGGCGCACCGATGAACAATAACGTTCAGGTTCAGCAGATTCCTGTTGATATGCTTGAACCGTACCACAATCACAAGTTCCAGCTGTACACCGGAGAGCGTCTTGACGATATGGTGGACAGCATTCAGAAGAACGGTGTTCTGAATCCCATCATCGTGCAGCCTATCGCATCCGGCAGATATGAGATCCTTATCGGACATAACCGCTGGAATGCTTCAAAGCTTGCCGGAAAGCCTGTTGTTCCGGCAATCATAAAGACAGGTCTGAGCGAGGAAGAAGCCGAGATGTACGTTATTGAATCAAATCTCATGCAGCGTGGATTCGATAACCTCAGGATCTCCGAACAGGCAGCCGTACTTGCCATGAGACACAAGGAAATGTTCTCTCAGGGCAAGAGAAACGATATTATCAGAGAGCTTCAGCTTCTGGAAAACCCTCAGCTTGCAGCAGAGGATGAAGCTGACAAGAAACATCAGACAACATCTGATAAGGTGGGCGCAGAGTACGGCATGAGCCGTAATTCAGTTGCAAGACTTCTTAGAATTGACACACTGCATGATACTATCAAGGAATGGGTCGATGCAGGACTGTCTATTCGTGCCGGAGTGGAGCTGTCCTACATAAATCCTGACGGTCAGGAGCTGCTTGTAGAGTATATGCAGCGATGCACAGTACCTGAAACGGATACCAATTTCAGCGTGATAAGAAAACTTATAACTGAGAAAGCCGCTAAAACGCTTCGAGAAGCCTTTCAGAACGGTTTGATCACCGAACCTGATGATATTCCTATCGTACTTGAAAAGCCCGTTAAAACGGCTACCAAGCCGCTTAAAATTGATTCTGCTATAGCGCAAAGATATTTCACAAAGGGCGAGTCACAAAAGGAGATCTCAGCGACAATTGAAAAGGCTCTGGAGCTTTACTTCTCACAGCAATCTGAATCACAGGAAGAAGAATGCGAGCTTGACGGCTACGGTTTGTCTGATGAACTTCTGAAGCTCCTGAAAAAGAACGGCAAGAAGAATATTGATGATGTCCGAGAGTGGATGCTGTGCGGAAATGGGGAGGACACTCTGTCTCCGGAACTCTGGGATGAGGTTTATGTGCTGTTGGACGAGTAGTAATGCGGTAAAAAACACTTCTTCCCCATGGGGGCAGAAGTGGGAAAGGAGCAAAAAATGAATGAGATAGGATTACAGGATGTTCTCAGCAGTATGGTAGCATATCATGAAGGAGGTGCATCATTGCCGGAAGCAAGTAGATGTGCAAATGCGATTATACAGCTGCTGCAAGTAGTGCAATGCATACATGTAACGGCTGAGTCGGATACATATGAATGTATTTATCACTATCTTGATATGAAAGCAAATCTTCTGGCTGGATGGGCAAGTATGTTTCATCTGAAAAAAGCTGAAAACAGAAGGCTCTGGAAGAAACTCAGTACATTCGATTACGCATTTCTGGGGTATGATTCCCCTGAAAAATATTGGAAAACTTTACAGGAGTGATGTAAAAATGAAGATGAAGAAGATCGCAGCAGGAGTTATGGCGATGGCAAGTGTGGCTGTATGCTCTGCCGGAGCAACAGTGTATGCGGATGAAATTCCGACTAAGGATGAAGTCATCGAATATATCTGGGAGGATTTCTGGAGAGGGCAGGAGGATGATGGAACAGAGTTCCCGCAGGCTTCATGGCGTTATAATGTGGTTGTAGACTGGGTAGAAGCAAACTATGAGGACCTGAGCTGGTCATCAGATAAGTCGTACTGGGAGCATAAGTTTGAGGATGATTATGAAAACATGATATCCGGATGGGATTTCAATGATGACCGGGAAGGCCGCTGGACGATTATCACAGATGAGGGCGAGACATACAGCTTTGAATTCATTGACGGGCAGTGGAATCAGTTTGACAGCAATGGTAATGTAGTGGACATGTTTACAGCGCACAGTACGCTGGGCGAACGTGATGAGCAGCAGTATGTACCTGAAAACGAGAAAGAAGCAGCGGTAACAGCTGTAAAGAACACTACAGCAGCAAACGCACAGACTGCTGTAAGAGCCAGCGCAGACGGAGACGGTGAAGATGCAGCTGCAACTACCGCAATGGCTGAGGATGCTGCACAGAATGTCTCAGAGGAAGATAAGGGCGGAACTTCTCCGCTGGTATATATTTTTGTCGGACTTTCAGTTATCGCAGCCGGACTGGGTGCAGTGTATGTAATCAAAACAAAAAAGAAGTAAGGAGAATGGATTATGATTTTCAAGAGCGATAAGATGGCGTATGACGGTGCTGCAATGAAGTACATTGCTCCGGTATGGGAGCTTGATACAGAGAAGCAGATAGTAAAGCACACGGATGAAACCACACTTGAAGTTTCTGAAGAATACTTCCATCAATTATTTGTAGGGTATCATCTGAAATATGTTGCAGAGCATTGTCCGGAGAAGCTCCAGCAGCTTGTAAACTCAGGCGAGGTCATCGACTATCTGGAAAAACTTATTGATGAAGTCTATGACGCAGAAGAAGGACTGGTAGAAAAGTGGAAGGCAGCGGATAAGGAATATCAGGCAGCAGCTCTCAGCGGAGATATCCGTGAACAGGCAGCCATCCTGAACCGGATGGATATGCAGGCGCATGAGATCGTTTATCCGGAACTCGTCTACACCATTTAAGCAAAAAAGAAAAGGCAGACAGGGCAACCGTGAAAAAGTAACCTGTCTACCTTTACGCACACCTACCAAAATAAGCAAGGAGTGTGCTGTTTCATTATATCACACTCTTTGCAATAATGCAAGGAGAAATTTTATGAACGTTAAAGAAGCCTTTATTTTATTTGCTCTGGCATTTGTCATGGGATGCTATACCATGTACAAGCTCAGACCGTCCCCTAAAAAACAGACGAAGCCGATTGACTTTGTTCAGCTTCTGATGATCGTTGAGCGCATGAACGTCAGCAAGAACCGATTGATCGACGTTGAAGAAATGCTGACCAGTGTGCAGCTTTGTGATGATGAACATCCTCAGCATATACGCTGTTCATGGGATAATGCTGGGACAGAAGCAGATTGCGGTTATACCTTCAATGTGAATAATAGTTCCAATCACTTTGTCGCAATTGCAGAAGAAGAACGCATAGAGCTGCGTGATTCTCTGCTGAAAGACGTCGATGAGCTTGTTGCGCTGCGTCGTTACGGCGTAACGCAATCAGTAACGCAAACGAGCGAAAAACGCAGTAGGGGAGTGGTTCTGCATGATGCGTAGAGACATGGAAGAAATTCTGAAAAGACGTCCTGATACTCGAAATCATGACTACAAAAATCCAGCCCTGTTTCTTGTTGACGGCGTACTGACAAGCTGCTGCGTTATGTGCGGAGTCAAGATTGATGATGAGTACAGTACGCAGAACTGGTTCAAGTTTATCCGGCAGGAATACTGTACAGATTGTAAAGCAAAGGTTGAACGGGAACAGAATCTGTCACGGCAGAAAAGATATCGCCGTAACAGAAAGGAAGAAACAAAGTGTATCAGGCAGCAGAACGGCTTGCTGAAACAGGAGAACAAACTGCTCCGTGAAATAGTTATGGCTCTTCGTGATGATGTCGAGCAGCTTAAATCCGGAGGTCTGTAAACACAATACCGCCTAACTTCTTCCCCAGTGGGGAGGAGGTCAGGCGGTATTTTATTACTCTAAGGATGTGTCACGTTTCTTCTTGGGTGCAGAACGTTCAGGAGCCTTGCTGCGTTTCTCAGCCAGTTCCTTTGAAGATTTTTTTAGAGTTTCTCTGGAAACATAAACTCCACCGCGTTGTTTTTGATGTTGTTCTTGCCATGAAGTACATTGAGGATTCCATATCTTATTTGTAAAGTCTCTTTCGGCAAACGGCTGAATGAATTTGCTTAAGTATGTGTATACTTGAGCAAATTCAGGTTTTCCCTCAATACCTTTAAGTTTATTATAAGCGTGTTCAATATCAGACCTTCTGTTGTAGAATGCGTCAAATGATTGGATTTCACGATTGGCTCTTTCGCAAGCATCACACACATCTTTAATGTTTACTTGAACGCAATGAGAAAGTGAGTATACATCTACAATATCTTTTGCTCTGTGCTTATATACAGCATCACTTGACATAGAAGAAATTTTATCTGCTAAAATTTCACTTGGCAAAACACCCTTTATACTGGCTTCACCGAAATAATAAATTCGATTTCCAGCTGATGGCTTAATGTCAATATCCATTGATATAACCTTATCACCAGTTGCTTTGTCTCTAAGCGTCAGTCCAGCTGATTTTCCTTCACCATATTCTCTCGTGGCTTCAACAGAAAATTGATTTTTTAAATCTCCCAGTGCTTGATATATAGTGCCTGCTAAATCAGACATTGTTGGAGGAGTACCGATCCAATTGGCATCAATGTCCTTCGTCATTCTCTGAACATCCGTGAAGCCGTGTTCTGCAAGAATCATTTTCGTAATCAATGCTCCCTTGAATACGATTGGAGCATCTACACCTGATATTCTTGCAAGAATATCATACATCAGTTTTTCTTTTTCAGTCACCATTAACCTCCGCTATAATATTCCATAGCATACTCTATCAATGTGTTGAATCGAACCGTATTTTCTGGATTGATTTTCAATTCGTCAAAACTTTCATTATGGGCAAAGTAATAATTACTCAAAGCTTCACATAGTGCCTGTTCATCAGAATTTTCATCCTGAAGCATATCGTTGACTGTTTGATTAAAGGTAGAGCACAGAACATTCCCATGGAGTATGTGTTCAATTTCATCAAAAGATTCAATAACATGATAGTTGATATTTTCATAATGCCCTTGGCTTTTTGCGTATACATCAATTTCCGTTTCACCCGTATATCCGTCAAAAAGCTCCAAATACTCTAATGCAGATGTGCCACGCAGAATCAAGTTTTCTCCGCCTACAGTATCTCGAAACCAAGCTCTGTTTGAAATATATTCATCGCAGGGTCTTGTACGCATTGTAATTACCTCCATGCATATATATTTCGAGTAGTCAAAAAGACCACGATTGCTCGTAGTCTTTGACTCTCACTTTTACGGTAGAGTTCACCTCTTTTATCGGTTCCACTCACAGTAGGACTCACTGCTTTTACAACTCCCACTTACAGTAGGGACCACTGTGATAAGTTCAAGCTTATCTGTATCTTATTATACTTAGTTTTGTGGCTTTTGTCAATATCATTTTCTGCTATTGTGCAACTTCCTCCCCAACGGGGCAGAAGTTATCAGAACTTCATTGCATAGCACATTCTGCGTGTTTCGATAATACACACAACATCACCGAGCGCAATAGCATTCCAGTTTCTTCCGGAAACAGCCGGAACATTCGTATGCAGTCTGGTAGATACGAAATACGCTTTTCTTTTCCGGTTCTCTCCGGCTCTCTGTGTATCCTTATCAGTGACGATCTCACGGAATACCGTGTAATCATCGCTTTTGATTGCAGAAACAGGATACATAACTATTCTGGTGCGAAAAGCATTTATGCCATAAGTCAGCAAGCTTCCGGTCAGCAGTGCAAATATCAAACTGAACCAGTCAAACGCAGGAACAAATGTGATTCTTCCTATACCGGTAAGACCGCTTCCGGGCATATGCTGCACCGTTTCAACCGATGCAATACCGTCTGAAATCATTGCTATAGCACCGATCGTGCAGTATCCTGCAAGCAATACAGTTGCCAGAATCAGGAATATATTTAATCCTCTGTACTTGCACTGATATTCCTCCAGAAAAGCTTGCTTTTCTGATTCATAGAGTTTATCCACCTCAATCATCTCCTAATCCAGTTTTCTTTGATTTATTCTTCTCCGGCTGTTTCTTTGCAGCAGCTCTGCTCTTAGCAGCTTCTTTTTTCAGCTTTGCCCTGTCAAAATAACAGGTGCGCTGCTGAGGTTTGTTCTTCTTAGCTTCGGCAGCTGCTTCATTTATCTCCGTTGTAAGTGTTGCCAGACGTTCCTCATTCGCCGGAAATGCTCTGACCTTATCCTGCATTTCATACATTGTATTTGTATGCTCTGCTTTCATCAGGCGCAGCTCCTTCACCTCATTGTCAAGCTGCATCTTCTCTTTAATACGCTCGTCTCCGGTGCAGAGTGCCTTGATTTCAGAATATGTAAGTGCCTGCTGGTCAACATCCTCACACTTGCGGACAGGCGTTTTTGAGGTCATTATCTGAGATATGAACTTCTGCTTGTTCTCTAAGGTCTGGTAAGAGTACGCATCGAATGTTCCCTTTGTAACATACCGGAAAATATGCACGTTCTTATTCTGATTGCCCTGTCTGATGATACGTCCGGCTCTCTGCTCAAGATCAGCTGGTCTCCACGGAATATCAAGGTCATGGACTGCAATCAGCCGTTTCTGCACGTTTGTACCAGTACCCATTTTACTTGTCGAGCCGAGCAGCACACGTACTTCTCCGGAGCGAACCTTGTCAAACAGCTCAGACTTCTGTTTTTCAGTTTTCGCATTATGGATATACGCTATTTCATTTTCCGGAACGCCCTTATCCATAAGCTTCTGCTTAATATCATCATATACGCAAAAATCGCATTCCTCTTCCAGAAAATTGGCTTCCGCAGCGGATATTTCCTCTGCATCAGTACCGTCTTTTGCTGCGCTTGCCGTTTTATGAGGTACGCCAAGGTCACAGAAAACGATCTGAGTCAGCTTGTCCTCTGCTGTATCCTCATAAATGCGGAATACATTCTCTACACACTGATTCAGCTTTGTATCCGGATTATCCTCAAAGGACGGGTCGATCAGACGAGGATCCAAGCCGAGTTTACGTCCGTCCGATGTGATACGAAGCATATTGTCTATGGATGGGTCAACACTTCCTGCCTGAACCTCGTCAGCTCTGGCTGCAAACTCATCCACAAGCGTTTTCTGAAACTCCGTGGCTTCTACGTTTACAATGTGCATTTCACATTCCGGAACATCCAGATTCAGAGAATCCGCTGTCTTTATGTCCGCAATCTGCTTGAACATGGACATAAGCTCCGGCAGACCTGTGTAATTGGCAATTCTGGTACGTTCCTTGAACTTGTTTCCGGCTGGTGCAAGCTCCCAGTCTGTTTTCTGCTCACCGAATACCGTTACCCAGTTATCGAAGTGCTGGAGATTCTTCTCCTTGAGGAAATCATATTCCAAGTAACGCATCATGGTGTGCAGCACTGTAACGCTGTTGCTCAGAGGTGTGCCTGTAGCGAACACAACGCCTTTACCGTCCGTTTTCTCGTCCAGATAGCGGCATTTCAGGAACAGGTCAAGTGCTTTCTGTGAAGAAGCTCCTGATATACCTGCAACGTTCTGAAGCTTGGTGGGACAGAACAGGTTCTTGAATTCATGGGCTTCATCCACAAACAGCTTGTCAATACCCATCTGCTCAAAGCTGATTGTATCATCGTGGCTTTTATCAAGCTTGTCCAGCTGCTTCTGTAGTGACTTTCTGGTACGTTCCATAGCCTTGACTTGGAACTTACTGCCCTCATTCTGTTTCAGCTCCTGTATTCCACGCAGCACATCATCAATCTGCTCCTGTAAGAGATTCATCTGACGTTCCTTGGAAATGGGTATCATACCGAGCTGAGAATGACCAATAATAACGGCATCAAAATTGCCTGTTGCAATCTTCGAAAAGAGCTGCTGACGATTTTCTTTCTTAAAATCATTCTTTGTAGCCACCAGAACATTGGCGGATGGGTAAAGCTTCAGGAAGTCATCACCAATCTGCTCTGTCAGGTGATTCGGAACAGCAAACAGAGACTTTGTACACAGTCCCAGACGTTTCGATTCCATTGCAGTGGCAATCATTTCAAATGTCTTTCCTGCGCCTACAGAGTGCGCAAACAGCGTATTACCGCCGAAAAGTGCGTGTGCAATAGCATTCTTCTGATGGTCATGCAGCTTTATTTCTGTATTCATGTTCGGGAATGACAGATGCGAGCCGTCAAATTCTCTGGGACGTATGCAGTTGAACTTCTCGTTATACTGCTGCACCAGCTGTTCACGGCGTTCTGGATCTCTGAAAACCCAGTCCTTGAACTCTGCCTTGATTTTTTCAGCCTTACTCTGCACGATACGAGTTGCATCAGGGTCTATTACACGTTTTTCCTTGCCCTCCTCATCCAGAACCGTCTTATAGATCTTCGGGTCTTTCAGGTTCAGCAGATGCTCCGTGATCTCATAGGCATTCATGCGGTTCGTGCCGAATGTTTTAGTAGCCGTCACGGACATATCCGCACGTTTATTCTGGATACGGTACGTTCCGGTTACTTCCGAGTATTCTACCTTTATCGGCTTTGCCCATCTCCACAAAGAGTTTGTACCCCTGTCACGTTTATCATTGGGCGTTCCGAACGTCTCATACATAAACTGCTGGTAGATCTTCGGGTCTATCCATGCAGCAGCACCCAGACGTACTTCTATATCCGCAGCTTTCAGCGGTTCAGGCATTGCCTTTTCCAGCGCAGCTACGTTGATCGCAAAACGGCTGTCTGTTTCCGCTGCTTCCTGTGCTGCATTCAGCTTCTGCCGGATGTCACCCGATAGATACTCAGAAGCAGTCTGATACATATCAACAGAAAACGGTACTAAGAAAATCTCACCGTGCAGATCATTCAGAAGCTCATCCTTTGTCATTCCTGTAAGACTCTGCATATACGCAAAGTCTACGCAAGCCTTTTCCGCAGCGGACAGAGCTAAGGCTTCCATTGCGCTGTCAACGTGCGTTACAGCCTTTGCTGGTCGGATCGTTCTCTTGGTGAATATATCGGATTTCTCTAAGAGCTTATCCTTATCAAATGCTTTTTCCAGAGATGCAACAAGGTTATATGATATATCTTCACTGAAATACTTTTTATTTGTCTTGCTGTGCAGCAGTCCGTATTTCTTATAGAAATCATCATAGAGCGTGTTCAGCTGCTCATGCAAGTCTTTTATCTCACTGTCTGGCTTGTTCTGTTCCTGCGCTGTCAGAAGTTCTCTGGTGCAGTCTCTGAGGGCAATAAATGCCTTTGCACGCTGATGAACAGAATTCTTATTGTCGGACTTGAATTCATACGCATTATCCGCAAGCTTGAAATATATCTTCTTTTCATGCTCAAACAGGCTGTAATTCCTCAGCTCCTCCGGCGGTCTGATCTCTGCATCCTTAACCTTCGGATACACATCCCTCGGACGTTCATCTGAGATCTGTGCTGAGAGCTTCGATACGGCTTCATGCAGCTGCGCTTTCAGGTCTGCACCGTCCTCAGCAACTACCATTGTACCAGTGCCATAGAGCTTGTTGCCCTCGATCACAGTTCCAAGTACCATATCAGGATGATCTTCAAAGTATTTATTGATGGGCAGTCCATCCTCAGTCTGACCGATATGCACCCAGTCCGGAACGTCTGACATTTCAGAAACAGACTTATTATCACGCTTTTGCAGGAAGATAATATCTGTAGTAGCTTCTGTTCCGGCATAATCCTTGAATGCGCCGTTCTTACCGCCGGGGAGACGTACTGCACCGATGAGATCAACCTTGTCAGCAAGCATCTGTCTTGTACTCTCATCACGCTTATCAAGGGTTCCGGCAGAGGTTACAAACGCCACAATACCGCCGTTCTTCACCTTATCCAGCGTTTCAGCAAAGAAATAGTCATGGAGCTTAGTTGTGCCGTGCTTTTCATCCTTGAATCCCAGATCACCGAATGGCACGTTTCCGACAGCGATATCAAAGCTGCCTTTCTGGTAGGAATTCTTCTCAAATCCCTGAATTGCGATATCAGCATCAGGATATAGCTTCTGAGCGATTCTGCCGGAAATGCTGTCGATTTCTACACCGTACAGCTGAGAGTTTTTCTGCATATCCTCCGGCATACGTCCGAAAAAGTTTCCGATTCCCATTGCTGGCTCAAGCACATTACCGCCGGTGAAGCCGAAGCTCTCCAGTGCTTCATAGATTCCGTCAATGATGGCAGGAGAAGTATAGAAGCTGTCAAGTGTGGAAGCTCTGGCTGCGCTGTATTCCTTGTCTGTCAGCGTTTCTTTCAGCAGTGCATATTCGCTTGACCACGCCTTGTTTTCGCTGTCAAATGCAGCCTGCAGACCGCCCCAGCCTACATATCGGGACATGATTTCCTGTTCTTCAGGTGTAGCAGGACGGTTTTCGGCTTCTGTTATTTTCAGCGTTGCAATGGCTGCAATGTTGTCTTTGAATTTGGATTTAGCACCGCCTTCACTGAGTGAATCGTCTGTGATGGTGAAATTCTGCGGACTTTCTTCATGAGAAATCTCCGGAGATTCCGAGAGATTTTCTGCTTTTGCAGTATCAGGCTCTATGGCTTGCACAGAATCTGAATCTGCAAAAAGTGACATCTGTTCTGCCTGTACACTTTCATTTCCGCCTGTTTCTAAGCTCTCAGTTTTTTCTGGACGTATCTCAGTAGGTTCGGAGGATTTCTGTTCGGCTGAAATGGGCGGTTTTTCCTGTGAAAGTGAAAAATTCAGTTCATCTATTATATCTTTCAGCTTTCCGTCAAACAATTTATCATTAATCCGTGATATACTGCCGTAATTCTGAGCAAAAACGCCAAGCTTGAACATCTTAGCATTAAGCTCCGTGTAGCTGTTATGCTCCATAAAGGTTTCCGTGCGATGAAGGAATCGTTCTGTTTGTTCAGAAAAATCGTGATTTGCTAAAAGCTGTTCAAAGGCAGCGTGTATTCTGTTTGTTTGAACGGGTTCATCCGACTTCTTCTCCACTGAGGAAGAAGTTTCAGTTTCTACATCTGCTGTCATATCTTCCAAGGAGTGCTGTTGTGCTTCTATTGCTTCAACGTCACGCTTTACTTGCTGTATGAAGGGCGAGTTTTCAAGCTTTTCAGGGTCTACGACCATACCGTTTACAATTCCATTTGCTTCAAGATTTCTACGGATTTCAGCGATTTCTTCGGGATTTAATATATCCTCGACTTGTTCTTCTTTTTCCTGTATGCGTTCATTTTCATGCTGCATACTCTTATTTCCGCCTGTTTCTAAGCTCTCAGTTTTTTCTGGACGTATCTCAGTAGGTTCGGAGGATTTCTGTTCGGCTGAAATGGGCGTTTTTGGTTCAAGCTGCTTTTCCTGATGTTGCTCCATAAACTCTGTTATGCTCCGTATATCTCCGCTGTTTATAATCGCTGCAAACTGATTGATTTCATCCGGTGAATAGGTTTCGTCCAGCTCATCCAGTGCGCTGAGAGAAACGCCTTTCTGAAAAGCATCGAGGAGCGCAGCTTTCTGCTCATCAGAATAATCATGCTGCGCAGTGATTTCACTGATAGCAATCTCACTGTCAAAACGGCTTTTTGCAGCAAGAATGTTGCTCAGAACGCCGTTTTTATCCAGTATTCTGTCAGTTTCAGAAGCATTTATATACGCAGAAACAAGCGGTATCATCTCTGCAAACTGCTTTTCAGAGTAATCCGGACTGAAATGCTGTCCGATTTCAAAAGGCAGATTATTCTGTGCAGCTTCTTTTATCAGATCTGACAGGCTGATTATCTGAGCATCTGAGAGGTTTACTTCCCTGAGGTCCTCATGTATCATGACTGTATTTACGGCAGTATTCAATGCCTGATAAAAACGCACCGAATCCTCTTCCGCAACTGTAAACATCACCTTACCATTGCGAATCAAGCCGGAATACTGTACGCCCTGTTCATCCAGATATGGCTGTAACGTCTTATACTGCTCCGGAGTAGCCTTTGAAAATATGTAGTGTCTCTGTGCAATCTCCTTATACTCCGTGTTGCCGATGATTTCTTTGTCCTTGGGCAGTTCAGGCTGAACCTGAGTGCTGCGCATATCAATCACTTGCTGATTGATCGCTTTCAGACGTTCTACATCCGGCTCAGATACAGTTAGTGTAGCTGTATCTGAATCTGCGTAGATTCTGCCTGAAAAACGGACTCCCTCACGCTCCAACAGCTCTGCCATTTTCAAGGCAACGTCTCTGTCCGTTTTGAAGTAGCTCTTTTTCAGCATATATTTATACTCTGTATTGCCTATGATATTCATATACGGAGGAGAGTAAGGTTTGATTGGCTTCTGAACAGTAAGCTTATCTGCTGCCGGAAAGCCGATAATCCTTTTCAGCCAGTCCATATCCTTATCATTTACCGCCATTTTCAGTGCGCCGTTCTGTGCAAAAGCATAGTAGTTCAGTCCGGCCTCCTCAAGTATTGGCTGCAATTTCAGAAAAGCTTCCTCACGCATGGGAATGACTGAGATCGAGCTGTTGTCCGTGGCTTTGTTCCAGTAGGCATTTCCATATGTAGTCATTTACATTCTCCTTTATCCGATTTCCTGTTTCTGTTTGCGCTGCTTCTCAGGAGTTTTTTCATGCTTCGGCTGCTGCTTTATTCTTTGCGCCTCTTTCTGTCGTTGCTTATTCGAGAGATAGGGTCTTGCTTTCTGTTCGTCCTTGATACTTACCGTTACGGCAGATTTGCGCCCAGCCAGAACGGCTGAGTGTTCAATGCCTTTATCTGCAAGCTGCTGAATTGCGCTGCGTGCATCACTTTCAGACATACGCTGTGTGAAGCGTTCTTCTTTTGGGAGACTCTTGTAGTAATCGGAATTTATGAATTCTTTGCACTGCTGCTGTTTTGCAGCTTCTCTTGCTGAATCCAGTGCAGGCTGGTCTTTTGGGGAGACGGTTATGAATACGCTGTTATTGCGTGGCTGCGCTGAATATGTAATGCCCTGCTTATTGAGGTTATCCATTATTTTATGCGCTATTTTATTAGGCTGAACTGTTATCAGATCGCTGCTCGACATAAAAGGCATTGCTTTTTGTGCGTCTTTGGTACTGATGGTAACCATAGATTCATCAGCATTCAGCATTGCAGTGTTGGCAATCCCTTTTTTTGTAAGCTGATCTGAAATACTGCGAGCTTCAAACTCGGTTAAGTCATGCTGATTAAAATGCGATTCATCTCTCAGATTATCATGTTCACGGTTCAGGAATTTCAGAAATGTTCCATTATCATTTATAGCAGCTTCTTCTACTGAACGAAGTACAGCTTCATCAGATTTTGATACAGTTAATGCGACCATATCATTTGCTTTTGATACAGCGGAAAACTGTACATTCTCGAATTCAAGACGTGACATCATTCTTTCAGCGACTTCTCTTGGTTGAATTGTGATCAGACGGTCAGATGGTGCAAGGCTTTTATAATATCCTTGGTTAATAGTTCCTGAAATTGTTCGCTTGGAATTTTCCGCTTCTTTCTGAGTCTCTGCAACTGGCTGCGTAGCTTCATTACTTGGCATTTCTGCGGACTGTTGCGGAATATCAACCTCTTTTTTACCGTTATTGATAATTCCATCAATGCTGTTATAGTCATCCTCCATCGCCATTTCAGCATTTTTCAAGGGATTATCCTGTTCACGCTGCTGTTCCGGCTGAACGATAACCTCAACACACACAGCTTCAGAGATAGCCGGCATACTGAAATCGCTCTTTTCCATATGCTCAGAAATCTTATCTGATGTACATTCCATTGCAGTGTCGATCTGCGCATCCGTTCTGCCTGTAACCGGTGTAGTCGCACCGGATAACGTATTTATCTTATCCGTAAGCTTGTCTATCCTGTTGTTTGTTTTTCTGATAGTAGATGCAATTGATGCTTTATCCATTGCATACAGCGGATTATTGTATATCGGATCATTATATTTGTTTTCAAGAACTGCTGCTTGTTCACGCAGCTCTGCACGTTTGTCAATCATACAGTTAAGTGTGCTGCTGTGAAGATTATCCATAGCCTGAGCAAACTTCTGTCTACGTTCAGCGTTATTGGAGATAGTGAAGCTGCGTATAGTATCATTTAAAGCAAGGCAGCGATCGAGCTTATGCTGAATAACACTCGATTCCTTTTCAAGCTGCAATATTGCATTGTCATGCTCCTTTATCTTCTCCTCCTGTCTTGGAATCTGTTTTGACCGTATCTTATTGATCTTATTCTCGTTGCGCTCTATAAGCTTCTGTACGAACGGCAGAGAACCAACAGTGCTTTTAAGCATCAGATTCATATCTGCAAGTCTGTCGGCTCTTGCAGAGAGCTTGTCGATCTTTGCTTCACGCTGTGCTATAGCGTTTTCCTGTACTTCTATTTTTTCAGCACGGACTTCCAGCTTAGCATTAAGATTATTAGCCTTTGCATTGAGAAACGGCAGCAGCTTCTCTGTTGCAGGTCTTTCAACTGACTGTTCCAGATTATTTTCCTGCGGATACTTGACATTTTGCGTGGAATATGCTATACTATTATCAAAGCAGATGATTGAAGTCGCCTGTGGGGAATCAGCCCCTATGTCCGTGAACAATCTTTCTGCTTTTTCTTTGTTATAAGCAAGTATTGTGTTGTGTTCAAGATATGCCTTCATGTCATCTTTCCCATAGATAGACGTTATCTTGTCTACCTGTCCTGTTTTACCACGCACATCAATGTTAACTGATGCCAAAATGTTTTTCCCATTCTTGTTGGTGAGTTCAGTAATGACGGCAATAGAATTATCTTTTGAGCCTTGGCAAATCATTATTGGATTTCTCAGGTGTTCAGGAAGCTGCTTTAGTAATTCCAGTGACAGATCATGCCCTGTTGTATGTCCGTGCATAACAATATTTTCAGCATTCATACTGTTTTGCAACACGCTTTGATTTACAGTAAGCATTCTTGCTTCTGTAGTTGTGCCTTTTAATGCTTCACCTGCAATACGCAGAGCGTTTGGAGTTACGCCTACGGTAATTACTTCATTCGTGGACATTTTACCGCTTGCAAATTTGTCTAAATCCTCAGCGAATTTCTGGCTTTCGCTTCTATTCTGCTGGATCTTTTCATACATTTCAAGTACGTCTTCTTCACTCATGTACGCAGTTGCATTCTTATTTAAATCCATAACAGGCATATTTTACTTCCTCCAAAATTCTAATTGATTTTTTTCAAATGTTGTGATATACTATCAAGCAGATAGGTGCGTTCTCCTTGGGGAATTAGACCCCTCTGGAATGAAGCACCTATCTTTCATTGACTGAAAAGCTGATGAATGTGTTCTCCTTGGGGAATTGTACCCCTCTGGAACGAAGCATTTATCAGCTTTTTTCATTTACGCATCATTCTTCCTGACACGCTCTTCGGGTGAACGTTCCTGTGCTGCGGTCTGCTTCTGTTTGTTCCGAAGCTCCTGCGCCATTCTGTTACGCTGCTGACGTGTGATATAACCTTTCTGCGGTCTTTCAGCAGTGACAGGAATATTGGGACGGATACAAACGGAATCTTCCGCTGCACCAGAGCGCAGACTTTCCTGTTCTGCTATTGCTTTCTGCCGTTCGGTTTCCCTCTGACTTTCAAGAGCATTCTGCTGTACAAGCTGCTGTTCACGTTCTCTTGCGATTGCATCTCTTGTGGCAGTGTTCAGCTCAACTACCTGTCCCAATGCTTCACGAATGGTAACCGAATCCGCTGAACTGTTTGCAGTATAGATCTGTACAAGCATCATCTGTACGTCTGAGGGACGCTTTTCCAGTGCTGAGACTGACATATTCAGCATTTCTGCAATCTCCGGCAGCAGTGCTTTATAGTCTTCGCTGCTCTCCGGCTTTCGCTCCTGAATCGGCTGTTCTGCATCCAGTTCGGATTTGTGACTAATGATGTTATCAACTTTATCTTTATCCGAGGACGAATAAATCAGGATAAGCTTTTCATCATTGTATTTTCCGGAAAACTGAATCCCACTCTGTTCCAGAGCTTTTACAATGCTCAGGGCATTTTCAGTCTCTATGGTTTTGAATTTCCTGTCAGAAATCTGGATGTAGTCACAACCAACAGCAATCATTGTACTCATGATTCAGACTGGAGGATCTCATTCAGTGAAGCAATAAGCTCCTCGTCCTCCGTGATTCCACGCTCCATAGAATACATTCCACAGAGCTGTGTCTGAACCGATACAGGGAGCAGTTCAAGGTCTGAGACAGGCTTGCCGAGAAGTGCTGCCACATCCGGCAAATCAACCGTAGCAAGGGCAGTCTGGACTGTTTTGTAAACCTCCGCTGCGTCCTCTGTCATTCCATATTCGTAGATAATTCGCTGCTGGGTCTGTTCCGGCAGCTTTTTTATTGCTTCCGGCAGAATACCTGTTGCCTTTGCAATTTCAGCGATTTCACTTTCCATTACTGCATTCTTCCAGATGCTCATCAGCTCATCCAACGCAGCGGAAGCGTCTTCCTCCGTCTGTATATCGAACATCTCCATTACAGCGGTCATGCTGTTCTGTACATCCTCCGGAAACTGTGTCAGGCTCTCATAGGACACTCCGAGCAGCTGCGCTACTGTTTCAAGATTTTTATTATTCATAGGTTTCTCCTTTCGACTTCTGCCCCAGTGGGGAAGAAGTTGTTTTATAGATTAAAACTCAAAATCAAAGTTATTCTTTGCTTCTTCCTCATCATCAAAATGCGCCATGAAGGTAGCCTTGCAGTCGGAAAGTCTCTTTTCCATGTAGGCAAACATCTTCTCTACATCCGGCTGAGTATAATCAACGCTGCGCTTTGCTGCGATCTTCTCCAGCATTGCAATCTGAGCGCAGAGCTTACTCATACGCTCCTTTGATTCAGCCTTGAATCTTTCGTGCTTTTCAGTATCTACCTCCATGGCAGCTGTTGTTACTTCCATTTCCATTGTTTCATTTGTCATTTCATCCATGATAGTTAGTCCTTTCAAATTTTAGAAGATACCTTCCACGGTCATATTCGGATAGCTAATCAATGCGCATCGGAATACACATATTGTAGTTGTACCCCAGCGTTTTCCAATTGCTGGAGTATGGTGATGACCGCAGAGGTTCAGTTTAACTCTGTTCTTCAGGTTGTATAAATCAATTCCCAGCAAACCAGCGTGTGCATCATCTCTGCTTATTAAGTGATACATAGAATCATGAGAGAGCAGTATGTCCGCTTTTTCCAGTCTTTTACCAATTTTCATACTTTCACGCTGTGTATGCATTGGATAATTACCTTGTTTGTATCGAGCAGAACCGGAAATTCCTGCGAATGTATATCCGCAGCGTGTGACACATCGTCCATGAATGTTTTCAGCACCGCCACGTTCTGGAGTGTTCCAATCATCATGATTTCCAGCAACTGCAAGCAATGGCTTGTCATCAACATATCTTTTTATCAATCTGACGGCTGGTACTGGAATGTCTCCGAGCAGTACACAGAGGTCATAATCAAGACTTTTAATGCGATTCAGTTCTTCATTGGTATACCAATGCATATCTGAGAAAGCGAGAATCCTTAGCGGATTTCTCATTTCATCCATGATAGTTAGCCCTTTCATTTCATTCAAACTGTGTTATTCCCACAACTTTATTCATAGCATCAACAAGTTCCAGTCTTGTTTGGCAGTCATTTGACCACTCACCAAGCTCAGCAAGATGGATGAGTAAGTCATATGTCATTGACATTTCCTTCAATGGTTCTATGCACTCTAAAAGGAACAAATAAATCTCCCTGACTCCATAACTGTTTGGGAATTCATCGAATTGTCGCAACAATTTCACTCCGGCAGCAGCTTTATCCTCGTTGCAAGTTTCAAGTTCCTGAACAGCATCTCTTATAAGTGATAGAATGATTCGCTGCTTTTCATCTGTAAGTTCTGCGAAGTTTTTGTTGTTTTCATCAGATGATTTTATACTGTTATAGAATGCGAATAAAACAAGTGGTGATAAAGTCTTATAGTGAGTGCTTATTCCGCAGCAGTTAAGTTTAAGATACATAAAAAAATGTGTCAATGTTCTTTTCACATCACCATTTTCAGCATAAAGATGGTTAATCAGAATATCCCTTATTTGACCATGCCACGAGAGCATACTTCCTAATAAAAACTGTTCTACGATTGAAGATTCGCTGCGATTCTCCACTTCTGCTCTGTCTTTAAGTATTCTGTTCATCAGATCAAGGTCTGTAAAGCATAGCAGCTTTTTTTCAGTTTTTGCTCTTGCCATGAGAGTTTATCACCATCTCTTCGTTCTCCACTGATAAAACGTCTTCCCATTATACTCATTCTCCACCACTTCCGGCAGAACCACAGTCTTTTTGCCATCCTTGGTATAGGAAACCGAACTGCCTGAAAGCAGCTTCTTCACCTGAGTTTCTGTCAGCTCCTTGCCGTAGACCTTGCCAATATTCATACCGCATCTTCCTGTGCAGTAGAAGCCGTAGTTACCTTTCTTGATTTCTTTACCGCACTTCGGGCAATTGCCTGTAGTAAATGAAACGCTACTATCAGAGCTGCCGTACTTGCTGCAAATGCCACGCACAAAGCCTGTGATCTCCTGCATAAACGCATCGTGACTGCATTCTCCACGCTCGATATGCTGGAGCTGCATTTCCCAATCAGCAGTCAGCTTCGGTGACTTAACTTCATCCGGAACAACCTGAATCAGATTTACGCCCTTTTCTGTAGCTGTGATCTGCTTGCTCTTACGCTCTGCATAGCCGTTCTTGACAAGAGCTTCAATAATTCCTGCACGAGTCGCAGGAGTTCCCAGTCCCTTTTTCTCAGTCTCATCGTCATACTCATCCTGTCCGGCGTGTTCCATTGCAGAGAGCAGCGTAGCTTCTGTGTAAGGCTTCGGAGGACTTGTCCAGTGCTGAGCCTTTTTCGCTGATACGTTGTCAAAGGTCTGTCCCTCCGTAAGTTCGGGCAGACTTTTTTCATCTTCCGAGGATTCTTCGTCCTTGCTCTTGGAAAGATTCTTGAAAACAGCCTTAGCCTTATCATCAAGGGACTTCCATCCCGTTTCAGTGACCTTCTTGCCGTTAGCTGAGAAAACAGTACCCTCACATGAAACCTTTACGCTCATGGAAATATACTCATGAGGTGCAGCAGCTGCGCACATCAGTCTGGATGCAACAAGGAGAAGTATGTTTCTTTCACCGGAAGGCAGTGATTCAAGGTCAAATCTTGCGCCATTTATCGTAGGTATAATTGCATGATGTCCGGTGACTTTCTTGTTATTGATAGACCGCTTTATATCCGGCGCAAAGGGTACGTCCGGTGCGATTGGCTTGAATGCTTCTGCATGAAACAGCGCATTTACTACATTCAGAGTAGATTCTTCCATATCGTCAGAGAGATACTGGCTGTCTGTTCGTGGATATGTAACCAGCTTTGCTTCATACAGAGACTGCATATAGTCAAGTGTCTGCTGCGCTGTGTACCCCAGCAGCTTATTTGCATCACGCTGCAAGGTGGTCAGATCGTAGAGTTTTGGAGGATTCGACTTTTTAGTTTCTCTCTTTGCTTCTGTAATAGTAGCCGTCTTGCCGTTACAGGAAGCAGCAATTCTCTGCGCAGCTGCTTCATCGTCAATACGCTCAGAGGATGCAGTGAATGTTCCGCAGTCAAGCTCTACAGTAAAATACTTCTGCTTTACGAAATTCTTTACGTCATAATCACGCTGCACGATCATTGCAAGCGTAGGAGTCTGAACCCGACCTGTGTTGAGTTTCGCTTTATAGCGGATAGAAAACAGACGAGAACCGTTCATGCCAACCAGCCAGTCAGACTTGGCTCTTGCGAATCCAGCATAATAGAGGTTATCGTATTCTCTGCCGTCTTTGAGCTTATTCATGCCGTCTCTGATAGCCGATTCTTCCAGAGATGATACCCACAGACGTTTCACAGGCTTACGGCAGCCGGACAGGTTATACACATAGCGGAAGATGCATTCGCCCTCACGATCAGCGTCCGTAGCGCATATAATTTCATCCACTCTGCTGTCATTCATCAGCTTTTTCAGGATGTTAAACTGCGCCTTGCAGCTGTCAGTTACTTTAAACTTCCACTTGTCCGGAATCATAGGCAGCGTTTCAAAGCTCCAGCTTTTCCACATATCACCATAATCATTTGGCATGGAAAGTCCCACAAGATGTCCGAAGCACCATGATACGATGTATCCATTGCCCTCCGTGCAGCCGTCCTTTTTGGCGTTTGCACCCAGAACAGGCGCAATTGCTCTGGCTACGGATGGCTTTTCGGCTATGACTAACTTCATAAGTAATTTTCCTTTCTACGTAAAAAACAGCAGATTTCCTCTCAGCCGGAAGAAATCTGCTGTTCTGCTGTTATTTTACAGATCTGCTTCCGCATCATTTGCAACGACATCTTTCATAAGCCTGTCGTACTTGTCATTCAGAGCTTCATTTTTCTGTTTACTCTTTGCAGCGCAAGCAATCAGACCGATAATACAAGCAATAACACCAAAGATTACTGTCTTTTTCATTGTTTTGTCCTTTCATGTTCCACTTCTGCCCCAGTGGGGAAGAAGTTTAGAATTCTTCGTCCTCGCTATTAAACTCGATATCTCCATCCTCATCATCGTACATATCATCTGCCGGAGCAGCTGCCTTCGGCTTTTTCAGAAGCTTGAATGCAAAGAAACCGATAACGCCGAGAACTACAACAACACCAATGAGAAGCAAGGAGGACATCATACCGGAATTAGATTTTGTTTCAGTAGTTTCGGTTGTAGTTTCTGTTCCGGTTTCACCCTCAGCTGTTCCGCTTTGATTGGTGACGGTTGTAGTGGAAGGCTTTGCTTTGTTACTGTTAGCAGCCTGAGCTGCTGCTTCTGCGTCCTCCGGATCAATCACCGCTGTGTTCTCATCATCTTCATTGCCAGCGTATAGCAGCGCATAGAGGTCATAAGCGTCAACCTTATTCAGGAAGTAAACATTATCCTTTCCGCTTTCAGCAGTGTAGTCAATAAGTACATAGAACACGCTTCCATCTCTTGTAGTTACAGCGATGAACTGCATTTCTTCACTGTCATAAATGATGTCATTTTCCTTGATGAGTGTTGCGTTACCCTCTGTATCGTAGTACGGGTCACTGAAGTAATCCGGTGTAGATTCTTCCGTTGAAACATCCTCTGAGATAGTCCATTCGCCGTTCATCAGTGCTTCTGAGAATAAATCTCCGAACATATCCATTGCTGCGTCCATATCCTCAGATTCCGCAGAATCGTCAGAAATAGAGGTTTCATCCTCAATCGCAGGTTCTTCAACAAATTCCTCTGTTACAGTATCTATTGATTCTTCTGTAATCTCATTGTCAGCGTATACGGATATTGTTCCTCCGACAGCAATCAGAGCTGCTGCTGTCAAAGCTGAAACCATCTTATACATCTTCATTTTTGTTTCCCTCCTGAATTGTAATTTCCCGAGCTTTCTTCAAATCAAAAAGCTGCTCCATTTCTTCCGATGAATAGCCGCTGTTCACCAGTTTTTGCGTAAGAGCCAACCGACTCATGAAGTCCTTATCAGGGATGATTTTGTTCGCCTTCATGAACGATGTAATTGCAGCAGCTTCAAGCATTTCAATGTCATGTTCAATCTGTGCTCTTTCTTGTGTATCTTCCTTGATACGCTGAGTTAATTCCGCATATCTGATTCTCAGCTTTTCAAGTTTTTTCTCATTTCTTGACTGTGCCATGAGTTTCCTCCTTTTTAGTAGAATACAAGCCGTGGGTCTATGAAGTCCCAGCCAATACCATTTATATCAATTTCCACCTTGATATGCATGTAACTTGTATGCAAGTTGAATATGGTATCACATTTCCTTTGTCCGGTAGAAATTGCGAATTGCTCATCATATGCTAATGTATCGCCCTCTGCGTATCCATCAAGCAAGGTTGCATTGACGATTGTTACCTCGGTATCACGAGTTTTACCTTCTCCGCTATCCTCAAACCAATAGTTTACATTAGTCGCTCTCAGCACAATGATTTGTTTGTCTGCATCATAGCTTTTGATTTCGCATTCTAATGGTGAGTATATCGGTGATCCGATGGGATAGAGGACATCTATTCCCTTATGGAAGCTGCTGCCAAGATTACAGTGCCTTGCATTCCACTCCTGCATATCATATCCATACCCGTTATAGATTCTGCTGGATTTCACATAATCAGTAATGCTGTCCCCATCAAGTATCCAATGCAGCGTCTGATGATTGCCGTACAGATCTTTGGATTCTTCGCCGTCTTTACCCATAAGGAGCAGATAATATTCCAGGCGCTCATCACCGTGTGACATACTCGAGAGTTTATCTTCAATAACCTCGTCAAAGGTTTTCAGCTGCTTTACGTTGTAGTAGAGCTGGCAGTCTGTTCTCCATTCATACTTCTGATAGTATGTATAACGTCCGTAGGTTTCGCTGTCGGAAAATCCCATATTCGCTGCATCAACATTGGAAATGGTTGCAATAGGTGTATCTCTTAGATATGTAAGAACATTGCCATAATCGTCTTCCATATACCATCCAAACCAATATCCATTATCTCTGCTATGCCAAATATTTCCTACATTGTAGCCCCAGCCTTCATAGTCGTCCCATGTATACACGCCGGATTGTTTGCCGTATACCTTTTCAACGCCATTTTCGTAGATATAATGCAGATTTCCAGATGGATTTACAATATCACTGCCTTCATCCATGACATACCAACCAGTTGCAGCATAGTTTTTCTTATAATTCAGGATCTCCAGATTGCTTAAGCTATAATAAATCGTGTATGTACCATCACCATTGTTGCTTACGAATGCACCAAGTGATTCAGGTGTATAACCCGTTTTAATTGTTCCGATCACATTTCCGGAATCATCCCAAGTTAGGTTGTTTTCCAAGCATTTTTTTCGGTAACCATCCGGAGAAGCAAAATTATAGTCAGCAAGTTCTTCCCATCTTGAACCGTTCTGATAGCTGCATTCAAACAGATATTCCGCTTCAAATATCTCTTTAATTACATCCTCAGTATCACTGCCGTACTCCCAGAACTCAATGTCTGCTCCTTCTTCGAAATCATAGTAATATGCACACAGAAAACTCCACAGCTTATATGGGTCAAAGTCATATGCTGGGTCATAGTCAAAGTGTACGCTGCGTCCCCAGTAGAGTTCCGTAGGCTTATCACTCATATCGGATGTGTCCGCACCCAGCGCACTCAGACCGATTTTCCAGCTGGACGTATTGAGTTTCAGAATGTTCTGGTTCATGTTGTGTGCAAGCTTCGTGTAGTATTCTTCCGCATTGGATAGAGCATCATCTCTTGCGGAGTAGGTAGCAAGAACAAAAGTACCGCTTGAAAAACAGGAAGTCAGCATTGTCATAAGAAATACCAGCAGAAGAAGAATCAGTAAAAACGGTACAAGAATTGCTTTTAGAAACGCCATTGCTTCCTTCTCAAATACGTTTTTAACGAATTTTCCAGCTGATTTAAAGCTGTCCTTTAGTCTTTCCATAAATGTTTTTTCGGATTTTTTGAGATTTCTTCTGCGCTTTCTATTCTTTGCATTGTTGCTTTTTCTCTGGAGTTTATCCTCCTGTTTGTGCAGCTTATGATTCTGTTTTTGCTCTTTCTTCTGCAAGCTGCTGCGCTTTTTCTGTTTCCTTTGAAGCTTGTTCTGTTTGCTGTAATGCCGCTTCACTGGATCATAAATATGGTTTTTTGCTTTGTCTGCAAGCTCCAGAAAATCATTATTCTCATCAGCATGGACAGCCTTCTGCCATGCTGATGATTTCATTTGTTTCCAAGTGTATTTTGCAGGCTTCAACACAAGCAGTCCCGCAGATGAATAACGAGCGATTCTGCGCTGATTCCGCACATTTTTCGCCATAAAACGCTTATTGGTTTTCAGCTGCTTTTTCTCATTTTTCAGGATTTTTTTATTCAGCTTATACCGTTTTTTCTGGCGTTTTACCAGCTTTTTATAGGTTGAATTCGATAGCCTTTCTCCGTTTTTGTACAGATAAAGTTCTTTTTTCAGCTTGTATCTCTGCTTATTTTTATGCAAAATACGCTTGTTTTCAGCAAGCTTCACCTTATAGGTCTTATGCTTGAAATTATGCAGCGTTTGCTTTTGCAGCCTGTACCGTTCCTTTTCAAGCCGATTTTGTTTTTTCTGCTTGAAGTGAGCGATCGTTTCTTTTGTTGCATGAATTGTAAGCTTCGCACCAGCATATGTGCCTTTATAGTAAGTTCCCGTTTTCTCATCACGGTAATACTGTTCAAGCTTTTGCTTTATGTAGTTGTGACCAGCTCGCAGTCCGGCCTCTCCCAGCTTGATTGCAGCAGTTTCCGCAGCAAGTCCAGTGCCAATTACTACGTTTGCTGCTGTTTTAGCAGTGCCTTCCATGGCGGTATATGAAGTTTGCAGAGCGAATTTTGCAGCTTTGCCCTTCCATGTGCGCGGCTGAATGCTTCGGATATTCTTGCTGATTGACGGAATATCACCCTTTATGCGGTATCGGAGGTTTACTGTTTTATGCAGCAACCCCCTGTTGCTGCTGTGATATTCTTTCTTACCACGGACGATATGGGGCTTTGTGCGGAATTTACCGTTGCTCAGACGTTGGCGGACAAGCTTCACCTGAAACTGTGTACCACGCCAGCCATACTGCCGAAGCGGGGACTGAGCCTTTTTCAAGCCGTTCCGGTTCAGGTTGAACCTTGACATTTCCGCACCTCCTTATGCAGTCTGTACTGCAAGTTGCTGT
>JAFUQX010000006.1 GCA_017472145.1 Ruminococcus sp. | reverse complement strand
GTGACGGAGGGGATTGTAAGGCATGAGAAAACTTACGATTTTGCGTGCTTTTTCAATCCCCTCAGTCGTCACTTCGTGCCGACAGCTCCCCTTACTAAGGGGAGCCTTATGCGGAAAATCCGACTTTTCCTACAGACTGAGAGCCGCTGCAAAATTGCAGCGGCTCTTTTTTAGGCTCTGTTATTCCTTCTTGCCAGCCCGCTCCAGCCAGGCATTGGCCAGATCAAGTGCATCGTACAGACTTGTGCGAACGGAGGACTGAACGATAGCCTCCACCGGATTGAGCTTCTCATCCGTGGAAATCTGATAAACCTTGATCTTATCAGCCACATCCAGCTGTCCCTGCTTTGTATTGTGCAGAATCTGAAGCTGTGTCACAAACGGATCTGACATATATCCGTAGTAGATACAGTTACCGCTTCTTACCAGCGGATAACCCTTGTACATAATATATTCCTGTTGCATTCTGACCATCCTTTCTTGTAATCAATCTGGCTTATGTCAAATGGGAGCGACGTCAGCTCCATGTCTTGTCAAAATCCTCGTCCGTATCAAACCGTGCCATGTTCTCCTTGAAGGTATCCATGAAGGAGGCCCGACAGCTGAAGCTGGATACACCGTTGATGGTAATGAGACAATTGAAGGCATCCTGACGATAGAAGCAGATCTCCTGCTCCTTGCTGCCATCGTGCGTGCGGAAGTAGAGTGTGATCTCCGGCTCGCCCACCGGCTCCTCATCCAGAGCCACAGACTCCGCCTTGGTCTCCAGCAGGAAGGTGTAGAACAGACGATAACGCTCTGTATCGCAGTCCTCACCATTGAGCTTCACGACCGCCGTATCCTTATCCTCGCCGGTGATCTCAAAGTGCATGGACTCCTGTCCCTCGGCGGTGATGTTCATCTCTGCAATATCCCACACATAGGTTGCAAGCACCAGGCTGGAGGCCAGGTCCGTAGGCGTTACATCCGCCCACAGGCAGTCCTCCTCCGCCATCTTATAAATGGCATCTATGCCCTCCAGCATCACCGGATACCAGGCGGCCGATGCACCTGTCTCCTCGTCTGTCTCTGTAAAGCGGTCGCCTATATTCAGCGTGTAGACATTCCCGTCATCACAGTCCATTACCGCTGTTCCGAAGGGTGTGTCCAGACCATATTCCTTCAGATCTCCATCCTCCGGATAGAGCTTCAGAATCCCGTCCGCACGCAGGCCGAAAATACCTGTGATGATATCCGTAGAACGCTCAACGCTGAGGTAAGCAGAGATCGGAGAGGTCATCTCATGACTGGCCGCTGTTCCGCCTGTATTCTCATTGTTTGCATCGTCATTATAGGTCAGCACGATGTCCTTTTCCATATCCTCTCTGGATACGGTGAGGGAATTTACAATGGGATATTCATCATCCGCCGGCGCTTCCAGAAGCGTCAGGGAGAGGAAATCCTCCGCAGCCTTCAGGTAGTTGGCCACCAGAGAGGTCTTGACTGCATATACCGTGTCCTCGCCCTCTACTGCGAAATAGTTATTCTCCCCATCAGAAACAGAGCTTCCCACACGGAAGGCAAAGGTGCTGCCGTCATCAAAGGTCAGCTCCGCTCTGGCGGCCTCATCGCCCAGACCGTATTTTTCCATATCCGTGCAGTCCTCCAGAACGATGGAGGTCGCACTCAGAGAGGCGATATTATTGGCCAGTGTCCAGGCTACAGAGGTGTTGGCCGGAATATCCTCCCAGCCCTTTACGCCAAATACAGCATCTGTACCGGCGTCCTCATCCGCCTCGGCTGTGCGGACGATCTCAAAAGAACCGGTGCTGTTGGTGACAGCCACGGAAGCCACATGATTCGGCTCCTGCTCAGAAAGCACCAGCAGAGCCGGATCTGCTGCGCTGCTCTGCTCGGCTTCCTCCGCTTCACTGCTGCTCTGCTCTGCCGCCTGCTTCTGGGAAACAACAGCGACAGCTCCGGCCAGTCCTGCAATGAGAACACAGCCGCCGATGAGTCCGATTATTTTCTTATTCATTCGGCACGATCCTTTCTCTGTTTCTTAGCGGCTTCTTCTGCGGATGGCCATAACCACGCCGCCTGCTACGACCAGAGCCGGAATGGCCAGCCATACCACCCACTTGATCACATCGATCTGGTCAGTAGTAATATCCAGTGTAGCCGCCGCCATGCTCTTGGAGGCAATAACCGTGCTGGCCTCTTTGCCGCACAGGGTGTTCAGCGCACTGATGACGTATTCGCCGTTATTATAAGCCGTATCGGATACGATCATGGTATCCAGCATAGACATGGAGGACAGCACCAGCAGGTCGCTCTCCACGATCTCATTGTTTACATTCTGCTGATTCTGCACAATGCAGGCTACGGTATGTGCGCCTGTATCGGAGGTATCGGTGGCCTCGGAATCCGTCAGAGATACCTCATAGGAGGATTCGGAGGTCTGCCACAGCGGGATCACCACGCGTCCGTTGTTGGCCTTCTCCTCTGTGATCGGACGGGCGAAGGGCGCTACGATCGGCAGGGAGGCATTCTCCAGACTGCCGCTGTAATCGGTGGTGGCAATGGTAACGCTGGGGGCGATCATCGCCTGACCTCTGTTGTAATATACATCATAGGTGTTGACAACCTGGCTTTTCTCGTCGGCATCGTTGATCACGCTGTCGCCGATCACGATGTTCCATTCCTTCAGGAAGGCATCCAGATTCGGGGTGTCGCCCTGTGTATAGTCTGCAATGTACAGCAGCTGCTTGCCCTGGGTTCCGTCATTGTGGAGGAAATCCGTCAGACGCTCGATGGCATCCACGCTCAGGTCATTCACCGGAGCCGGCAGCACCAGAATGTCATATTCATCCGGGCTCAGCTCTGCTGTTGCAATATCCAGACCTCTTGTTACATCATAGCCATTGTCATCCAGCAGCGTGGCCAGAGACTCGATCACATAGGCATTGCCCTGTGTAGCGCTGAAGATGTAGTTTTCGTTGGCCGCCTCGATCATACCCACACGCTTTACATTTGCGTCGGTTACGTTCATGATGGCGTTGGTCAGCATCTGCTCACCCTTATATCCGGTGATGATCTCGGAGAAGGAGCAGTAGCCGTACATATACTCATAATACTTGTTGCTGTCGATGTCGAACATTTCCAGCAGTCTGTATACCTTGCAGCGCTCGCCGCTGGCTACGATCACGCAGCCCGAGCTGATATCGCCGTTGTACAGCGTCTGGTACTTGGACAGAACGTCCGGATCCTTCGTCGTATCAAAGAAGGTCACAGACACATGGTCGGAATAGTCCTCATACTTGGAGAGGGTCTCGCTGATGATCATCTCGGTCGTACCGAACAGGTCCTGAAGGGTATCCTGCTCTACGGAGATGGCGATCTCCACATCCTGGTCGAGATTCTTTACATAGTCCACAGTCTCCTCAGAAACATCATATACATGATCCTCTGTAAGATCGATACGGACATCCGCCAGCATGCTCACCAGAACATTGATCAGTACCACAACGACGATCACAACCGCTGTAACCGCTGTGGCCATGGTGCCGTACTTCAGCTTCTTGCGGAACTTCAGCTTTTTGCGCTGCTTATCATCCAGCTGGTCGCTGTGCAGCATTTCCTGTGTATTTTCCTTCATGCTCGGCCTCCTTATCTCCAGCGACGGGTTTCCAGTACACGAACTGTCAGGAAGTTAAACACAGCCGCTGTGCTCACATAGAACAGCACGCTGGACAGGTCAAACAGTCCGCATGTAAAATCGTAAAACTTATTGTAGAAAGAAATCGCATTCATGCCTGTGGCAAGCAGATTTACAACGGGCTGGAACAGCTCCGGAACGCTTGCACCCTCGATCAGGCCCGCCAGCTCCTGCATAACACACATAACCAGCAGCAGCAGCAGGCTGATGATATAGGCGATGAACTGGCTCTCTGTCAGAGAGGAGATAAACACGCCCACGGCAATAAAGGCTGCACCCAGCAGCAGCAGGGCAATGAAGTTCGCCGCTACGATGCCCCAGGCCACTGTGCCGAAAAAGCTGAGGATCAGGGCATATACAAAGATGATGGCCACACCGATGGTATACATCATCAGAGCCGCAAAATATTTGCCCAGCACAATGCCGCCCAGCGAAACCGGAGCGGTCAGCAGACCCTGATCCGTTTTCTGCATCTTTTCCTCACTGAAGCTGCGCATGGTCAGCACCGGGATCAGCAGGAAGTTTGCCCAGAACAGCATGGAGAAAAAGCTGGACATATCAGCAATGCCGTAGGACAGGGTAAACAGATAGAAGCATACGCCTGCAAAGACATAGTAGACTGTCAGATATACATAAGCAACAGGGGAGGTAAAAAAGGCTCCCATTTCACGTCTGAAAATCGCACCCATTATTCATTTCCTCCCTCGTCGGATTTTTCCTCGGACTCGCCGGCTGCGGCTTCTGCTTCCGCCTGGGCCTCAGCCTGTGCACGCTGCTCCTCCGGTGTTACCAGACGGATCACCGGCTTCTTCTTGCTGGCCGCTTCATCGGGCATTCCTTCGCCCATGGTGATCCGCATGAAGATGTCCTCCAGCGTCATTTCATCAGATGCCATCTTATAGATAGACCAGCCGTGCTCATGGCACATTTCATTGAGCATAATGCGGATGTCTGCATCCTGCTCCATTACGATCTCATAGTCATAGATGCCGTTTTCACGCTCCATATCTGCACGGACGCTGGTCACGCCCGGGATCCTGCGGATCGCAGTCAGCACCTCCTCCCGCTTGCCGTCCAGACGGACGATCATGCGGTTGATGCTGGAAATGCTCTTGGTGAGATTTTCCAGTGTATCGTTTGCCGCCATCTTGCCCTTGTTGATGATGATCACACGGTCACAGACCGCCTGGATCTCGGACAGAATGTGAGAGGACAGGATCAGCGTGTGACGCTTGCCCAGCTTCTTTACCAGATTCCGGATCTCAATGATCTGCTTCGGGTCGAGACCAACGGTCGGCTCGTCCAGAATCAGAATGGGCGGATTGCCTACCAGAGCCTGGGCCATACCCACACGCTGGCGGTAGCCCTTGGACAGGTGACGGATGATCCGGTGAGATACATCCGTGATCTTGCACAGGTTACAGATCTCCTTCAGATGGGACTTTCTGGGGAGCTTGCACTTCTTCAGGTCGTACACAAAGTTCAGATAGCCCATAACGGTCATGTTCTGATACAGGGGCGGCAGCTCCGGCAGATAGCCGATGCTGGCCTTGGCCTTGATGGGATCCTCCAGAATATCCACACCGTTAATGAGTGCCTGTCCTGAGGATGAGCTGATGTAGCCGGTGAGCATATTCATAGTGGTGGACTTGCCCGCACCATTGGGGCCGAGGAATCCGAGGATCTCGCCGTCCTCCACGGTAAAGCTGATATTATCCACCGCCAGATGATCGCCGTAGTATTTCGTCAGGTTTTTAACCTCAATCATCGATGAATGCCTCCTTTATACGTCGATGCACAAATGTACTGCTATTATACAGTTATATTGTGATAATACTGTGATGGTGCACTGAAAGCTCAGGAGAGTCTCTCAATGCCGGTTCGGATTCTGGAAAGAGTCTCCTCCTTACCCAGGATCGCACAAAGCTCAATGCCGCCGCCCGGTGTGCACTGCTTGCCGGAAACGGCTGTACGGATCGGCCACAGCATCCAGCCGTTCTTCACGCCCAGCTGCTCAATGAGACCGAATACAGCTGTATGAATGCCGTCGGCAGACCAGTCCTCCAGTGCCTCCAGCACCGGCAGCACCTTCTGAAGGGCTTCCAGAGCGGTCTCCGGCGTAGTCTTCATCTTCTTGTGACGGTACATCTCCAGATCATATTCCGGCAGTACGTCAATGAAATCCACCTGCTCTGCAATATCCGTGAAAACCTCTGTTCTCGGCTGGAGCACATGACACAGGAGCGCTTCATCTGCGATCTGCCGCTTCACAGCGTCCTTGATGTAGGGCATTGCGATCTCCGCATACTGCTCCGGAGAGAGCTTTGCCACATACTTTGCGTTGATGGCCTTCAGCTTCATGCCATCGAAAATGGCCGGAGACTTGCTGATACCGGTCAGCGTAAAGGCCTGCTTCAGCTCATCCAGAGTATAGATCTCCTGCTCGCCGGTAGGTGCCCAGCCCAGCAGACAGATATAATTGATCACGGCTTCCGGCAGATAGCCCTTGGCCATGAGATCCTGGAAGGAGGCGTCACCGTTTCTTTTGGACAGCTTGTGCGAAGCGTCCTTCATAACAGGCGCACAGTGGATATATACGGGAACATCCCAGCCGAAGGCCTGATACAGCAGATTATATTTCGGTGCAGAGGACAGATACTCGTTTCCTCTTACGATATGGGTGATGCCCATGAGATGGTCATCTACCACATTTGCGAAATTATAGGTCGGCATACCGTCTGTCTTGATGAGCACCTGATCGTCCAGGGTGCTGTTTTCTACAGAAATATCACCGTAGATCTCATCGTGGAAGGTCGTTGTGCCAGTGAGGGGCATCTTCTGCCGGATGACATAGGGAACGCCGGCACGGAGCTTCTCCTCGACCTCCTCCGGAGACAGCTCTCGGCAGTGGCGGTCATACATCGGATCCATGTGGGCCTCCTCCTGAGCCTTGCGGACGCTGTCCAGCCGCTCCTTATCGCAGAAGCAGTAGTAGGCGTGACCCTTCTTCACCAGCTCCTCCGCATAAGACTTGAACATGCCCATACGCTCAGACTGTACATAGGGACCCACCGGGCCGCCGATATCCGGGCCTTCATCCCAGTTCAGACCTGCAATACGCAGGGTATTATAAATCACGTCTACTGCGCCTTCTACATAACGCTCCTGATCCGTATCCTCAATGCGCAGGATAAAATCGCCGTCCTGCTTCTTGGCAATGAGATAGGCATACAGAGCCGTGCGCAGATTGCCGATGTGCATATAGCCTGTGGGGCTGGGTGCAAACCGGGTTCTGACTCTCTTTTCCATGTGGAATTCTTCCTTTCGATTGATTTTATAAAAACGCCTGTGCCCTTTCACGATCCTGTGCGATGGCACGGCGGAGTGCATCTATACTTTCAAATTTCTGTTCGGGACGCAAAAATTCCAGCAGCTCCGTGCTGCACGCCGCTCCGTACAGATCTCCCTGAAAATCAAGGAGATGCGTCTCCGCAAGAGGGATTTTCTCCTCGGAGACCGTAGGCTTTATACCCACGTTGGTAAGGCCCCGGAAGGTACCCAGGGGCGTATGCACACGGCTGATATACACGCCGTGCTTCGGGACAAGCTGTCCCTTCACAAAGTGCTGATTGATGGTGGGAAAGGAGATCGTCCGTCCCAGCGCCTTTCCATGCATTACCGCTCCGGTGACAGCATAGGGCCGGCCCAGAAGCAGGGCGGCTTCCCTTGGCTGTCCCTCTTTGAGCGCAGCCCGTATTCTCGTGGAGGAGACCTTCTCTCCCCCCAGAAGCACCGGCTCGATCTCATGTACTGAAAAGCCCATTTCAGCGCCGAATGTGCACAGCTCCTCAAAGCCCCAGCCTGCACCCCGGCCAAAGCGAAAATCCCGGCCGCAGAAGACCCTTTTCGCACGGAGCTTTTTGCAGAGGATCTCTCCGCAGAAGGCTGCTCCATCCATTTCCTGGAGGGCTGCAAAGGAGGGCGCATAGACGGCCTCCATGCCGCATTCCCGGAGAAGGGTCAGCTTGTGGGACTGGGTATAGAGACAGGCAAAGGGCTTCCCATGCTTCCGTGGCAGCGTCTCCGTATCAAAGGTAAAGGCACAGGGTACAAGCCCCTGCTCCCGGCCGCCGGCGGCCGCCGCCAGCACTCTGCGGTGTCCCAGATGAACGCCGTCAAATAATCCCAGTGCCACCGCACTTTCCTGACAAAGAGGATCCGTCACAAGCTTCATGATGTGCATTCCTTACCCTTCTATAAAATTCTTGCCCACACGCAGCTCTCGCTTTTCAAAGTCTGCTCTGGCCGTGCCGATAAAAACGCCGTCTGCGCCATATACCGTATAATCCGTCTGCCCTGTGCAGATATTCTGCACACGTCTCAGATCGAGCTTCACGCCGCGGCGGTACATCCGTGTCTGCATCTCATTGAGATGCAGCTTCGGATAGACCTCAAAGAGCCTGTCCGTGGGAACAAGAAGCTGCTCCAGCGTGCCATTTTCCACAGCCTCTGCTACCTCCTCAAAGGTATAGCACTGGCTGAGCAGAAAGCCGCTGGCCTTGGTCCGGCAAAGGCCCGTCATAACAGCATCGCCGCCCAGAGCCTGTCCGATGTCGGACAGCAGACTGCGGATGTATGTTCCCTTTCCGCAGGAAACGGTCAGATCGGCCGTCTGGCTCTCCTCATCAAAGCGATGAAGGGTGATATCATAGATCTGCGCACGGCGCATCGGACGCTCGGTCTCGATGCCCTGTCGGGCCAGCTCATAGAGCCGCCTTCCGCCGACCGATACAGCAGAATACATGGGCGGAAGCTGCCCGATCTCTCCCACAAACTGCGGAAGAATTTCCTCCAGCGCCTCCTGCGTTACATGCATATCGGGATATTCCTGGGTAATTTTTCCCCAGATATCCAGTGTATCGGAGGAAAGCCCGAACCGCACCTCTGCACGATAGGTCTTGTCCTGATCCGGCATAATGTCGCAGGCTCTGGCCGCCGTTCCCACCAGCACCGGCAGAACGCCTGTGGCCATGGGATCAAGAGTCCCTGTATGCCCCAGTCTTCTCATCCGGAGGATCCCCCGGAGCTTGCCGATGACATCAAAGGAGGTAAATTCCTCCGGCTTATTCATACATAAAATTCCGTTCACGCCTTCGCCATTCCTTTCGCCACAGCGTCTATCAGGATCCGCTTTGCTTCCTCCGCAGAGCCGTTTATAGTGCAGCCGGCCGCCTTGATGTGGCCGCCGCCGCCCAGGGTCTGGCAGATGGCAGACACATTCACCCAATCTGCGGAGCGCATGGATACCTTAAAGACGCCCTTCTCACGCTCCTTCATAACAATACCCACCTGAACGCCCTCTACCTGCAGGGGGAATCCTGCGATCCCCTCCAGCTCGGACTCATCCAGGCCGTATTCTTCCATAAGACTGCGTGTCACGCAGATCAGCATGCACTGTCCGTCCAGAGCGCTCTCCAGCTGTCCGGCCAGAAGCTGATCGAGCCGGATGCGTCCCATGCTCTTGACGATGAACATGTTCCGGTTGATCTGCGCATAGGGAATATCCGGATGCTGCTCCATGATCTCCGCTGCGATCCGCAGGGTACGGGGGCTTACATTATCATACATAAAGCAGCCCGTATCCGTAGCCAGGCCTGTATACAGGCAGGCTGCGATCTCCTTTGTGATGGTGACCGGCATCTCCTTCAGCACCGCATAGAGCACCTGAGCGGCGGCCGCCGCCTGGCCATCCAGGCAAAGCGCCTCTGCATATTCCGTGTTGGAGATGTGATGGTCAATGCAGAGATCGATCTTCCCGGTATACTGCTCCAGAAGGCCGTCTCCCAGCAGCTTTTCATCCGCCACATCCACAGCCACGATCAGCTCCGGATGGAACAGCTCCAGGGTCTGCACCTCCGGAAGCATGAAGTGATACCGCTCCGGAATGGGGTCATGGCAGACCACCCGGGCCTTTTTGCCCATCTGACGCAGGGCATACAGCAGGGCATAGCCGCTGCCGATGCAGTCTCCGTCGGGGCTTCGGTGAATGAGGATCTCGGCGCTCTCACACGCAGTCAGGTGCGCCGCCGTCTCCTGTACGGATAGATACTTCATATCTTATTCCTCCCCCTCGGAGGTCTCCGGTTCTTCTTCCACAGAGGGCTGCACATGATGCAGCATCTCGTTGATCTTTGCGCTGTGTGCAATGGAATCATCTGCAATGAAATGCAGAGAAGGCACCTTGCGCATTTTCAGCCGGCGGAATACCTCCCGCTTGATATAGCCTCCTGCACTGCGCAGACCCTCTGCCGATTCTCTGGCCTTTTCCGGGCCGCTGAGACTGGACACATAGACCTTGCAGTTGGAGAGATCTCTGGACAGCTCGATCCGCACGATGCTCAGCAGGGGATCGATCCTTGGGTCCTTCAGCTCCCGCAGAACAGCGGTCAGCTCCCGGAACAGATCCTCCTCTGTCCGGCTTACTTTAAAATTCGCCATTTCTCACAGCTCCTTTCCTTATGATGCCTGCGGATGGAATGCATCCAGCAGTTTATCATGCTGCATATAAATCGGAATATGCACCTCTCCGCTTGCGAAATCAACATAGAGCAGCATTACCTCTGTACCGCCCTCATCCCATTTGGAAAATGCAGCAAGAAGATGCCGGTCCTCCGACAGCTCCCAGAAGCCGCCGGGCGTGCCGTCCTCCGTCCATGTGCCGTCTGATGAAAACGTAAGCGCAGACAGGCCGCCGTCACAGCTAAGGGAAAAGTCCTCCTCCGGGGCGGTGCCGCTGAGCGTATATTCCGTCTGCTCTGTCACAAGATAGCCGCCCCTCTGATAGAGGGGCACTGTGCTCCATTCCGCCATATAAGCGCTGGATTTCCAGCCGTCTGCATCGGGATGAATAAGGAACTGGCCTGACGGATACATACAGATCAGCCCGCCTGTTTCATTTGCCTCTGATATATACAGTCTCAGAGAGCGTTCCTGGGCCTCCTTGTAGTCATCAGGCCTATCGGCCGATTTCTCTGAAACGGTAAAATCCTCATACTGCATAAGCAGACGGCCATCCTCGCCGGAGCTTACCGTACCCTCCATAACTGTTCCGTCCCAGAGGTATTGCTGAAACTGCGTTCCAGAAATATATAAGGCTTCCAGCTCCTGGAAATCCGGGTTTTCAGGCTCATAGCACAGAAGCTCCTGAAGACTCTGAGGATTGCCGGTCTCACCGATTCCATAGAAGCTCACATAAAGCTGTTCCGACTGGTTTTCCGCACATCCGCTCTGACTGCAAATGCATCCTGCCGTAAAAATAAGCAGCAATCTTTTTCTGAATTTCATGATCCGAAACAATCAGTCTCTGTATTCTTCCATAATGAAGGCCTCGAAAATATCGCCTTCCTTGAAGTCACGGAACTTTTCAAGGGTGATACCGCACTCGTAGCTCTCGTTCACTTCCTTTACATCGTCCTTGAAGCGTTTGAGGCTGGACATCTTATCCTCTGCGATCACCACGCCGTCCCGGACGATACGGATCTCACACTGTCTGGTAACCTTGCCGTTCAGCACATAAGCACCGGCTACAGCGCCTACATTGGAGATCTTATAAACCTGACGAACCTCGATACGGCCCATAACGACCTCACGGTACTTCGGATCCAGCATGCCCTTCATAGCGGTCTCTACATCCTCAATGGCATCGTAGATGACACGGTAGGTACGGATCTCCACCTTGTCCCGGGCCGCCGTTTCCTCTGCGATCAGATCCGGGCGTACATTAAAGCCGATGATGATCGCATTGGAGGCACTGGCCAGCATAACGTCGCTCTCCTTGATGCCGCCTACGCCGCCGTGGATGACACGTACACGCACCTCGTCATTGGACAGCTTCTCCAGAGACTGCTTGACAGCCTCAACAGAGCCCTGTACATCTGCCTTTACAACAATATCCAGCTCCTTCATCTCGCCCTCTGCGATCTGACTGAACAGATTGTCAAGAGTAACCTTCTGATATTCGCTGAACTTGGCCTGCTTGGCCTCGTGCTTTCTCTGCTCAACCAGAGTTCTGGCCAGACGCTCATCCTCAACTGCATTGAAGGTATCGCCGGCCTCCGGAACCTCGGCCATACCGGTGATCTCAACCGGAACAGACGGGCCTGCGGAATCTACCACCTGACCCTTGTCATTGGTCATAACACGAACACGGCCTACTGCTGTACCTGCGATGATCACATCGCCGGTGTGGAGCGTACCGTTCTGTACCAGCAGCGTTGCGATCGGACCTCTGCCCTTATCCAGACGGGCCTCTACAACCGTACCCTTTGCACGGCGTGCAGAGTTTGCCTTCAGCTCCTGCATCTCTGCCAGCAGCAGAACATTCTCCAGCAGCTCATCGATGCCCTGACCGGTCTTTGCAGAAACCGGAACACAGATCACGTCGCCGCCCCAGTCCTCGCAGACCATCTCATACTTGGTCAGCTCTTCCTTTACACGATCCGGATTTGCCGTTTCCTTATCCATCTTGTTGATGGCAACGATGACAGAAACGCCGGCGGCCTTTGCATGGCTGATGGACTCAACCGTCTGAGGCATGATGCCGTCGTCCGCTGCAACGACCAGGATCGCAATATCGGTGATATTCGCACCGCGGGCACGCATAGCGGTGAAGGCCTCGTGGCCCGGTGTATCCAGGAATGTAATGGGCTTGCCCTCGTAGTTTACCTGATAAGCACCGATATGCTGTGTGATGCCGCCGGCCTCTCCTGCGGTTACGTGTGCATGACGGATGCAGTCCAGAATGGAGGTCTTACCGTGGTCAACGTGACCCATAACGCAGACAACCGGGCAGCGCTCCTCGGTATCCTCGCTCTCGTCGACCTCCTCGATCAGACGCTCCTCGATGGTAATGATGACTTCCTTCTCCACCTTTGCGCCCAGCTCCTCTGCAACCAGGGATGCGGTGTAGAAATCGATCTCCTCATTGATAGAAGCAAATACGCCCAGCATCATGAGCTTCTTGATGACCTCTGTAGCGGTCACCTTCAGACGGGTAGCCAGCTCGCTGACAACGATGGTATCCGGGATCAGAACCTTCAGCTGCTGCTTTCTGGCTCTCTCCAGCTCCAGACGGCGCAGCTTATCCTGCTCGGTCTCACGCTTGTTGGAATACTTCTGCTTGTTCCGCTGTGCAGACTTCTGGTTGATCTTCTGCTTCTTGGTAGAATAGTTATCCTTGCTGTACTTGCCGGCCGGAGCGATCTGCTCATAGCGCTGGTTGTACTTGTCGAGATCCACATAAGAACCTCTTGTATCCACCGTGCGGCGCTTCTCCACAGAGGAGCTTCCGCCGGAGGACATTTCTACCTCCACATGCAGACGCTCACCGTGCTTCTGAGCCTTGGGCGGCTGCTTCTTCTGATCACGCTTCTTGTCATTCTTGTTTTCATTCTTCGGCGCAGCTTCAGCAGCGGCCTGCACGTTCTTTTCCGGTGCAGCAGCCTTCTCCTTCTTCGCCTTGGGAGCAGCCTTTGTCTCTGCGGCCTTCTTCTCTGTCTTTTCTGTCTTTTCTGTCTTTTCTGTCTTCTTCATCGTCTTCTTTTCCGGTTTCTTTTCTGCGGGCTTTTCCTTCTTTTCAAATGCACTGCGGGGCAGATTTCTTGTTGCGAAATATTCATCAAAGCTCTCCGCCTGCTGCTTCTGGGTGTAGTGCTCCAGAGCAGCATTGATCTCCTCCGCAGTCAGACCGCTTCCGGACTTCTTCTTCTGCTCCTCCGGATTGCGGCTTTCATAAAAAGCGATCAGCTCTGCGGCCTCCAGCTGCAGATCCTTGGCCACATCACTCAGTTTTCTTTTCTTCGTCATAGGCGAACCCTCCTGTTTCTTCTCAGAGCCTGTGCAAAGGCTGCACAGACCACTAGCCGTTATTCTCAGAGCACCTGCTCAGAAAAAAGCAAGGCTCCTTTTTTCATCTATATCAACGCAGTTTCCTGCTGTCATACGGATTTTTCCGGCATTTCTGCATTCAGCTCCATGAGCCTTCCGGCAAATCCGGCATCACACACCGCCAGTACACCGGCCCTGCGTCCCACTGCACGCTGGATCTCCTCCATCGTCACAGCGGTCTCCGCCATGGGAACGCCATTCCTTTCGCAGAAAAACCGTACCTCTTTTCTGGTCTTTTCCGAAGCATCGGCCGTGATGAACACACACCGTGCCCGGCCGGCCTTTGCCTCCTCCATAGCGGGATCGAACCCCATGATCAGCTTGCCGGCCTTACGGCAGATCGTCAGCAGACTGATCCATTTCTCGCTGCAAAGCATTCTGTAACTCCTCATACACAGCGGCATCCACCTTACAGGAGAACGCACGCTCCAGCTTATGTCCTTTCTGCGCCTGTGCAAAGCAGGTCATACTCTTACATAAGTATGCCCCTCGGCCGGACTTCTTTCCGGTAAAATCCAGTAAAATTTCGCCCTCCGGCGTTTTGATGGCACGGATCAGCTCCCGCTTCTCCTTCATCTCACCGCAGCCGATGCACATCCGCATGGGAATCTTCCTGACCTTCATAGCCTTACTCCTGACCGCCGTCCAGCGCCTTAAGCTCCTCAGCGGCCTCCAGCTCGGCCTGCTCACCGGCCTTTTCCAGAGCGGCCTCGGCATCCTCAGCTTCAGCTTCAGTCTCCGCCTTGGACGGAGTCAGCTCCTTAGTCACCTCAGCCGGAACGATCTCAAACTCCGGCTTGATGTCGATCTTAAAGCCGGTGAGCTTAGCAGCCAGCTTGGCATTCTGACCTCTGTTGCCGATGGCCAGGGACAGCTGGTGATTGGGAACCACAATGCTGCACGTCCGGTTCTTCTCCTCATTGGTGAGAATATCCACACGCAGAACCGTAGCCGGCGCAAGGGCACGGGCGATGAATTCCTCCGGCTTTTCGCTGTAGGGAATGATATCGATCTTCTCGCCGCTGAGCTCCTCCACGATCGCAGAGATTCTGGAGCGCTTCGGGCCGATGCATGCACCCACTGCATCCACATTGGGATCGTTGGACCATACGGCGATCTTGGTACGGGAACCGGCCTCTCTGGAGATGGCCTTGATCTCTACGATGCCCTCATAGATCTCCGGAACAGTCATCTCAAAGAGACGCTTTACCAGCTCCTTGCGTACACGGGAGATCTTGATGATGGGCTTCTTCTGCTTATTTGCGATATTGGTGATATAAACCTTGATCATCTGACCCTCACGGAGCACCTCGCCGGGGATCTGCTCATTGTTGAACAGATAGATCTCGGTCTTGTCATAAATCAGGGTCGCCGTACCGCCCGGCTCCACCTGAGATACCTGACATGTGATGCAGTCGAACTCCTTCTCCTCGAACTTTTCCAGGATCCGTGCACGGCTGATGTCTCTCAGGTCGCCCTTGATGGACTGCTTGGCCGACAGAGCAGCAGCTCTGCCGAACTTGTCGATATCCAGACGCTTGAGAACGGTATCATCCACCTTGGCATTGGGGTCGATGACCCGTGCAGCGGCGATGTTGATCTCATTGTCATCGATAGGCTCATCGTCCACAACGGTCTGGCGCAGATACATCTCGAACCTCTGGGCCGCCGGGTCGATCTCCACGATGATATTCTCCTCGCAGTCCGGATAGGCCTTTCTGGCGGCCTTGAGCATAGCGCTTTTTACCTTTTCCACCAGCGTGTCTACATCCACGCTGTTTTCTGTTCCCAGGGCAGCCAGTGCCTCAAAAAAGTTGTTGTCCATGTCGTTTCATTCCTCCGTTTATTGTATTTTTAAAAGTCGATTTCCACATACAGCTTTACATAGGCCAGATCAGCCAGATTCAGCTGTATGGATTTTTCCTCTTCGTTGGTGACGGTGATGGTTTCACCGTCGAATGCGCTGAGCGTACCGATCCAGTCTCTTTCTCCGTCGATGGGGCGGATCGCATGGGCCTGTACGGTCTCGCCGATGCAGCTTTCAAAGTGCCAGCTCTGGCAGAGGGCTCTTTCGAGACCGGCCGAGCCTACCTCCAAGATATAGTTCTGTGCAATGGGATCCTTTTCATCCAGCACATCGCTGACGGGACGGGTCATATTCTCGCAGTCCTCGATGGTGATACCCTCCTCGTGGTCGATGAACACACGCAGATACCAGTACGCGCCTTCCTTCTCGAAGCTGACGTCCCAGATCTGGAAGCCCAGCTCCTCGGCAATGGGTGTGACCAGCTCATAGACGAGCTTTTCCGTGCCGCCGAATTTTTTCAGTTTCATACAAATGCCGCCATCCTTTTCCAGAAAGTATTTCAGCGATATCGCCTGAATCCGGGTCGATACTGCCTTTAACATAAGCAAAAGACCGGAGGTCGTCCGGTCTTTGCTGCATGATATGCGTATATTATAGCATACTTTTTCTGAAAAATCAAGGGGTTAGGAGGATTTTTCTCAAATTATCCGATTTTCGCACAAATCAGGCCGGCTTATGCATAAACGCCGCTGCTGATCTCCAGCTCCATCTCCGCCGGGATCACATCCAGGGCAGAAAGCTCGGCGTAGTTTTCGGCAACATACTGCTCGATGGGCATGTCATACTGCTCTTCGATGACATCAGCCAGGGAGCAGCCCCACTCCTCGATATAGTCGGTGATGGC
>JAFUQX010000043.1 GCA_017472145.1 Ruminococcus sp. | reverse complement strand
TTCATTCCCCCTTTCTCCGTGCGCCGGAAGTACGGCGCAGGGGATTTCGCTCTCTGCGGAGAGCGACCAGGGACGCTGTCCCTGGACCCTGGCAGCATTTTCGAGAAATTGCTGCACCAAAAAGCTTTTATACCTGCTTAAGTTGATGAGGAGGTTTTTCGACAAGCAGAACACTGCAAATGAAGGGCTGCTGCAATCCTGAGCGTTGCAGCAGCCCTCTTATTTTTTATTCTTCTCCGTTGAAAATCGTACTGAGGAGTACATTGTGATTCATGGTGAAATCCGCCACCAGCACCGACTCCCCTCCGATGGTATCCGCATAAAAGGTGTTTTCCGCCGGAATCTGCTGTTGCGCTGTATCATAGGCCAGAAGCAGATACGGAGCCTTCAGGGAATACCCATACAGCTCCGGCACAGATATATTGGTTGTTACCTGGGGAAGCGCATTCACCATCATAGCACCCAGAGAAACCGGATTCTTCGAGGCCTTTTGAAGCACCTGGGAAAATACCTCCCGCTGACGGCTGGTACGCTCAAAGTCCGCATTGCCCACATACCGGATACGGCTGTAGGACAAGGCCTGCTTGCCGCTGAGAGTATATGTGCCGCCGCCGCCCAACAGATCGTCATTCCGGCCGTCACCCATCAGCTCATTCACCTCACTGATGAGGATCTCATTGAGCGCCTGGGCTTCCGCATCCGAAAGGGTAACCTCTACACCGCCCACTGCATCGATCATCGCCGAACAGGCCGCAAAGGAAATGGTCACATAGTCATCGATCTTCACTCTGTAATTTGATTCGATGGTGTCCATCAGAAGCTCCGCGCCGCCATAGGAATAGGCGGCATTGAGCTTACCATAGCCATACTCGTCACTGATATAAACATATACATCCCGCAGAAAGGACGTCATATAAATCGTATTCGTCTCAGAATTGAGAGACAGCAGAATCATGGAATCCGAACGCCCCGGATCCGTTTCGATATCACGGGAGTCCGTGCCGATCACCAGGATGTTGTTCACCGATGAGGATGTCACTGCATCCGCTGTGCGGCTGCGTACACCTGTGGTTACGATATTCGCACGAAAAATGCCGACCAGGGCCACTGCGGAATAGAGCAGGAATACAATGATGATCACGGACAGAAGTCCCTTCAAAAGCTTCTGCCAGAAAGGCGTTCCGGATCTTTTCTTTTTCACCGGACGCTGTCCCTGCCCCTGTACGCCGGACGGAGGACGATGAGAAGACTGTGCATTGGAATAACCGCCGCTCTGAGGGTAGGGCCGTGCTCCCGGCTGGGACGGCGCATTTCCATATCCATTCTGAGCGTAGCCGCCGCTCTGGGGATAGGGCCGTGCTCCCGGTTGGGGCGGCACATTTCCGTATCCATTCTGAGCGTAGCCGCCGCTTTGAGGATAGGGCCGTGCTCCCGGCTGAGGCGGTACATTTCCGTATCCATTCTGAGCATATCCGCCGCTCTGAGGGTAGGGCCGTACTCCCGGCTGGGGCGGCACATTTCCGTATCCATTCTGAGTGTAGCCGCCGCTCTGGGGATAGGGCCGTGCTCCCGGCTGGGGCGGCACATTTCCATATCCATTCTGAGCATAGCCGCCGCTCTGAGGGTAGGGCCGTGCTCCCGGCTGGGACGCATTCGGACTTTGTCTCTGAGCAGAAGCGCCCCCCTGCTGGGCTTGTCTGCGGATCTCTGCTGCACTCAGCTCCTGGGTATCATACCCGTCTGTGGATCTTTTCACCGGAGCCTGTGCTGGAATATATTGTGTCTCCTTATCATCCGAACGGTTCTGATTGTTTCTTCGTAAATCCATAAAAGCTCCTTTCTCTGAAGGGCTACTTCAGGCGGACTGCAACAGCGGTAATCGCCGAAGCTGCAATCTGGAATAACAGGAACATCTCTGAAGTAACGCTGGTATAGGCACTGAGTCCGATATAAATCAGTGCAATGGCAAATCCGATCATCGCCGCCACTGCCTGTAAGATCACACCGGTCATCGCACTGCGGCGGATCTTTCTCGACTGAAGCAGAAGATCGACTGTATCCTCCATCTTACCGGAAGCAATAATGGAGGCGCTCACACGCTCCGCAGGCTCAGTGTATTTATCAAAGGTCTCATGAAGCGCAAGGGGGATCACCTTCATGCTGCTCTCCGGAAGCTGATACAGCGCCGCCAGACGCTGCTGGGTCAGGAAACAGTCACAGGACTTCACGACCAATGAAATATTCTCATCCATCAGCCGATGCAGCTGACGCTTCATCTTGGTATTGGCCGAGATCTGCACCTGGATCAGCGCAGAAAGCACGCCGCTGATAGAGAAATAGAGCACATCGCAGCCATCTGCCGCATAGTCAGCCTCTCTGGCCGGAGAGGGCAGTCCCTCTATATTATGCGCCAGCATCATCTCACGGCTGCCCAGGAGCACACGGCGGTTCTGAATCCATCCGCTCAGACCCAGTCCCTCCTCATAGAGGATACTGTCCACCGGATACAGCCGGCCGTTTTCCTCGTCCACCATCTTGTCAAAGGCATATTGCAGAATGCTGTCTGCCTGCTTTACAAGGCTGGCCGCCTCATGGATGACATCCTCGATTCTTGCATCGGCAAAAGGCTTCATTCCCTCAATGATCACAGCTGTTTCCGGAAACAGGGACGAAGCGCTGACCAGCAGGGAATTGCCATCATAAAACTCGTCTACACTCTGATAACCCAGCAGGGCACATTTCCGGGGAGACAGCTTTTTCGCCGCAGAAAGCAGCGGTACATTCGCAACCAGCATCACACCGGAGCAGCATCCGCCGCAGAGCAGCATAGACAGCACCGAGCAGAAAAAGCCCGGAACCGCTGTGCCCGGCATAACCGTGGAGCGGATCCCTGTAATGCCGGCTGCAATCAGCAGAGCGGCAATTCCGATGATCGGAACGGCCTTCCGGCAGAACCGGTCACCCAGATCCGACGAATAGGTATACCGCAGAAAATCGCTCATCTGACGAGCCTTCCGCATAGACACCAGAATGGGATAGTCTCTCATAACGCCCCGTGTCAGCGTTTCAGCATCGCCCTCGTTCTGTACATAGGTCAGCACATACTGCTCATATTCATTGGCGATCACAGAGAAATTCCTCGTTGCTCTCCGGATGATGAGCAGCTTGCCCACAGAATTCATCAGCAGAATGAATATCGCTGCCGGAACAAACAGATGGGCCTCTCCCCGCTCCATGCTCTCCGGGAAGAGGGTCATGATGGCCGCACCCAGGGTAGAAACGGCAATGGGTGCAGCCGCCATACTGTCACTGTCGGCCTGCTTGGTGCACATATACCGCAGGCCATTGGCCACAGTGGGAAACGAGATCATCAGCGCCGTCATGCCCATAACCAGATGGATCAGGCTGTAGGCATGCAGGCCGATCAGATCCACAAAGCCATGAAAAAATGCGCTGTCCGAGCCTTCTGCTACAGAAAGCACAAGACCGATGAGAAACAGTACACCCAGGGTCACCGTCCGGAGCATGACTGTTTTTGTGAGAATTTTGATATTGGCACGGATCTCCGAATCGTTATTCGGAATATGCACCGCTTGTCCGTCATTTTCATCGCCGGATTCCAGCTCACGCATTTTCATGCGCTTCTGACGGAGACGGTGAATGGCTGCCACACGGCGGCGGCGTTCACGCTCCTCTCTGGCCTCACGGCTGACATATTTCGCTGCACCTGCATGATGCAGATCAAAGAAAAAGGGCTTTTCATCGTCTGTATCTTCAAAGGCTTCCCTGGTTTCCTCCTCCTTGAAGGAATCCTTCCGGTACTGATGGCGATTGTCCGGCTGTCTGCGGCGCTTGCCCGACTGCTCCTTCTCCTCCCTGGCCCGGGTGGAATCCTCCATTGTGCGGATCCGGGGCTGATAGCCTTCCTTTTCTGCTGTCCCTTCCACACGGACGGCACCCTCGTAGCCCTCGATCCGGTCATTCTTCTGAGCCGGAGCTGTCTGAGGATTCACCGCCGGTGAATTGACAAAGGAAACCTTTTCCCGCATCAGCTCCAGCGTCTGGAAGGCAGCAGCACGGCTGTTTTCGATGTCCTGCCGGCTGCTGTTTGAGCGCACCTCACGCTTGATGCGGTTGATCTTCGACTCCTCCTCGGCACGCCGGAAGGAAGCCGGCCGCTCTGAGCCATACTGCGGTGCTGTGCCTGCGGCAGTACGGCTGAGCATTTTATGCACCTCCAGCTTTCCGGAGGGCGTCGATGTTTTTGACGGCGTTTTTGGGTCATTCCCTCCGTACTCGCTGAGGATATCCTCTACTGTAAATTTCTGTTTTGCCATGTTTTGCTGGTAACACTCCTTAGGCTCTCTCTTTTCCGGCCGCTCAGCCCTTCTGACGCTGGCGGACGGCCTCGTAAATAAAGATTCCGGCTGCCACAGATGCATTCAGTGAATTCACACGTCCCATCATAGGCAGACGAAGCATTGCATCACAGGTTTCTCCCACAAGACGTCCGATCCCAAAGCCCTCCGAGCCGATCACAAAGGCTGTGCCGCTCCGGAAGTCTGCATCCGTATAGTTTGTGCCGGATGCATCTGTTCCATAGATCCAGACGCCGTTTTCCTTCAGCTTTTCCATAGTCGAAACCAGATTGGAAACTCTGGCCACACGCATATAGCTTGCAGCTCCGGCCGAAGTTTTTCCTACTGTCAGATTCAAAGAAGCACTGCGGCGCTTTGGAATGATGATCCCATGAACACCGGCGGCCTCGGCCGTACGGATGATCGCACCCAGATTGTGCGGATCCTGGATCTCATCACAAATCACGATCAGCGGCGGCTCATTCTTTTCAGCCGCAGCCTGTAAGATCTCCTCCACGGAAACATAGGTGCCGCAGGACCCCGACGCCGCCGCACCCTGATGGTTGGCATTGCCTGTCATCTGAGACAGCTTGGTCTCGGATACCATTTTCACGGGAATTCCCTTTTCCCTGGCCAGCTCAGAGATCTGACGAAGCACACCGCCGTTTCCGCTGAGATATACTGTATCCGGCAGCGTCTCACTCCTGAGCGCCTCCAGTACCGGATTGCGTCCTGCAATCAGCTGCTCTGATTCCTGTAATGCTGCATCCCGGCTGCGGGAATTTCGTCTGTTCTGGCTCATGTTTCCATCCTCCTGATTGATTAAAAAAGAAGCCGCAGTCCGCAAAAAAGCACAGAACTGCGACTTTAATTATACCATGATTGCCCCAAAAGCACAAGGCTTTTTTCCCCGTTTTCACAAACTTTTCGGAATGTGTGAAAACAAACCGCTTTTAGAGCGCATTCTTTGTGCATTCTCCGTCATCTCAGCAAAACTGCACACACGCACACCGCTGTAATGAGCAGCCCTGCTCCTGCAAGGACTGCGGCCTTTTTCCAGACACACCGGTAAGCGGGCGGCTGCTCCAGCTCCTCCAGAAGCATCTGCGCCGCCGCCTCTGCGATCTGGGGCGGAAGATGGCTCACACCCGGCTTCAGATAGAATACCGCCTTCTCAAAATATTCGCTCCCCGGATTCCGCACCTCAATGATTTTTTTATGCACGCCTTTTACCATGATCGTCCTCTCCTGTTCTGATTTTTTCTCCAGTGCAGGAAGTATGAACCAGCTTTCCGGCTTTTAATCATCCCTTTCAGATGCGTTTTCAACATCCGGCTGTTGAAACTCTTGAAAATTCAGTTGAAAACTCTGTGGAAAGAGTGGAAAACCTCGTTTTTACGCAGATTTTGTCATTGTGGAATATTTTTCCCTTTTACAAGGCCCAGGACTCTGTGCGGTCGGTGCGCAGAGGTGCCGCCGGAAGACCGTTTTTCCCATACAGCGTAACCGGTGTAAAGTTCCTCCATGCATAGCGTGCACGGGCCGGGCCAGTGATCTCCGGGCTTGTAAGGCGCACGGTATTTCCAGCGATTTCCGCCCTGGCCGGAACATAGGCTCCCTCCTCAGCCGCAATCTCAAAGCCAGCTCCGTCCCCATTCAGGCACAGTCCGTCCTCAGCGTGATCAAACTCCAGGATCAGAGTGTCTCCCTCCACAGAAAAGCCCCTGTACATCGGCCCGAAGGCAGCCTTTTCCCCGCCGCCATATACCTGATACAGAGCCTGAAGGGCCAGTCTGTGGGCAACAGGCTGCTTATCCGCAGGATGGATGTTGTCAAATTCACCGCACTCCAGCGGAACGACAAGTCCGGTATTCTTCAGGTTCTCATAAACTCTCAGCTGGGTCTCCCGGATCATGCACCAGTTCTGGTCATCCGGTCTGTCCTCATAGCAGAATATGGGCAGCTGCACCAGCAGGAAGGGCAGACGCTCATCCTCCCAATCCCTTCTCCAGCGATAGATCATACTGGTCAGCAGCGTGTAGTAGGTATCCGGTCTGTGATCATCATTTTCCCCCTGGTAGTACCAGAAGCCCCGGATGGTATAGGGACTGACACGGGACAGCATGGTCTCATACATACCCGAAGGCCGCAGCGGATTCTTGATGCCCATAGGCCCGGGCCAGCGGTTTTCACCGCAGCGCTCGATGATCTCCGGCCATTTCATATTGCCGTTTTCCTGATAGCAGGCCTGCATGCGCTTTTCCCATGCGGTGTGATATTCCACATACTCGTCATAGGCTGCGATCATTTCCTCATCGGTCCTGCCCGCACAGGCCTCCAGATAGTCCTGCCAGTAGGGCTGGATCTCCGTATGCCGGCACAGATCCTCTCCAGGCATCCAGCAGCTTGCGGAGGTCCCCCCCAGATTGCAGCCGATGATACCCACCGGTACACCCAGCTTCTCGGAAAGCTCCTTAGCCGCCCAGTAGGCTACCGCCGACCATTCCCGTGCGTTCTCCTCAGAGGCACGCTTCCAGCTGTTGGTACGCTCGGTCTTTTCAAAATTTTCGTCTTTTATAATGCTTCTGTACACGTTATAGCAGCGGACATCAGAGCGACTGCATACCTTCAGCTCCTCTACTCCGCCCTTTGCATTCATCAGGAAAAATTCCATGTTGGACTGACCTCCGGCCAGCCAGACCTCACCGGTAACAACATCGGTGAATACCTGCTCCGTATCCTCACCGGAAACGATCATGGTAAGAGAAAGCCTCCCCTCCAGAGCCGGAAGATACACCTTCCATGTACCGTCCTCCCGTACCCGTCCGGATACCGTGATATTCCGCTCCGGAACGGACACCAGAACCTTTTCCCCCGCTGTACCTGTACCAAAAACAGCAATGCGCTTGCCCTGCTGCAATACCATGTGACTGCTGAAAACTGCGGCTGCCTGAATCATCATCAGCTCCTGCCTTTCTGTGCTTATAATTTTGCCTATATTATAGCACATTTCTGCTGAATGCGTCAACGGGAAAACGGCCATTTTTCTTTGCATGTCCGTCTTGACATTATAATGTGAGAATGCTATAATGATTATGTGTATCGATCCAGCGCTCTGTATATTTTGCGCAAAACAGCGGAAACTATAAAGACCCCGTTTTTTTTCGCGAAAGGAGCAATGGAAAATATGATTTCAGATAACAGCCAGAATCCGCCGTCTGAGGATGCAGAAAAGCAGCTCGACCAGGCGGATCTCATTGAACAGACCGGCAGTGTCCGTGCGCAGAATGCAAAGCATCTCATTCACTGTCTGACCATCATCGGACAGGTAGAGGGACACGATGTGCTGCCGTCTCAGAATAAAACCACAAAGTATGAGCATGTTATGCCTGCTCTTGTTGCCATCGAACAGGATCGGAGTATCGAAGGTCTGCTGATCCTGCTGAATACAGTCGGCGGCGACGTGGAAGCAGGTCTTGCTATTGCAGAAATGATCGCCGGCATGGAGATCCCCACCGTATCTCTTGTAGTGGGCGGCGGCCATTCCATCGGCGTACCCCTGGCCGTCTGTGCAAAGCGTTCCATGATCGTGCCCTCGGCCTCTATGACGCTGCATCCTGTACGGACAAGCGGGCTGGTGCTGGGTGTGCCCCAGACGATGGCCTATCTCAATCAGATCCAGGATCGCATTACAAAATTCGTATCCGGGAACAGCCGTATTCCAGAGGAAAAGCTCATCGCTCTTATGCACAATAAGGATGAGCTGACTACTGATCTGGGAACGATCCTGTCCGGCGCAGAGGCGGTGGAGCTGGGACTCATCGATCAGGTCGGTTCTCTCCGGGACGCACTGAAGGAGCTCTATGACCTGATCGAAAAAGCACCTATGCGCTATCCGGACAGAAACAGTTAAACGATATCGATCTTCAGAAAGGACAAGCTAGTGGCAAACGAAAACGAAAATGAAACCCAAGCCGTTCCTGAGAAAAGTGCAGAAACGGAAAAGGAGCGGGGACTAAAGGCCCTCAAAAAGCTCCAGAAAAAAGGACTGGCGAAAAAATCCTCCGCCCCGCCTGCGGATCAGGCCGGCTCCGAAGACAGCAGCAAGGACAGCAGCGAGGATCAGCGTCCGGACAAGTTCCGGGCGGCTGTTCTGTTTGTAATTATGATCCTGTTCCTCCTTCTTGTATTTGTAGAAGGAAGCTCCGGCTGGCTGAAGCTGCATGAGCTGGTCCGGGGTTTCTTCGGAATCACCGTGCTGCTCGTACCGATCCTTCTCGGTATGGCTGCATGGAAGGCCGATGCTGAAGAAGGCGACTCCATCCAGGCTACGGTAAAATGGAATATTCTTCTGATCATCATCATGGCCGGTGCGATCCAGGTCCTGTTCAACGGAAGCACCGGAGAAAACAACATCGCTGAATACATAAAGTATCTCTACCAGGATGGTATTGAAAATACCTTCGGAAGCGGCGGTGTGGTCAGCGTGATCCTGGCTTTTCCCCTGCTGTCCGTGCTGGGAACGACAGGCGCACGCATTGTCATGGTTCTGCTGCTCATTACGCTGATGTTCTGGGTATCCAAAAAAAGTCCCCGGGATCTGCTGATGATGCTGATCCATCCCTTTGTCAGCCGGGAGAACCCGGAGGACCCGGACGGCAGCGGCACAGACGAGCAGCCGGATGTACCCATGGACTATGTGCATGGAGATGAGCCGGAAAAGAAAAAGAAGCCCCTCCGCAGAAGAATGCGCAATTTCTTCCTGGGGATCAAGGACGAGGAGGACGGCTCCGATCCGCCGGAGGCCTACCCCTACCCGGAGGACTATCCGGAAGAATACCTGGAAGAATATCCGGAAAATGCTCCTTATCCGCTGGAGGAGGAATATCCTGCACAGCCGCAGGAGTACGGACCGGAGGATATGGCCCCCTGCTATGATGAAGCGCCTCAGCCTGTACAGGAGGACGGTCTGGATGAGATCATTCACCAGCCGGGCTGCACCGAACCGGAGCGCAGCATCGACATCGATGTGACCTCCAGAATGCCCTACGGCCAGCCGGATGAAAAGGCCGCAGCCGCAGAGCCGCAGAGTCCTGCAAGATTCTATCAGATCCCGCCCATCTCATTCCTGAAGAACGGGACGTCCCGTGCGAATGATGCAAAAGCCCGTGAGGAGCTTTCAGAAAAGGCAGCCATTCTGCTGAATACCCTCAAAAGCTTCGGCGTGGAGGTGCGCATTACCGGAATCTACCCCGGCCCGGCCGTAACACGATATGAGGTGCAGCCGGCCGCCGGCGTGAAGGTTTCCAAAATCACAGGACTCTCAGATGATATCGCTCTGAATCTGGCGGCAAGCGGCGTCCGCATCGAAGCACCTATTCCCGGAAAGGCTGCTATCGGCATCGAAGTGCCCAACAGCACCAAGGACACGGTAGCCCTCCGTGATATTCTGGAAAGCGATGCCTTCCGCAGCTCCAAGAGCAGGCTGACCTTTGCCGTGGGCAAGGATATTGCCGGCACAGCCATTGTGGGGGATGTGGCCAGAATGCCTCATATGATCATTGCAGGCGCAACCGGCTCCGGTAAGTCCGTCTGCACAAATTCCATCATCATGAGCATTCTGATGAATGCCGCTCCGGATGAGGTCAAGATGATCCTCATCGACCCGAAGATCGTTGAATTCCGGATATACGAGGGCATTCCTCATCTGCTGATCCCCGTTGTCACCGACCCGAAGAAGGCTGCTGGTGCACTGAACTGGGCGGTACAGGAAATGCTCCGCCGGTACAAGCAGTTTGCGGAGCAGAATGTCCGTGATATTTATGATTATAACGAAAAGGCCTCTTTCCCCGGCTCTGAGCTGGAGAGGATGCCTCAGATCGTCATCGCCATTGATGAGCTGGCCGACCTGATGATGGCCGCTTCCAAGGAGGTAGAGGACGCCATCTGCCGTCTGGCTCAGATGGCCCGTGCGGCCGGCATGCACCTGATCATTGCCACGCAGCGTCCCACGACCGATATCATTACCGGCCTGATCAAGGCCAATATCCCCAGCCGTATCGCCCTCTCTGTTATGTCTCAGATCGACTCCCGGACTATTCTGGATATGGGCGGTGCAGAGAAGCTGCTGGGACACGGCGATATGCTCTATCTGCCCAATGGCCTGCCCAAGCCCATCCGTGTGCAGGGCTGCTTTACATCTACTGCGGAAATCGAGCAGGTCGTAAGCTTCATCAAGGAGCAGGGACAGACGGCCTATGATCATTCCATCATGGAGGAAGTCGAGCAGAATATCCCTGTGACCAAGGCCGATAAGGCCGCCGCCCATCAGGCTGAAGCCGGCAGTGACAGCGACGGCGATGCTGCACTCATCGAACAGGCCATTGAAGTGGTAGTGCAGATGGGACAGGCTTCCACCTCCTCCCTGCAAAGAAAGCTGAAGCTGGGCTATGCCCGTGCAGCACGCATTATGGATGAGCTGGAAAAGCTGGGCGTGATCGGCCCTTATGAGGGCGCAAAGCCCCGCCGTGTACTGCTGACACCGCAGCAGCTGGCCGAGCGGAAGGCACGAATATAAAAGAACAAAAGGAGTACCTGTATGGAAGGATTTCTTCCGGTTACCTATAAGGAAATGCGGGAAGCCGGCATCAAGCAGCCGGACTTCGTCTATATCACCGGAGACGCTTATGCCGACCACCCCAGCTTCGGGGCGGCCATTGTCTCCCGTCTGATCGAGTCTCTGGGGTACAGCATCTGCATGCTCCCTCAGCCGGACTGGCACAGCACAAAGGACTTTATGCGGTTCGGAAAGCCCCGCCTTGCCTTTCTCGTCACAGGAGGCAACATCGACTCCATGGTGGCGCACTATACAGCTGCCAAAAGGAAGCGCAGCGACGATATGTATTCACCCGGCGGAAAGGCCGGCAGGCGTCCCGACCGTGCGGTGACTGTATATTGCAGAAAGATCCGTGAGGCCTACCCCGATGCGGCCATCGCCATCGGCGGACTGGAGGCCTCCCTGCGGCGCTTTGCCCACTACGACTACTGGGATGATGCTGTGCGGCCGTCCGTTCTCGTGGACAGCGGCGCTGATCTGCTCATGTACGGCATGGGCGAGCATCAGATCACCGAGCTTTGCAGGCGGCTGGACGCAGGCGAGCCGATCTCCGCACTGACCGACATCCGGGGCACCTGCTATCTGTGCGACCCGGCGGATACGCCATGGGGTGCGGTACAGTGTCCGGATTTTGCACAGGTCTGCGCCGACAAGAAGGCCTATGCCAAGGCTACCCGTCAGCAGTATGATCAGCAGGACGAGATTTACGGCAAGACTGTGATCCAGCGCCATGGAAACAAAATGCTGGTGCAGAACCCTCCGGCGACAGCCCTGTCCCAGGAGGAGCTGGATGCGGTGTACCGCCTGCCCTTTACACGAAGGGTGCATCCTATGTACGACAGCGAGGGCGGCGTACCGGGCATTGCAGAGGTGCAGTTTTCCATCGCCCATAACCGGGGCTGCTTCGGCTACTGCAATTTCTGCTCCATTGCGCTCCATCAGGGGCGGCGTGTGACCTGCCGGAGTGAGGAATCGCTCCTGGAGGAAGCAAAGAAGATCACGGCTATGCCCAATTTCAAAGGCTATATCCACGATGTGGGCGGCCCTACGGCCAACTTCCGCCATCCATCCTGCGAAAAACAGGAAAAGGCCGGCATGTGCAAGGGGAAGAAATGCCTTGCGCCCAGTCCCTGCCCAGCGCTGAAGGCCGATCACAGGGAATATCTCGGCATTCTCCGGAAGCTCCGTGCGCTGCCAAAGGTGAAAAGAGTCTTTATCCGCAGCGGCATCCGCTTTGACTACCTGCTGGCCGACGAGGATGAGAGCTTCTTCAAGGAGCTGGTCAAGGAGCATGTCAGCGGTCAGCTGAAGGTCGCTCCGGAGCATTGCAGCAATGCGGTGCTGGATAAGATGGGCAAGCCCCATATTGAAACTTACAACCGCTTCCAGAAGCGTTTTTATGAAATTACAAAGAGCATCGGCAAGGAGCAGTACCTTGTTCCCTACCTGATGTCCTCCCATCCGGGCAGCACGCTCCAGGAGGCCGTCCAGCTGGCGCTGTATCTCCGGGATCACCACATTCATCCGGAGCAGGTGCAGGACTTCTATCCCACACCGGGAACGATCTCTACCTGTATGTACTACACGGAGCTGGATCCCTACACCATGGAGCCGGTGTATGTCCCCAAAACACCCAAGGAAAAAGCCATGCAGCGTGCACTGCTGCAATATTACCGTCCGCAGAACCGGGAGCTGGTTCTGGAGGCTCTGCGCCGGGCCGGCCGTCACGATCTGATCGGTACAGGCCCGGGCTGTCTCGCTGCACCGGATCCCGCAGGCGGAAATATAAATCGTAAAGGAGAGAACGGCTCATGGAAAAGGCAATCCGGAAAAGCTTCCTCAGCTGGAGCAAGGACGCACAGCAGACATCCTCAGAAAAAAAGCAAAGCGGCACAGACGCCGAACCGTCCGACGGAAAAAAGCAGAAAATCAAAGGCAAAAGGAGCCTCCCGGAAGCACGGATCCTGATGCTGGCTACTGTCGGAATCCTGAGCGTGGCCTTCCTCTACCGGGCCGCCGGGTGCTATATTGATATGACCGGCATCCCCGGACTTGAATCGCCCTCTCCGGCTGTAAGCACGGACGGCGGCATGACGGCCGTCCACTTTCTAGATGTGGGACAGGGCGACAGCACGCTGATCTGCGGAACAGAAAAGACCGTCCTCATCGACGGCGGCGAACGGGATCAGGGCGATGTGGTTCTGGCCGATCTCAAGGAGTTCGGCGTGAAGACCATCGACTGTATCATTGCAACCCATCCCCACTCCGACCACATCGGCGGTCTTGTGGATGTGCTGGAATATGCAGCGGAATATGATGACCTGGAGATCAAGCAGGTCATCATCCCGGATATTCCGGAGAATGATATTCCTACAACGGCTGTCTATGCAAATTTTCTTAACGGCGTGGAGGCAAACGGCCTGTCTGTGACCTTTGCCGAATATCAGATGACGCTGGATCTGGGCAGCAGTATGATGACCATCTATCCGCCTGTTCCCGGTGCGGACTACAGCTCCCTGAATGACTATTCTGTCTGCGCAAACCTTGTGTGCGGAGATGTGTCCTTCTTCTTTACGGGAGATATGGAGCATCCGGAGGAATATGACCTCCTGGAGGGCGGCTTTCTCAGCGGCGTGGAGGCCACGGTCCTGAAGGCTGGTCATCACGGCAGCAGCACCTCCTCATCCGAGGAGCTTCTGGCTCAGCTGAAGCCGGAATATGTGGTCATCTCCTGCGGCGCAGGAAATAAATACGGCCATCCCAACACGGAGGCACTGGAACGCTTCTACCAGTATACAGACGAAATTTACCGTACCGACCTGGACGGTATCATCACCTGCACCACGGACGGAACCAATGTGGCGTGGACAACAGAAGGAGAAGAATAAGAAATGTTTTACAGTATCGATCGAATCGAAGGCGAATGGGCGGTCCTGATTGCTGACGATACCAGTCAGAGCGCAGAGATCCCGGCCAATATGCTCCCGGCCGGGGCCGGTGAGGGCAGTATTCTCCGCTGGGAAAACGATACATATATCTATGATATCGAGGAAACCGAACGCCGCCGGAGAGCCTTCTTTGAGCGCACAAGAAGACTGGCTGATAAGTGAGGAACGCATGGAGACAGATCATTTATTCATAGGCGGCGGCCCGGCCGGAGTCTTTGCAGCCCTGACTGCTGCACGCTCCGGAGGAAAATGCATCATTCTGGAACAGAATGAATCGATCGGGCGCAAGCTGCGCATTACCGGAAAGGGACGCTGCAATCTGACCAATAATTGCGGTACCGACACCCTCATTGCGAAAATCCCACGGAACGGACGTTTTCTCTACAGCGCCTTTTCACGCTGCTCCCCTCAGGATGTAATGGAATATTTTGAGTCCCTGGGCGTACCGCTCAAGACGGAACGGGGAAACCGTGTGTTTCCTGTCAGCGACCGAGCTGCGGATATTGCAGAGGCTCTGAAAAAGGCTCTGAAAAAGGCCGGGATCCCGGTCATCCGGGGAAAGGTGAAAAGGCTTTGCCTTGAAAACGGCCGGTGCACCGGAGCTGTGACGGCCGACGGGAAAATATACAGGGCCAAAAATGTGCTGCTGGCGACAGGCGGTGCATCCTATCCGGCAACAGGCTCTACCGGAGACGGCTACCGCTTTGCGCAGGAGGCCGGGCATACTCTTGTACCACCTGTACCCTCCCTGATTCCTCTGGAAGCGGAGGAGGACTGGTGCGCAGAGGCTCCGGGACTGACCCTGAAAAATGTGCGCCTGCGCATTCTGGAAAAGAACAAGTGCCGGTTCGACGAGCAGGGAGAGCTGATGCTCATGGCCTATGGACTGTCCGGGCCGCTGACCCTCAGCGCAAGTACTCTTCTGAAAGACCCCGTTCCGGGAAAGTATACCGCAGAGATCGATCTCAAGCCTGCACTCTCCGTGCAGCAGCTGGATCAGCGCTTTCTGCGGGAGTTTTCCGATGCACCCAACGAAGCGCTGGGACAGATCCTCCGCCGGCTGCTTCCGGCTCAGCTCATTGCACCTGTATGCACGCTGTGCAGCATTCCGCCGGATACCAGAGGGCACAGCATTACAAAAATCCAGCGCAGCGCACTGGTCGGTCAGCTGAAGAAAATGACCCTGCACATCACCGGAACACGTCCTCTTGCGGAAGCCATCGTGACACGGGGCGGCATTCCGGTCAAGGAGATCGATGCCAGAACCATGGCCTCGAAAATCATGCCGGGACTTTATTTTGCCGGTGAGATCATAGACGCCGACGGCTTCACAGGAGGCTTCAACCTGCAAATCGCCTTTTCGACCGCATATAGTGCCGGGCTGGCCATGGCACAGGAAGCGGCAGATGATACAGATTAAAACATAAAAGGAGAACCATATGAAAACAATCAACATCGCCATTGACGGCCCGGCCGGTGCCGGCAAAAGCAGCATTGCCAAGGAGATCTCCTCTGAGCTGGGCTTTATTTATGTGGACACCGGCGCACTCTACCGCACCATCGCCCTCTATGCCCAGATGCATGAACTGGACGACCAGTCCCTCATCCGGCAGCTGGATGACATTGAGATCGAGCTGAATTTCATCGGCGGTACACAGTGCATCTCCCTGAACGGCGAAAATGTAACCGACGACATCCGCACACCGGAGATCTCCATGGGCGCATCCAGCGTTTCCGCCATTCCGGAGGTACGGGAATTTCTCTTTGAGCTTCAGCAGAAAATGGCACGGGAGCACAATGTTATCATGGACGGACGTGATATCGGCACGGTCGTTCTGCCGGATGCCGACCTGAAGATCTTTCTCACCGCTTCGGCTGATGAGCGTGCCAGCCGCCGGTATCTGGAGCTTCAGGAAAAGGACGACTGCCCCACGTATGAGGAGATCCGTGCGGACATCATTGCACGGGACTACAACGATACACACAGAGCCATCGCACCCCTGAAGCAGGCCGAGGATGCAGTCCTGATCGATTCCACGGACATGGGCTTCCACGAGGTCTGTGAGGAGATCCTGTCACTCATCCGGACCCGTCTGGATCTGGACGAGTAAGGAGCGCAGAACGATGAAAAAATTTCTGTCAAAGATACTCTATTATACCGCCATTGTACTGGTGCGCATCGCCATGTTCTTCACCTACAGCCTTCGGTTTGAGGGACGAGAAAATATCCCGGACAGAGATGCTGCGATCTTTGCCTCCAATCACCGGAGCTATCTCGACCCGGTGCTCGTAGTGCTGGGCACACCCCATATGTTCTGCTTTGCGGCCAAGGAAGCGCTGTTCAAGACCCCGGGCTTCAGCCATCTCATCCGGGCTCTGGGTGCATTCCCTACCACATGGGAAAAGGATCCGGAATATGACATGCTCGCTGAAGCCACCAAGCGCCTTAAGGGCAAACGCTATATGACCATCTTCCCCGAGGGTACACGCCACACCGACGGCAAGGTGGGACGAGGAAAATCCGGTATGTGCGTACTTGCCGCCAAGAGCGGCGTGCCCATCGTTCCGGTGGGTCTTGTCTTTGATTCCAACAACCTGCATTTCCGCAGCAAAATCTGTGTGCGCTTCGGAAAGCCCTTCTACCCGGAGGAATATGGTCTGACTCCTGACAGCAATCCGCATCAGATGCGGAAGATGAAGGAGGATGTCATGGCTTCCATCAAGGAGATGGTGGAGGAGAATCCGCCCTTTCCCATTCTCCACGATGAGCCGAAAAGAAAATCCTCCCGTGAAAAGGCCAGAGAACAGCGTGCGGCTGCAAAGGCCGCTCAGACCACAACAGAGGAGAAATAAGCTATGGCTCACATTACCGTTGCAAAATCCGCCGGCTTCTGCTTCGGCGTAGACCGTGCGGTGAAAATGACTTATGAGGCACTGGATACATACCCGGCTGTGGCCACACTGGGGCCGATCATTCATAATAACAACGTGGTGGATGATATGCTCCGCCGGGGCGCACGGATCATTGACACTGTTTCTGAGCTGCGCCCGGGAGAATGTGCTGTCATCCGCTCCCACGGCGTAAGCCAGAGCGTATATGATCAGCTGCATGCACTGGGCAACCCATACATCGATGCAACCTGCCCCTTTGTGGCAAAGATTCATAAAATTGTGGCAAAACATACCGCCCAGGGGGACTATGTGCTCATTGCCGGTGACGAAAAGCATCCGGAAGTAGCCGCAATTATGGGGCATTGCCAGGGAAACTGTGCCGTCTTTGAGGACGATCAGTCACTTATAAACTTTTTTAAAACAAAGTATGAAAAGTTAGAGAAAAGGGTTGCAATTGTTGCTCAAACAACGTATAATATATTAGTATGGGAGAAGTGTATGGAGGTTCTTCCAAAAGACGATCCGAATATCATGGTTTATGATACGATCTGTCACGCAACACAGGTGCGTCAGTCCGATGCAGATGCTCTTTCCCGCAAATCAGACTTGATGATGATTGTGGGCGGAAAGCACAGCTCCAACACAGTGAAGCTGTTTGATGTCTGCCGGAAAAACTGCAGATCCTACCACATCGAAACGTCGGACGAGCTGTACACTTTAGACCTGCGTAATGCCCGGGCTATCGGCATTACCGCCGGGGCGTCCACACCGGCACATATTATTGAGGAGGTAAAAACCACTATGACTGAAATCATCGAACTTGAGGACATCAATTTTGAAGAAGCGCTTGAGCAGTCCTTCAAAAAAATACATACAGGAGAGAAAGTTAAGGGCATTGTTGTCGCAACCAACAACAACGAAGCAATCGTTGAAGTCGGCACAAAGCACACCGGCTATGTTCCGCTGAGCGAGCTGACAGATGACCCTGCACTGACACCGGCCGACGTTGTTAAGGTTGGCGATGAGATCGACCTGATTGTAACCAAGATCAATGACCAGGAAGGCATTGCACTGCTCTCCAAGAAGAAGGTTGACGAGCAGAAGGGCTTTGAGGAGATCATCAAGGCTAAGGACGAGGAGACTGTTCTGGAAGGTACAGTTCAGCACGTTGTCAAGGGCGGCGTGATCGTTGGCTATGCCGGCGTTCGTGTATTCATCCCGGCTTCTCAGAGCGGCCTGCCGAGAAACGCTGAGATGGATGTTCTCCTGAAGACAAAGGTTAAGTTTGTCATTCTGGAGGTAAACGACCACAGAAGACGTGCAGTTGGTTCTATCAAGGCTGTTCAGAAGGCTGAGAAGGAAGCTGCTAAGGAGAAGTTCTGGGAGACCGCTGAGGTTGGCGCAACCTACAAGGGTGAGGTCAAGTCCCTGACAAGCTACGGTGCATTCGTAGATCTGGGCGGCATCGACGGTATGGTTCACATCTCTGAGCTGTCCTGGAAGCGCATCAAGCACCCGTCTGAGGTTGTTAAGGTTGGCGACTTTATCGAAGTTTACATCAAGGAGCTGGATAAGGACAGCAACCGCATTTCTCTGGGCTATAAGAAGACCGAGGACAATCCGTGGGAGAAGTTCAAGGCCAACTATGCAATCGGCGATGTAATCACCGTTAAGATCGTTTCCATCACTCCCTTCGGTGCATTCGCACAGATCATCGACGGCGTGGATGGTCTGATCCACATTTCTCAGCTGGCAAACAAGCGTGTAGACAATGTGAAGGACATCGTTGCTGTTGGCGATGAGGTTGAGGTTAAGATCATCGATGTAGATATCGAGAGCAAGAGAATCAGCATCTCCATGCGTGCACTGCTGGAGGATTCTGAGGAAGCTGCTGAGGAAGAAGCAGAGGATGCTGAATAAGCATCTGACTGAATAAAGCAAAAAGGCTGCTGCGTAATGCAACAGCCTTTTTTGTTTCTCTTCAGCCCTTGTCTGCGATCCATCGCCAGGGTCTGTTCTTCCAGTATTCCCCTGCATAGTCAATGCCGACCCGTACATCTGTACGAAGCGCAGGACGAAAGCCATCATCTGCGATCCATAGATCCGGATGGGTGACAAAGCTGCCGCCATTGAAGCTCCTGTCAATTTGCAGATATCTGGTCAGCTTGGCCGGGCCGCTGTGCACCTCTCCCGCCCGGATGAGCACTCCCTGGGGCTGCTCCGGTTCTCCGGTGATCACATTCATCAGCCAGTGCATGCCATAGCACAGATACACATAGATCACGCCGCTCTCCCGATAGAGCAGCTCTGTCCTCGGCGTGCGCCCCTTGGAGGCGTGACAGGCCAGATCCTCCGTTCCACGGTAGGCCTCTGTCTCCGCAATGCGCTCCTGCAATATCGTCCCGTCCGGCAGGCGGCGGCAGATCACCTTGCCCACCAGATCGGGGGCGACCTCCAGACAATCCCGATGGAAAAATGTTCCATCCAGCCGTACCATCAGGCCTTCCCTCCCTTTGCAAAGACAGAAGGGTCTGCACAAGGCGTTACATAGACCGTATGCTGATTGGAGAAGATGACCATGCCGGGCTTTGTACCGGCTGGCTTTTTCACAAATTTCACCGGACAGTAGTCCACCGGAACCTGGGAGGAGGTCTGTGCCTTACTGTGATAGGCGGCCAGCTGGGCGGCCTCCAGGATGGTCTGCATGGACGGCTCCTCTCCGCCTGTACGGATGATGACATGAGATCCGGGAATATTCTGGGTATGCAGCCAGTAATCCAGCTTCTCTGCATCCTTGAGGGTCAGCTTGTCATTCTGCTTGTTATTGCGTCCCACAAGAATGGTCAGGCCGTCTGTGGAAATATATTCCATGGGCGGCAGACTCCTGGGCGGCTTGCCCTTGAGACGGACCGCCCGGACATAGCCCTGCTCCGCCAGCTCCAGCCGCAGCTGCTCCAGCTCGTTCTCCGTCTCGGCCCGGGTCAGCACATCCAGCACGCTGTCCAGATACAGCAGCTCCTCCCGTCCCGATGCGATCTGCTCGGCCAGAACTTTCTCCGCTGTACATGCCTTTTTATAGGCCGCATAGTACCGCTGGGCATTCTGGGGTGGTGTCAGACGCACATCCAGGGGAATGGTCACACGGGGACAGTCCGGCTCGTAGAAATCCTCCAGAATGGCTTCGGAATCGCCCTTCTGCAGGCGATAGAGATTGGCGGAAATCAGGTCAGCCTGTCTGCGCAGGCCTTCCTTCTCTTTACACTGCTCCAGCTCCTCTGTCTGGGAGGAGATACGCCGCCCGATACGTTCGGTGGTCTGCACCAGCAGCCGGAACAGGTCATTGGCCCGCTGCTTCATCCGGGCCGCCTTGTCACGCTGGGCAAAGAAATGATCCAGCAGCGCACAGGCCGACGGCATTTCACGGGTAATCATAAGCGTACCGTACTGATGAAGGGGCAGGAAGGAGAAGTCCTTCAGCTGACCCTCTCTTGTTACTGCAATGGTAAACCGGCACTCGCCCTTTGTGAGCATTTCCTTTGTCCGGCCGATGGCATAGCACAGGCGGTCACAGACCTCCTCGCTCATCTCCTCGGTGCGGATGTCTGCACCCCGTCCGGCATAAAATGCCCATTCACGCACAAGCACCGGAGAAACGCCCTCCAGCGTCCCCAGCAGTACCTTGAGGAGAGACCCTGCCTGCCCCTTCAAAGCGTCTCTCAGGGCATCCTGAGACGTCTCAAGGAAATTCAGCCGTTCATCTCTCGGCGGTGTCTCATAAAGCATGCCCGGCAGTACCAGACGCTTGCTGGACATTTCCGCATCTACCCGCTTGATGCTGTCAATGATCTTTCCATTTTCATCGATCAGAATCAGGTTGGAATACCGCCCCATGATCTCACAGGCCAATGTCAGCTGCACTACATCGCCCAGCTCATTGACACAGGAAAAATCCAGATAGAGCACACGCTCCAGCCCGTCCTGGCGGATTGAAAGGAGCTTGCCGCTGCCCAGCCGCTTCCGGAGCAGCATACAGAACATAGGCGGCGCTTTGGGATTCTCCACCGTCACATCGGTCAGATGAATTCTCGCACGGTCAGCCGATGCGGAGATCAGCACCTTGCAGCTGCCCTCACGGCTGCGCAGAGAGAGAATGATCTCCTCACGAGCCGGCTGATGGACCTTCTCCACACGAGAACCGATCAGACCCTCCATTTCCTTCCGGACGGCATATAAAAACGCACCATCTAAAGCCACTGGCTACACCTCTTTCTCATACTGTAATATTTCAAAGGAGATCTGTGTCCGAAGCTCTTCCAGCTCCTCCAGACGCCGATGCTCCTCCCGTCCTGTCTTATAATAATAGGGCGTCATGGAGAAAAGACTGCGGATATCCTCAGAATTTTCAAGGAAAATTTCTGCCTCCACACGCTCTGCACCCAGAAACCGGAAGCCCTCCAGTGCATAATCCTGCACCTCATTTGCATAGGGTTTATCATAGATCGCCTGCTTCAGACCCATGAGATGCATCTCTCCGGGAATGACCAGCACCATTTTTCCCTCCGGCTTCAGGACCCGCTGGAATTCGCCGCCGCAATAGGGTGCAAACAGGGACATGAGCACATCACAGCTTTCGTCCTTCACCGGAAGATGAAAGACGCTGCCCACTGCAAAGCCGGCGGACTTGCAGCTCCTGGCCGCTGCATCCACGGCACACTTGGCAATGTCCACACCATAGACCTCCATCTGCTTTCCGCTCTGCGCAAGGGCTTCCGCTGCATTTTTCGTATAATACCCTTCTCCGCAGCCTGCATCCAGCAGCACGCCCTGCGCAGGGCTCAGCGGTACAAGCACACCGCACAGCCGATCACACAGCGGCTTATAGTAGCCTGCATTCAGAAAGGAGCGCCTGGCCTGTACCATAAGGGCATTGTCGCCGGGATCCTTCGTCCGCTTGCGGTTGACAGGCAGGAGATTCACATAGCCGCTCCGGGCATAATCAAACATATGCCCCTTGCTGCACACAAGGCTTCGCTCCCGGCGCTCCATGTCCCCTCCGCATACGGGACAGCTCCAGATACTCATCGGCCTGCGCCTCCCCATACATAGGAAACCGGGTCACCCTGGGTCTCACAGATGATCTCCGCATCCGGGAAGGCTTCTCTCAGCTTCTCCGCAAAGATCTCCTGAGCCATGCATTCCGTGTGATAGTGACCGCAGTCAAAAAGTGCGATCCCTGCATTTCTTGCAGTATACCAGCGGTCATGCTTTATATCACCTGTTATAAACGCATCACAGCCCTCGGCTATAACATCCTCAAGGAATGTACTGCTGCTTCCGCCGCAGAGTGCGATTTTTCTTATGGTACGGTTTCCTTTGCAATAGCGTACAACGGAGCAGCCAAGGATATCCTTCAGAACAACCGCAAGTTCTTCGGCTTCAAAGCCGCAGCCGCTTTCAGCGATCCAGCCAAAGCCCCGGCCGTCAGCCGAGCCTATGATCTCACCAAGGGACAGCGCTTCTCTGAGCATATCATAAAGGCGTGTATTTATACCGCCCTCTGCTATATCCAAGGGCGTGTGTACGCAGATGGCCGCTATATTCGCTGCTGCAAGCTGCCACACCGGATCAGAGGGCCCGAGTCTTTTCAGGGGCGAAAAGATCACCGGATGATGGGAAACCATCAGCTGAGCCCCGGCCGCCTTTGCTGCTTCTATGGATTCATTTGAAATATCCAGGCTGATATAGATCCGGTCAGCCGGCATGGTTCTGTCTCCCACCAGAAGTCCGCTGTTGTCCCACTTCTCCTGTGTACAAAAGGGTGCGATCCGGTCAATTTCCTTATATATCTCTCCAACAGTTCTCATTGCGTTTCCTCCTCCGCTCTGCATTTCTCCTCCAGCTGCCCGGCCAGTCTGCGGTATTCCTCTGCCATCTCCGGCTGTGCAGCCTGCATCTGCTTTGCAAGACGGCGATAGTGGCCCAGACGGAATCGTCCATAGGCCCTTACGGTTTCTTCGTCCCAGTCCACTGTGCCCAGCTCTCTCTCAAAGGCATCCAAAGAATGTGCCTTTCCATCCTGCTGCACCTGCATGACCGTATAGAAAAAACGCCCCTCCTGCACGATCTTCTCCTGCACAAGGCTGTAGCCATTTTCTGTGAGCCAGCTCCGCAGCAGAGGGGCTTTTGTCATAGGCTGCAGGATCAGGTTTACATCCGCCTGCATCCACGTGCATTCACTGAGTATATGGATCATGGTCTCTCCGCCCATTCCGGCGATGATCACATCTGTCACACCCTCCGGAGGAATCTGTCTCAGGCCATCGGACAGGATCAGCTCCGCATGCTGAAGCAGTCCCATCTGCTCCAGCGTCCGCTTTGCAGCCTGGAGAGGGCCTTCCCCGATGTCCGATGCGATCACGCTTTTACAGCGTCTGCTCCGGAGCAGCTCCGCAGCCAGATAGGCATGGTCTGTTCCCACATCACAGGCAATTCCACGGCCTGATACCAGCTCCGCACAGGCCGCCAGTCGTTTTGTCAGCACAAAATCTCACCTCTAACCAAAAATAGGCGGCCGTCCTGCCGACAGCCGCCTGATTGGAATTTCCTTTACGCTTCAGAAGCAGCAATCTGCTGATTCAGCTTTTCAAGAAGCTCCTCACAATTTACACCGTGCACCATGCAGGCCTCCTCAACAGTCTCCCCGCGGGAAGCCGGGCAGCCCAGGCAGTGCATACCGATCTCCAGGAAGGTCGGTGCAGTCTGCGGTGCGATATCCAGAATATCTCCGATAATGGTATCCTTTGTAATTGTAACAGCCATTTTATTTTTCCTCCTGTTTTTATTATAAGGCACAGCGCCTTATGCAAGACAAGGCACAGCTTCCGCCATGCCCCATCCTTTTGTCCTTTTATTCAGCCTTCATCTTTGCGAAGCACTCGCTGCAGTATACTGCACGGTCTTCTCTCGGCTGGAACGGAACCTTGGCCTCGCCGCCGCAGGATGCACATGTTCCAATGAACATTTCACGCTCCGGCTTGGAAGAACCGCCAGCTGCAACCTTCTTCGCATCACGGCAAGCCTTGCAGCGCTTCGGCTCATTTACAAAGCCCTTCTCAGCGTAGAATTCCTGTTCGCCGGCTGTGAAAACAAATTCCCCGCCGCAATCCTTGCATACTAAAGTCTTATCTTCGTACATAGTGACCTTTCCTTTCTGAATCTTCCCTCCGGAAAATTCCGCTGCTGCGTCCTGACAGCAGCATTGCATGAGTTGTTTTGGACCGGGAACGGATTCACACCGACACCTGACGCTTGCGTCTTGCTCTGCTGTTTAAGCTACCGGACCATATTGCTTCACATTGTACGCCGCCTGAGCTTCCGCTTGGCCCGCTGCAATGCGTTATCGACTGTTTTCACGGAAATGGACAGCTTTTCCGCTATCACTGCGTATGCAGCTCCGCCCATGAACATCATACACACCTGATATTCCTGCGGTGAAAGCTGCCGGATCAGATCCTGCCGGAAGGCGGTCTGCTCCTCACGCTGCATGACAATAGAATCCGGCCCTGCAGCTGTATCCTCTGTCTCAAAGACGGGATCCGTCGTATCTCCCACTGGTGTGGGGATCCGGCTGCTGCTGCGCACCACCGAACGCATCCTGTTGACAATACATACCCCTGCATAAGTAGAAAACTTTACATTTCGTTCCCCATCAAAGCTGGCTACCGCCGACAGAAATCCTAAAAAACCCTCCTGGGCCAGATCGTCCGCTTCCACTGCTCCGCTCATCTGCGATGCCTTCCAGCGAATCCACTTTGTGTATCTTGCAAGCAATTCACACATGGCCTCCGAGCTGCTCCCCGCCATTACGGCCAGCTGCTCATCAGTACAATCCTTCAGTTCCGGTTTATTCAAGTGCACACTCCCTACCATTGTCATCTGAATCAGTCTGTACCTTTTTATTATATCCAAAAAGCGATTTATTGTCAATATAATTCCACCAAAAACAAAAACTATCCGGAAAAAAACGGCATTTCAGACAGTTTTGGCGTTCGATTTTCTGTCAGAATGCACACATCCCCTCCACAAAAAACAGGTACGGATATACACTTCCGTACCTGCCCTATGTCCTGTTTGCTTATCTCTCATCCAGAATCTTGAAAATGGTCTCCCATTCATCTGCATCCAGCATGGAGGATGCTGTGCTGGCCTTCTGCTCCTGAGCCGGAATGGATGCAGTCGGGCTGCTTACCTTCACATCCGCTACCTTCGGATTTTCAACCACGATCGGTTCCTCCTGAGCCGGTGCGTCCTCTGCCGCTTCAGCTGCTTCTTCCTCAGCCGGTGCATCCGGATCCTCAAAGCCAGTTGCAATCACTGTAATGGTCATCTCATCGTGCATATCCGGCTTAAAGGCTGTACCGAAGATAGACTCTACATTGTCTGCAGCCTTCTCCGTGATCAGCTTGGTTGCTGTATCCACATCAGAGGACAGTACATCCTCACTCATGGAAATATTGATCAGCAGGCGCTTTGCACCCTCAATGGATGTCTCCAGCAGCGGGCTTGCAATAACCTCAGCCGCAGCGATCTTGGCCTTGTCCTTACCGGAGCCATGACCGATCGCCATATGTGCATAGCCAGCGCCGCGCATAATGGTCGTAATATCCGCAAAATCCAGATTGATATAGCCTTCCTCCACGATCAGATCGGAAATGCTGCGAACACCCTTTTCCAGAATGTCATCGGCACGGGAGAAGGACTCTCTCATGGTCAGCGGCTTGTCATCGCCGTCCAGAAGCTTTTCATTCGGGATCACGATCAGGGAGTCTACGTACTTCTTCAGCTCCTCAATGCCCTTTTCAGCCTGAACCATCTTCTGCTCACGCTCAAAAGCGAAGGGCTTGGTAACGACAGCTACGGTCAGAATGCCTGCATCCTTTGCAATACGAGCCACAACCGGAGCAGCACCAGTACCTGTACCGCCGCCCATACCAGCGGTGATAAATACCATGTCCGCACCCTTCAGTGCAGACTCGATCTCCTCTGCATTTTCCTCTGCACTGCCAGCGCCTACAGCCGGCTTGTTGCCTGCGCCGCGGCCGCGGGTCAGCTTGGCACCGATCTGGATCCTGGTGCTGGCCTTGGAATTGTTCAGAGCCTTTGCGTCTGTGTTCACTGCAATATATTCGATGTTCTGCACACCGGACTGCACCATGCAGTTCAGTGCATTGCCGCCGGCGCCGCCGACACCGACCACCTTAATACAAACATCCGGTTCAAATGCATCTTCATAAATGAAATCAGTCATTCTATTTCTTCCTCCTAAAATTCGCTTCTATGTTACAGAGCCGCATGCAGCACCCACTGCCCGCGTTCTCTCATTTGCTTAGTCAGAAATACACTTCTTATCTTAACACACTTTACGCCACATTTCAAGTGATTTTCAAAAAAATTTTCTTTTTTCAGCAGACTTTGCAGAGATTACTCGTTCTCAGAGGGAGTTTCCTCTCCTGCACCGGTCGTTACCGTGGTCGTTTCGGTCGTTTGACCCTCTCCGGAGGCCGCTGCAGTGGTTGTACCTATCGATGAGGAAAACTGATTTTCCAGATCCACAGATATCTTGTCCCGGAACGAGCACTGATTGCTGCCGATCATAGTCAGATAGCCTTCCTTGTCTGTCCCCAGACGGCTGATGACCGCTTCGGCCAGCGTGATCTTATAAGTGATCTCATTCCAGTTACCCATGGAAAACTCGATCCGATCGTCAAACATCACCACAATATTATACTTGTCCGACATATCGATGGATGTAATGGGAATGCTCAGCTCTGTATTCATAATTTCCGCAAATGCCGTGAAGATCTCATTTTTGGTCTTGTCTGAGGAAGCCGCATGCTTTCCCGGTGTGAGCACCGTAGGATTGAAGCCGTAAATGACAGGCAGATTTTCCGCCGCTTCCGCACTGTTTGCAATGATCTTGCCGCTTGCGCTGGTCAGCAGAATGCCGTTATCAAAAAAGATGTTATAGGCCTCCCGGCACTCCCTGATCTCAATGGTCACTGCATCCGGATACCGCTTGCTCACCTCAGCCGATTCCACATAGATCAGCTCTTCCTCAATATTCTCTGCGATCTTTTCGGTATCCAGTCTCAGCAGATTGTCTCCCTTGTGGACATCGCCGGCCTCTACGATCTCACTGGGCGTATATTGGGGTGAAGATCCGCTCAGCTCAATGGCAGCCACATTAAAAAACAGCGTCATTGACAGCGCCACGCCCAGACAGACTGTCAGCAAGAGCACTGTTATTGTATAAAGCGGCATCAGCCGTTTTCGTCTCCGCATTCTTTTGGCATTCTGATAGCCGCTGCGAATGGTCGTTTTTTCGACGTCATGCATTGCCATGGCCGTCCTCCTTTTTATTTCCCCAAGAGCACATCCGCAAATACCGCACATCTGCGGATATGTTCTTGTTGTAGTCTCTCATTGTGCCCTGCGTGAAATACAAGCTCCGGCGCCTTTCAGCACCTGTTCCATCTCCTCATATCCACGATCTATATGATGGATCTGCCGCACCTCTGTCGTACCCCTGGCTGCAAGCCCGGCCAGTACAAGGGCTGCTCCGCCCCGCAGATCTGTTGCGGCCACACGAGCGCCGTAAAGCTCCTGTACGCCGCTGACAACGGCAACTCTTCCGGAAACACAGATCTCTGCGCCCATCTGAACGAGTCCGTCAACATGGCGATAGCGATTTTCAAAAATATTCTCCTCAAATACGCTCACGCCCTTTGCAAGCGTCATCACAGCCATCATGATGGCCTGCACATCCGTAGGGAAGCCCGGATGGGGCATGGTTCTCAGTCTGGATACGGCCCGCAGTCTCCGGGGGGCCCGCAAATATACCGCATGCTCTGTCCGGTCGATCCGGCATCCGGCCTGCTCCAGGACAGGCAGTACATTCTCCATCTGTACACCGGATGTACCGCAGAGCTTTACCATACCGCCTGTAATTGCACCGGCACACAGATAGGTCAGTCCGGCGATCCGGTCCGGCCTGATACGATGTACACAGCCCTTTAAGGCAGAAACGCCCTGAATGCGGATGGTGCTTTCTCCGTCTCCGCTGATACGTGCACCGCATTTCCGCAGAAAATCCGCCAGATCGCAAATCTCCGGCTCTCTGGCCGCATTGCACAGCACAGTCTCACCCTTGGCCAGAACCGCCGCCAGCATCACATTCTCCGTAGCACCCACAGAGGGGAACTTCAGGTGGATCTGTGCTCCATGCAGTCCGTTGGGTGCACTGCATTCCAGCCGTCCCTCCTGCCGGACGATCTGCACACCCATCCGGCCAAGTGCCTCCAGATGGAGATCAATGGGCCTTGGGCCAAGCTCACAGCCGCCGGGATAATAGACCTGACACGCACCCGTCCGTCCCAGAAGTGCACCCAGAAATACAATGGACGACCGCATCTCCTGCATGAGCGACTCGGGGATCTCACTGCGGACAATGGCATCGGCCCGGACAGAAACGGTGTGCTCCTGCATGGTACAGCGGCAGCCTGTATGGGTCAGAATCCGGCAGGCTGCAAAAACATCCGTGAGCCTGGGACAATTTTCCAGAACAGTCTCTTCCCCGCAGAGCAGCGATGCTGCCAGAAGCGGCAGGGCACTGTTTTTGGCTCCGTACAGCGGCATTTCACCATCCAGCGGAATGCCGCCGTTGATCACAAGTTTCTGCATCCGCATCACCTCTTGCTTTTTTCTCATGCTATGCAGAGGCGGTGCATTTTGTGATTATTCCTTTGCTGTCTCCTCGGCTGCATCCTTTTGCTCAGAAGCAGTCTCCGGTGTCTTTGTCTTTTTTCCGGTGTCTTCCTTTTCCGGGAATATCTGCGGCACACAGGAAAGAAATCCGTCCTTGGCCTTTCCCAGCGATTCCTTCAGGGTCATTTTCTTTTTTACGCAGTCCTCGCCGGATTCCTTCAGAGCCGCAGCCTCCTGACGCTCTTTTCCCTTCTGGAGCAGCTCCTCTACAACGGCCCAGATGCGGTCCGGTGTATCTGTGATCTGAAGGGAAGCCGCACGGCGGGACATCTCGGCAAGACGCTCCGGCTTTTCATAGAGCTTCTTTACATGGCCGATCATACCCTCGATGGTAACATTCTTCTGCTCGATTACAATAGCCGCTCCGGCCTTGCCCAGCACATTTGCATTATGGAACTGGTGATTGCCGGCTACGATGGGAGACGGAATCAGGATGGAAGCCTTGCCGGCTGCCTCCAGCTCCGCCAGAGTGGACGCACCTGCACGGCAGATGACGAGATCTGCTGCTGCAAGACAGGTATCCATATCATTGATGTATTCGGTGATCCGCAGCCGCTTGCTGCGCATGGGAATGCCGGCTTCTTCCATCGCCGCCGGGAAGGTATCCCGTCCCATGCCGCCGTAGCCATGGATATGGTTGATCTTCAGATCCTGACGCACATGCCAGGGAATCATTTCCTCCATGACCTCATTGATGCAGCCTGCACCCAGACTTCCGCCGAAGGAAAGGATACACAGATTGTCATCAAAGCCCAGCTCCCGGCGGGCCTCCTCCTTTGTCTTATGGGAAATACCGGAGCGAACCGGAAGTCCTGTGACTGTATAAGGACAATCGAACTCCATATATTCCAGTGCTTCCTTTACAGTCAGCATCACATGATCCACATTCTGGGAGAGCATCTTGTTGGTAACGCCGGGAAAGGCATTCTGCTCATGAATGGCACAGGGTACGCCCATCTTGGCGGCCATACGGATGACCGGGCCGGCTACATAGCCGCCTGTACCAATGGCGATATCCGGTTTGAAATCCGATACGATCTGACGGGCCCGCTTGCCGGACTTGGCCAGATAGTACACCGCCTTGGCATTGCGCTTTATATTATTCAGGGAAATTTTCCGCTGAAAGCCGGCCACCTCAATGGAAGCCAGCTGATATCCGGACTGGGGCACAAGACGAGCCTCCATGCCATTGGGCGTTCCTGCAAAGAGGAATTCCGCCTCCGGGTCATGAGCCTGGATGATCGATGCAATTGCAAGAGCCGGGTTGATATGTCCGCCGGTTCCTCCGCCTGCTAACAAAACTCTCATATAGGTCCTCCTATCACAGGAAGCAGAAGCCGCACTCAGCTCTCGGCTCTTGCTTCTGTTTTCTTACGCCGGGCCACCACTGTGGAGGCCGAGCGATAACGTGCACGTGAGATGTTCATAACCACGCCCATTTCTGCCAGCTGCAGGATCAGCGCAGTACCACCGTAGCTGAAAAAGGGCAGACTGATACCGGTATTGGGCACCAGGTTGCTTACAACGGCGATATTGATAAAGGCCTGAAGGCCGATGTGCATGGTAAAGCCCACCGCCAAAAGCATGCCGAACTTATCCTGGGCATGAGTTGCAATATGGAAGCCCCGGAATACCAGGAGAGCAAACAGCAGCACGATGGTCAGTGCGCCCACAAAGCCCAGCTCTTCGCATACGATGGAAAATACAAAGTCATTCTTCGTTTCCGGCAGATACAGGAACTTCTGGCGGGATTCGCCCAGTCCCAGTCCGAACAGCCCGCCCGAACCAATGGCGATCAAAGACTGACAGGTCTGCCATGTTCCGCCCTGACTATCCGAAAACGGGTCAAGCCAGGACTGGATTCGTGTCTGCACATAGTCATAGCCCTCAAAAAGGGACAGGAACAGCACAATGGCTATAACCGCCAGAATGGCTGCACCGATCATGATCAGGAAGTGCCGGGGTCTTGCACCGCCCACCCAGATCATGGTCATACCGATCAGACCGATCAGAATGGTACAGGACAGGTGCGGCTCCAGCATCAGCAGCACGGCGATAATGCCCAGGGCCACCAGGTAAGGCAGGATTCCGGTGCGGAATTTCTGCATCTGTCCGTAGTTCATATCGATCAGATAAGCAAAGAAGATAACCAGGCCGATCTTCATCAGCTCAGAGGGCTGGAAGTTGAAGCTGCCGATATAGAGCCATCTCTGAGCGCCGTTTACACTCGTTCCCACCAGCAGCACCAGTACAAGCATTATGACCGGAACAACATAGCTGGCCAGAGCGATCCACGGAGTCTGATACAAATGATAGTCCACAACGGACAGAATATACATGAGTACCAGACCGATCACGCCGGTTTTGATCTGTTCGACCGCATAATACGTACCGGAATGCCCCTCTGCAATCGCCCATGCATAGCTGGCCGAGAACATCATAATAATGCCCATTACAAGCAGCGCAAGTACGATCAGGAAAAAGGCTACGTCAACCTCACCGTAGCGAACTCCCTTCTGCACAAAGGGAAACCGCAGACTGATCCGGTTTTTTTTACCTCTTATGGTTTCAGCCATATGCAACCTCCTTGCATCTCCGCCTCTGTCAGCAGGGGCTGCCCTGTGCTCAGAGCACAGCCAGCAGAACGCCTCCCAGACCGACAATCAGGCTGAACAACGAAAATGTGATAACAATCTTATATTCACTAAAGCCGCTCATCTCAAAGTGATGGTGGATCGGTGTCATCTTGAAGATGCGGCGTCCTTCGCCGTACTTCTTCTTGGTATACTTGAAATAGGTCACCTGAATCATAACGGACAAGGCCTCCAGAATATATACCAATGCGATCAGCACCAGAACCAGATGCTGACGGGTAACCAGGCCCACACAGGTCACAGCCGCACCCAGGTACATGGAACCGGTGTCACCCATAAAGCACTTGGCCGGGTGGAGATTCCACACCAGGAAGCCAAGACAGCCTCCTGCAATGGCCATGGTAAACAGAGAGGTCTCGGCCAGATTCAGTGCGCTGCAAATTACAGTAAACAGCAGCATATTCACCATGGTGACCGTTCCGCACAGACCGTCTACGCCGTCTGTCAGATTCACCGCATTGGTCAGGTACAGGATCACCAGCACCATCAGCGGATAGTAGAAAAATCCGATATCAAAGGATACAAAGGACAGGTTGATCTCTGTGCTTGTATCCCCCAGCAGGTACATCACCAGCAGCCAGCCGGCCGCCGCAGCCACCTGAAAAACGATCTTCTGCATGGGAGACAGGCCGTCGTTGTGCTTACGGGCCACCTTTGTGAAATCATCAATAAAGCCGATCAGGCCGAATATCATACAGAACAGGATACAGCTCAGAAGGCGCAAAGCTCCATTCATCAGACCGGCTGTATCCTCCGGCTTGGGTGTACCAAACATCCGGAACAGGACATAGCCTGCGGCAACCGCAAGGATGCTGGAGAGAATAAACAGAAGTCCGCCCATAGTCGGCGTACCCTGCTTTCCCTCGTGCCACTTAGGGCCGAACTCCACCTTGATGGGCTGGCCGAACTTCAGCTTATGCAAAAACGGGATCAGTGCTTTTCCCCCGATGGCTGCGATCGCAAAGGACAGCAGACCCACTATAATCTCAATCCAGAACGGCATTCTGCTCATCCTCCTGTCTGAATATTTCCTTGATGCATTCTTCCAGATGCATACCGCGGCTGGCCTTGAACAGCAGCAGATCACCCGGTCTCAGATAGGCACGGATCGCACAGCAAAGCTCTGTCGCATCCTCTGTATGGAACACAGACGCACCGCCCTCGGAGGCCTTCCCGGCAATGAACCGGGACTGATCGCCGTAACAGAAAATCTGGTCAGCATCGCTCATGAGCGTCATATCGCCCACGATCTCATGGAGCTTCCGGGACAGATCGCCCAGCTCCAGCATATCACCCAGAACAGCGATCTTCCGTCCGGAGGACTTCATCTCCCTCAGCACATGCAGGGCCGCCTTCATGGAATCCGGGCTTGCATTATAGCAGTCAGCAATCACGGTATAGGGGCCGTGCTGCTCGATATTCTGGCGGAAGCCTACGGTCTTGTATGTACCCAGGGCCTTGGCGATCTTCTCAGGCTCAACGCCCGCCAGACGGCCGGCACAGTAAGCGGCCAGCGCATCCAGCACATTGTGCATTCCCACACAGGGAAGGGTCACCCGGCAGGCCTTTTGGCCCTTGTCAAGTACGGTAAAGGAGGTACTGCTTTCCTCCGCCTGAATATCAGCGGCCTGGACATCAGCCTTGTCATTCTCAAGACCGTATGTAATCACCGGACGGGTCAGCTGCTCCTTCAGGGGCGCAAGACGCACATCGTCGCCATTCACAACCAGCGGCGCATCCTCTGCCATGCCGTCCAGGATCTCCAGCTTCGCCTGAAGAATCCCCTCCTGGGACTTCAGGTGCTCGATGTGGGAATAGCCGATGTTGGTGATCACACCAATGGTGGGCTGCGTGGTGCAGCTCAGGCGGTGGATCTCCCCGAAATCAGACATACCCATCTCAATGACAGCCGCCTCATGCTGAGAGCCAAGCTCCATAAGGGTCTTGGGCAGACCGATCTCATTGTTCAGATTGCCCTGTGTCTTCAGCGTTTCATAGGCAGCTGAAAGAACCACGGCGATCATTTCCTTTGTGGTGGTTTTGCCCACGCTTCCGGTTACGCCCACCAGCACCGGAGAAAACTTCTTCCGGTAGCAGGCGGCGATCTGAAGCAGTGCACGGCCTGTATCCGGCACAACGATGCACGGACAGCCTTCTATCTCATATTCAACGACAACCGCAGCCGCACCATTTTCCACAGCTCTCTTTGCAAAGCTGTGGCCGTCAAAGTGCTTGCCCTTGAGGGCCAGAAACAGACAGCCCTCCGGCATATTGCGTGTATCGGTACTGATCATTGTAATTTCTGCCTCCAGCGGTGCAGATGAGCCCACCGCTTCAGCAATTTCTGTCAAACATAGCTTTTCCATGTTATCATTCTCCCAAATTTATCATTCTGCATCCAGAAACGGCAGCCATTCCTTTACAATTTCACGTTCATCCATGGAAACGTGAACCCCGCCGGCCAGAATCTGGTAATCCTCATGTCCCTTGCCGGCCAGAACCAGGACATCTCCGGGCTGAGCCAGCTTCATGCCGTGGAAAATAGCCTCCTTACGATCCACAACCACCTCATAGGGAACATCCGTTCCGGTCAGACCGGTGAGGATCTCTGCAATAATCTCCTCCGGATCCTCGTCACGGGGATTATCGGAGGTAACGATCAGAAGGTCTGCGTACTTAGCCGCCGCTCTGGCCATCTTCGGCCGCTTGGTGCGATCCCGGTTGCCGCCGCATCCAAAGAGCGCAATGAGCCTGCCCTCTGTATATTCCTTCACGCTGCTGAGGATATTCTCCACTGCATCCGGCGTGTGGGCATAGTCGCAGATCACGGTAAAATCCTTCCCTGTGGGAATGACCTCACACCGCCCTCTTACCCCTGTATATCCGGAGAGCGCCTCCAGCATCTGCTCCATGTTCAGGCCGGAATTCAGTCCTGCGGCGATGGCCGCAATGACATTGGCCACGTTGAACATGCCTGTCATGTGCACGCTGACCTGATAGGATTTCTCACCACAGCACAGCCAGAAGCTGGTGCCGTCAGCCCGGAGCCGGATGGCATCTCCATAGAAATCCGCACGTCCGCAGCTGCTGTAGCTTGCTTTTTTGCAGGAGATCTCCTCAAAAAGGCGTCGTCCATAGACATCATCCGTATTTACAACGGCATAGTCGCAGCGGTCAAAGAGCATGCGCTTGGCCTGATAGTAACTTTCCATATCGCCGTGATAGTCCAGATGATCCTGGGTCAGGTTGGTAAACACAGCAGTATCAAAATGAGTCGGGCCGATGCGGTACTGCACCAGACCAAAGGAGGAAACCTCCATGACTGCATAGTCACAGCCGGCCTCGGCCATTTCCGCATAGAGCTTCATCAGGTCATAGACCATGGGCGTGGTATTGTCCGTGTGGAGCACTCTGTCGCCGATCTCATTCTGAATCGTGCCGATCAGTCCCACACGATGTCCTGCCTTTGTCAGCAGGTACTTGATGACGCTGGTGATGGTGGTCTTGCCGTTTGTACCCGTCACGCCGATGAAATGCAGCTTCCGCTCCGGATGCCCGAACCAGGCCGCACAAAGATCACCATAGAATTCCCGCGTATTTTCCACAAGGATCTGCCGGTCGCCCAGTCCCAGATCCCGCTCAGCCACAACAGCGGCCGCACCCTTTTCCAGCATTTTCTCTGCAACGGTATGGCCGTCAAAGCGGCCGCCCTTTACACAGATAAAGAGCCAGCCCTCCTGGACACAGCGGGAATCGTCCGTCAGTCCGGTAATTTCTATATTCTCCAGTGCTGTCTGCACTCTGCCTTCCAGCAATTCATATAACCGCATAAGTATACCGCCTTTCATACGTTTGCTTCCATCGTATTATTGCTCCGCAGACGCATAATATACTGTTCTGTATTTTCACAAGCAGGGACTTCCCTGTTCCGTATTATCCCGTCTGGTCGTTAATGGTCATCGTCAGACTGATTACGGTTCCCACTTCGACCTGCGTTCCCTCCGGCTCAGACTGGAACTGTACCCTGGCTTCTGCATTCTCCGCAGATGCACCAATGGTTACAATATTGAGTCCGGCCCCCTGAAGGGCCACATCGGCCTCAGCTGCGGTCATTCCCAGCAGGTTCGGCACCTCTGTATACTGCGGCTCTGCTTCGCTGTCTGTATAAAGCAGCACAACGCCGCCCTTGGATACACTGGAGCCTGTTTTCGGGCACTGACGGATAACCGTAGAGCCATCTCCTACGACCTGATATTCCAGTCCCAGCTCCGTCAGAGTCGCCTGTGCTTCGGTCAAAGACTGATCCTGAAGCAAAGGAACCGTTACATTATTGGACTGCACAATATTATCCGTTTCAGGATAATAACCCAGGTAGGGCAGCACATCGGCCATAACATTTCTTGCATAGGGCGCTACAACCGCACCGCCGTAGTAATTGATGCTCTTATCCGGCTCATCTGCCATGATCAGGAGAATGATCTCCGGATCATCTGCCGGTGCAAAGCAGCAGTAGGAGGCAACATATTCCATTCCGGCCTCGTCCTCTGCGCTGTACAGGTCCAGCTTCTCAGATGTACCGGACTTACCGCCGATACGATATCCATCAATATGCGCATTGTGTCCGTTGTTGTTTTCAACGACCGCCTCCAGCTGCTCCCGCATGATCTCAGAGGTCTCCGCAGAAACGACCTGACGCTTGATCTCAACCTGGTGCTCCTCCACCACGTTGCCGGCCTCATCAACGATCTTATCCACCACATAAGGCTCAACAAGCGTACCGCCGTTGATAGTGGCCGCATAAGCCGTGATCATCTGGATCGGAGTGATCTTATTTACCTGCCCGAAGGAGGAGGACGCAAGGTCGACCTTGGACATGTCAGCATTTACATGAATACTGCTGGACTCGCCGGGCAGATCGATACCAGTCACCTCTGTCAGGCCAAAGCCGTCCATATACTGATAAAAACGCTCACCGCCGATACGCAGGCCGATCGCCATGAATGCAGGGTTACAGGAGTTGGTCAGCGCAGTGGTAAAATTCTGTGTACCATGACCGCTTCGGTTGGAGCAGTGAATTTTTGCATCCTCAACCGGGAATACACCATCACAAGTGAACATGGTCGCCTTCAGATCGATCAGCTTCTCATCAAAGGCAGCTGCACTGGTAATTACCTTGAATACAGAACCCGGATAGTAGATCTCCTGGGTCGCCTTGTTCTTCCACTGAAGCTCCCGGGCCGCAAGATAGGCATCCGTATAGTCCTGACCGCTGAGAGCCGCCAGCTCCCGTGCGGTAGCCTCATCATAGATCTCAGAGGGGCTGTTCAGGTCAAAGGAAGGATAGGTGGCCATTGCATAGATCGCACCGGTCTTGGGATTCATGATGATTCCGCAGGCCCGCTCCTGCACATTGAACTCTGTTACCATTTCGCTGAGAGCCTTTTCCAGATAATACTGGATCGTGGTATCAATGGTCAGATACAGAGAATCGCCGTTCTCCGCATCGTATGTAGTGGAGTACCGATAGGGCATTTCCTCGCCGTTGGCCGCCTGTGCCGATACAACACGGCCGTCCACACCGGACAGATAGGAATCATACTGATATTCCAGGCCATACTGGCCGTTTCCGTCACTGTTTGTAAAGCCGATCACGCTGGCGGCCAGCTCATTCTGAGGGTAATATCTTCTGGTGGAGGCCTGTGTAGCAAAGGACACAAGATTCATATCGCTGAAATAAGCCATGATCTCATCCGCTACGTTCTTCTCCACCTGTGTCTGAAGCACATAATAGCGGCCGTCCTTTTCAAAGGCTTCCAGAACCTCCTCGGCCTCAATATCCAGCTTATTGGCAAGATAGTTTGCAATGGAGGATTTCAGATTTTCAATGTTGATCAGATTATCCGGCGTTTCGCCCTTTTCCTGCGCAGATTTGCGCTTGGCTTCGTTCGATTCCTCGACCTCCTGCATTTCCTCGCGGAACAGGGTAGGATCGATGAATACATTATACACAGTGGCACTCCATGCAAGAGGCGTACCGGCCGCATCATAGATCGCACCGCGCTGAGCCTCCAGCGTCAGCGTTCCAAAGTGATAATTATTCGCCAGGCCCTCATATTTTGCATGGTCTATCACAGATACCTTAAACAAATTGACCACAACCGCTGCACAGATCAAAACCATCAGTGAAATAACACCTATATTCAGATGTGATTTCATTCTTGCCGTAGGCCGGTTATCCTTGGCGGCCCCGTTCTTGATAACCTCGTCCTTTTCTGTTTTCGGCACGTTCTTTCTCCTCTCTCATGCTTATTTCCAGAATCTGAAAATAAATAGAATAAGGCGGGAATCCGTGAAAATACCCCGCCCCTATAAACAAACTGTCCCATTCAGACAGGAATTCATCATTAAACAGGAAACGGTTCCTTTCCTGTTTAACCTATTGCGGAATCATACCGCAGAGCATGCCCGTCTGTCCGACGCAAGCACGCTCCGCACGGTTTGATCCCATTTTTCCGACACCCGATTTCGCATCTCTTTCTTTTTTTATACTAACGGCAAATATATTTATCTATGCATAAGCACTTGCCGATAGCAGCATCAATAAAGCGTACAGTCTGATCTGTACATACTATGCCAGTTACCCTCGTAGATATTCTATCAGATTCACAAACCAGCGTTTGAGCTTGATAAAAATATTCTGTTCCGGCTCCTCAACGATTACCTCGTCCTCTGTCTGTATCTGTATATATTGTATCTGAGACTGATCGATCTTCTGGAGTCCCAGGCGTTCCTCTGCATATTCCTTGATATTGCGGATGGAGGCCTGACCCTCCAGCTCCGTCTGCATACGCACATTTTCACTGCGCAGCTCGTTAAGCTCTGCTGTAGCCTCAGATATATCCGAATAAACCTCATTCAGCTGAACATAGCTGTTGATTACAATATAAAACAAGCCTACGGTCAGTATGCTGACAATACTGATTTTAAAGGCCTGCCCTCTCTTTTTGGGCGCAATATAGAATATTCCTTTTTGCTTCTGCGTTTTTCCATTCGGTGCAGATTGAACTTCTGCTGCGGTCTGCGGCGTCTTTTCCTTCTGCAGATCCTCACGCTGCTCCGCCATAACAGATTATCTCCTCTCTATCACTCTCAGCTTTGCACTGCGGCTGCGATGATTTTCATTCAGCTCCGTCTCTGAAGCAACAAGCGGCTTGCGGTTTACAAGCTGACCCTCCGGCTCTCTCCCGCAGACGCACTGGGGAAAATCCGGCGGACATATGCAGCCCTGACACCATTTTGCAAACTGCTTTTTGACAATGCGATCCTCCAGCGAATGGAAGGTGATCACCGCAAGACGTCCTCCCGGCTTTAAACACCGGAATGCAGCCTCAAGCCCCTGTTCCAGATGCTCAAACTCACCGTTTACTGCAATACGGATGGCCTGAAACGTTTTTTTACAGGGATTTTTTTCTCTCCGGACTCGCTGGGGAACGCTGTTTTTCACGATCTCCGCCAGCTCCAGAGTGGTTGTAATCGGCTTTTCTGCACGGGCCGCCGCAATATTCCGGGCGATGCTGCGTGCAAATTTCTCCTCGCCATAGGAGAATAATATCTGCGCAATAGCACTCTCCGGCCAGGTATTCACCAGGTCGGCGGCACTGAGCCCGGTCTGGCTCATGCGCATATCCAGGGGCGCATCGGCATGGTAGGAAAATCCCCGGGACTCTGTATCCAGCTGGTGGGAAGAAACCCCCAGATCCATCAGAATACCGTCTGCCGCCGGAATCTCCAGCTCATCCAATACACTCCGCATTTCGTCATAGTTACAATGAAAGACTCTGGCCGGAGCATCCGCCAGTCTTTCCCGAGCCACAGCCACTGCATCCGGATCCCGATCCAGACCGATCAGCAGCCCGCCTGCTGTCAGGCGCTTTGCAATTTCACGGGAATGCCCTGCACCGCCAACGGTTCCATCAACATAGATCCCATCCGGCCTGATATTCAGGCCCTCCAGAACCTCATCCAGCAGAACCGGTATATGTACAAATTCCATCATTCCACCGCCTTAGAAGCCCAACTCATTCATCGTGGCCAGCAGATCGTTCATATCAATACTGCTGTTCATTTCCTCCCAGCGCTGGCTGTCCCATATCTCAGCCTTGTTGCTTGCGCCGATGATTACAAGATCCTTTGTCAGTCCTGCAAAGGTACGCAGATCCTGCGGGATCAGAATCCGTCCCTGCTTGTCCGGCGTAACCTCGCACGCACCTGCAAACAGCCACCGCTTGAGAATGGCGGCCTTGGCCTCCGGCTGTGAATCGATCTTCTCAGAAAGCCTGTCCCATTCCTGCTGGGAATAGACGGAAAGACAAGGATAATCCACGCCCTTGGTCACATAAAAGGAGGTTCCCAGGATTTCACGGAGCTTTGTGGGAAAGTTTACTCGTCCCTTGGCATCCACAGTATGGTAATAGGTACCCATCAACGATGCCATTTTCACAAACCGCCTTTCCTCCCGGGTATTTGCGGCACAAGCTTCCACCTTCTCCCACTTTCAGGGAATCCGGCCCACTTTTCACCACTATACCTATTATACATGATATGAAAAAAAATTGCAATAAGGCGCTCCTCAAATCCCTTAAAAAATTCCGCTAAAAATCAATCCTCTTTTTGTGCATTTCAAACAAACCGCTCCCCTTTGGAAATCCTTTCCTGTTCCACAGAATACAAAAGAGGGGCAAGCATATGCTCGCCCCTCTTATTGATTCATTCAGTGAATGATTATTCGTTGATAGCAGTTACAACGCCGGAACCTACTGTACGGCCACCCTCACGGATAGCGAAACGCAGGCCCTCTTCGATAGCGATCGGAGAAATCAGCTCAACGTCCATAGCAACGTTGTCGCCCGGTGTGCACATCTCAACGCCCTCCGGCAGAGTGATGATGCCGGTAACGTCAGTTGTTCTGAAATAGAACTGCGGTCTGTAGTTGTTGAAGAACGGTGTGTGACGGCCGCCTTCTTCCTTCTTCAGAACGTATACCTGGCCCTTGAACTTGGTGTGCGGGTGAATGGAGCCCGGCTTACACAGAACCTGACCACGCTCTACGTTGTCACGAGTAACACCACGGAGCAGAGCACCGATGTTGTCACCAGCTTCAGCAGAATCCAGAGTCTTACGGAACATTTCGATACCAGTTACAACTGTAGAGGACTTCTCCTCAGACAGACCAACGATCTCTACTGTTTCGTTAACGTTCAGTCTACCTCTCTCTACACGGCCTGTTACTACAGTACCACGGCCAGAGATGGTCATTGTATCCTCGATCGGCATCAGGAACGGCTTAGCGTCGTCACGCTCCGGTGTCGGAATGTATTCGTCAACCTTGTCCATCAGTTCGATGATCGGTGCATAAGCCGGATCAGACAGATCGTCCGGAGCATCCAGAGCTGCACGAGCAGAACCAGTGATAACCGGAATGTCATCACCCGGGAACTCATATTCGCTCAGAGTGTCACGGATATCCATTTCAACCAGCTCCAGCAGCTCTTCGTCGTCTACCAGGTCAGCCTTGTTCATGAATACAACGATGGCCGGTACGCCTACCTGACGAGCCAGCAGGATGTGCTCCTTAGTCTGAGCCATCGGGCCGTCAGAAGCAGCTACTACCAGGATAGCGCCGTCCATCTGAGCAGCACCTGTGATCATGTTCTTAACATAGTCAGCGTGTCCCGGGCAGTCTACGTGCGCATAGTGACGAACGTCTGTCTCGTACTCAACGTGAGCAGTGTTGATTGTGATACCACGCTCTCTTTCTTCCGGAGCCTTATCGATCATATCGTAAGCCTCATACTGAGCCTGACCCTTCAGAGCCAGTGTCTTAGTAATAGCAGCAGTCAGAGTTGTCTTACCGTGGTCAACGTGACCGATGGTACCAATGTTTACGTGGGGTTTGTTTCTTTCAAATTTAGCCTTAGCCATTGGATTATTCCTCCTATTTTTTATAGTAACTTACCGTGCAGTCCCTTCAGACTGCACGTGTTAAGTCTATTGTACCAGATTTCAAACAGAATTTCAAGTCCTTTTTTGAAAAAAGAGCGATTTTCATCAACTTTTTTTCAGAAAGTCTTACTTCTTTCTGGAGGACATGATCTTTTCTGCGATGTTCTTCGGTACTTCCTGATAGCTGTGCGGCTCCATTGCATACTGGCCGCGTCCCTGTGTGTTGGAACGCAGATCGCTTGTGTAGCCGAACATTTCAGACAGCGGAACCAGTGCATCAACCTGTACAGTACCCGGTCTTGCTTCCTGACCCTGGATCTGTCCACGGCGAGAACTCAGGTCACCGATTACAGTACCTGTGTAATCATCCGGAACCGTTACGGAAACCTTCATGATCGGTTCCATCAGAATCGGCTCTGCCTGACGCATAGCTTCCTTGAATGCCATAGAACCAGCGATCTTAAATGCCATTTCAGAAGAGTCAACTTCGTGGTAAGAACCATCGTACAGTTCAACTGTACAGTCAACAACCTCGTAACCAGCCAGGATACCAGCCTTCATTGCGCCGCGTACACCAGCATCTACAGCCGGGATATATTCCTTCGGTACAGAACCGCCGACAACGGAGTTCTTGAACTCATAGCCCTTACCGGACTCATTCGGGTTCACACGGATCTTAACGTGACCGTACTGACCGCTACCACCGGACTGCTTCTTGTACTTGTAGTCAACATCTGCGCTGCCCTTGATGGTTTCCTTATAGGATACCTGCGGTGCGCCTACGTTAGCCTCTACCTTGAACTCACGGAGCAGACGGTCAACGATGATATCCAGGTGAAGCTCACCCATACCAGCGATGATGGTCTGACCGGTTTCTTCGTCAGTGTAGGTACGGAATGTCGGGTCTTCTTCAGCAAGCTTTGCCAGAGCAATACCCATCTTTTCCTGACCTGCCTTTGTCTTGGGTTCGATCGCCAGCTGAATAACAGGCTCCGGGAACTCCATAGACTCCAGGATTACCGGATGCTTTTCATCACACAGTGTATCACCAGTTGTTGTGTTCTTCAGACCAACAGCAGCTGCGATATCACCAGCGTAGATTACATCGATATCCTTTCTGTGGTTTGCGTGCATCTGCAGGATTCTGCCCAGACGCTCCTTGTTATCCTTTGTTGCGTTCAGAACTGTGGAACCAGCCTGTACACTACCGGAATATACACGGAAGAAGCAGAGCTTACCTACGAACGGGTCAGTTGCAATCTTGAACGCCAGAGCGGAGAACGGCTCATCATCAGAAGAGTGGCGAACCACTTCTTCATCAGTATCCGGGTTTACGCCCTTGATTGCCGGTACATCCAGCGGAGACGGCATATAATCTACGATTGCATCCAGAACCTTCTGTACGCCCTTATTTCTATAAGAAGTACCGCAAACTACCGGTACCATTTCGTTTGCAATGGTTGCCTTTCTGATGCAAGCCTTGATTTCGTCGATGGTGATCTCTTCGCCTGCGAAGTACTTTTCCATCAGTTCGTCATCCTGCTCAGCAACACATTCCATCAGTGCTTCACGATACTCCTCAGCCTTTTCAACCATGTCTTCCGGAATTTCCTCAACACGGATGTCCTTGCCCAGGTCATCGTAATATACATAAGCCTGCATCTCAACCAGGTCGATGATGCCCTTGAATTCGTCCTCAGCACCGATCGGCAGCTGAATCGGAACAGCATTACACTTCAGTCTGTCGCGCATCATTTCAACTACACGGTAGAAGTTAGCGCCCATGATGTCCATCTTGTTGACATAAGCCATTCTCGGAACCTGATACTTATCAGCCTGACGCCATACGGTTTCAGACTGCGGCTCAACGCCGCCCTTTGCACAAAGTACAGTTACAGAACCGTCCAGTACACGCAGGGAACGCTCAACTTCTACAGTGAAGTCAACGTGTCCGG
>JAFUQX010000042.1 GCA_017472145.1 Ruminococcus sp. | reverse complement strand
GGCGAGTCCTGTCAAACCAGACAAAACCCGCCCACAAACTTCTACATATATGACAAAAGGCGAATCTGAGAAATTTTCCTCAAATTCGCCTTTTCACCCTTTATTTTTACCCTCAAAATCGCAACTCGAGAGTTCGAATCTTGTTAGTCGTTCAAAATTGCCCGATGTCATCTATGGTTTTGAGAGTACTTTTTTCGCCCTATAAAACGCAAAAAACCACGGAATTTCCGTGGCTTTTTGACGTGTCATCTATTTTGTATGACCATGATGGTACGCCTGATGCGATTCGAACGCACGACCTTCAGAGTCGGAGTCTGACACTCTATCCAGCTGAGCTACAGGCGCATATATAAATGTATGCAGGCCAAACTAAACCTTACAGTATATTATTATACCACAAGCGAAAAAAAAATGCAAGCGATTTTCAAAAAAATATTCTGTCTGTACGCAAATAACAGAAAAAATGCTTTTTTTGTCCGCATATGCTTGACAAACAACCGGAATCGTGGTATAGTAGTAGTGTTGTGGGAATACAATTGTATTTCTTACACGGACGGACACGTAAATGTGCGATATAGAATACACAGGAAAGGAGCCGTTGCTTCGGTAACGGAAGGAAGACCTATGCAAACACAGTTTATTGTTGTTGATACCTCAGTGCTGCCTGAGATTTTCGGGAAGGTGCTGGAGGTCAAGAAGCTCGTAGCAGACCGATCGGAAAAGAGCTTTGCATCGGCCTGTAAACATGTCGGCATCTCCAGAAGTGCATTTTATAAGTATCGTGACTATGTATTTGCATATGATGACAAAATGACACAGCGCATTATCAATCTTTCCGCCGTACTGCGGGACGAGGGCGGTGTGCTTTCCAATGTGCTGACTCAGCTGCACAGCCTGCGTGCAAACATTCTCACTGTGAATCAGAGCATTCCGGTGGATGGTGTTGCTGCTGTCAGCATTTCTCTGCAATGCGGAGGCGGTACGACAAATCCGGTGGAAATTACAAACGCACTGCGCAGTGTACAGGGTGTCGTAGAAGTACGGCTGCTGTCCGGTGAATAAATTTTGGAGGAAATTATAGTATGAAAAAAATTGCTGTTTTAGGCTATGGTGTTGTAGGCTCCGGTGTAGTAGAGCTGTTTTACAAGAATAAGGAAAAGATCGAAAAGAACACCGGCACGGAGCTGGATGTAAAGTATATTCTGGATCTCCGTGAATTTCCGGGCGATCCTTATGCTGACAAGGTGGTTCACGACATCAATGTGATCCTCAGCGATCCGGAAGTCTGCTATGTAGCAGAGTGTATGGGCGGCGTGAATCCGGCCTTCCAGTTTGTAAGCAGCTGTCTAGAGGCCGGCAAGAGTGTTTCTACCTCCAACAAGCAGCTGGTAGCTGAAAAGGGCGATATTCTGCTCCAGCTGGCAAAGAAGAATGACTGCAACTTCTTCTTTGAAGCGAGCGTAGGCGGTGCAATCCCCTGTATCCGTCCCCTGCATACCTGTCTGGCGGGTAATGATATTTCCGCTGTGGCTGGTATCCTCAATGGTACAACCAACTTTATTCTGGAGAAGATGTTCTGCGATAAGATGGCCTTTGACGATGCACTGAAGCTGGCTCAGGAGCTGGGCTATGCGGAGCGTGACCCCTCTGCGGATGTAGACGGTGCAGATGCATGCCGTAAGGTCTGCATTCTGGCCTCTCTGGTATTCGGAAAGCATGTATATCCGGACAGCGTATACACCAAGGGTATCCGTGACATTACGCTGGAAGACGTTCAGATGGCGCAGGCTATGGACAGCGCAGTAAAGCTGATCGGCTGCGTAAAGCGCCTGGAGGATGGCCGCATTCTGCCGACCGTTATGCCCATGGTCGTTCCCAATGAGAGTCTGATCTCCCACGTAGACGGCGTATTCAATGCAGTTATGGTTTGGGGCGATGGCTTTGACAAGACCATGTTCTATGGCCGCGGTGCTGGCAAGCTTCCCACTGCAAGTGCCGTTCTGGGCGACATCATCGACTGCGTTAAGGCCGAGCATACCGTGACCTCTCACGAGTGGATCCTGGCTGACAATACGGATTTCATTGCGGATATGGATGCATTCTGTGCACCAAGATTCTATCGCATCTCAGCCCGCTTAGATGATGCCGCTGCAAAGGCTGCGGATGAGCTGGGTCTGAAGATCACGACAGCATGCAGTACGCAAGGAAATGATGATTCAGCCGCATTCGGCTGCATTGTAAGTGCATGCGATAACAAGACTGCGGATGCATTCACAAAGGCTCTTGAAGATTCTGGTATTTCCGTCCTTGCACAGATCCCGGTACTGGCTGACTAAGCCGAAAGCCATTCAAAGTATAAAACAACGTCTTTCCACTATGCATTGTGCATTTGTGGAAAGACGTTTTTATTGTATATCAAAGCTCCAGCAGCTCCTTGTATTCCTTCAGGAGTGCGATGGGATCGGCGGTTTCATCATCCGGGCTGACCGAAAGCTCATAGAATATATTCAAGTCACTGGTAATACCCACAAGCTCATGATTTTCATCCTTTGTAGAGCAAATTACAGCATATCTCTCTGTCTGCTCCAGTGTTTTTCTGCCGCTTCCCATACGGAAATTGTTATCAACATACTGTCCGATTGAATCATAGACCGTTTCAAAGTTGACCTCAAGTGTGACATCCGTTTCATTGGCCTTATCACGGAAATAGAAAATATAGAAATATCTGTCATAGTAGATTTCTTTCAGCGCCCAGTCCTGGGAGCATCTGGAAGGCTCATACAAATAACCGTCAGGATGCATCTCCCTGAATTCCTCAGAAAATCTTTCGTATGTCCCGAATTTCTGCGAGTAGTCTATCAATTCACAGTCGTATTCATTTGTAGTAACAGCTGCACTCTCCTCCTCTGTCTGAGAGGAGGTATCCTCTGCTGAGCTGCATCCGGACAGGGCGAATAGTACGGCAAAAACAAATGCGAAAAGTTTCTTTTTCACAGGACATCCCTCCTTTGCACATGACCTGAAGCTGTGCATTACAGCTCCAGCAGCTCCTTGTATTCCTTCAGGAGTGCGATGGGGTCGGCGGTTTCGTCTTTACTGCTGACAACGAGCGTATACATTATGTTTTCCGATCCTGTAATGCCGATAATCGCATACATATCATCTTCCAGATAGCGCTTTACAGCATATCTATCCGTAATTTCCGGTATTTCAGATTCACCATAAGAATAGTTCATTCTGTCAAAGTATTCGCTGATCTTCTCGTAGGAGGAGGTGTAGTCTATTTCAAGCATGATCTGAACATCGTTTGCTGTATCCTTGTAAAACATGGTGTAGCAGCTTCGGTAAAGGGTGAGGGAGGTTAATTCCCATGTATCAACAATATCCGGAAGGGGATGGAGATAAAAAGTGGAACGCCTTTCTCCGTATTCAGCCAGAAAATCCTCATAGGTGAGAAATGTCGTTTCATCAACAATATCCTCATATATTTGAACGTCAGTTGTTGCGACCATTTCAGTCGTTGCGGCCACTGTTGTCACCGATGCAGTATCCGCAGTCCCTTCCGAAGCGTTTTTTTCCGTTCCGCATCCGGATAGGCTGAGCAGTGATATGAGAATGAATGCAATAACCTTCTTTTTCATAGGGACATCCCTCCTTTGCACATGACCTGAAGCTGTGCATTACAGCTCCAAAAGCTCCTTGTATTCCTTCAGGAGTGCGACAGGGTCGGCCGTTTCGTCTGCACTTCTTATGACAAGCGTATACATGATGTTTTCTTCGCCGGTAATCCCAATCATTGAATAGGAATCGAATTCCAGATAATGCTTTATAGCATAACGATCTGTCTGCTCTACGATTTCAGCAGCACCATATGAATATCCAATCATATCAAAATAGTCGGATATTTTGTCAAATGTAGAGGGATAGTCAATTTCAAGCATAATACTTGCTTGATTCGCAGGATCCGTAAGGCGCAGCGTGTAATGACTGCCGGGACTGTATTCAATCTCTCTTGTCTCCCATGCGCTTGCAGCATCCGGCAGCTCATATACATAATTGGAAGAACGCTCCTTTGTATATTCAGCAAGAAACTGCTCATATGTAGAGAATTCCCTGGTATTAACCACCCATTCCTGATAGGCCGGTTCCGTTGCAGCTGCACTCGTTGTGATGACCTCCGCCGTCTGAGAGGAGGTATCCTCTGCTGAGCTGCATCCGGACAGGGCGAATAGTACGGCAAAAACAAATGCGAAAAGTTTCTTTTTCACAGGACATCCCTCCTTTGCACATGACTTGAAACTGTGATTACAGCTCCAAAAGCTCCTTGTATTCCTTCAGGAGTACGATGGGGTCAATGGAAAATCTTCATTTATAACTTGTTTTCTATATTTATATTATATCACACAATGAAACAGAAGTAAACTTTTTTCAGCGAAAAAATGCTCGTCATCTTATACAATCTTTCAATTAGTCATTTGTGCATAATATAGATAGGAAGTATATTCACAAAAACGGATAATAAAAACCGTCTTTCCACTATGCATTATCCATTTGTGGAAAGACGGTTTCTCTTTATATTTTATTTTGCTTCCTCACCCCGGAGGAGGAAAAGACTCATGGCCAGCGGCGCACAGTACATATACAGAATGCTGCTGAGCACCAGAAGCACTGTTTCCGACTCTATCCAGGCGTCCAATCCGGCATATACCACAGCGATCACGATTCCTGGTATAAAGATACTGGCCGCCATGCGAATCAGCCGTTTGGGTGTAAGCCCGGGAAGATTCCGGAAGAGCAGAAGAATCAGCACGACGAAATTCACCAGCGGAACAAAGGCCAGTGTCCCTGCATTTTTCCGTTTCATAGGCTCAGAACAGCTCCGCCATCCGGAGAACCACATCCGCCACACGCTTGGCCGCAATCTTCTCAAACTGATCAAAGGACATGGCACCCTCATCATCTGCATTGTCCGAAATACAACGCACGCTGACATAAGGCACACCGTTCAGATAAGCGCAGTGACCTACCGCTGCACTCTCCATATCCACCGCATGGGGACTCAGCCGCTCCTGGATGGACTGCTTCACTGCATTGTCTGAAATAAAGGCTTCACCGGATACGATCCGTCCATAGAAATGCTGCACACCGAATTCATCGCACACCCTGGCCGCCAACTCCATGAGCTTCTCATCCGCTGCATAAATGCCGCAGTAGGGCGGATAGTCCTTCAGAAAATGCAGATCCAGATCATGCGGGCATACCTCATTGGAAATAACAATGTCACACACCCTTACCGCACGGTTCATGCCGCCGGCAATGCCTGCATTGATCACAGCGTCCGGATTGAAGGTATCAATCAGCGCCTGCGTGCAGACGGCTGCATTCACCTTGGCGATGCCGCTGCATACATGGATCACCTCGATATCCTCAGAAATACGGTTTACATAATACTCAAATCCGGCCTTCTTCACGATCTCAGAGCCAGGCAGAGCGGCACGGATATCGGCCAGCTCCGACGGCATTGCGCCAATAATTCCAATTCGCTTCATATATTCTTACTCTCCTTCTTTCTTATGAAAACAGCTTGTCCAGCTGTTCTCTTGTTATCTCTGTTTCCGGTGCAAACGCTTCCGATGCGGCATATCGGAGAAGTCCGGCCGCAAACTGCTGCACCTCAGCCCGCTCCAGAATCTCATGGAGACGGCTTGTGCAGACCAGAAGGCGTCCTTCACCGACCTTTGCTTCAAACAGAAGGCCCAGACGATGATTCCGCTCAAAGTTATCGATCATCTGTACAATGGGCCGGTATCCTTCCGGCATAGCATCCAGAACAGCACAATCTGCATGACTGACAATATCATACCACTGAGGTGTGCTGTGACGCTCACTGAGGAAGCCCTCCAGTGCCGGATGCTCCTCCTGAATGCACAGACCCATTGTTCCCACTGCAACCGGCTTCTTCATCCACTCACAAATATCTCTGAACATAGGATAGCACCAGAAATCCGTACAATAAAAGCCCTCGACAGCTTCCTTTACGGTATTGGGCAGGAACAGGACCTTCTCCCCTGCTTCCAGTGCAGCCCCTGCTTCTGCACAGTCTCCTGTCACGAGCAGACCCTGAGCCGATGCAAGAGAAACATCCTGCTTCGGGTAAAGATACAGGTCATAGGCATTGCAGATCTCTGTGTCCGATACAGAGAGGATCAGGTGCAGACGCTGTGCACGCTTTACCTCCGGCAGTACTACATTTATAGTACCAAGCGCTGTCAGTCCGATATTGTCCTCCGGGATGGTGAGACGGCCGCTTCCCAGCTCCGTGCCGTCCTCGCTGAGCAGAACCCATCCGGCCTCTGCTCCGGACAGGCTGCTTATGCCATACCGGCGCAGGGCGATATCCGCTGTGAAGGTTTCCCTGGCCGTCAGCACGTAGCTGTCAAACTGGGCCAGAATAACTGCATCGGAGCAGAACATACGCCACTCCTCCGGTGAGATCAGACCCTTGCTGTCCATGAAGGCATCCAGCATGCCGACAAGTGCCGTACCCTGTCCGCTGAAATCCTGTAAATCCAGAATCTGGAATCCGGCTACATACTGAGAACGCATAGCCGCTTCCAGCTCCTCTTTATAGCAGGCCGCTGAAAGCAGTCCTGAGCAGCGGAAGAAATCCTCCGCCTGAGAGAGCATCCCCTTCTCCTGAAGCCGCTCCCGGAATACCTCGAAATTCCGGGCCTGAAGCGCACCAGTATACTTTTCGATTTCCTTAAAATCCGGATATACGGCAAACTGGCCGATCTCATGAGTCACAACAGGCTTATTCGGGATCAGCCCCTCTGCACCGCCGCTGACCTGCACCTTCTTGACACCTGTGCCGTACTGGATCTCGATTTCCTTGACGTTATCAGCGCCGCTGTCCTCTGCTGCTTCGGGAATGATCTGACTATCGTAGCAGTGTCTTGTACCCGGACGCTCTGTCTGGATATGGCCCAGAGGGGCATCACACATGCCATAGGAGCCACGGAGCAGACGATGCTTGCTGAGACGTACACCCACAAAGAAATCATCCTCCGGCAGGGTCAAGGGAAAATGCTGGAAATTGTTGCAGCCCTGCGTGTAGAGATGACGAGGATCCGCCTCACGATAGCCGCAGATAATTTCTGCCATACGCTCACTGTGACCCCACAGCTCATTCCCCAGAGAAAACATTGTAAAGGACGGGTGGTTGCCGAAGGCCTTGAAGATCTTATATCCAAGTTCAATGAGATACTGCTGCTCGGCGGCATTGTGATTCTCATCGGCCTCTGTTGTGATCGTACCCCAGAAGGGCAGCTCCGGTTCCATGTAGATACCCAGAATATCCGCCGCAGTGAAAGCTGCTTCCGGCGGACAGCAGGTGTGGAACCGATAGTGATTGATGCCATATTCCTTAGCGATGGACAGAATGCGGATCCACTCGTTGACATCTGTGGGTGCATATCCCGTCAGCGGAAAGATCAGGCCGTCGTGCTTGCCGCGGAGCATGGCAGGCTGGCCGTTGATGGTAAATTGATATCCATCAGCCTTCATGGTGCGCAGACCGAAGCTGATCTGAGAAGCGTCCGAGTCATTGACACGCAGCCAGAGAGAATACAGGGCCGGTGTATATTCGCTCCAGAGATAGATCGTATCGCCCAGAGGGATCTCTGCTGTGGCCTGTCCATTTTCATCAGAAAAGATCTCCTGTGAAAACGATGGGATACGCCCCTGCGCCTCCCCCTCCAGAACCATGCCCTCTCCCTCTGCGCTGAGCAGCGCATGCTGTGCACCGTGAAGCTGCATTTTCAGGGTAACGCTCTTTTTTTCAATATCCGGATAGGCCTGAATATCACTGATAAAAACATCATCAAATACTTCCAGCTTGATTTCACCGGTAATGCCATTCCAGTTGGACTGGGTATCCGGAGAGGTCAGATGTCCGCCCTTGGTGGGATAGTCCGTATTCTTAACACAGATGACAAGCTCCACCAGCGGCTGCTTCACATATTCTGTAATATCATAAACATGGGGCGTACACAGGCTGTCCTCACAGCCAGCATACTGTCCATTTACCCAGAGCTGAGTCAGGCGGGTACGCTCCAGCGTCAGATGCATAGGCTTGCCCACATCGTCAGGATCGATGTAAATCTTCTTTCTGAACCACGCCTGACCCTCAAAGGCATAGGCATCGGTCAGAAAGCCGGTCTCCCGCTTGGGATTGGGCGTACCCTTCCGAGCCAGAGAGGTCGTTCCCGGCAAGGAAATGGTATCATCAAAGGCCTTGGCCGGACATCCGGGCTGCATCTGAGCCAGGGACAGCTCCCACACACCGGATAAATCATAATGCGCTATCATAATTCTCATTTTCCTTTCATAGAATGTCTTATGACAATTCCTCATTGTACTTATTATAAAGGCTTACACCAAATAAATCAAGAGGATACCGTGCAAATAAATATTTTTTCAGGATTTTTTTCCAAGCACCTCGCGGTAACGCCTGAAATCCTTCGAAATTGCGTCAAAAATGCCGCTCAAAAATTTTTTTGAGAAATTTCAAAAAAGGGGTTGACAAAACCGCTTTTATGGTGTATAATATATCTTGTCGCTGAGAGATACGGCGACTGATAAATGGAAATGATGGGAGTTTAGCTCAGCTGGGAGAGCATCTGCCTTACAAGCAGAGGGTCACAGGTTCGAGCCCTGTAACTCCCACCATTACGGTCTGGTAGTTCAGTTGGTTAGAACGCTGCCCTGTCACGGCAGAGGTCGTGGGTTCGAATCCCATCCAGATCGCCATTTTATGCGGATTTAGCTCATCTGGTAGAGCGCCACCTTGCCAAGGTGGAGGTAGCGAGTTCGAGC
>JAFUQX010000041.1 GCA_017472145.1 Ruminococcus sp. | reverse complement strand
GATTCGGATTCCGTTAATTCATCCAGCATATTGACATGAATCACGTTATACTTATTCAGATGCTTCTCAAAACTCGGATGCTGTGCAATTTTCAAATCCTTGAAAAGCTCTCTGGAATCACATCCACGACTGTAATATGCGACCAGCATATTGGCTGCCATCGACTTACCAAAGCGTCTCGGACGGCTTACACAGATATTTCTCTGCTCACCATATAAAACAGAATTAGCATAAGCGATCAATTCTGTTTTATCTACGTAGATTTTTGAATGATTGACTGCATTATAAAATTCCGTATTATCCGGATTCAGATAAATGCCCATACTCGTCACCTCGTTTCGTACTTGTGGTCGTTTCATGTGTATATAAATGGTATACCATCTTCGAGTACAAAAATCAAGTATGAATAGAGGGCTTATTCCATTTCCCTCAAAACCTTCCAATACCCCTCTCCGACCCATCCACCACATCCATGGCCAACTGCTCCGCCTCATCCATGTTATCTTCTACCAGTTCAAACCAGTAACCCCTGCAAATCACCTCACGCCCTGCATCATCCGCACATTTCAGATGACAGGGCGTGATTGTGGTATGAAACCCAAATATCAATTCAGGATCCGCCATGATTTTCGGATCACTTCATTTTTTCAGAGATCTTCAGCTTCAGAACGCCAGTTTCTTCTGCGATCATCTCAGCAATAATTGTGCAGCCCTTGATACTCAGATGTGTATTGTCGATTGCAGTTCTTGTGTCATCCGTGTAGCAGTGAAGCTCTGCTGTTGCGTCCGCGCCGCCGCTGTTGTAAAGCTCGGTGTACAACTCAGCTGTCTTAGTTGTCATGTCAATAACAGGAATATTGTATTCCTTGCCAAGCTTGACCAATCCCTCAGCATAAGCTACATGGCTCTCATAATTTGCCGTTCCGTTGGAGCCTCTTCTTGTTACCGGAGATACGAGAACCACCGTTGCGCCCTTTTCCTGTGCAACCTTGACATATTTATTCAGAAGTATCCATTCATAGGAATACTGTCCGTCAGAGTTCTTTCCCTCGCTGTCAAGTGTTGAAAAGTCAAGTCTTGGATATGTTCCGCGGTCAGCGTCGCTTGTTTTCTCATCGTTGTGACCGAACTGCACGAAAAGGTAATCGCCCTTGCCGATGGAATTGCACATAGTCTTGTATTCGTTTTCAACCAGGAAGCTCCGGCTGCTCCGGCCTGCACGAGCAAGGTTTGTAACTGTAACGCCATTGTACTGCTCAGCTATCTTCATACCCCAGCCACAGCGGTTCTGGTTTGTCTGAGCTACTTCGTCATAATTACATACAGTGGAATCGCCTACAACAAAAACCTTGCCTGAAAACTGAAAATCAGCACTTTCATAAATATTTATTGCTGCCGGTTCTTCCGGTTCAACGGTTTCCTGAACATTAGCGCCATAGCTGAAGAGGGTAACGTTCTTTCCTACCAGCCAGCTCTGGAGACGAACTGCGTCTGCAATTGTGATATTCTTATCACCGTTCACATCAGCATTTTCTAATGCTTTTCCTGAAAGAACGGCTGCGCCGCTGATATGACGCTTCATAATCACCATATCAAACACATTGACACGATTATCACTATTGAGATCGCCGGGAGCGTTATCACCTGTAACCTGTATACCTCCCTTTGCAGCGAATACTGTATAATTCTTGCAGCCGGTTGTCTGTCCGTTTGAACCAAGTGTTACCGTTTCGCCGGATTGGATATCCTTGCTGTAAAGATTAAAGACAACGTTATCACTGTGCGTCACTGTAAGACCAGTATTATTCCAGCCGGAAATCCATGAGGGTGCAGCCGTCATTCTGCTGTCCAGTGCTGCATAAACAGTAAAGTCGCCGTTTGCAGTAAATACTGCAAGGTCGGATGTAATGGCCTTTGCGTCGCAGGGCAGAACGATCGCTTCTGCGCCCACCAGTGCTTCAGGAAGTGCAGCGTAGGTCATGTCACGATCTGTGTAAACCGGATCACCGACCTGAATGCTTGTGTCGATCTGCCAGAGAGTGGGGAGGGCCTCGCTCTTAGGAGTAAGATTCTGGATCATGCTGCCGCTGATCGGATCAGGCCGGTCCTCTGTAACAAGTACCGTATAATTCTTGCAGCCGGTTGTCTGTCCATTTGATCCAAGTGTTACCGTTTCGCCGGATTTGAAATCCTTGCTGTAAAGATTAAAGATAACGTTATCACTGTGTGTCACTGTAAGACCAGTATTCTTCCAGCCGGAAACCCATGCGGGTGCAGCCGTCATTCTGCTGTCATATGCAACGTAGACTGTAATATCGCCGTTTGCAGTAAATGCTGCAAGTTCAGATGTAACAGACTTTGCGTCGCAGGGAAGAACGATCGCCTCTGCGCCAACAAGTGCTTCAGGAAGTGCAGTGTAGGTCATATCACGGTCGGTATAAACAGCATCGCCGACCTGGAGATCTGTGTCGATCTTCCAGAGTGTGGGGAGTGCGTTTGACTTAGGGGTGAGCGACTGAACGAGTTCACCGTTGATAGGTTCAACTACCTCAGCTGCGGGAGTATAATCATAATAATACGGCACCCAGCCATTCAGATAAGTATCAACATCAAGACCGTTTCCGGAGGATCGAACGGTACCGGAAACACGTCCGGAGGTGTCCACGGCCTTGCCGTTTGCAGTAGTATTATATTCCTTGAAGTTCGCATTTTCAGGTGAGTTATTGCTCATCTTTGACCAGCCTGCTGCTGTGATAAGATCCTCATACGAAAGCTTTGTATTCACGAACGCAACATCAGCGTCCGCACTCCACGGCCGACCGAAATAGCCGGAGCCTACCTTCATGCCGCTTGCAGCGGTAACATCACAATTGTAGAAAAGATATTTTCCGGTATTGGTTTTTGCTGTGATATAGCCGCCCACAGCCTTATCAGAATAGCCGGCAAATTCAAGCTCGCAGTCCTGGAAAATAACATCGCCCTGACCGAAAATGTAGTCGGTATTGCCTTCGATATGGCATTCACGGAAATAGCCCTGAGAAACCTTTGTGAAAAGCGTATCCTGGCTTCCGAGGAAAGTACACTGATAGAATTCGCTGAAATCGCCTTCAACGGCAATCGCTGCTGCACGCTCTGTAGCGGTCTTGCTTGTAACGTCCACGCCCTTCTTTCTCTCGAAGGTGATGGACTGGCTGCCTGACGGTGCAACGCCGTCTGCGATCTCTTCGTCTGTTATATAGCGGTTGAAGGAGTTTTCAAAGGTGATGTATTCTGCACGGAAGTAATCTGCTCCGCCCTTGAGACCAACTGCGCTGCCCCAGCGGTTTGCTTCGCCCTTCGCCGACTTGGATGCAGCAGCATCTGCGCTGTAATAGCCGTCGCTGCCCATGCTGTAATATTCATAGCCAATGCCATAATACCATGTCAGCTTTACCTCCTGTGAGGGATTATCATTGATAAAGCTGATATAGGGCGTATTTACGATGATCTGCTCACGGTATGTGCCCGGTGCGATATGAATGCTTACACGGGTATCCTCTGAGCTGGGATTCAGCTTGGCCGCCGCATTCACTGCTTCCTGAACCGTATTATAATTCGAAGACTGATTGCTGTAGCCGACATAAATATGTGTGCCGGGTGTGGTAGGTGTTGACGGTTCTTCTTCCTCAGGTTCAGGCAGCGTACCGAGTGCCACATTCTTAGCCGGCCAGTTTCCATACCACGCATAGCCGGTGCGGCGTTCCAGACTGATATCAGCAACGTCATCGTAGGCCTGTCCGTCCCGGTCGGAGAAGAGAGGCTTGCTTTCTTCAAGGTCATAGAATCTTGCCCAGAGTGTATTGCCGTTTGAGGTTGTAACGACCTTGTCTGTCTTATCTTCATTCCAGTCAAACTTGATATTTTCGATCTTTACGGAATCGAACCATTTTACCGCTGCATTGATGCTGCGCACGATACGTGCATCCGGATCGGGAATTGTACGCAGGAAGTCTACGATGCCAACGCTTTCAGAGGTACAAACAGAGGGAAGCTCATACGCTCTTGCACTTGTCGGCTCCAGCGTATTTTCATCGTGCTGCTGGCACCATGCGGTCAGTGTACCATTGATCGTGATCTGGGTATCCAGAATACATTCGATACCCTTGTCAACAGCAGTCTTCGCCTTGCTCTGACGTGAGCTGTCAACAAAGCTGAAATCCTCCGTCTTATTTGCCACATCCTGAAGAACACGCAGAACGGATACCATTGCAGTATCGTTATAGGTGATATGTGCGTGATATGTACCTGCGTCATTGAATACCTGCGGCCAGCCGCCGTTGCTGTACTGATATTTCAGAAGACAGTCGATGCCCTTGAGACAGGCCGTCTTGTATTTTTCCGTACCGGTTGCATTGTAGACCTTGGCAAGGATTCTGATCTGGCTGTGTGTGGCACCATTGTCAATGGTTGACTTTGCCCATGAGCCGGACAGACTGGTGTTGGTCATATCCTTGCGCCAGCCGCCGTCAGAAAGCTGATAGTTGACAATATCATCAGCTACTGAGATCGCTTCGCTGGAGCTGAACCAGGAATCGTCATTTTTCAGATACTGTGAATAATCCGTTACTGCACTGGCTGTGATGCTGCTTGAAGCGGACATGATTGATGGGATGGATGGTATGACCGTTGCGGCCGCTGAGGAAAACAGCATACAAGCCGAAAGTGAGAGACATACCATAGTCTTTGCAGATTTTTTCATAGGGAACCCTCCTGTAGAAAGAGACAAAAATTTTATACATATTGCTTTATTACTGTTATTGTATCACAAGAAACCTGTCTTTTTCAATGCAGCATTCTGCCATCAACTGCGAAATCGTGACTTTTTTCATTGGCTGCATTGAAAATCGCAGTGTATTTATCTGTAAAACTTCAGCAGTGGCTGTTTGCTGAAATCGATAATGCTTCCGCAGACGTTTGAATGTAGGGGGAAGGACTGCGGAATGAGTGCTTATCGGCCGGTTGCGTCGGAACAATAAGCTTGTGTGTTGTTCACTACAACTATATTATATCAACCATGTGGGAAGGTTTCAATGCGAAATCGTGATATCAACTGCAAAATTGTGCCCTTTTCACGTTGACACAGCATATTATTTTGCAGTATAATAGTAGTATATAACGATGGTACAGGGAGGTGCGGTTATGCGTAAACGTATTTGTGTGATCCTGATGGGACTGCATGCGGATTATACAGGCTATCTGGTCAGCGGCCTGTCGGATCAGGCGCATGTGCTGGGCTATGATGTGGATGTATACAGCTATTTCGGGCTTCGTATTCTCGACAACAATTTCATGAACGGCGAAGCGAACATACTGAATCTGATCGTTCCTGAAAACTATGACGCTTTCATCACATACAAAGGTCTGATCGAGGAGAAGCATATCCGTGATCAGATAGATGAAATATGCCGCTTATCCGGCAAGCCGTATTTTGATGTGGAGGACGAGGAGACGACAGAAACGGATTACCCGATGCATAATGACAGGGAGAAATTCCGCAGACTTACTGAGCATTTCATAACTGTACATAAGCACAGGAAAATATACTGCATTACAGGATATAAAGGCTTTCACCAGTCGGAAAACCGTCTGCTGGGTTATCGTGACGCAATGCGTGCCCATGGTATTGAACCTGAGCCGGACTGGGAATATTACGGCGACTTCTGGAAGCATTACACAAGAGCCTTTGCGGACAAGCTTGCGTCTGGAGAGATCGCTATGCCGGAGGCGGTAATATGTGCAGCAACTGCGCCGGCGATCACGCTTATTGAAAGACTGCGTGAACATGGAATTCATGTGCCCCGTGATCTTGCAGTCGGCGGATATGATTTTGCTTTTGAGGGCGAGATGTGTGAGCCGACTGTTACCAGCATATCTTTTCCCTATTACAATAACGGTATCAAAGCGGCCTGCCGTATTCACAAAATGATGACAGGCAAGCTGGCAGAGCCTGTGCCATTCAGAGAAGAGGATATACGGATCGGCGCAAGCTGCGGATGTAATGTCTTACAGAGGAATCGAATGACTTATTTCAGGGATATTATGCTGGAGCGTCTGGAATACAGGGAGCTTTTCCGCAACAGCGGCTTTCGGGAAAATATTTCAAAGGCAGAAAGCACTGACGCTTTCTTCGGAAAGCTGAAAAATCTGAATTATGTTATCCGAGGAATAAAAATCGTTCACTATTTTCTCTGCGATGACTGGGATGGCATACATAATGTAAAGGACAGTACCTACAGAACGACCGGCTATTCTGATGATCTTTTTACCTATATCTTCAGCCGTGACCCGGATAATGTGTCATTCAGCGTCACAAAGCGTACTGATTTTCTTCAGACAATAAGAACGGAAGAGCATCCGTCTACGCACTTTTTCTTTCCTATGCACTATGGAGACAGAGTGCTCGGCTTTGCTGCGCTGTGCTTCAAGGAAAACAGATTTACTCCGGATGAGCTTTTCCGTGATTATCTTGAGACCTTCAACAACGCTCTGGAAACGCTGAGGATCCGTCAGTACATCACCAGATTCAGTGAACGCATCAATCTTGCGGTGATCCGTGATCCGCTTACAGGCACGTATAACAGGCGCGGTTTTGAGGAGCTTTCTGCGGAAATATATGAGAATGCAGCTATACATGGCGAATGCTTTATGATCGCTGCGGTAAAGATCTATAACCTGTCCGAGGTCAATCACAGCATAGGCTACAGGGAAGCGGATAAACTGCTTGTACGGCTTGCGGAGATCTTGAATGAAGGCTGTCAGGGAAATGAGGTCTGCTGTCACGTACGGGCCGATATGTTCTATATTGTCGGTTCTCATCACACAAGCAGCAGAGAACGCAGTGCCTATGTGAAAAAATATCGGATTTCTTCGGGAAGCGTTTTCCTGAGCTGGAAGCGCAGTATGGAGCAAGCGTTGACACGGAGATCTACTATGATCATATAGACGAGGAGGAAAAGCTGTCGGACCTCATCAGCCAGCTTGATACAAAGCTCAGTAAAAAGCATCTGAACCGGCAGAAGCATCTGTATCATATGGGCAGCATAAATCAGCTGCGCAAGGCGATCTATGATGAGCCTGAACGCAAGTGGACAATTGACGAAATGGCGAAGCTTATGATGCTGAGCAAGGCTTATTTCCAGAGAATGTACAAGCAGCGGTTTGGAATTACTGTTTCCGCAGACATCATCAATGCCCGTATTGAAAAGGCAAAGCGGCTTTTATCTGAGGGAACAACGATCGTTGAAACAGCGGAGCTGTGCGGCTACAGCTCAGATGTGTACTTCATGCATCAGTTCAAAAAGGAAACGGGAATGACGCCGTCGGAGTGGGTGAGTCGTAAATAATCCCATCTTGTAAAGCTTCACCCAAAATATAATCAGCCTTGGATGACTTTCATCCTATCCGTGTGACAAATTCATTTATGCTTGGAACCAACCATCCTGTTACCCTCGTTTTTCGTGTGATTTTTTATGATTTTGAGGTGCAAATCTGCAGTTTGAACTTTCTTCCTAAAACAAAAAAACGGCTGAATTGCGATATTTCCGCTAATTCAACCGTTTTGATTATGGCAGGGGCACCAAGAATCGAACTCGGGACACGCGGTTTTGGAGACCGCTGCTCTACCTGCTGAGCTATACCCCTATCTTGCAGTTTGCACTGCTCACCTGCAACGATATATATTATATCATAAGCAGATTTATTTGTCAACCCCGAAGCGCTCTTTTTATTCGTTTAAATTGTAAAAAAAATATGTCTTAAATTCCGGGGTGGAAATAAGGGGTGGAAGTTGCTCTGAAAAGGAAAATATGGCAGAATTAAGTCTGAGAATCAAAACGGACATGTTAAAACAGATAGCATCTGTCCCAGGCTTTTAAAGGCCCCTTTGCCTGCAATGGCCGCTTAAGGCGGCCTACATTGCGAAGCACGCACAGGCAGACTATGAAATAGAACTTATTTTGCAGAGATTATGTAAGGATCTCCTCCCAATCGGGATCGAGTCCGGCTGCATATTGGGCATAGTAGGTCAAAACAGCGGTAGCATCTCGGATATTGATAACGCCGTTTCCATCTACATCGGCTGCCTTTCTCTTTCTTTCTGTGAATTCATCAACAGACAGGCCTGCGGCCGTTTTGGCATATAAGGTCAGTACCAGGGATGCGTCAGTGACCTCAACCAGTCCATCCCCGTCCGCATCACCCTGTACCTCTTCCAATACCGGCGCTTTCAGATCTCCGACTCCATTACAAAATGGGCATGACTCTGTACCGACCTTGAAACTCCCCTGACCATTACAGCCCCTGCAAACGTTTGTATACGATACAGAGCCAGCGCCGCCGCAGTTGGGACAGATACACATATAAGTATAAGTATACCAGCCGCCGCTGCATTTGGTGCACGTTTTTCCTGTATCCTGAAGCACACCATCGCCGCCGCAGCTGGGACAGCTCATTCCGTTTATCTGCTTGCGTGTACCTGAGCCGCCGCAGCTCGTGCATTCACTTGTACCAGAGCGGGTTCCTGAACCGCCGCACTCAAGGCATGACGAATAAATATCTCTGATTCCATCTCCTTCGCAATGTGTGCAGACCAGTCTCCAGATTGCATAAAGCGTCAACGCTTCATTTTTTGTATAGGAATCACCCGGTTCGTATAAAACCTGTCCGCCCGGCTCAAGAGCCCAGCCTACAAAATGATAGCCGTCCCATACAGGAGTCTCGTTTAAGATCTGATAATCCTCATCCTGATACTTCAGATCATTTACAACCTTCTCCGTTCTGCTATAGCCGCTTCTCAGGTCGTAGGTAATGATATAGGACGGAATCTCCTCCCACACGGCATACAGTGTTATATCCGCATTTTCTGTGTAAACGTCACCTGATTCATACAGAACCTCTCCCTCCGGCGCACTGGCCCAGCCAAGAAGCGTATATCCCTCCCGGGTCGGAGCTTCCACATAAAGGGTGATATCCTCATCCTGAAGCTTCACTTTGTTTGTCACAGCATACTCGCTGAAGGTGCCGCCGTTGGGATCGAATGTAATTGTATACTCAGGCAATTTTTCCCATACGCCATAAAGTGTAATATCTGCATTTTCCGTGTACAGATCTCCCGCTGTATATTCCACCTCGCCATCAGGATCTGATGACCAGCCGAGAAATGTATATCCGTGCCATGAAGGAATGATCTGGATAATTTCTACTGCTTCATCCTCATATTTTGTACTGCTCATTTCTGTAAAACCGCTGTAGGCTTCTCCTGCATTCACATCATATTTCACCCAGTAAGAAGCAATTGGAAGGGACCCTGGCAGAATGACGGCATCCGGGTCAAAGGCCCCTTGGGCTATATTGGCATTTTCACACAGCAGCGTTACTTCGATCGCACCGCAGCTATAGAAAGCACTGGAAGCAATATCCGTTACACTGGCCGGAATCGTAATCGCTGAAAGCCCTGTGCATCCACAGAAGGCGCCTGAACCAATGCTTGTAACACCCTCCGGGATCGTGATCTCTGAAAGTGCAGCGCACGAATAGAAAGCAACGTCTCCGATGCAGGTCACACTGTCCGGCAGCACGATCCTTTCAAGACCGGTACATTCCCGGAACAAGCCGCTTTCAATACTTGTGATTTTCCCTAGGATCGCGGCCTCTGTCAGGCCCTTACAGCCAAAGAATGCTGCCGATCCAATGCTGGTCACGCTTTCCGGGATGGTGATCTCCAAAAGCTCCGCACAGTTATAAAATGCGCCGCTCCCGATCCGTGTCAGCGTGTCCGGAAGGGTCACCTTTGTGATACCGTCCGAATGATAAAAAGCATGGCCAGCAATGCTTGTAACGCCCTCAGGAACAATGACCTCCCCTTCACATTTTTCTGCATCTATAAGAATGCCGTTTACAACAACGATCGGATCTTCCTTCTGTCTGTAGTACATCCAATTGGTTCCTCCAAAGGCATCATTTCCGATATATGTAACGCTTTCCGGAATCACCGCTTCGTTCAGTCCGGAACCGCTGAAGGCATAGTCCTGGATGCTTGTTACACGATCCGGAATTGTAACGCTTGTTATATTGCTATTGTTTTTAAATGCACTCACAGAAATGCTCGTGACACCATCCGGAATCAGCACCTCTCCCTCACAGGCTGTTCCATCGATCAGAATGCTGTTTACGATCACCAGCGGATCCTGGGCCCGCTTTGTACTCAGCCATGCTGTACCCGAAAATACACCCTCGCCAAAATCGACAGCACTGTCCGGAATTGTGATCTCCGCAAGAGCTGTACAACTCCGAAACGCATATTCTTCGATCCTTACCACGCCATCCGGGATCGTAATTTCTGTAAGCGCTGTACAGCCATAGAAAGCATAGCTGCCGATACATGTCACACCATCCGGAATGGTAATTTCTGCAAGCGCTGTACAGCCTTCAAAAGAAAAGCTGTCGATCTTTGTCACTGGAAGTCCATCGATCTCAGACGGGATCTCAACAGAAACAGCTGCACTGTCACAATCCCTGATTATGATCTCGTCTGAAGGATAGGAAATCTCATATGTCAGATCGCCGTAAGTACAGGATTCTCCTGCAATCGGCTGACTTTCCGAAACAGACTGAACCGCCTGCACCGGGCAGACCGTAAGGCTGGCCGCACCGATCGTACCTGCAAGTATGCCTGCAAAAAAACGTTTCATCTTCCTCATAATACCCTCCTGTAAATTATCCGAATTTTTGGTAAGAGTGTATTATACCATACTTTTGCAGTACATGTCAACCATTTGCTGTCAGAAAAATCCAGTTTCTCCTCTCCCGGATGTGAAATTTACAAAACTTCAAAACTGCATCGCCAGAATATTCTTTTTTTATTCCAAAAATCATGATACCTGTCTGATATAATAGAAGTGTACAATGAAGTACTTGTATGTATGCTTTGTCAGATCACACAAAACAAACGACTAACCAGGCATTTTCCGCTCTGTGTTATACAGGCGGAGGCAGACAATCCAACGGATCGTTGGTGACAAAGGAGCACTGATGTAATTGATTATTGACCTGTTGAATTTCTGCCGGTACAATCCCGGCACCGAGGCCACCATTCTTTTTCGTCTGATGGAAAATAGTATCCGTGTACCATCCTTCTTCTGTATTACGGAGGACTATACGGAGGACGAACTGAATAACTACCTCCAGAACCACTATCAGCATACAACTCACTTCACCGTGCGGCTGTCCCTCTCCTTTAAAAATCAGGATAACCAGGAGCTTATGCTTACCGAAAAAGAGCCGCCCCATTATGTGAATATCCCCAAGTCCATTCTGGTACGGTACGCCGACAGACTCTTTAAGGAGGCCGGCGAGTATATTCAAAAAAGCTATCCCGAAAAAGCCCAGGGGGGGAATGTTGCAGTCCATGTCATTGTACAGGAAATGCAACATTCTCATGCATTCGGCCTTTTGCAGACCGCCTGCAATATGGGCGTTATAAATGAAACCATCATTATGATCGGTGAAGGACACGACCCCAATTTTACCCAGCGTGGTGTCCCCTTCTCCATCTATTGCCATAATGATGATGACGGCATTCTGTATGCCAATGAGCCCGATGGTGCAGTCTGCTGCGAACGTTCCCTTATCCGTTCGATGCTGCAGCTGTCCAATCAGCTGAAATCCATGTTCAAAAGCAGCAAGCTGGAGGTCAAATTTATCGCTGATTTTGAAATCAAGCGGATCTATGTGATCTCTGTGCAGAAAATCGTTGCACTTTCCGATGAGACAGCCGATGAAATCGTGCTGGACACAAAAGGGATCTGCAACTACTACCCCGGTGTAACCAAACCGCTGACAGCGACTCTGGTTCAGACACTCTCCCGTACGATCATACAGCAGACCTTTGAAAAAATTGCTGAAGCACCTGTCCATCAGACCGAATTGCTGGATCTGATCTTCTATGTCAATGGACGGCTCTATTTTCACACACAGCGCCTGCATCAGCTTCAGGAGGTTCTCTCCTTTACGGAAAAAACAGAGGAATTCGTCAACATGTCCGGACGTCTTTTCCTCAGGAATTTCTGGAAAAAGCAGGGCCTGTTCCACTGGCGGAAAAAGAGAAAAATAGCGCTCGGCCTCCAGCATCTTCTGGAAAAGAATCTGACTGAACGGGAGACGCTGTGTGTACAGTTCCAGAACTCCTTAAGCGAGCTGGCCCGGGAAAGACAAAAAATCGGGTCTTATGAGCAGCTCTTTGCATTGTTTGAAAAAACCTTCCTGGCTCTGGCCGACTGTGTACGGGCCAATCTGTTCAATACCCTGTATATCAATATGAATCAGAAGCTGATGAATCGGCTCAAGCCCAGCGACAAGAAATACAGGCATGCGGCTGATACCATTGCTGTAGCGGTAAAATACCGCTCAGTTCTGCGGGCCTACCATGCAAAGTTCATGGAGCTGATTGCGGAATATGCACAGTGTGTCGGCAGCGAGTTCGTTTCTCTGGGCTACATTGAAAAGCAGGGGGATATCGGATATCTTACCATCGAGCAGGTTTATGCGGCCCGGGATGGTGACCGCACTGATCTGCGGGAATATGTCCGGCAAAAAAAGCAGGAGCTGGCCTGGTTCCGGAGTATGCCCGGCTTCAGACGGCTGGTATTCCATAATGAAATTGTCAGCGCACCAGTCGGTGTCGTTGGCTTCCTGGATACCCTCATGGAAAGCTGTTATCTCCGGGGCAGCGGACTCGTTCCGGGACAAGCGGTGTACCCGGCCATTGTCTGCAAGGATAATATTCTTCCGGAGCAATGCGACCCCAGATGCATCTATATCGTCCGCAGCCTGACACCGGAAATGGCCGGAAAGGCTCTGGGCGGCCTTGTGGCTGAAAAACCCGATGTTTTTGCAAATCTGAATTCTGATATCGCTGAATGCAATTTTCCCATCGTTACGGGCGCAGAGCATGCATGTACACTCATACAAAACGGCGATCTGATCGACATAAACGGCCGAAACGGCGAGGTGCATATCAGCTGTATGAAAAATATGGACGGCGATCCGTAATATAAGACAAAAACGATACCGGCTCTTTGGCTGGTATCGTTTTTTGATTTTCTGATGAAAGCAGCATCAGTCGGATGCTTTCTGCTTGTCAGTTGAAGGAATACAGCTTCTGCGCCAGCTCATAGCCCTCCACAGCAATCCTCTGCCCGACAGTTCCTGGCAGCATGGTAAAGCCGCTGAGCGTGGTGCAGCGCAGACGATAGTACAGATCCGGATCATAGGCCTTTACATCATCCCACAGACGGCGGCGCTTCTGAAGAGCCTCCGGTGTACCGATCTTCAGAAGGTAAATACTGGAAATCGTCATCATGATCGACAGAAAACGCAGCTGATAGCGCTCCAGCTTGCGGGAGCATGCACGACAGGCCCGCATATCCACACACTGAAGGATATAGCGTGTGATATACAGCTGCTGATCGATCCGGCGGATATGTACAGACTCGTTGACAGACTGATCCTCACGTCCAATGAAATAGTGGTACAGATCCAGATTCAGGTAACAGATCCTCTTTACCAGATGCAGAGGCTGACAGGCAAAGATATTGTCCACGTAGAACATATGCTCCGGCAGCTCCACACCGGCCTTCCGGAGAATTTCCGTCCGGAAATACAGCGCATGCATGATCAGGTACTGGGACGGGTTGAACACGCCCATATCATTCCAGGTGCAGATCCGCCCCACCTCAAATACGTTATCATACTTCATAGGAACCGTCTTTTCTGGTTCATAGAGATGATCATAAATATAGTTGCAGATGATCAGATCCAGTGTGATTCCCTTTTCATTCCATCGGCGGAGATTGCACATGAGCTTCTTCAGGCATTTCACATCCAGCCAGTCGTCGGAATCCACCACCTTGAAATATTTACCCCTGGCCAGTCGGAGACCGGTATTCACGCCAGAGCCGTGACCGCCGTTTTCCTTATCCACAACACGCACCATGCTGGGATACATCTTCTCATACCGATGGGCCACCTCACTTGTACCATCGGAAGAGCCGTCATTTACAATAATGATCTCCGCTTCGTTTCCGGCTGTCAGAAGCGTTTCGATACAGCGCTCCATATAGCTCTCGGAATTATAGCAAGGTACTGTAAATGTAATCAGTTTCATTTTCATACACTCCTTTGCATTTGGCAGCACGCAGCTGCACAGATCGCATCCGGAGGGTGCACACGCCCTCCTTCTGCAACCATTATACACGAAATATTTTCCTCTGTCAATCGATCCGCCTCAGCTGATGTCAGCCAGATCCAGATAATCTGCGCCATACTGTGCAATATAGTCCTTTCGGCCCTGAAGATCATCCCCCAGCAGCAGATCAAACATCCGGGCTGTTTCCTCCACATCAGAGGGTGTCACACGAATCAGACGGCGGGTATCCGGATTCATCGTTGTCAGCGCCATCATATCGGCCTCGTTCTCACCCAGACCCTTTGAACGCTGGATGGTACACTTCTCATCACCGATCTCGGCCAGGATCTTGGTCTTTTCCTTTTCTGTGTAGGCAAAGTAGGTTTTCTTCTTTGTCGTGATCTCAAAAAGCGGAGACTCCGCAATATATACATACCCCAGATCGATCAGCGTAGGCGTCAGACGATAGAGCATGGTCAGGATCAGGGTTCGGATCTGGAAGCCGTCCACATCGGCATCGGTGCAGATGACCACCTTGTTCCAGCGCAGTCCCTCCAGATTGAAGGAGGACAGATCCTTGTTGGCCTTGGTCTTTACCTCCACGCCGCAGCCCAGCAGCTTTATGATATCCGTGATGATCTCATTCTTGAAAATGCGCACATAGTCGGCCTTCAGGCAGTTGAGGATCTTGCCGCGCACCGGGATCACAGCCTGAAATTCTGCGTCTCTTGCCATTTTTACAGAACCCAGCGCAGAGTCACCCTCCACGATATACAGCTCTCTCCGGGACAGATCCTTGCTCCGGCAGTCCACGAATTTCTCGATCCGGTTGGTCAGATCATTGCTGCCGGAAAGAGTCTTTTTCATATTCAGACGTGTCTTCTCTGCGTTTTCCCGGCTGCGCTTGTTGATCATCACCTGCTCAGTGATCCTGGCCGCCTCATCAGGATTCTCAATAAAATACACCTCGATCTGATGCTTGAGGAATTCCGTCATGGCCTCGTAAATGAACTTGTTGGTAATGGCCTTTTTGGTCTGGTTCTCATAGGAGGTCTGGGTAGAGAAGCTGGAGGATACCAGAATCAGACAGTCCTCCACATCCGTAAAGGCGATCTTGGCCTCGTTCTTCTGATATTTGCCGTTCTGCTTAAGATAGCTGTCGATCTGAGAAACAAAGGCCTGCTTCACCGCACGTTCCGGAGAGCCGCCGTGCTCCAGGAAGCTGGAGTTGTGATAATATTCAATTTTCTGCACCTTATTGGAAAAAGCCAGGGATACAGACAGCTTCACACGATAGTCCGGCTTGTCCTCACGGTCACGGCCCTCACGCTCGCAGCTCCAGGTCTGGATACTTGTCATGGCATTTTCTCCGGCGATCTCCTTTACATAGTCAGAAATACCATTTTCGTACAGATAGCGCTCCTCGGAGAAGGTGCCGTCCTCCTGCTGACTTCTGTATACAAAGAGCAGATTCGGATTGACCACCGCCTGACGCTTCAGCACATCCCGGAAATATGCATCCGGAACATGGATCTCGGTAAATACCTCCAGGTCAGGACGCCACCTTGTCTTTGTACCGGTAGGATGGGAGCGTACCGCTTTCTTCTGCATTTCTCCCACGATCTCGCCTTTTTCAAAGTGAAGATTATACCGATAGCCGTCACGGTGGATCTCCACATCCATATACTCCGATGCAAACTGCGTCGCACACAGACCCAGACCGTTCAGACCCAGGGAATATTCATAATGATCTGCACCAGCATCATATTTGCCGCCGGCATACAGCTCACAATAAACCAGCTCCCAGTTGTAGCGGTTCTCATTCTTGTTGAAATCTACAGGGCAGCCTCGTCCGAAGTCCTCTACCTCAATCGAGCCGTCCTCATAGCGGGTAACAATGATCTGACTGCCGAATCCGGAACGAGCCTCGTCAATGGAATTGGAGATAATCTCAAATATAGAATGGGCACAGCCGTCAAGGCCGTCCGAGCCAAAAATAACGCCCGGACGCTTGCGAACCTTGTCCGGACCCTTCAGCATGGTAATGCTTTCATTGTCATATACTGGTGTTTTTTTTGCCATAATTCACCTCATCAAATTCATCCCTGCAAAGCCCCTGAAGGCTGCGCTCGTGATAAAACAGATACTGCTGCAATACGCCGGCGGCCTCCGGTGCAAGCTCCACAGGGAAACGTCCGCCGAAATGCTCCTTTTCAATGCGCCTGATCCAGACATCTCTGGGAAACGCATCCTTATATCCTAATCCGAACAGACAGATGCAGCTGGCCACCTTCGGCCCTGCACCGGGAATCTGCTGGAGATAGTTCATTGCCTCTGCATAAGAGAAACCGCTGAGTTCGGTCAGCGGATCGTGTTCCAAAAAAAATTCTGCCGCCCCATGAAGATATCGGTCACGGTAGCCCGTACCGCATTTCCTCAGAGCTTCCATGTCCAGCTCATACAGCTGCTGCGCTCCGGGAAATCCTCCGCAGACTCCGCACAAAGCACTGAGTATTTTCTTAATACGGGGGATGTTGTTGTTTGCACTGATAATAAAGCTGACCACCGTTTCCCACAGATCCTGCCTGAGGATCCGGATTCCCCTGGCCGACCGGGCCGCAGCTGCCAGATATTCCGAGCCGCTTTGCTGCACCGCTCCTTCTGTAACGGCTGCATAGTCAAAATCCAGGTCAAAATAGGCCCTCCACAGGGCGGAAAAATCACTTTCAGAGCAGTCCAGCTCCAGTTCCGAAGCCGATATCTGCCGAAGTGTCAGCATCGTATCAAAGGCCGGTATCAGAAAGCGGCCGTCCTCCTGCCGTTCCCAGCGGAAGCACTGGCCGCTCTGCTCGATCCTTCCGGCGTGAAACCAATTGCATTCAATACGCATAGCAGCTCCTACAGCCGACGGAATACAAAGAAGTATCCCACCCAGGCCACGATCAGACAGCCGGAGCAGAGTGCTGTCAGCAGATAGACCAGAATTTCAGGCATTTCCGGAACAAGAACCATCAGAATCATTGCACAGAACAGAATGGCTGTGCTGACCTTGCCGAACATCTCTGCGCCGCCCAGCTTCTTGTTTTCTGTTTTCATCTTATACAGATTCATCACGCCCATGTAGATCTCCTTAAAAAAGAGGATGCACACAGGGATGAGGAAAATTCTGTATTTCGTACACAAGCAGACGGCCACCGCAAAATGGGTCAGCTTGTCCGCAATGGGATCCAGGGCAATGCCAAGCTCGCTGATCTGATTCCATTTCCGTGCGATTTTCCCGTCAAACATATCGCTGAGCGCAGATGCAGCCAGCACAGAAGCTGCAATAATGCAGTCTGTCAAAGTCTCCGCACGCATATACAGATATACAAACACAGGAATCAGCAGGATCCGTATATAGCTGAGTATATTCGGAACATACAGCAGTTCCTTCTTCTGAAAGCGCATAACATCCCTCCGTCCGCTTCATTTTTCCATTCGATCCTATACATTATACAACAACTCATCCGAAAATGCAAGAGGTATAAACAAGGCCATGATATCCCTTCTATCATACCATATTTTTTTGATTTTGGGAAGTGTTTTTTTAAAATTCGGAAAAATATCCAAAATCACCTGACAGATCCAGCGCTCTGTTCGCTTCTCATTGACAGACTATGGAAAATCTGGTATGATTAAGACAGTGCTGTACAGAATATATGTTTTTTCTGCACGGCCCTGTGAAATATTCAAATGAGGAGAAACCATCTATGAGGAAAAGATTTCTTTGTCTGCTCACCGCAGCTGCATCGCTCTGGCTGTGTGCATGCAGCGCCGCAGAAGACCCATCCGGCAGTACAGCGGAAACATCTGCACCTACAGAAGCTGCTACAGAAGCTGCACCCGTCTCCGAATTCCCGGCTGTGGAGCTTTCAAAAAGCTGGGACTATGACGAAAACTTCGAGACCTATGTCTCCAACACCGTAATTTCCACCGGAAGCAACAAATTCATCGCCGAAGCAAACAATGTCACCTACCGGGCCTGGATCCCTGTGGAGGAATACGGCACCTTCGACTACCGCTTCTACTTCTCCAACACGGTGGACTCCACCTGGGCCAGAGGAACCCGTGAGGGCTATGTGGGAATGCCCGGCGGTGCCTATCAGATCGTCAGGGCCTATGTCGGCAACGGCGGCAGCGGTATTGAGGAAGAACCGCAGAATATGACCCCGGTCACCTTTGACGGCAGTACATCCAGAGAGGTAGCCTCTGGTGAGACCTTCTGGAGCGATCCGGTAAATTTCACCGTGGAGGAAGGAGACTATCTTCTGTGGGAATGGACGATCACCGGTACAAACATCCCCTGTATCTGTATGTCCGGACTGACACCGGCCTATGCAGATAAGGGACAGGGATTTGTTTATGTCAATGAGATTCCCCTGCCAGTGCTGTTCGGATGCGATCGCCAGGCAGAAAGCACCATCATCACCCTGGGAGACTCTGTCACACAGGGCTGTCAGACCACTGAGAATGCCTGTGAATTCTGGGCAGCAGAAATTTCCAGAATGCTGGGAGAGGATGTGAGCCTGTGGAATCAGGGGCTGGGATACGCAAGAGCCACAGACGCAGCCACCGGCGGCCCATGGCTGGAGCGTGCACGATATGCAGATACTGTGATCGTGGGCTTCGGTACAAACGATATCATCACTGGTAAATACGGTGAAGCCGGCTCTACCTCCGCAGCCCGCATCCGGGATGCACTGGAATCCATCTGCACCGTTCTGACAGAGGCCGGCTGCAATGTCATCCTTCTCAGCTCTCCGCCCTTTAACCTGAATGAGGAGATGGAAGCCATCCGCACCGAGCTGAATACCTATATTCCTGAAATCGCAGAGGCCAACGATAAGGTGACCTATTTCGACTTTGCATCGGTTCTGGCTGATCCGGAGAACACAAGCATCTCTCTTTACGGCGATCACCCCAACGATGAAGGCTGCCAGCTTGTGGCGGAAGCCATCGCAGAACAATTCGGCGATATGCTGACGGGCGCAGCCGAATAAAAACAGATATATATACAAAATCCGCAGCAAAGAGTATTTCAGTCACTCTTTGCTGTGGATTCTTTTTGTTGTCTTGACAGGAAGCTTACTGAGCCTCAGCGGCTTCTGCTTCTTCCTTTCTCTTGTGATAACTGATCATAAAGCCTTTCACCACAGAAATTCCGAGATACCCCAGCAGTACGACCGCTTCAACCAGAAGCATGGGCTTGATCACATTGGAGATCAGCATGGTTACGTAGCTTGTAGACAGCACGCTGGCCGGAACAAGAATCGAATAGGCATTGGCAAACTCAACAGACTCATTATATTCCATAACCGTTGTGTTTACATCCTCAACAAGAGTATTTACCTTTTCGCTGAGTCTGGCCAGACGCTCCTCCACATAGGCTACCTTATCTTCGCTGGCCTCACCCGTGCCCAGCTTCTTTACAGAATCCAGACGTGCCTTGCACTCTGCGATCTGCTGTGTATAGCTGGAAACAACGATCTGCGCTTCATTTTTCTGTGTGAACAGACGGTCATACTGCTCGGAGGCCTTTGTATAAGCAGAAGCATCCTCCTCAGAACCTGCGAACATCACAACCGCATCCTTCTCATAGGTCTCGATGGACTCTACAACTGTATTATACTTCTCAAGCGCACTTTTCTTTGCACGCTCCAGCTCATCAATACGATATTCATAGTAGCTGATCATGCTCTCCTTGTCCCGCACCACGCTGTTGGACTGGATATAGGCAATCAGTGTATCCGAATCATAGCTGCGGGCCATGCTGATGGCATCGCTCAGGTCAGAGAAGCTGTAACCGGTCTGGGTAGAACGGAAGTCCGATCTGTCCTCACTCTCCAGCTCATCCACCGTATTCTGCAATGTGCTCAGCGTATTATTATATGTATCTACAGCAACCAGATAGTCATAGTCTGTATAATCTACAGCCAGTGCTGCATTACCAATCGAGTTGTTGTAACCGTATGTATCAAAGAAATAGGTGCGGTAGCATTCCAAAACCGTATTGATGACCTGTGCAGCCTCATCATCGCCGAAGGGCGTTTTCTCGAAATGGAAGGTCACACGATACTGAGTGGGGTTATAGTCCACATCCAGCATGGCCTGAGCGACCTGAAGACTGCCGCTCTTCTCATAAGCAGATTTGTAAACCGAGATCTCATCGATGGCCTCCGGCGGAACAACACCCTCGATATCAATGGCACTTCTGACGCTCTCCACATGCTCCAGTGAATAGCCCAGCTTGGTCAGCGCCATTTCAATTACAGTGGGATTCTTGATCGAATTTACATCAAAGGTCTTTCCGTCCGGCGTCAGACCGCTTTCCGCACCGCTGTAGTTGAAGCCGATCATTGCCACAGGAGCTGCCGACAGCTGATGAGAAAAGGCCGCTGTTCCAGCCGAAACAAGCAGCGCCGACAAAACCGCAATGGCCAGCCAGCCAATGGCAAACCGCTTCAGGCAGCGTATGATCTCACCCAGCGGAATGACAAGGCCCTCCTTCTCAGGCTCCTCCTGTTTTAATGTAATATTCAATTGACTGTTTTTCAGCTCGTTTTCTTCTGTTTTTAGCATAACATCTAGTCTCCTATAATAATAGTAATGCATGGTATAAATGCTCATTATGAGTATAGCATATCACTTTTCCAAAGTCAATGATATTTTTTGGATTTAGTGATTTTCGACAATTTCACTTTTTATTCCCCTCCGGATTTCTCACCCTCTTTTGAAAAACGCCTATTTACAAAAGTCGGAGAATGTGCTATACTTATCATTAGTTATATTGTTTTTACACGAATTCTCTGACCGATATAGGAGTATCAAAATATGAAAAAAAAGAATCCTACCATTCAAGCTGAAGGAGCTGCTGCTTCCAGCCGTGCAGAGGGCTTCAGCCTTTCTTCCGTTCTGCACAACTTAAAAAAATATTTCCTTCCGTGGCTGATCGTATCCGTACTGGCCGCTGTTTCTGTTACTGGTCTCAACATCATCTTTTCCTCCGATGTAGAGGCGCTGGATTCTACCATCAGCTTCAACTACACCGGTATTGAGGAAGGGCTGGATCCCAACGGCTGTGAATTTGACACAAATGCCATCAAGAGCGATCAGGTCGTTACCGAAGCACTGACCGAGATGAGCCTGTCCGCCGATCTGAAGGAGACCGTTCAGAACAGCATCTTCATCGATGGTATTGTTGCGGATTCCGCAATTGAAAAGATCATCCAGTACGACAGCGTCTATAACGCTTCCGGTACAAACGGAACGACCTGGATGGAATCCATGCGGGATACATCCTACCATCCGACACAGTACAGGGTTTCCTTCAACTACAGCAACACCGGACTCAGCGGTGATGATGCAGCGGCCCTGCTGAATAAGATCCTGGAAAAGTATCAGATCTACTTCTTCCAGACCTATGGCTACAGTGAATCCATCAGCCAGTCTCTCCTTTCCGTAAGCGATGACGACTATGATTACCTGATTGCGCTGGATATGTACAGCTCCTCTCTCAGCTCACTGGAGAACTACATTGACCGTATTGCGCAGGATGACACATCGCAGTTCCGCTCTGAGGTGACTGGATACAGCTTTACAGACCTTGCAGATGCACTTCAGCTGATCCGTTCTGTGGATATCGATACACTGACCTCCTATATTCTGAATAACGGCGTTATCAGCGACAAGGATCTGATGGTCAGCTACTATGAATACCGCATTGACAATCTGTCTCGTTCCAAGAAGAATATTTCTGAGCGTCTGACTTCTGTACAGGAATCCATCGAATCCTATCAGAAGGATACCATCATGGTGTATGAGAGCAATACGACGACTTCATCTGTTACAGAAACCTCCGAAACCTATGACAACCTGATCGCTCAGAAGATTCAGCTGCAAAGCAGAGTATCCGGCTATGAGCAGCAGATCACCGACTTTGAGGAGCGTCTGGCGGCCATCAACAAGGCCAAGGGCAACGCTTCTGAAGAGAACCGTGAATATGTAGCTGAGCGCATTAGTGCTCTGGAGGAAAAAATCGCAAAGCTGACAGAGGATGTAAAGAACACAGCCAGTGACTACTATGAAAATGTAAAGTTTACAAATGCGTTCTCCGTGATCACTCCGGCCAGCTTCTCTCTGATTCAGTATGTATTGTCTGCGGTTTCTGAGTCCATGCGTATGATCATTATTGCAGAGCTTTCTCTGCTGACGATTTATCTGTTTATCAGCATTATCGTTTGTTTCCCTCGTTTTCAGAAAAAGAAGGCTGAAAAGGCACAGACGAAGTAACAAGAATCCATAATAAGTCCCCATATCTCAGGATATGGGGATTTTTTTGCGGGAAGTCATGTACCGCCGCCCGGCTGCATATATATGTACCAACATCAATCACATGGGAGTGAAGTACATGAAACAGCAGCCGGATGACCGGGCGATCATTCTTGGAGAATATATTCTGGAAAATAAGGCAACTGTACGGGCCGCTGCCGCCTGGTTCGGAATATCCAAAAGCACCGTACATAAGGATGTAAGCCAGCGTCTGCCGGAAATGAGCCCGTCTCTTTATGAAGAAGTCAGACAGATCCTGTCTCTGAATAAACAGGAACGACACATCCGGGGAGGGCTGGCCACCAAAAAGAAATATGCCCGGCTGGCCGCCATGCAGCAGGATCAGATCCTCCCGGCCAGCCAATAACATCTTAACAGCTCCAAAATTTCAATACCTCTAAAAAGAACCGGCATCGAAAGCGTGACTTTCCATGCCGGTTCTGCCGTGTGCATACAATATGCTCCGGCCTCTATCTCAAAGCAGCATTTCTCGCCGTGCGGATGCGGAAAAGCTGTTCTAAGGGCGCAGGGAGCGCAAGCCTGCGCCACCTTTCGCAGTAACTGCGATTCCTGCTGCTACTCCTATTGTATGCGAAAATCCGGAGAATGCAACCAGGTAAATTATGAGATAGAACCAATTTATTCATAGTGCTTGGCGGTGCGGAAGAAAATTTCTCCCGAATAAGGATCATAGGTAATATCACGATTCTTTGTGCTGTGCACCAGATAGCTGTTCTTATAGAAAACCGGCAGGAACAGATAGTCCTGCAGAATCTCCTGCTCCGCCTGAATGCAGAGTGCCGAAAGCTCACTGAGATCCCGTGCGCCAGCTGTATTCTCCAGAAGCGCATCCAGCTCCTTATTGGAATAGTGGAATGCATTTTCCCCTGTGCAGAAGGATTGCAGCACAGAGGCCGCACTGTTGCGTTCTCCGGTCACACTGCACAGCACAATGTCATATTCCCTGCTTTCCAGCCGATCATAATATTCCGATTCCGGCACAGTCTCAATGCCCGCATAAAATCCGAAAAGCGACTGCCACACCTGAACGACCTCGTACAGATCATCGGTGGATACCATATTTTCGCAGATAAGAATATCAGTAGAGCCAAGAGAAGTCACCCCCAGCTCCTGAAGTCCCTCCTGGAACAGGCTCAGCGCCTCTTCGCTGGAGGCCTCTGCAATGGCCGGAGAAGAAAGATAGCTGCTGTAGGCTGCGGCTCCGATCCGTGTTTCCGGCGGAACGATCCCATAGGCCCCTTCAATATCACCGCCGGTTTCTGCGGTAAAAAGGCTTCTCGGAATCGCCATGGACAAGGCCTGCCGGATCTTTTCGTTGGCAAAGGGGGCCCATTCCGGGTTCAGAACCAATCCCAATGTAACCGATTTCCACGAGGACAGCGTATAGCTTTTCGTATCACCGTATTTGGCATTGTAATAGGGAGTGGCCAGCACGTCCGACTGTCCGTTTTCAAAGGCCTCCTCTGCATCGGCCTGACTGCTCCGGATGAGGAAGGTCAGATTGGACGGATATACCTTCTGTACAGTATTATTCGCCGAATTTTCCTGAAGATAGATGAGATTATCATGGCCGTAGGGATCATAGAACCACCGGCGCAGATAGAAGCTGCTGTTGGAGATGACCGATTCTTCATCCAGTCCATACCGCCCGGCCGTCTGCTCAAAGAATTCCTCATTGCAGGGCATAGCCGCCGGCAGACACAGCAGAGACAGAAATTCTGCACAAGGCTCGGCCAGCTCAAACACCAACGTATTGGCCGTCTGAGCCTGCACGCCCAGCGTATCTACCGAAGCGCCGTCCTCGATGATCTCCTCAGCCCCGATCAAACAGCCGAACAGGCTGCGATAGGGAGAACGGGTCTCCTCCTGAAACATCCGGCGGAAGGCAAAGACAAAGTCCTCCGCCGTAACCTGCCATGTCTCGCCATTGTCAATGACATCGTTGCGGTTTTCATCGTAATACCAATAACTGTCATCCCGGAGGGTAAAGGTATACCGCAGACCATCCTCCGTAACACTGTAGTGGGAGGATACCCCATAGGTGATCGTACCGTCCGGCTGCTCCTCCACAAGGCCCTGCATCATATTCCGCAGAATCATAAAAGCCGCCTCGTTCTGTGCGATCTGAGGATCCAGGCTGTCCGGATTCTCTGTCAGCGTGTACGTGAACAGATAGCCCGAACCGTCTCCCTCCTCCTTCTGAAACGGCAGCTGACAGCCCGTCAGCAGCAGTACGGGAGCCAGCATTCCCGCTGCAATTTTTTTGCTCATGAGTCAAAATCCTTTCCGATCATACATCTTGTCCGATGTACTTGATGTACTTTTATTATACCATTCCTTCCAGAGAATTACAACTACAAATTCCGCCCGGACATGAAAAAAGAGTTACGATTACTTGACAAATTCCTTTCAACGTGGTACACTAAATATATCCAATCTGATATATTCGGGAGGTTTTATCATGAAACTGAAAAAAATCGGTGCCGTGCTGACAGCAGCTGCTTTGTCCTTCACGGCCCTGGCTTCATCGGCTTTTGTCAGCTCTGCTGCAACAGAAGTCCTGATGAGCGATACCTTTGAAAGCGGCTACGGTGCTTGGAAGGGTGTTGGTTCTACCCTGTCCATCACCAGCGACTATGCACACAGCGGTACAAGCTCCCTGTATGTATATGACCGTACAGAAACCTGGGGTGCACCCCGCTGCTCCCTGTCCGGCATAGCCTATGCAGGAAACAGCTATACCTTTGATGCATGGGCCATGTATGCAGAGGGCAATGACACGGAGCAGATGGCACTGAAGCTCATCTACACCGACAGCTCCGGCCAGGATCACTACCAGCAGATCACAGGAGCTACCGCCAAGAAGGGCGAATGGACACAGCTTTCCGGTACATACAATATTCCGGCCGATGTTACGGGGCTGATCCTGTATGTGGAAATGCCCGGGGCCTCCACCGACGGCTGCTACTACATTGACGATATCACGGTAAACGGTGAACGCCTGGAGGTGGAAAAGGATACCTCCTATCTGAATAATTTCGATGACGGCACTGCACAGGGCTGGAATGCAAGAGGCTCGGCCACGGCGACTGTTACCAGCGAGCAGAGCTACAGCGGTGACTATAGCATGTATGTTTCCGGCCGGACCCAGCTCTGGAACGGTCTGACCTCCGGCAAGGACGATATTCTGACTGCCGGAAAATACTACAATCTGGGCTGCTATGTCATGTACAACGGTGACCAGTGGACAGACACACAGAAATTCTCCATCAATCTCCAGTATGATATGGACGGCAAGGAGAATTATTATACCATCGCAACAGTAACGGCCAATAAGGGCGAATGGACCTATGTCGGCAGTGAGCTGACCGTTCCGGAGGGTGCTACCAACTTCTATGTTTATGTGCAGACCGGATATGTAGCCACTGCGTCTGAACAGGATCTCATGGACTTCTATGTGGATGACTGCTCCGGTGCGCTTCTGCCGGATCCGGCCATTGAGGAGGATATCACGGCCCTGAAGGACGCCTACAGCGATTACTTCAAACTGGGCTGTGCCTGTGCGGATTCTGAGTTCAAGCAGAATGCAACCAAGGATCTGATCCTCAAGCATTACAACAGCCTGACACTGGGCAATGAGCTGAAGCCGGACAGCGTTCTCGATCTGAACAAGACGCTGGCCTATGCACAGGAAACCGGTGACTATACCTCTCCGCAGATCTCTCTGAATGAAGCAGATGCTATGCTGAAGTTTGCAGGAGAAAATCAGATTCCGGTGCGCGGCCACGTTCTGGTATGGCACAGCCAGACGCCGGACTGGTTCTTCAAGGAGAACTATGATGCAAGCGCGGACTGGGTTTCTGTGGACGTTATGAACCAGAGACTGGAAAATTACATCAAGCTGGTCATGGAGACACTGGCCGCCGATTACCCGGATGTAGAATTCTACGCATGGGACGTTGTGAATGAAGCCGCATCTGACTCCGGTACGATCCGACCGGCTGGCTCGAACAATTCTGTAAACGGTCAGTCTGCATGGGTTTCTGTTTACGGCGACCAGTCCTATATCGTAAAGGCCTTTGAGCTTGCAAAGAAGTATGCGCCCGAAGGCTGTAAGCTGTTCTATAACGATTACAACGAGTATTCTCCCAGCAAGCAGGCCTATATCATCAGCGATATTCTGACTCCGCTGATCGAAAAGGATCTGATCGATGGCATGGGTATGCAGTCTCATATCGGCATGAGTAGCCCCTCTATCGATCTGTACAGAAGCTCCATTCAGGCTTATGCTGATCTGGGTCTGGAGGTTCAGATCACTGAGCTGGACATCTCTCAAAAGTCCAATGCTGTAACCGATCAGCAGGAGCTGGCTCAGCGTTATCAGGATGTATTCAAGATGTACAAGGAAATGAAGGATTCCGGCGTGAATCTGTCCGCTGTTGTACTCTGGGGTATCACCGATTCCACCAGCTGGATCGGCGGCTATCCTCTGCTGTTTGATAAGAATTATACAGCAAAGGAAGCATACTATGCAGTCATTGATACAGATTATGAAGTAGCAAAGACCCAGACCATGAATGCTTACTATTATGACGGTACAGAGGAAGATCTGGAGCGGGCCCTGGATGCACAGCCTGCACAGTACATCAAGGGTACCGATATCAGCTTTAAGGCTATCTGGAATGACGAAGGGGTGCGCACACGCTTCTATAATGTTCCCGAAAATATCAGAGGCATTGAGGTTTACGGCAGTACAGAAAATCAGACAGGCGAATTTCTGAACGCTCTGGAGATTCTCCCTGAATATGAGCATACATCTGAATATGATGTCAGCACGAGACTGTCAGGCCAGACAGGCGATACGATCTATCTGGATTTCCGTATTGCGCTTGAAGCAGAGGATGGAACGATTGAGTGTTATACATGGAACGATGCTCAGTTTGCTATTGACGGACCTTCTGACGGAAATCTTCCTACCTGCGGTATCGTAACTCTCAAGAAGCAGCCGAGAATGGCCGAAGCGGTCAAGGGCACTCCTGAAATCGACGGTACAATTGATTCCGTATGGGACAATGCAGCGGCAATCAATCTGGATACCTACACCCTCGGCAATGGCGCAACTGGTACAGCCAAGATGCTCTGGGATGAAAATTACATCTATGTCCTCGCAGAGGTAAAGGATCCGGTTCTGAGCAACGCAAGCGCAAATGCCTATGAGCAGGATACCTTTGAGGTGTTCTTCGATGAAAACAACCACAAGACGGCTTATTATGAAACCGATGACATTCAGGCCAGAGTTTCCTACACCGGCGAAAAAACGGTAACAGACGGCCTGTCTACAGATGCATTCATCTCTGCGGCCGCCACTACAACAGACGGCTATCTGGTAGAATACGCTCTGCCCTATACCATCTCCCCATTCAGCGCTGGACAGGTCGTGGGCTTTGATGTACAGATCAACGATGACGGCGACGGCGCAGGCCAGCGTACCTCCATCGCCAACTGGAATGACCTCACGGGCATGGGCTATACAGACCCCTCCGGCTTTGGCGTCATGAAGCTCATCGGAGACGGCTCGGAGCAAACCTCCACCACCGTTACCACAACCGGAACCGATACAACTACCACTACAACGACTACCACCACTACAACCACAAGTCCCTCCGGCTCTGATACAGGTACAGATACGCCCCTTCCGGAAGTAACTCTGTGCGGCGATACCAATCTGGACGGCAAGGTTTCCATGATTGATCTGATTTATCTGAACAAGTACATTGTACAGACCGTCAACTTCTCCGATCAGCAGCTGGCCAACGCAAACTGCTGTAAGGATGAAAAAGGTATGATCAATTCCGCAGACTCTACTGCTCTGCTTGAATTTGTCATCGAAATCGTGACACAGCTCCCGGTTACTCCGGAATAAGCAAAATCAATCAGGCGGACGCATACAAAAGCGCCCGCCTGATTTGCGTAAAATTCTCCCTTCCGCCGATTGACAAAGAAGGATGAAAATGGTATACTGAAATAGATTACTTATTGGGAAGGACCTGATCATATGAATAAAACTCCTGAAGCGGCGGCCGCAGCGATTCCAAAGAAAAAGGGCGGCGCTGGAAAGACCTTTTTATCCGTTGTATTCTTTATACTGATTCTGGCTTGTGCGTACATTCTCGCAAAATGCATGAGCGCCGGCGCAATGAACAATCTTTCTTCGGGCCGGGAGCTCCTGGAAGCCTGCTCCGTTTCGTACGGAAAGGGCCTTGTGAATTTCATCTCCGGTGCACTTGGCTTCTGGTGCTCTCTCAGTGCCGTAATCCTCTGGTTCGGCCTTTGGATCGCATCGACCAGACGCATCGCTTCGGCCATCCGGGGTCTGGGCGTGGCCTGCTCTGTGGCTGCACTGGTTCAGCTGATCGGCCAGCTGATCTTCATGTTGCTGACCTGTGTGTTCTCCATGGAAAGTATCCTTCTGCCCTTCAAAGAGGACTATCCAGGACTGTTTGCAGATACCTGCGGTAACAATGTGATTTTCGCCCTGTGCAGCATGATGATTGCCGCCTTCGGTATTTTCATCTGCAAGCTGAAAAAGCTGCCGAAGAAGGGGGAAAGGACTACAGCTCCGGGTGCTGAGCCTGCATCTGCTCCTGTACCTCAGCCTGTTCCGGCTGCGGCTGTGTCTGCATCGGAAGCTGCGCCTGCACAGCCTCCTAAAATGTCCAGCATCGATATTGATGTGACGCACACACAGCCGGCTCATCCGCTTCCGCAGGAAGAACCCATGCCGGATCCTGACGCAGCGGCAGAAGACATACCTGCTGCTCAGCCGGAGGAGCTGCTTGAGAGTCTGGCTGGTGTATGCCATATGTGTAATGCCAGAAATCATCCGGATATGAACTTCTGCGGTCACTGCGGCGCAAAGCTGAAATAACCTGCATCATATAATACAAAAGCTCCGTCAGCGGTGCAAGCCCTATGCTGACGGAGCTTCATTTACTCTGATAAAAAGGAGCTGCTGTAAACCTCATCTACAGCAGCTCTCTTTTCATTTGTTTCTGTTTATTCAGCCTGATCAGCTACCAACTGAGCCATATCATACAGGCCAGCCGGCTTTCCCTTGATGAATACCGCTGCATTCACCGCGCCTACAGCAAATACACTCTTGGAGGCTGCACTGTGAGACAGGGTGATCACCTCGTCCCGGCCAGCAAAAATTACATCATGCTCCCCTACGATCGTGCCGCCGCGGATGGCATGCATGCCGATCTCAGACTTCTCCCGCTTCATGCGGCGTGCGTGACGATCATACACATAGTGATACTGATTGTCACGGGTCTCATTGATCGCATTGGCAATCATAATGGCTGTTCCGCTGGGAGCATCGATCTTCAGGTTGTGATGCTTCTCCACCACCTCAATATCAAACTGGTCACCCAATACAGACGCAGCCGTCTTGGCCAGCTGAACCAGCAGATTGATGCCCAGAGACATATTAAAGGTAAAGAATACCGGGATCTGCTGCGCTGCGGCCTTGATCTTTTCAATCTGCTCATCACTGTAGCCAGTCGTAGCCAGCACCAGCGCAACATTATGCGTCTGGCCGTATTCCAGCAGCCCATCCAGTGAGGACGGATTGGAGAAGTCGATGATCACATCCGGCTGCTCCGTCAGCTGAGACGGTGTCTCCACGATCGGAAAATCACCATAAACCTTTGTGTAGGAATCGATACCGGCCATGACCCTGCAATCCTCACGGGATTCCACACAGGATGCAACGGTATGTCCCATTTTTCCATTTGCACCGCAAATTACAATATTTGTCATGATCCTATCCTTTTACCGCTGCCTTCGCCTTGCGGTATCCTTTCTGCTAAAATCAGCCCAGCAGGCCCTTTGCTTCCAGAGCACTGCGCATAGCTGCAATGTGTTCGTCTGTCATCTCGCACAGAGGCATTCTGCACGGGCCAGACGGCAGACCCATCATGTTCATGGCGGCCTTTACCGGAATCGGGTTCACCTCAATGAACAGGGTGTTGATCAGCTCCAGATAGTCCAGCTGAAGCTTCATCGCCTCTGCAAAATTGTTGTCCAGACAATACTGGCACATCTGGTGTGTTTCCTTCGGCAGAATGTTGGAAAGTACGGAAATAACACCCTTACCGCCCAGAGACATGATCGGAACGATCATATCATCATTGCCGCTGTAGATATCCACCAGATCACCGCACTTTGCAGCCAGCTTTGCTGTGTAGCTGATGTTGCCGGAGGCTTCCTTTACAGCTACGATATTCTTGTGCTGACCCAAAGACGCAATGGTCGGAATCTCAATGGTCACACCGGTACGGCCCGGAATATTGTACAGGATGATCGGAATATCCACGTTGTCTGCGATCTGCATATAGTGCTGATACAGGCCCTTCTGGGTGCACTTGTTGTAGTACGGCGTAACGATCAGCAGGCCGTCTGCGCCCAGTTCCTGCGCCTCTCTGGACAGCTCAACTGCATACTTGGTATCGTTGCTGCCTGTACCTGCAATGACCGGCACACGGTTTGCGGTGTGCTCTACTGCACAGCGGATCGCTGCACGGTGCTCCTCGTCACTCAGGGTAGAGGATTCACCTGTTGTACCGCAGATAATGATGGAATCTGTGCCGCCCTCGATCTGGAAGTCGATCAGCTTCTTCAGGCCTTCAAAATCAACGGCCCCGTCAGCCAGCATCGGTGTTACAATGGCAACGCCTGCGCCGGTGAAAATTGTGTTCTTCATGAGTTTACCTCCTCGTTATATTATGTTGCTTTATGTCACTTAATCCAGCTTAGTCCTTATCAAAATAGCCCTTAGCTGCCAGCAGCTCAGCCAGAAGAACTGCACCGCCTGCAGCGCCTCTCAGTGTGTTGTGAGACAGGCATACGAACTTATAATCAAACAGTGTATCCTCACGGAGACGGCCGATGGAAACCGCCATACCGCCTTCCAGAGTACGGTCCAGCTTCGCCTGAGGACGGTTATCCTCCTCAAAGTAGTTCAGGAACTGCTTCGGTGCAGAGGGCAGCTCCAGCTCCTGAGGAACGCCTGCAAACTCTGCCCAGATCTTGAGGATCTCCTCCTTAGAGGGCTTATTCTCAAAGGATACAAACACAGCCGCTGTGTGACCGTCGGATACCGGAACACGCAGACACTGTGTGGTGATCAGCGGGCTCTGGGCCTTTACGATCTCACCATTCTCAATGGTACCCCATACCTTCAGCGGCTCCTGCTCAGACTTTTCTTCCTCGCCGCCGATGAACGGGATCACGTTGTCAACCATTTCCGGCCATGTTTCAAAGGTCTTGCCTGCGCCGGAGATCGCCTGATAGGTACAAGCCAGAATGTTCTTGATGCCGAATTTGCGCAGCGGAGACAGAGCCGGAACATAGCTCTGGATGGAGCAGTTGGACTTAACAGCAATAAAGCCTCTCTTTGTGCCCAGACGCTCTCTCTGGCTCTTGATGATCTCGATATGCTCCGGGTTTACTTCCGGCACGACCATGGGCACATCGGCTGTGAAACGGTGTGCAGAGTTGTTGGATACAACCGGACACTCAGCCTTTGCATAGGCCTCCTCCAGCGCCTTGATCTCATCCTTCTTCATGTCAACTGCACAGAATACGAAGTCGACCATACCGGCGATCTTCTCAATATCAGCCTGTGCATCCATGATGATCATATCCTTCATGGACTCCGGCATGGGAACAGTCATCGCCCAGCGGCTTCCGACAGCCTCGGCATAGGTCTTGCCTGCGCTTCTCGGAGAAGCGGCCAGAACCGTCACCTTGAACCACGGATGCTCTGCCAGAAGCGTTGCAAAACGCTGTCCGACCATACCTGTTGCACCAATAATACCCACATGAAACTGTTTCATTTTGTAATTCCTCCAAAAAATCTTATAAATATGAAAAAACCGGTTGAAAACCGGCTGATCATGCGATATAATAGAAGTTGACACATCACAGTTATTGTGTATGCGACAGCACTCCATCATAACGATGACAGTCAGAACCCTGTTCGGGAATCTGCCCAGACACAGCCCGACCTCAGCCGCATCTTCGGCACGCCAGCCTTTCCTGCCTGCATAAAAACGGATCGGTCATCCTGTCAGACAATACTCATCGGGAGTGCGCCTCTGCCTTAGAACCATCCGGTTCTTACCTATATCATATCATTTTTGACCCTGCCTGTCAATAGAAATCATTAAAAAATAGGAGTTTCCAAATGAAAAAATCAGATTTTTACTATAACCTGCCGGAGAGCTACATTGCTCAGACGCCCATAGAGCCGCGTGATCATTCCCGAATGATGCAGATCGACCGGGCCACAGGAGAGATCCGCCACCAGCATTTCTATAATTTATGCGATATCCTTCAGGAAGGTGACTTGATCGTCATGAACGATTCCCGTGTGCTTCCCGCCCGTCTCTACGGCGAAAAGGAGGGCACCGGCTCTTTCATCGAGTTCCTGCTGCTGGAGCAGAAGGGGGACAAGCTCTGGGAGATCATATGCCGTCCAGGTAAAAAGGCCAAGCCCGGTGCACGCTTTTCCTTCGGCGGCGGCCGTATTCAGGCCGAGGTCGTAGAGGTCAAGGAGGACGGCAACCGGGTGGTACAGTTTTCCTGCGAGGGAAATTTCTACACGGCTCTGGAGGATGTGGGACAAATGCCCCTGCCGCCCTATATCACTGAAAAGCTCAAGGATAAGGAGCGCTATCAGACCGTATATTCCCGTGAGGTAGGCTCTGCGGCCGCACCGACTGCCGGACTGCACTTCACAAAGGAGATGCTCCAGAAGCTGAAGAACAAGGGCGTGGAGCAGGCCTATGTTACCCTCCACGTGGGACTGGGCACCTTCCGTCCGGTGAAGGAGGACGATGTACTGGCACACAAGATGCACAGCGAGCACTATATGCTGCCCCAGGAGACCGTGGATAAGATCAACGAGACCAAGGCCCGCGGTGGACGTGTGATCGCCATCGGTACGACCACCTGCCGCACGCTGGAGGCTGTGGCTTCGGCCCATGATGGAAAGCTGACTGCGGATGACGGCTACACGGATATTTTCATCTATCCGGGGTACGAATTCAAGGTGCTGGACGGACTAGTGACCAATTTTCATCTGCCGGAGAGCACGCTGATCATGCTGGTATCCGCATTTTTAGGCTATGACGAAACCATGCACGCATACGAGGTGGCTGTAGAGGAAAAATACCGCTTCTTCAGCTTCGGCGATGCCATGTGTATTTTATAAACGGAGGATCTGAGCAATGTTTACATTATTAAAAAAAGAAGGACACGCACGCAGAGGCGTATTCGAGACGGTGCACGGCACAATTCAGACACCTTTTTTCATGAATGTAGGAACCTCTGCGGCCATCAAGGGCGGCATTTCCTCCATTGATCTTGTGGATCTGAAGTGTCAGGTGGAGCTTTGCAACACCTATCACCTGCATCTGCGCCCCGGTGATCAGCTCATCCGAACCATGGGCGGACTGCATAAGTTCATGAACTGGAAGAAGCCCATTCTCACGGACAGCGGCGGATTTCAGGTATTCTCCCTGTCCAAGCTCCGCCGGATCAAGGAAGAGGGTGTATACTTTCAGTCCCACATCGACGGCAAACGGATCTTCATGGGACCGGAGGAGAGCATGCGCATCCAGTCGAATCTTGCGTCTACCATCGCCATGGCCTTTGATGAATGTATAGAGAATCCCTCCCCTTTCAAGTATGTAAAGGACTCCTGTGCACGTACAGTTCGCTGGCTGCACCGCTGTCAGGAGGAAATGGCCCGGCTGAATGCCGCTGAGGGCACGATCAATCCCAAGCAGATGCTGTTCGGCATCAATCAGGGCGGTACGTTTGATGACCTGCGTGTATCCCATATCAAGGAGATCGCAGGCCTTGATCTGGACGGATATGCCATCGGCGGACTGGCGGTGGGTGAGCCGGCTGAGGTGATGTATCATATTATCGAGCAGGTAGAGCCTTTCATGCCGGTACACAAGCCACGCTACCTCATGGGCGTGGGTACACCGCAGAATATTATTGAGGGTGTATACCGGGGTGTGGATATGTTTGACTGTGTAATGCCCAGCCGGAATGCACGTCATGGCACGGTGTTTACATGGGACGGCATCCTGCATATCACCAATGAAAAGCACATGACCGATTCCCAGCCTCTTGACCCGAAATGTGACTGTCCCACCTGCCGGAATTTCTCCCGGGCCTATGTGCGGCACCTGTTCAAGGCCAATGAGCAGCTGGCCGGCCGTCTGGCGGTACAGCATAATCTGTATTTCTACAACACCCTTATGGAAAAGATCCGGGACGCTCTGGATGAGGATCGCTTTACAGCGTTCCGGGATGAATATTCTCAGAAGCTGGCTGCGAGGATATAAAGCGTTTCTCCCTATGGCAGTACCCATTTTCCCCATTTCCGCATAGACTGAAAGGAACAGGCTTTGCCCTGTACCATCAGGAAATGAGGTCTTTGCTTTGCCAAGTGTGTTTTTAAGTCCATCCACTCAGGAATGGAATCCCTATGTCAACGGCGGTAACGAAGAACAGTATATGAATGAAATTGCTGACCGCATGGAGCCATACCTGCGCTCCAGCGGCATTGCCTTCCGCCGGAATGACCCGGCCCGTGGTGCAGCGGGTGCAATTGCCGATTCCAACGCTGGTCATTTTGATGTGCACCTTGCACTCCATAGCAACGCCGCCCCCGAATCCCTCTCCGGGCAGCTCCGGGGAATCGACATCTACTATGCCCCTTCCAGTGCGGACAGCGAGCTGCTGGCTACCATCATTGCCAACAATTTCAAATCCATCTATCCTCTGCCGGATAAGAGCAACCCGCGTCCTACGACCTCCCTGGGCGAGGTCACGCAAACCAAGGCCGTAGCCGTCCTGTGTGAAATCGGCTACCACGACAACCCGGAGGATGCTGCATGGATCAAAGGCAATCTGAATGCCATTGCTGTCAATCTGGTTCAGTCCCTCTGCGACTACTTCGGAATCCCCTTCGTCAGTGCAGGGCCGATCCGCATGGGCACAGTCACCGCCGGAGGAAGCAACCTCAACATCCGGAGCTACCCTTCCATGAATGGCCGGATCATCGGCTCGATTCCCGACGGCGCAAACGTCACCGTCTACGGCCAGACCGGAGACTGGTATGTGATTTTCTTCCAGGGAGTCACCGGCTATGTAAACGGTGCATTCCTCAGTATATAGAAGCACAAAAACGTCCGCAGGATCTTTCTTCTGCGGACGCTTGCTTTTTACCTTCTTCTGCCGAAAAGGCCTCTCCGGCGTCTTTGCTCTACCGAGAGGATCTCCTCAAAAACGGCATAATATTTCATGGGAATAAACCGATCCATGTGACACTTGCCAAAGAACCACTTCTTATATTCACACTCCTTGATGAGATCCTCAAAGAAGGTGTGGATCTCCAGGCGCTGCTGCACATCCACACCCAGGCAATCCTTCAGGGAGGCCGGCGGCTCGTGGGTGATGATATAGTCCACCTTGGAATGATGCTGATTCATCTTATGAATGGCATGACGGATCTCATTGTGCGTCGGCTGCTCCCGCTTCCACCAGTTTCCCGTTTCCTGGCGGTATTCGATATCCTGACTGTGACCGCCGCCGAAGGTGAAATAGGTCTCATCCTCGATGGTGTAGATCTCCCCCCGCTGCAAATGAATGATATTGGGTGCAATTTCACGGGCAATTCCCCCGTTCCAGCGAACCAGCGGATAGTCCCGCTCCAGCAGGTCGAAATTCTCATGGCATCCGTCAATGAATGCAATGGTATATTTCTTCTGGCTCAGCTTCTTCAGAATCGCCTGCTCCTGCCGTGTACCGTCCCAGATAAAGCCAAAGTCCCCGCAGATGATTAGCGTGTCCTCCTCGCTGAGCTTCCTGAGCAGCGGATCCTGAAAGCGTTCGTAATCTCCGTGTGTGTCTCCTGTTACATAAACCAACGTCTGTTCCTCCTCAATCGCAAAGCGGAATCCTCACAGCCGCTTATCCCTTGATCGGCCGCACCGGACTTCCTTTTTATTCTTCACATGCATCCCGGAAATGGGTGCTGCTTGCTCTCTCTAAGGCTATTTTATCACATTTCAGAAGAAAGGTAAATATATTTTTCAAAAAAGTCTTTTACAATCGCTTTTTTTTTGGTATAATAGAAGGAAACAGGTCGAATTGCGCTTTGTGCGATATGATTCTATAAGAAAGGACGTTCTATCATGAAGAAAATTGTTCACCGCCTTTTAGGCCCGGTTCTGGTTCTCTCTCTGGTTTTCAGTCTCCTGATTCCATGCAGCATGACAGCGGAGGGCTATGCCTTTACACCGCCCTTTACCATTGAGAGTCAATCCGGTATTGTGCTCAATATGGATTCCAACACCGTTATCTACGAGAAAAATGCAGACCGGCAGGAAATGCCGGCTCATCTGGCCCAGATCATGACGGCCATCATCGTGCTGGAAAATTGTGAGAATATTGATCAGACTACCGTTCCCATGTCCGTCAACCCGAATACCCTTTTCCAGAATTATGAGGAGGCCGATGACATCCGCTACGCCGGAATCGGCTCGGGAGACAGACTGACTGTTTTAGAATATCTCTATGCCATGATGCTGACCTCCAGCTGTGAAGCCGCTCATATTCTGGCCATCCACGCAGGCGGCGGAAGCCTGGATACCTTTATCGGAATGATGAACCAGAAGGCCGCAGAGATCGGCTGTACGGGAACCCATTTTACAAATCCCACAGGACTCTACGATACATATCAGATCACCACGGCCCGTGATATGATGCTGATCACACAGTATGCACTGGAAAAGGTTCCTCAATTCCGTGAGATCGCAACCGCAGACAGATTCTCTACCTCATCCAAGAGCACTTCTATTGAATACGCCCTCAACGGTTGGACCTGGGAGCATGCCAACACAATGACCTCCACTGAGAATCTGTTCTACTACGAGGGTGCAAAGGGAATCAAGACCGGCAATCTGAATAACTACGGCCGGAATATCGTAACCATGGCCACACGAGACGGCATTACCTATCTGGTCGTGCTGCTGGCCGCTCCCTTTGATGATGTAGAGGGTGAGCTTCAGTATTATCACATCGTAGATGCTACAAATCTGCTGGACTGGGCCTTTTCCAGCTTCCAGTACACGACCCTCATCGGAGATGATGAGGAGATCGCAGAGCTTCCGGTACTGGATTCCAATGGAAACGACTTTGTACTGGTGCGGCCGAAGGAATCTCTTTCCATTCTCTGGTGCACAGATGTGGATATCACTGCGATTCAGCGTGTTCCGACCTATAATGAAAATATCACCGCTCCCATCAAGGAGGGCGATGTTCTGGGCCGGCTGGATCTGAAGTTTTCAAACGATGTCATCGCCAGTGTAGATCTTGTGGCCGTCAGCGATGTAAACCGTTCCGCTGTAAAGCATAATGCAAATGCATTCATCACCTATTTTACAGAGGACGGACTTGGCTCTACCTTCCATCTGAGCCTGTTTTTTGCCTGCATTATTTCTCTGGCGTACATTATCCTCTGCATCTACTCCGCTTATGAAGCGCATAGAAAGCAGGAGGCCATGGAGGCCGTCCACGTAATGCCCCCTGATTCCAATCCAAATACGCCAGCCCAGCAGAAAAAAGCATGGAAACGCTCCGATCCGGTATTTTACCATAAAAACCCGGAGGATAAAAAATAAATAAACAAATCATCCGCAGGACACATCCAAAAAGATGTTTCCTGCGGATTTTCTTTTCTATATGCACGATCAGTATGCCTGAAGCTTCTCCTCAAACCTATGAATATTCTCCTTGCGTCCGATGACAACCAGAATATCGCCGCCCTGAAGGACAAAATGGGGCGAAAAATCGATCTCCACCTGCTGGCCGCGCTTGATGGCCATAACGTTCAGGTTATAGTTTTTTCGTACATCCAGAGAGATGATACTGTGTCCGGCGATCCCGGCCGGCATCTCAATCTCAGTGATATTCACATCGTCGCTCAGCGCAATGTAGTCCAGCAGATTCGGAGCGGTCAGGCGATTGGCCAGACGCACGGCCATATCCCGTTCAGGAAACACGACCTCAGCACCCATCATCTCCAGAATGTCCCCCTGCTCGGCGGTCATGGCCTTTACGATGATCCGCTTGACACCCAGGCGCTTTACATGCAGCGTAGTGAGAATGCATACATCAATTTTCTCTGCAATACCGACAATGACCACATCACAATTCTGAATCCCGGCCTGCTCCAGGCTCTCCTTGGTCAGACCCTGAATGATATGGGCATTGTCTGCAAAGGCGGCGGCCGCATTGACTGTATCCTCATCCTTATCAATGACGACCAGCTCACAGTCGTGAGCGGCCAGCTCCTTGGCCAGGGCAAAGCCAAAGCGCCCCAGACCGATAACGCCATAAACCAGCTTCTTTTTCTGTTTTGTTTTCATCGACTTCATTCTGTTTTCCTCCATATTTATCCCACAGGGAGCTGTCCCTCAGGCAGCTCAGCCAGTTGATTCCGTTTCTTTGCAAAAAGGCTGATGATGGTCAGCGAGCCAAGACGCCCCATATACATCGTCACGATCAGGCAGATTTTTGCCGCTGTGCCCAGCTCCGGTGTAAGGCCCATAGAGTAGCCCACGGTCGTATAGGCTGAAAGCGCTTCAAAAAGCAGGATCAGGGCCGACTGCTCCGGCTCCAGAAGGCACAGCACCAGGGTGCAGCCGAAAATCGCTCCCAGAGCGATCACAAACAGAGTCAGAGCGGAGTGTACCGTCTGAGAGGGGATCCGCCGCTTAAAGGCCGTAACCGACCGACCGGACGGATAGGCAATGATCGCACGGATCAATGTAAAAAAGCTTGTCACCTTGATACCGCCGCTGGTAGAGCCGGGAGCCGCTCCGATAAACATCAGCAGCATGATCACAAGCAGACCGGCGCTGGAAAAGCCATCGATGCTGTAGGTGGAAAAGCCGGCGGTTCTGGTAGCTACACTGGTGAAAAAAGCCGTCAGCCAGGAGATATCATCCGAAAGCTTCAGGAGGATCGTTCCCGCTGCGATCAGAACGGCCGTCATGAGCAGTACCACCTTGGTGTGAAGACTCCATTTCCGGGGGTGATGACTGCGCAGAACCTCACTGATCACAAAAAAGCCCAGACCTCCGGCTATGGCCAGAAAGGCTGTGATCAGATTCAGCGGTATATGGTCTGCATAGGCCGACAGGCTCTGCCCCTTGTCCAGTATATCAAAGCCAGCATTATTAAACGAAGACACCGAGTGGAACACGCTGATCCCAATGGCATCCCATACGGGATAGTCCTGTACAAAAACAAAAAAGCTCAGCACCGCTCCCACAGCCTCTAAAACAAAGGTCGTCAGCAGTACCCATTGGATCAGCCCCTGAAGTCCCAGCATGGAGGGATAGTTCAGAGCCTCACGGAGCAGCACACGATCCCGCATGCGTATTTTCTTTCCGGCCATGGAAATAAATCCCAGACCGATGGTGGTGATCCCCAGACCTCCGATCTGTATAAGTACACCCAGTACCAGCTGTCCGAAGGCGGTGAAGGTTTCTGTAGAATCTACTGTCAGAAGGCCTGTGATACACACCGCACTGGTGGATGTGAACAGCGCATCCCAGAAGGACAGCTCTATCCCCGGCTTCTGTGCGGCGGGAAGCATCAGCAGCACCGTTCCCAGCAGGATGATCAGCACGAAGCCCAGGGCAATGGCCTGCATGGGTGTTAAACGTCTTTTCTTCATATATCTGTCCCTTTGCTCCAAAAAACCGGAAAGGCACTCCCCTCCGGCTTCTTGTGTATTTTTATCCATTGAGCTGCACGGATTCTACATCCGCCAGCGTCAGCTGTGTCAGCTCCTCATTGGAAATTTCTCCTGTCATCCCGGCAATGCGGTTGGCCTGATTAGACAGAGCACTGTCCACATAGTTGCGCACATCCCGTGCATTGGCAAAGCTCTCACCGCCCTCAGCGCACCGCTTCCGGAAATATTCCAGCACATGCACCTCCGCCTCTGTAGAAGGCGTGAGGGCATATTTTCTGCACATGCTCTTGAAAATCACCAGCAGCTCATCCGGCTTATAGTCCTCAAAGAGGATCATCGTGCGGAAACGGGAATGCAGACCGGGATTCGACTCCAGAAACTGCTCCATCTCATCCGGATAGCCGGCTACGATAACAACAAAATCATCTCTGTGATCTTCCATTTCCTTCAGCAGCGTATTGACTGCCTCCATGCCAAAATCGTTAGAGCCGGAGGCCGCTGTCAGCGTGTAGGCCTCATCAATAAAGAGCACACCGCCCATCGCCTGATCGATCACCTTTTTCGTTTTGATGGCGGTCTGACCCACATAGCCGCTGACCAGTCCGGCCCGGTCGGTCTCCACCAGGTGCCCCTTCTCCAGGATCCCCAGCTTGGAATAGATCTTTGCAAGAAGACGGGCCACTGTAGTCTTGCCGGTTCCGGGATTGCCAGAGAAGACCATATGCAGGGAAAGGGTCAGCTCTGGCAGGCCGCGCTCCTCACGGAGCTTGCGTACCTTGATGAGATTGATGAGCGTCCCCAGCTCCTCCTTCACACGATGCAGACCGGTCAGAGCATTCAGCTCCTCCATCAGCTCCTCCAGGGTCTCCTCCGGTTCTTCTGTAATCTCCAGCGCCGTATTTTCCGGCTCTTCTTTCCGGGAATTTTCCCCTGCATCAGACAGATTCAGCTCCGGCTGAAAGGAATCCGGTACACGGGCTGCACGATTCTTCAGAGGGCTGTGCCACATCCGCAGATAAGCACCCCGATAGGCCCTCAGCTTCACCATCAGCTGTGCAATGGATGCAGTCTGCATCCTGTCCGCAGAGCCGTCTACAGCACTGAGCATCAGACCGACCGTATGGACGGTCTCCAGAAACAACAGAGATACGCTGCCGGTAGGATCTCCCTCCAGCATGTCCGCATCCAGGAAAAGCTGTAACACCCCAATAAAGGTATCCTGCACGCTGCTCAGAGAAATCTGGTGCTGCATGAGAAAACGGTTCAGATACTGCACCGAAACGGAATAGCCCATACACTCCTGGATCAGCTCCACCTCACGCTCGTTCAGCTGCTTGTTGGAATTGGCCAGAAACAGCATGTACTTCAGATAGGCAAAGCGTGCATATTCGTCCAGCGCCATGCGACTTCCCGGAATATAGCGTCCCTTGGCCTGATATTGGCGGCAAAGCGCATAAGTATAGTGAACCGCCAACTGTAAATCAGAATTTGCCATGCAGCCCCTCCTTATTCTGTTTCTTCTGCCGGAGCGGATATATCCTGCTGGAAGATCACAGCACGCAGGTCATCATACATCTTCTCATAGACACCGATCAGCTTCTGATTGGTGTTCTCACGGCTTCTTACGATCTCCATGGCCGCTGTAGCCTTGGCCTGTCCTGCAATATCGCCGGGCACAGGCGCACCCGGCATCCGTTCCAGATAATCCAGCGCCTTCTGCATATACTCATGATCTGCCTGAAGCTGCTCCAGCAGCCGCTGTACGGTGTGGTAATTCTCCTTCAGCTCCTGAAGGGTAAAAATGCTGTCAGCCATTTTTCTTCTCTCCTTTTTCCTTTTGATTCGGGCGGGCTTCGATCTTCTTCTTAATAAAAAATCCGACGGCAGCGGCGGCGATCATCACGGCCGCCAGAATGATGACCATCTTATAGTTTTTGTCCCATATGCTTCCGCCCAGCCAGATGGTGGCGATCAGGGACGGCAGACGCCCGATGGTAGTCAGCAGAAACAGCCGCATGGGCCGAATGGGCGTCAGGGACGCAATATAGGTCAGGGCATCCTTGGGCAGTCCCGGACAGAGAAATACCAGAAAGACAAGGATCTCCATCCGTTTGGGGTTCTGCATGAATTTATAGCTTCTCAGCTGCTCGTCCGACACAAACAGATTCACGATGGGCTTTCCCACGGCCTGCACGAGATAGTAAACGATCACCGTGCCGCAAAAGCATCCGGCGGCCGAAAGGAGCAGCGTCATCCACTCCCCGAAAAGCATACCGCCGATCAGAGGGATCGGACCGCCCGGGATCACTGCGATCACGATCTGAAGCACCTGAAGGGCAAAGTAGATCACATACTGAAAAAGGCCCAGTCCTCCCACGGTCTCCAGAATGGCCTGCTGCCCCTCTTCGGTGGTCAGGGCCTCCACCAGCGGCATAAATGCAATGCTTGCGCCGACAAAAAGCACAATCACAACTACGGCTGCAAAAATGATTTTTCCTTTGCTTTTCTGCCCGGATGCAGATGCCGCTTTCTGTGTTTTTTTCTCTTCTGTATCGCTCATTTTCCACTTTCCTTTTCGTAGATTCCCCAAAAACGCTTCCTCTATTTTTATAATAGTATACTCTATTTACGCCAAAAATGCAAGCAGTTTTTGGATTTCTGCCCCTATTTATCGTAAATTCACAAAAGGCCTTGACATTTTTGCCGATTGCGTGTATAATAGAATAAATATCTGAAGAAAGGAAGGACGTATATGAGATCATTACGTGCTGGCATTGCGGCCATTTTACTGGTTGCAGTTATGGGGATTACACTGAGCGGATGCAGCAATGACAAGGATTCTGTAGAATCTGCAAGCAATTCTGCTGCTGAGGTTTCTGATAACGGGGATGCAGACAACAGCAATAGCGACAACAGCGCTTCTGAGGATAGTGCTGAAAATGGAGACAACTCTGAGGTAGAGGTTGAAACGGAAGAAGATCCCACCGCTATACTGGTACAGGAGGCTACATTCATTTGGGGTACAGATGAAGGCTCTGGAAATGATGACACACAGGATCCCACCGAAGCGCCTGAACCGGAGGTCGTTGTGGTTACAGAGTATGTTGCTGTAACAGAGGCCGGCGGTGAGCAGGCTACAGATGCTGCTGGTGAAACTGTAACTGAGGTCGTTACCCAGACGCAGACAGAGGCCGTTACATACGTTCCGGCTATGGACAATTTCCGTTCCTACTGGCTGGATATGGTAAAGAAGAACGGTGAGTACAACAAGGTATTCAACGGTGAGTTCCTGGTGGTAACCTTCAAGATCAAGGAAGGCACACCGGACGGCAACTATCCGATCACCTTTGGCGAACAGGACTTTGTAAACTGGGAAGAAGAACAGCTGGATGTCAAGACCGTTGATGGTTATGTAACTGTTGGCGATGCAATTCCCACAGCAGCTGGTCAGGCTCAGCCGGGTCAGTTCACCATTCAGGCCAAGAGCGTTACTGGTAAGGCCGGAGATGAGGTTGAGGTTATTTTCAATGTAAACGACAACCCGGGTCTGGTTGGCTATGTATTCAACTTTGAGTACGACAAGAACGCACTGGAAATCGTAGATGCACGCATCGGTTCTGACTGCGAAGGCATCATTGATTCTGTAAACGACTAAACGGATCCATACAGTAAAACACAAATCCCCCGATGTGCAGACATCGGGGGATTTTTTCAGTTCAACAGAGAAATCGCCAGCTGCATCAGGGAGGAGCCAGCCCACGCAGAGAACACACCCATTACCACTCCGCCAAGAATATCGGACGGGTAGTGTACCCCTACATACATCCGGGAAAAGGCAATCATCCAGCCTACAAATACAGCTGGAATTCCCACATATACAGGCAATCCGCAGAGCATCAGCAGAGAGGCAGACACAGAGCTTGTAGTATGCCCCGAGGGAAAAGACCAATCCTTGGGCGGTTTGATCAGCGGCCGGATCTGCTTGAGCTTATCAAAGGGCCGCTTCCGGGCTACAAGATATTTTAAAAGGCAGTTTGTCAGCAGAACACCTGTCACCTGGGCGCATACAATGGCAATACCCACTGGCCGATGTGCACGCATACACAAAAGGACCGCTGCACAAGCCAGCCAGAGAAATCCGCCGTTTCCCAGAGCTGATATACGCTGCATCCAGATATTCAGTTTAGGCCGGCGGATATGATCCTGCACTTGCAGGAGCAGCCGCTCATCTAATGCGAGCAGAAAGGATACAGCTTTTGGCATAGGCACTCTCCTCTTTCTTTTTTTCTTATCATACCCTGTTTTTATGAACTCTGTATGGTGTTTTGGTTTTTATTCTATAAACGCTATGGCAATTTCTTTATGTCCCCTTAACGCCGCGGGCGCGGATACCCCTGAGGATTCATCCGTCCGCCTTTTGTCATACGATTCGGACGGCTGCAATTCTTATCAAAAGACGGATTGCAGCAGTAGAAATTCTTTGCGTTGAGATCCTCCTGCACCTCACGCAGTGCCTCACCGAAGCGCTGGAAATGGACGATTTCACGTTGACGCAGGAACTTGATGGGATCTCGGACATCCGGGTCATTACACAAACGAAGAATGTTGTCATAGGTGGTGCGGGCCTTCTGCTCTGCTGCAATCCGCCATAAGCAATTCAAGTTTAAAATTTCCAGTTGATTTCTATAGGAATTTCCCTGGTTTCCGGATTTCTTTTTCCAACGATGATGGAATCAATCAGCTGATTCACAACCTCATGTGTCAGATGCTCTAAAGACAGATATTCTTCAAGCTGCGCTCTTCGGTCAATGGATTGTGATGCACTTTTTTCAAGCGCGTCAAGCTGGGCCGTAACCTCCGCTATCAGCTTTTCATATGTGTTCCTGTCCTTGTGCAAATCAGCAGACAGCTGAATAAAATCCTCCTCAGAAAGTATGCCCTTCACCTTATCCAGATACAAGGTCTTGATACCCTCTGAACAGGGAATGATTTTTTCCTTGTATTCTTTCAGCTGCGCCTGTAGACTTTTACGTGTTTCGTCAAGTCTTTCATGGAAAACCACATTCTGTTCCAGTTCGTCCATATTGAGATACTGCTCCGAAAAACGCTTGATTTCAGATAACACATGCTTCTCCAGAACCACAGAAGAAATAAACGAGCCGATACACGCATCCTTGCAGACATTTTTTGTTGCACATTTCAGATAACGCTTGTCATGTGACTTTGTGGAACGCATGACATAACCGCAATGCATACATCTGACCTTTCTGGCAAAAATTCCGATTTCACCATTCGAAAACGGCTTTGCTTTCTGCCCTATCATCTGCTGAACGGTATTCCAGAGCTGCATATCGATAATCGGTTCATGCGTACCCTCTACTCGAATCCATTGTTCCCTTGGAATCGGCTTATTCTGCTTGGTCTTGTAGGAAATACTTCCGTACTTTCCCTGCACCATATTGCCGATATAGATTTCATTCACCAGCATATCAGCAATAGAATAGTACTTCCACAAAGTCGCCGTCTTGGTTTTCGGCGGCTGATAGCGCAATCCCTTTAAACGCTTGTACTCTGTGGGATTGGGAATTCCTTTTTCATTCAGATGCCTTGCAATTGCGCTTTTTCCCATACCTTGGGAAAACAGTGTAAACACCTCGCGTACAACCTGTGCCGCTTCTTCATCGATTATCAGATGTCCCTTTTGATTCGGGTCTTTCTTGTAACCGTAAAGTGCAAATGCTCCGATATGTACACCGTTTCTTCTTTTGTTTGTCAGAACGCTTTTGATATTGTCGGACATGTCCTCCAGATACCATTCATTGATGAGTCCGTTGATTTGACGGGCTTTTTTGTTTCCCTTGATTTCCGTATCCGCATTGTCTACAATACTGATAAAGCGGATGTTCCAGATAGGAAACAGACCATGAATGTACTTCTCCACAATTTCAAGCTCTCTTGTGAATCTGGATTGTGTCTTGCAGAGCACAATGTCAAACTTATGTGCAGCAGCGTCCTCCAGAAGCTTGTTGAATGCCGGACGGTTTCTGTCTGCTCCTGTGTAATCATCATCACTGTAGATGTTGTATATTTCCCACTCCTTTTGCACTGCATACTCAATCAGCATGGATTTCTGGTTCTGAATACTTTCGCTGTCATCCTCTTTAAAGGCTTTATTTCTGTCCTCCTCCGACAAACGGCAGTAAATTGCAACCTTCATTGCTTTCATCTCCTCTTTGCAGATTAGATAAAAACAAATCGGTTTTGTATCGCTCTTATCATACAATAACAACCCCGATTTGTAAAGGATGTCATTTATATTTTTTGTTAATTTTATTTTGGTGCATCTGTTCTATTATAGCAATCCATATTTTTGTGTAGTTTCTGGCACGTTCCTTTTCGTCTTTGCTCTGGAATTTGTTTGTGCATGATATTACTTGTTTTCTTGCCACAATAACACCCCCTTATCTATTTTTAAGGTATGAATCACCGCTTGTCTGATATGCAAAAAAACACGATAATATGTACCCGTTTTTCTATTTCCCTGTTCCACCAACCCATAACAAAAATGTTCTAACCACAAAAGACAGCGAATAGAAATAAAAATATATACCCCAAAATGGGAAAGCTCTGCAAATACGCCGTAAATCAATCGCAGTCATTTCCGTGGGGTCTCCTATTTCATACGAGACCCCACACAAACAACGTGCAATACATATGATAAATCATATTTGACTTACAACATACTTGCAGAGCTTAGGGGTATATATTTTTATTTCTATTTTTATAGGTGGTGGAACAGATGAGACTAACAGAGAGAGATAAGCTTATTTTTCGAGAGATAGACAGATGGAGGGCCTGCGGAAGCAGACATGTCCGCTTTCTGGCTGGCTTTTCCGGACAGAGAGCAGCAGACAGGCGACTCAGGATTCTGATGGATGCAGAATACTTGGAACGAAAAAAATATCTATACGGAGTACCAAGCATATATTTTCTGACTGCAAAAGGCAAGGCCCTGATACAAGGAACAGTACGTCCGGAAAAAGTAAAGGTGGAACAGATTGTTCATGATATGACCGTACTGGATACGGCCATCTACTTCATGCACAAACAAGGTCTTGCTCTTGATGATATAACCACAGAAAAACAGCTTCACCAATTGGACGGCTTCGGCGTGAGAAAGCACAGACCGGATTTTGTTTTTCAGAAGGACGATGAAACAAACTGTGTGGAGGTCGAACTGACCTTAAAAGCAAAAAATCGTCTTTTCAATATCATCAAAGACAACTTCATGGAATATGATGTACAAAACTGGATTGTCCCGGATTCACAGGTTCGCATTCGCCAGATTCTGGAAGATAGTCAGCGTTATTATACAAATATCCATATGATTCCTTTGCAGGACGTGACAGGCTATGTTCACAGGCTTTCCAGGCCGGATTGAACCAATATCTGTGGATTCTGAAAATCCTGATGTTTGTGATTCCGGCTTGTATCATTATCAACGAGTGCAGACAAACCGTTTTTATGCGAAGGCTGTTCAATTTCCGACGTGATTTCAGGAGGACAAAGCGAAAGATGAAACAATCGAATTTAAATTCCGAAAATGCAGCCTTGTTAGGTTACAACGGCAGAAAACCCGTTTACTGTGCGGACAATGCAAAGCATGTCTTTATCTGCGGTACAACAGGCAGCGGTAAAACCGTTGCACTCAGCAATTACATGCAGAACTGTATGGAAAAAGACTTGCCGATGCTGATTGTTGATGGTAAAGGCGATACCGGAACAGGGAGTATTCTTGACGTTCTGAATCAGCTGAACAAAAGATACCGAAAGAAGATTTATCGCATAGACCTTACAAATCCGGAGCGTTCTGATACATACAATCCATTTCACAACACATCTCCTACCATTGCAAAAGATATGCTGATAAACATGACAGACTGGTCAGAGGAGCATTACAAAGTGAATGCAGAGCGTTATTTACAGCGTCTGATACTGCTTCTGAACAGGGCCGAAATACCGCTGAGTTTCCGAACGATTGTGAAATATATGGAGCTTGAACGTTTTTCACAGTTGTCTATGCAGCTGACAAAGGAAAAGAGAATTTCAAAGGAAAAGCATCTGGAGAATCTGGAAATCGCAAAGACGTCCGGCAAGGTTGCAGAAAATTCTATCGCACGATTTTCAACTATAGCAGAAAGCGAGCTGGGAGAGCTGTTCTCCGATTCGGGTATTGATATTGCAACAGCACTACAGGAAAAAGCGATTATCCTGTTTATCCTGAATCCGCTGATTTATCCCGAAATATCTCCGGCGTTCGGCAGAATGATTCTGATTGACAGCAAAAAGGCTATCAGTCAGCGTTTCAAAAATCCTGACCGCACATTCTTCCTGCTGGATGAAATCAATGTATATACTTCCAGAACACTGATTGACCTTGTAAACAAGTCCAGAAGTGCAAATGTGACCTGTGTTCTTGCTGCGCAAAGTCTTTCTGACTTATCTGGCGCAGAGGATGAAGATTTTACTCAGCAGGTAATTGAAAACTGCAATAATTATCTGGTACTGCGCCAGAACAGCGCAGTAAATTCTGAAAACTGGGCGAATATTTTAGGCACAAGACAGACCATGGAGGTGACGTATCAGCTACAGCAAAAGGGACTGGATACGACACAAACCGGCTTTGGTTCGGCCAGACGTGTCAGAGAATTTTTGTATCATCCAGACGAAATCAAGCAATTGCAGACCGGATATGGTATTTTCCTATCCAGAGATGAGAATTTTCACAGTAAGCTGCATGTAAACAAGCCGTTTTAGGAGGTGCAGTATGAACAGACAGCTTTTCCTGGCCTTCTGCCAAAGAATTCTTCAAAAGGTTGGTTCATGGTTTGCACGCAGCTTTCAGAAAATCCTTGAATTCTGGGAATATAACCCCAGCTACCTTATTTGCAGTATCATTTATTATGTGCTGTCCTCTGTTCTGCTGGGCGGTACTGTATGGAATTTTCTGGGCGTACTTCTGATTTATGTGATTGCGCTGACCATCGCCTTTTCCGAGCTTGGAGAAAAGCTGCTCCGGCTCATGAATCATGTGCGACCGCTTGAAACCAAACGGGAAACCGACTACATTCTGCCCCTGTTTCAAGAGGTTTACAGCCATGCAAAGGAGAAGTATTCTTATCTGGATGAGATTGAACTCTGCATGATAGACAATATGACGGTCAATGCTATGGCAATTGGAAAGCGTACCATTGCCGTCACAAAAGGGGCAATGGAAACCTTTTCCGAGGAGGAGTTAAAAGCAGTCCTGGCGCATGAGGTTGCTCATATTCTGCATGGAGACACTCTGGCTTCTTTATATGCGATTGTTGGAAACGGTATTTTCACGGTTTATATTCTGATAAACCGGTTTTTCCTGTTCTTGCTGGATTTGATAGATTCTTCTGCATCGAGAAGACGGAACATTTTCAGCTTGATTCTCACCTTTACAAGGTTTATCTTTGAAACGATGATTTACCTGTTTTCATTCCTGATGCAGATTGCCATGTCAGCAAACAGCAGAATCAGTGAATACAGAGCGGATAAGTTTGCATATGATATAGGTTATGACAGTGATATGATTGAGGCCTTGTATCTACTTGAAAAAATTTCTCTTGGGGATAACAGCACCATCATTCAGAAGATGATTGCCAGTCATCCGAGAATTACACTTCGTATCAATAGACTGGAATGGATTGACGAACAGCGTGAGAAATACCATTCCTTAACCCCTTAATGGATTTCCGTGCAGACAGAAAAATAAGTTGCGGCGTTG
>JAFUQX010000040.1 GCA_017472145.1 Ruminococcus sp. | reverse complement strand
TTGGCCAGCTTTTCTCTGATTTCGATCGCCCTCCGATAATAGTCCTCCGCCTTTTCCGGCTGGCCTTGATCTGCATAGAAATTCCCGGTATTGTTATAGCTCATCGCCACATAGGCCTGATACCGCTCCGGATTCTCTTCGGCCAGCTTTTCTCTGATTTCAAGCGCACGCAGGTAATAGTTCTCTGCCTTTTTCGGCTGACCTTGATCTGCATAGAAATTCCCGGCATTGTTATAGCTCGTTGCCACATACTCCAGATACCGCTCCGGATTCTCCTTGGCCAGCTTTTCATAAATTTCGATCGCACGCAGGTAATAGTCCTCCGCCTTTTTTGGCTGGCTTTGCTCCTTATAGAAAATCCCGGCATTGTTATAGCTTGTTGCCACATACTCCAGATACCGCTCCGGATTCTCCTTAGCCAGCTTTTCTCTGATTTCGATCGCCCTCCGATAATAGTCCTCCGCCTTTTCCGGCTGGCCTTGATCGTTATAGAAAATCCCGGCATTGTTATAGCTCATCGCCACATCCTCCAGATACCGCTCCGGATTCTCCTCTGCCAGCTTTTCATAGGCCGCACGGCTTTGGGAATAATATTTCTCCGAGTCCTTCTGCATCCCGGTTCTTTCAGAGGTAATAATTCCAAGCAGATTCCACAAAATCGCCTTATCTTCTTCACTTACATCTTCCTGCTCATAAACAGACTCCAGCGTCCGGGCGACCTCCAGGGCCTTCCTGCTCCGTCCCTGATCATTCAGGAAGGACGCATACCGCTGCACCTCGTCATACTCCACGCCGTCCTCCAGAGCCGCTTTCATGATCTCCTCATAGCAGTCCGTGATCTCCTCAAAACGCTCCGGATAGCCTATCATGGTCTCCAGAACGTCGATCTTGGTGCGCAGCTCCCGGATGTACACCCGGCTCAGCTGCTGGGCTTCCTCCTTCAGCTTCTGCCGCTTCCGACGGTAGTCGTTCTTTATCTCCTCTGCATCCAGGATCCGGTTTGCGCCCTCCGAATCGCCCTGCTCCAGCAGACGATAGGCCTCACGCTGACGGACGGTGATCTCGCCCCGTGCCATATCCTGTACCATATTCAGAGACGCCCGGAACAGCATCTTCTCCGTCTCCTCGATGGAATCCAGAATGAACTGCCGCCTGGAGGCCAGCGCTGCATATTCCCGGCAGGCCGCTGCATCCCCCTGGAACTCCTTGTACCGGGCCTTCATCGGGTAATATTTCCGCTCTACCTCCTCCAGCTCGGCCTTCCAGGCCTTCAGCTGGTCGTTCTCGCTGAACAGCTTTACATTCTCCAGAGACATCACCTTCCGGCCGTCCATCACCAGACAGCCGCCCCGGACCGTCATCTCCAGCATATTCATCTCCTGAAGCTTCAAAAGCTCCAGCAGACGCAGCTTGATGGTGTCGATATGGTCATAGTTGCTGTAGAAGTGGCCCAGCTCCTCATCCAGCCGCCGCATGAAGCTCCGGACCGGCTCGTCCCGCTCCTGATCATCGATGTTGTAGAAATACGTGTAGATCGCCGGCTTGCCGCTGGACCTGTACTGATCCCAGGCCGCATCAAAGCCCTTCTCGATGGCCTCCTCCATGCTCATGAACAGAAGGAAAAATACGGCCTCGCTCTCCCGGATCTGCCGGCGGTATTCCTCCTGCTGCCACTCCGGTGCATTCAGCTCCTCCATAGTCAGAAGCTCCACCGAAATGCGGTACACCCGCTCAAAATACGGGTTGATCTCCCCTACAAAATCACTCAGCTGGAGATATTCGTTCTCCTCACGGTCGTTTTCTGTCACCAGAAAAAATTGTATTTTCTTCATTGTGATCCTCCTTCGTTTATCTTGTACATTTTCATTTCAGAATCGCCCGTACCTCATCGGCTGTATAGTTTGACCGGAGCACTTCCTCCGCAGTTTCCTTCCGCTTTGGCGGCGTCTTCGTTTCAAAGAGACTGCATACAGAAGCCCCGATGCCGCTGACAACAGAACGCACCATGGCGGTAAAGCCGTTTGTTTTCTCCCGCTCGGCTGTCTCCTTTTCCGTCTGCTGCTCCGCCGGAAGATTTCCGTAGGCACTCAGGACACAGCGTTTCTCCTCAACCGCACCAGTGGCCTTGTCCAGGGCCGCTTTTGTCTCCTCGTCCAGAAGATAACGCTCCAGCGCCCAGAGCCGCTCTCCTCTGTCGTACCTGCATTTATAAAGCTCATATTTGTATTCATCCCGGTTCTGCTCCGCTGATGCATCCGGCTCTGAAGCCACATTCAGGTAGATCCTCATTTCATCATCATTCAGAACAAGCCCTGCACACTGCGGATAGTCATACCGCTTTACATCGTAGGTATAGTATTTTCCGCTTGTCTTGTCCAGCTCGTCATACCGGGGATCGGTGGTCCTTCTCATATCCACCACACTCCTTCTGACAAGCTTCCCCTTTTCATTCTCCGTAAAATGGAAGGAGATCCTGTGGGGCCGCTCCCTTCTGGCCTCTACAAGGCACGGATGCACCTTCCGGCTGGTCAGATCCTTCGGAACATCACAGTATTCATATCCCATCGTCCACAGAAAAGCATTCCATCGCCTGTGCTCCAGCCAGGCCAGATCGTCACATACGGCATCATCCCGGAGCAGACGGATATAGTCCGCATCCGATGCTGCACCTACTGAGAATTTCCTGTATTCGCTGTGCACGAATCTTGCAATATTCGACCAATGCTTATAGTGATCATAGCGCTTGGTGGAATCGCCGTAAATATCCTTCATATCCTCCGGTGTGTATACGCCGCTGAAGGAATTGTAGGATGCGGAGACTCTCTGTCCGCCGGGTGCAAGTCTTTTCTGGAAGATGTTGTCGTAATTATACCGGCTGCTGAAGGATGCAAAGGGATACAGCTCCACGATCCGATCCTCACTTTCATAGCGGACCGACTCGCTGAGCGCATCGTTATACACACTGCACGCAACAATGACATTTTTCTGCGGATGCTCTTTTCTGAGCGCACTTCTCTCCAGACTGCGGCGGAGCATATAGGCCGTATCCACATTCATCCGATCGGTTCCGAGAGAAACGATGTAGTAATTTGTATCATACAGCCGGCTTTCGCCTGAGCCATAGGTACAGGAATATTTCTCATCCAGAAGCTGATCGGCATTCACCGTTCTCATATCACAGTCGATCAGCGTTATGCGGCAATAGGGCGTGTCAAACCGCTCAGGATCCGCACTTTCAAAAATGCAGGGGGTGATCCGGTTGATCCGGTCCCGGAAGGTACTGGCGGCCTCCAGCGAAACTACATTGATATTCAGCTTTATATCCAGCAGCTGACCGCACCAGAATACTGCAAGAAAAGCCTCCGTACCAATTTTTCCCGTTCCGATGATGGTTACGGTCAGCTCCTTCTGAGAGGGATCCTCAATCGCCTTGAACAGCGGCTTTTCCGAAAGAAGGGTGTAAATGCAGTTCTTATACTCCTTGATCGGAACCACGACCGGAACAAAGCACTTCTTTTTCTTCATTCCGGCGGCCGCCGTCTCAAAATTCCGGCGGACATTCTTCAGGATCTCTTCGGTTTCATCCAGATCAGAGAACACATAGATCGATATTTTCTGCCTCAGATCCAGCCGCATTTTTCCGTTGTCCATCCTGGAAAGCGCAGCCGCATCCGTCAGATTCCGGGTCTGATCCAGATCGGAAAGAATATAGAAAATACGCTCTCTCGTTCTCAGCTTCAGCTTCAGAATATCATTTTTCACACATACACAGCCAATGCGCTTTGCTCTCTGTATCAGCTCTGCGGCAGCCTCATTTTCATCCTCTATGTAGGTATCTGTAAAAATGATCATAGGCATGCGCTTTTCCATATCGCCTGCGAAACGGGCCTGGATGCTTTCTGCCAATGTTACAGACTCCTCGTTCAGCTCTGAAAAAACATACTTCTCCCTGAAAAAGGAACGCTTTATTTTGATAATGGGAAATACATCGGAAATCACGCTGACGATCGCAGCGCCGCTTACCAGAGGGGCTGCTGCATCCAGCACAAACTCGTAAACCGCAAAACCTATTTTCAAGGTCTTCTCTATGCAGCCTGGCCAGAAGCCCTGGCCGGAAATAACCCTTCCGATGATCTCCTGTCCCGTATGAATGTTTCCCACCAGATCGACCTCCCCATCCGCCATAAAGGTCCTCAGGGCATTCATAAAAGCATTCATAGCATAAACGAAGTAATCTGTTCCGGTCAGCAGGCCGCAGGCCTTTTCTGCGGACACCGTATAGACCTCGATGGAAAATCTGGACAGCCACAGCGCACCAAACAGAAAAAATGCCGTATACAGCAGCTGTTTGCTCAGCGAAACATGCGCTCTTCTCACCCTTTTTATAATAAATATGGTGACTGCCGCAGCAATCACCAGAAATGACAACATCAAAAAAACAAATGCAGTACCTGCACGCATACAAACCCCTCCGCAAATTCAACATCCATATTTTTTAATAGCTCTTTATATAGTCTTGTACAGCTGATCAAAGATCGTGCCGTTTACGATCCGTCCGCTGTCGCTGAGATCCGGTACAAGCTTCCCATTCTCCAGCTTTGCAGCAACCAGGATATAGTCTCCCTCCCCATGAGAGAGTCCCGGCCGGTTGCCCTTCAGCAGCGCCCTTTCACCATAGTCCGCTTCCAGCGTAAACTGGATATCTGATGGGATCCGGATACCTGCATACACCGTATCCACCTCAATGGTTCGTACACACTGCGGCTCAAAGGTGATTTTTTCCGGATCCACATCATACTTTTTCAGTACGCCCGGACCCACAGGCCACATCTCACCGGCCACACCCGTGATGATATAGCCGCCTTCGGTCACCTTTTCATAGGCATCCTCCAGGAAATTGTACACCACGCCGGGCTGACCCTCCGCATTATACACACGGCTCACATCGGCCTTTTGTATTTTTGCCGGATAGCTCCTGTTGGTGTAGAATCTCCATTCCGTCGTTTTTTCCAGTATATACTTCACATTAGCACTGATATTCATACGACAGCCTCCCCATCCTTTCTATGTAACTCAGCAGCGGCGGATATGCTCCTTCAGATAATCCCTTATCTTTATGTCTTCCCCGTTCTTCACTTCTATCAGATTATCTATATGCTTCAGCAAAAGAATAATGCTGATGATCAGGGCCGCAAGTGCAGGAAGCACACTTCCTGTGCGAATGCCAGTCAGGATCGGAAACAGGCTGATTCCTGTCATCGTCAGCGCCACGCCATGATTCAGAACCAGCATGACCGCACTGCCCAGCAGAAGCAGGATCAGGAAAATCAGCGGATCGAAGGCCAGTACCATACCGCCGAAGGCCGCCAGTCCCTTGCCGCCCTTGAACTTCATATAGAACGGAAATACATGCCCCAGAATCGCACCGCCGCCGGCTACCAGGCCGCCAATGGACAGCGCCGGAAATAATATTCCCGCAAGCTTTACGGAAAGAAAGGACTTTGCAATATCAAACACCATGACAAATGCGCCGCATTTTGCACCGAATGTCAGCAGGGTGTTGGTAGCACCAAGATTTCCCGTACCATGTTCTCTCAGATCCTTCTGCTTCAGCTTGGAAAGAAGGGCCGCCGGGCTCAGCGACCCCAGCAAATATCCCATCAGCAAACAAATCGTTACGCTCATAATTCACTCTCCCGAATTTCTATATAAATCTTTTCTCAGACTGTCTCTCCCGGCCCATCCGGATATCTCCCATATCCATCCGCCAAAAAAAGTCAGCCTTCTGCGTATAATTCCATTATACCACAGGTGACTGACTTTTTACAAGTCTTTTTTTATCATTTTATTGCAGAATTTATTTTTCGGCCCTCAGCCATTTACCCAGGCGATCTGCTGTGTGCCATTCAGCGGAAAGCATTTCAGGTCCTCCTCCTCATAGTCCTCCGGCATCATACAGACGGCTGTCAGCTGATTGTTGAAATAGGTCTTATAGTAATAGATCCCCTTTTCTGCGTTCATGCAGCTGGAATAGATCGTATAGTAACGGCGGCCCTGCTCCATATCCGGAAGAATGCTTCCGCTGGGAACGGCCACCGCATCCAGCAAATGAAAAAACTGGGAAACCTGGCTGTCCTCATCCTTATCACAGCTGGAGTGGAGCAGCAGATAGGCGGCCTTTACAAAACGGGAGGCCGGAGAAAAATCGCCCGGCAGTCCGAAGCTGCCCAGACCCTTCCCGAAAGGAGATACACCGCAGCATTGGCTGAAGCCGTTTTCAGGAGTACCCACCGTCAGATTCAGATATTGGCTCAGATTGGTCATCTGAAAGTCAAAGGGTGGATTGTTGGTCAGCACATGGACAGGATTTTCGTGAATATGCAGGCCGTCCTTCATGACCTCCAGTACAAGGGAGCTGCTTTTATCTGCAATATGCCAGTGCAGCGGAGTCAGCGGAATATCTGCACGGAATGGGATCGCTATTATATGGGTCACAGCCAGCAGGCTCCGTGCCTCCTCCACAGAAGCACATTTTCCCAGCAGCCACGGGATCAGCTCAAAGGGAGAAAGGTTATATTTTCCGTCCCTTTCCTCCGGTGAATAGTATGCATTCTCCGGGAAATTCAGGCCCGCAGCGCAAAGCCCCTTTTCATTGGCTGCTTCTGCATACAGCGGATATCCTTCGGCCACGGCCGCCATTCCGATCATGGCATAATGGCGCTTCAGCAGACCGGCCCTGCGAAAAGAAAAGGGGTAATTTCTCGGTGTCATGACGACCCGCTCCCCGAACCCGGTGCTCATATCCATATTGCGGCCAAAATAGAAATCTCCGTTTTTCATGGCCATACTGGTACACATCTTCGCTCACCTCTTGTATAGAAAAATATAAGGCTGCTGCCTTCTGTATATTCTGCCATACAACAGAAGCAAATATGCATCTGACTTCCGCTTATAGAAGCACCTGCCTGTTTGTACCATAGAAGATATCCTCCCGGCCGCTGATGCGCTCACAGAACCGGCGGAAGCGATCCCAGTTTTTCTTCCCCTCAAATTCATAGCTGTGCCCCCAGATATAGAAGATCTGCGGTGCATCCGGCTTCATGGAAAGAAATTCATCGGCCAGCTGAAACAGCTTTTCATCATCATGATGGCAGGTCGGACGAAACCGAAGCAGATCCGGCTGCTCTGCAAAGGAATGAGTGCTTTCCACCGTGCGGGCATATTGCAGACCGAGACTGCGCAGCTTCTCCACAACGGCATCATTATACGCACCGTAGGCATAGGCCATACCCACCGGAGCTTCTCCGAAAATCCGTGTGATCTCCTCTGCGTCCAGAGCCAGCTCCCGGTGCAGGGCTGCCTCATCCAGCCCGGTCAGACAAAGGTGCTCCCGGCCATGGACCGCAATCTCGTGGCCCTCATACAAGGCTCTTACCTCCGGGAGATTCAGTCGGTGTACCTGGAATTTGTCCTCATACTGCCATGTACCGTGATCATAGTCCAGGCCCGTATTCAGATTGAAGGTGGCCTTCAGGCCATAATCACTCAGAATCTCCAGCAGGCGGACATCCTGCTCCACGCCGTCATCATAGCTGAAGGTGATTGCTTTTTTATAATGCTTCCGCCAGTTCATGTTCTTCTCCTTTCAGCATGCGCCCTTTATGATAAGAATAGGAATGGGCGGACAATTGGGCCGGTTGACAAAGGGCATTTCCACCACGGTATATTTCCGGCAGTCCAGTGTGGGCAGAAATTCCAGCAGGGCATCCCGCTCCTCAAAGCCCGTCTCCCGGCCGTAATAGAGAATCAGCGTCATAATGCCACCGTCCTTCAGGATCCTGAGACCTTTTTCGATGGCCTCGATACTGGTCTCCTTCTTGGTAAAAATGTTATGATCCCCTCTGGGCAGCCATCCGAAATTAAAGGTGATCAGGGAGACACTGTTTTCCTCAAAAAGCTCATCCATTTCACTGTGACTTTTCAGAAGAACATCCGCACGGGATGCAAGACCGTTTTTTTCCAGAAGCGCCTTTGTGCTGTCAACGGCAGCCTGCTGGATATCAAAGGCCGTTACATGGCCGCTGTCTCCTACCAGCCAGCATAAATGCAGGGTATCGTGCCCCCGGCCGGCGGTGGCATCGATGCAGAGATCTCCCTCCTGTACACTCTCATCGATCACTCTGTTGATTATATCAAGGGCACTGAATGAATCCATTCTTCTCATATGTATTTTCCCTTTCTGCTTGTGCTGTATTTTCCGAACTCCCATCTTCCTGGGAATCCTTTTTTATTATAACCAGAAACACGGCTTCTGTCAATCGCAGGAAATTGACTTTTCCCGTAAGGAATGCTATAATAAACTACAGAAAATCGAAAGGAGAAAGGCCGCCCGACGGCCTTATTATAAATATGGGTGAAAAGAACGAAAGCACATGCCGGCTTTTTAAACGCTGCGGAGGATGTCAGCTGAAGGAAAGCTACCGGGAACAGCTCCAGTGGAAGCAGGCCAAAACAGAACGCCTTCTTTCCAAGTTTGCCAAATGCAGCCGGATCATCGGCATGAAAAATCCCTGCAATTACAGAAACAAGGTACAGCACGGCTTCTATACCAATCCCAGCCGTCAGATCATCTCCGGTATTTTTCAGTCAGGCAGCGGAAAGATCGTCCCCTGCGAAAGCTGCATGCTGGAGGATGTGCAGGCGGACAAAATCATTCTCACCATAAAAAAGCTCATGCAGTCCTTCAAGCTGTTCCCCTATAATCCCAATACGGACAAGGGGCTGATCCGTCATGTAATGATCCGGAAGGGCTTTCACAGCGGAGAATACCTGGTATGCATCATCACCTCAAAGAGCGCATTTCCCTCCAAGAAAAATTTCGTTGCTGCACTTCTCAAGGAACAGCCCTGCATTACAACCATCATTCAGAATGTCTGTCAGAACCCCAGGCCGCTGACTATGGGCGAGCAGGAATTTGTATTGTATGGAAAGGGATATATTGAGGATACGCTCTGCGGAAAACGGTTCAAGATATCTGCACGCTCCTTCTATCAAGTCAATCCCGTTCAGACGGAGATCCTGTACCGGACTGCTATGGAATTTGCAGGTCTTACCAAAAAAGACCGGGTACTGGACTGCTACTGCGGAACGGGTACTATCGGTATCATTGCATCGGATTTCTGCAAGGAGGTTCTGGGCGTGGAGCTGAACGAAAGTGCAGCGGCCGATGCGGAGAAAAATGCCGCCGACAACGGCTGCACCAACATTCGTTTTATCAACGGGGATTCGGGGCGGTTCATGGAGCATATGGCCCATACCGGAGAAAAGGCAGATGTGGTTTTCACAGATCCGCCCAGAACCGGCAGTGACAGGCGCTTTCTGGAAAGTCTGGCCCGGCTTGGCCCGAAACGGGTCGTATATATCTCCTGCGGTATTGAGAGTCTGGAGCGTGATCTGCTCCTTCTGAAGAAGCTGGGATATGGTGTGAAAAAGATCCAGCCGGTGGATATGTTTCCTCATACCAAGCATGTGGAGTGCGTGGTTTTGCTTTTGCGAGAGAAGAAATAAAAAACGGATGTGATAAGGTACAATGAATGATTCGGAGGAAAAAATTGAAACGGCGGCCGTAAGGCTTATCGAGAGTCTGGGCATTCTCAATTCACCAAATGGATGTGAGTATCTGAAAGCTGCGATCATTTATGCGGCCAAACAGCCTGAATTGCTGGACAGTATGGCATCCATTTACAAGAAGGTTGCTGAAAAATATAATGTCCAGATCAGCAGTGTAGAAAAGATCATAAGATATGCCATCGATCTTGCTTATGAGAAGAATCCCGACCCGCTGGTTCATTATTTCAATTATCCCATGGGAAAGCCCAGCAGCTCAGAGCTGATCTCTCTGGCCGCAGATGATATCAGAATCTGGATTCTGGAGACCCGGACTCCTTTTCAAACAGACTCTGATTGATAAAACGATAAAACGCAGGGTCAAGTGATATAATCCCCTTAGAGTAGACACACTAAAAAACAAAGAGTGTGAAAACTCTAAGGGGGTTATTTCATGTCAAGACAAAAGAAATTGACAGACGAAGAAAGAATAGAAGCCGTGCGAGA
>JAFUQX010000039.1 GCA_017472145.1 Ruminococcus sp. | reverse complement strand
TCGAACCAGTGGCTTACTGCTTAGAAGGCAGTTACTCTATCCAGCTGAGTTAAAGGCGCATACTGGAGCGGGTGATGGGAATCGAACCCACGTAACCAGCTTGGAAGGCTGGAATTCTACCATTGAACTACACCCGCAGTTTTTTGTGCTGTTCCCTCACAACATTATCTATTATACCACAACTGCAAATATTTGTCAAGCCTTTTTCGAAAAAAAATCGAAAGAAATAGCGAACTGCAATGTGCAGCTCGCCATATCCTCACTTTTAAAAATTAACTGTACTGTACGGTAAGCGCCTTTGCATCATCCAGTCCGATATGCAGAGCCGATACCGCTCCGGCCTTGTCAATGATGATATTCGCGATCCGATCCTCGATCTCCTGACGGATCACACGGCGGATATCACGTGCACCATAGGGCTTTCCATAGGCCTTCTCTGCGATCACAGTCAGAGCCTCCTCTGCATAAGTCAGGGTGATGTTCTTCTCTCTCAGCGGCTCCTTCATCTCATCCAGCATCAGAGCTGCGATCTTTGCAAAGTTCTCCACGCTCAGATTCTGGAATACGATCACTTCATCAATACGGCTGATAAATTCCGGACGAAGGAATTCTCTCAGTGCCTTCATGGCCCGGTCCTTGGATACCTCATTGGCTGTACGGTCAAAGCCTACGCCAACGCTCTTATCTGTAGAGCCGGCATTGGAGGTCATGCAGATGATCGTATTTTCAAAGCTGACCGTTCGTCCCTGAGCATCATCAATCCGGCCCTCATCCAGAATCTGCATAAGGATATTCATCACATCCGGATGGGCCTTTTCTATTTCATCGAACAGGATCACAGAATAGGGCTTTCTGCGCACCTTTTCCGTCAGCTGACCAGCATCATCATAGCCTACATAGCCGGGAGGAGAACCGATCATCCGGGCTACAGAATGCTTTTCCATAAACTCTGTCATATCCAGACGAATCAGCGGCTCGGTAGAATCAAACATCGTTTCTGACAAAACCTTTACCAGCTCCGTCTTGCCTACACCAGTCGGGCCGACAAAAATAAAGGAGGCCGGACGGCGGCGTGCTGTCAGCTGCACCCGGGTTCTCTTAATGGCATTTGACAGAACGTGTATCGCCTCATCCTGACCAATTATGCGCTGGCCAAGACGCTGCTCCAGAACAGCGATCTTTGCAAATTCTGTCTCCTCAATTTTATTGGCCGGAATTCCCGTCCAAAGCTCGATTACCTTGGCCAGATCCGCTTCTGTCACCTGAAGCTTCTCCAGCTTTTCAGCAAGAGTCTGAATCTTATCCTTGATGCGGATCAGCTCGCCCTTTACCTTGGCCAGCTTCTCATAGTCGATCTCAAGCTCATCCTGAATGGCACTCTCCTGCTCCAGCAGCTCCAGCTGCTTTGCTACCGCAGCATCATATTCAGCGATCTCCGGAGAACGCAGTCCTGCACAAGCGCAGCTTTCATCCAGCAGGTCAATGGCCTTATCCGGCAGGAAGCGATCTGTGATATATCTCTCCGAAAGCGTTGCGCAGAGACGCACAATATACCCCGACACATGCACACGGTGGAAGGACTCATAATACTTCTTAATGCCCTCCAGCACCTCAATGGTCTCCTCGATCGTCGGCTCATTGACAGTGACCGGCTGGAAACGCCGTTCCAAAGCGGAATCCTTCTCAATATACTTGCGGTACTCCTCAAAGGTCGTAGCTCCGATGACCTGTACCTCCCCGCGGGACAGAGCCGGCTTGAGGATATTGGCCGCATTCATCGTACCCTCGGAGCTGCCTGTTCCTACCAGATTATGCAGCTCATCAATAAACAGGATGATGTTCCCCTCCTGCTTCACCTCGGCCACAAGGCCCTTCACACGGCTCTCAAACTGACCTCTGAACTGCGTACCGGCTACAAGGGCCGTCAGATCCAGCAGATACACCTGCTTATTCTTCAGATTAAAGGGCACATCGCCTGTGTGGATCCTCTGAGCAATGCCCTCTGCAATGGCGGTCTTACCTACACCCGGCTCACCGATCAGACAGGGGTTATTCTTTGTACGGCGGGACAGGATCTGTATCACACGGGCAATTTCCTTATCACGGCCGATGATATCATCCAGCTTTCCTTCGGCCGCACGCTGACTCAGATTGGTACAGTAGTTGCTGAGGAATTTCATCTCCTTTTTGCGTTTCGGCCGCTTGTCGCCATTTTTTCCGCTGCCAGCTCTTTTGCGGCCAAAGATCGCATCCGCCGCATCCGGCTCCAACTGCTGCTCATCCTCCAGCTCGGCCGGAAGCTCCAGCTCCTCGTCTCCGTCCGTCTGCTGCATCTTCTTAGCTGAACGCATCATATCCTGAAGAAAATTCGGCATGATTCCGCTGCCGCCCATCTCAAAGCTGTCCCCGTCCATCAGATCCATCATCTGGTCTGAGATCTGCTCCAGCTCCTCGTCCGTGATCCCCATCTGCTTCATATAATCTGAGATCTGCGGAATATTCAGCTGCTTTGCACAAACCATGCACAAGCCGTCATTTTTCTTCTGTCCCTCCTGCATGGATGTGATAAATACAACCGCAGGTCTTTTCTTACATCTGCTGCACAGAATCATAGCATATCACCTTTCTATCTCTCTTTTTTTCATTTCTTTCTCTGCTTATCTCATACCCTCAAATGCATCATACAGGATCCGGAAAATCCATGTACGTTCGATCGTCCCCTCGCTGAAGAACGGATAGGCTCCGTTCTGCATGGATGCAATGCAGCTGACCATCAATACGATCAGATACAGATAAATCCCCGTTTTTACAAGACCCAGTGCACCGCCCAACAGCTGATTCAGCAAATTGTTCCTTCCGGAAGGCAGCACGAGCAGAACGGCCCGGAGCAGCAGGGAGATCACAAAAGCAGACAGGGCAAACACCAGCACCTTCAGAACCGGCAGGATCGCAGGTCTCAGATAGGTCTGCTCCAGCCCGGCTGCGGCCTCGTAATAATCATTGGAAAACAAAGCTGCTGCTATGTCGGCCGCTGCATCCAGGGCTGTGCTCTTATCCGACTGGGAAAGCGTTTCCTCCGCCCATTCCGGCAAAAGGCCAGGCTGAGTCTCCACAGCATCGATCACCGCTTCACCCAGCCTGCTGCGAAGCTGCTCTGCATCCAGTCCAAGCAGGGCCGCCGTCTGATCCAGCAGTCCATCCTCCTCATTTATGCTTTGAATCATCTGTGCAATCTCCTCATCACTGACAGGGAGATATACACCGTACTGCCCCAGGGAATTCCGCACATCCTCAGTCATATCGATCTGTTCCAGATTGGAGACGATCAGACTCTGACAGCGTGTCTGGAAAAATGCATCATATACCATCTCCGATACCGGAGCCGCAATCAGAGCAGCCGCCAGACAGGAAACCACCGTACCTGCAAGTCCTCCCACCGCACGGAAAATTCCTCCGGAAACACCGTTCCATATACATAATACCGCAACAGCCAGTACGACCAGATCGTACAGCCACCATTGTGCTTCACTCATAATCCACCTTTTATCATATACCTTTACTGATTAAAATTCACACGGTCAATCTGATCATAGCTCAGAAGGAACAGATAGTCAGCCTGCTTGAGAAAACGTTCATAGGCATTCTCCAGGCCAACCGTTGCAATCGCCTTGCCCTCAAAGGAATAGGATACCACATTATCATTGCTCATGAGATAGGCAATTCCTTCCTCGACCTGAACATAGGAAGCTGTATTGTTCACAGCCACCTCCACCGGCGCTTCTGCTGTTTCATCAAACAGAATCAGATTGGTTTCACGGGTTTCATCGCTGTACACAAGCACAGCCGCCCGTCCATTTTCTGCATGATAGCTGACCAGAGAGCCGGAATAGGTATACATGGATTCCATCTGACCCTTCTCATTATAGTATGCGCACATACTGTCTCCAATGACACAGATCCTTCCATCCTGTGTATAGGAGGTATTCAGACACAGCGTAGAAATCGACGGCGTCTCCCATATGGTATCCTCCTCATCGATCCGGATGCTGCGCAGGCCGGAAATCACCTCCCCGTCCTCGGCATCCAGCTGAACAAACACACAGCCCTTGCCGTCTGACTGGAAGCTGACTTCATTTACACGTTCCACGCAGTTTCGTGTATAGATCTTTTTTCCGCTTGCATCATAAATATACAGTGAGCAGCTGTATGTACTGGATTCTGTGATCAGAGCCACATAGCCATCACTGCTGACTGCACCCGTTATGATCAGATCCTCGGCCTCCTTTTCATAAACTGCATCACTGACCTTGTCCACACGGAAGCCGATTCCCCCGTTTTCAAAGCAAAGCGCATAACCGCCGGAGCTTTTGAGGATCGCATTTGTATAGGCCACCTGACGAGTGTCTGTACTGTCTCCCTGGATCGAATACAGATATAAATAGGAATTATTCAGAATGGCCAGATGATCATCCAGAATCTGAGCCTGATATTCGCCGTTTCCCGAAATGTGCAAAGGGAAATTGCCATCAGCCAATACACCGTCATTCTGACGGATGGACTCAATTCTGTTGCCCACACCAGAGATCCAGCTGCTTCGCTCCATATAAAGAAATACACAGAACGATGCAATCAGCAGAAGCACCGCAAAGCGCAGCAGCCGCTTGTTCAATCGTCTCTTTTTTCTCTTATCAATTGCATCCGCATTTTTTTTAGCCATTTTGTCCGCATTCTTCCATGAGAATGCTTGCTCCTTTCCTGGTATCAGATTTGTGTTTCGTCGTAATATACCTCATGGAGATACAGACCGTGAGGCAGAGCCGTCCGGCCGGCCAGCGTTCTGTCTCTGGCATCCATAATCCGCTGCAAATCGGACACAGCGATCCGCCCCTCATTCACATCCAGCAGCGTCCCCACCAAAATCCTAACCATATTATACAGGAAACCGTCCCCTTTTACAAGTATGCGCACATCACTTCCCTGCATTTCTATTTGAAATTGATAAATCGTTCGTATTGTATCCTTCTTTTTTGAGCAATCTGCACAAAAACTTCCGAAGTCATGTGTCCCCACAAAGAAGGCCGCCGCCTCCTGAATCAGCGGAAGGTTCAGCGGACGCCGGTAATGAAGAGCCAGATCTGTCAGAAAAGGATTCTTAGACTCACTGTTGTGGATCCGGTACAGGTAGGTCTTCCCCTTACAGCTGAACCGGGCGTGAAAATCCTCCGGCACCTCCTCGCAGCGCAGAACGGAGATGTCATCCGGGAGATATCCGTTGATGCCTCGGACAAAATTCCGAAGCGGGATCTGATTTTCTGTCTGAAAGGTAAAGCAGAACATCTCCGCATGAACACCTGTATCGGTTCTGGAGCACCCATGAATGGTCACAGGCGTGTTCAGAATCCTGGAAACAGCCCCTTCCACCACCTCCTGAACCGTCAGCGCATTATTCTGCCGCTGATAGCCGTGATATCTTGTACCGCGAAAGGCCATTGTCACTTTTAAATTTCTCATATTTCCTCCTCTATATCCGTCTGTACAGCGGGGCCGGCCGGCTTCCTTCCGCACCTGCGCTTCTCGATTACAAATACAGTGATCCAGACAGCCGCAGCTGCTCCGGTGAGGGTCATACCCTCTGCAAAGCCCTGGGGCCTGTAGCTCAATGCTACTGTATGCGTGCCCGCCGGAACAGGCACAGCCAGCATTGCACCTCCTACCGTTTCTGTCGGGACCGGAGCGCCGTCCACATAAGCCGTCCAGCCCTTTTCCTGGGGAATGGAGAAATAGCAGAGTCCATCGGCCCGGGCCTTAACTGTTCCGGACAGGGATGTGTCGGAAAATTCCTCCAGCTGAATGCTACCGGAAAGAAGCTGCTCATAGGCTCTGTCCAGAACATCCATATTCAGCCTGTACACATAGATCCGGAGTGAGCCATGCTTTGTATTCTGATCCGTCACACTGGCACTGACAGAGGCCTTGACGCCGGCCTCGCAGGTGCCGATGGGTGCAATAAAGCCCTGCTGACGGGTGACATTATAGTTTCCAAAGTCCTTCTGATCCTGAAGGATATTGACATTGCTGACACCATCCGCCCAGAAATAGGCATAGAGCACCGAATCCTCCTCCGGAATGAAATTGAACTGGAAGGTATGGGACGAAGCGGACTCATCGATCCGGAAGGTGTAGATCCCGTAGCCGCTCCGGTAGACGCCGTTTTCCGAAGCCATGCCGGAATGACGGGTATGGGTCACATCGATGGGTGTGAAAAGCGGCTCATCTATACCTGTGGCTCTGGCAAAGAGGGTGTTCTGGGCTTCAAAGGGATTGGCATACTCCGTTCCGTCATAGGACAAAATCTCCTCGTTTACCATAAATCCCACAGTCAGAGCGTACTGATTTTCATAGGCCCTCATCGTTCCGGCTGCACCGATCTGTTTCATCGTGGCCGTATCCATGATCGGACCGTTCCGTGACAGCACATATTTGATTCCGGTGAACATATTCGTCAGCGGTGAGGTGAGTGCATAGTAATAACGGTTTCCGGCCTCTGAGCCGGGCAGACCCAGTGTACGCAGGAAGGTGGTCACGCTTTTATTGGCCATGGAAGAAAACTGAGAAACACCCTCATAGGAATACAGCGCCGGGTCATTGAGCGTATACCAGGAGGTCATCTCCGTCCGGTAGAACAGAGAATCGTCCGCCGCATTGATCTCCTCCAGAAGCTGCCGGGTTTCGGCATTTTTTGTGGGATAGCTGGTATGGTCGGATGTGCCCACAGCCTGTGTGCTGATCCGCACATGGAGAAACATCTCGACCAGAAGCCCCATGGACAGCACAAAACACATTGCCGCCGGACGCAGGATCCTCCGCTCATACAAAAACAGGATCAATACATACAGCAGAGACAGGGCCAGGCTCATCCACATGGCAAAGGTCTGATCTGAATCCCGCTCCGAAAACCACGTGATCACAAAAAATCCTGCTGCCATAGCCGTCATGGCGATGCAATCCAGTCGCCTGATCTTCCCTTCCAGCACAAGGTCAAAGGCCCGATAGGCAAGCAGTACCATGACAAAGGAGAACAGGAAGGAAAAGCGATAGGGCAGCATATTGGTGAAATGGAAGCCATGCCAGATGAAATTGAGCTTGTTCATATTACAGCTCACCAGAAGGAAGGCCAGCACCAGAACGGCTGCAACCTTCTCACGGATCCGGACGCTCCGGGAACGAAGAAACATTCCGGCCAGCACAACGCAGATGATACCACAATATAAATTCGGCAGCCCTTCCTTTACAGTGGGCGTGCGCAGAGCGGTCATATTGGCGAAAAGGTCGATCCATTCCTCGTAGAAGCTGACTACAGTCGGGAAGGAATTCTCTGCACTGTTGGTCAGCTGAATGGCAAAATAAGCCGGCAGCAGCATAAAGGCGCTCAGTCCCAGACCCACCGCTGTCGCTCCCAGCATCCGCAGGCCGCTTTTCAGGAAGCGGACAGGTCTTGTCCCCTCAAAAAGGCAGATACAGAAAAAGGCGATCACTGTAAAAATACAGATGAACAGTCCGATATAATAATTGGAAATCAGAGCCAGCGCCAGAGCGATCATATAGAGCGTGCATTTTTTATCTCTGATAAGCTGAATTACACCCAGCATCACCAGCGGAAGCAGGGCCACTGTATCGATCCAGATGGTGTTCCAGTAATAACCCATAATATAGCTGCACAGGGCATAAAGCATGGAAAAGCAGCAGAGCGACACATCGTTCCGGCGGAATACGCCCTTCAGAAAAAGCGCCATGAAAAGCCCGGCACATCCGATCTTCATCAGAAGGATCAGGGTGATCCCTTCACGAAGAAAGGCATCTGGCACAAGGATCGTCAGGAGATTCAGGGGGCTTGCTGCATAATAGGCCATCATCGCCAGGAAGTTTGAGCCCAGGCCGGAATCCCATGTATACAGCAGAGAGGAAAAGCTCTGGAGCTTCTCATGCAGGATATTGGCGAAGGGATAGTACTGATGCCAGAAGTCCGTAACCAGAATCTGTCCCGTTCCAAAGGGATAGACCCCCAGAAGCATCCAGCCGATCCCAACCAGAATACAGGGTACAAAAAAAGACAAAAGCAGATATATTCTTGTATCTGCTCTTTTCTTATGCAATTGAGTCGCAGTCATGACCGGCTCAGAGAAGCCCTTTTCTTCTGAGCCGGCCCGAATCATCTCTGAATCCATATGCATTTCTCCTGTTAAAGCAGAAGCGAAGCCGCAGCCGAGCCAATAAGGAACACCAGTGTTACACCCAGCGCCGCCCAATCTCTTGCAGCCGCATGCATCTGTTTCATTTTTGTGCGTCCGACATCTCCCCGGTAGCAGCGGCACTCCATAGCCGTGGCCAGCTCCTCCGCACGGCGAAAGGCGGATACAAACAGCGGAATCAGCACCGGAACAAGGGCCTTGGCCTTATCCTTCAGCTTCCCTGTATCAAAGCTGGCTCCTCTGGCCTTCTGTGCTGCAATGATCTTGTCCGTTTCCTCCATAAGCGTCGGAATAAAGCGCAGGGCGATGGTCATCATCATCGCAAAGGAATGCACCGGAAATTTCAGCTTTTTCAGCGGAGACAAAAGCCGTTCGATGGCATCTGTCAGCTGAATGGGAGAGGTGGTATAGGTCAGCAGTGAAGAGCCGATGATCAGAAAAATAATACGCAGTACCATCTGCAGAGCGGTCAGAACGCCGTCCTCCGTGAGCTTGAAAAAGCCCAGCTGGAAATAGACAGTGCCGTCTGTTATAAACAGAAGATCCAGAACGGCTGTGAACAGCAGAATGGGAAGCAGCGGCCTGAGACTTTTCCAGAACAGCTTCACCGGCAGCCTGGACAGAATCAGGGCCATCACGCAATAGACAACGCCGAAGACCAGGGAATACAGCGCACCCATAAAGAGCATGACAATATAAAGCAGAGTCATCACGATCTTAAAGCGTGCATCCAGCCGATGCAGCAGGCTGTTTCCGGGGAAATACTGCCCGATGGTTATGTCCTTCAGCATATGGATGCACCTCCCTTTCTCCCCTGATAAAGAGCGGCCAGCTGACGAGCGGCCTGCTGCACTGTATAGATATCATCGCCCAGAGGCAGTCCTCTCCGGCGCAGCTCCATACAGATGCGTGTTACCTGAGGCACAGAAAGCCCCAGAGTCTCCAGCTCCTGCGCACGGCGGAATACAGCAGCCGTATCCTCATAGCAGAATTTCTTTCCATGATCCATGACAAGAATTTTTTCAGCGCACTTGGCTACATCCTCCATACTATGAGAAACCAACAGCACCGTGCCGCCTGTCTTTTTGTGATAGGCACGGATCTCTCCCAGAATGTCCTCCCGTCCCATGGGATCAAGACCGGCCGTCGGCTCATCCAGGATCAGAATCCGGGGCCGCAGCGCCATCACGCCGGCAATGGCCACCCTTCTCTTCTGACCGCCGGACAGGGCAAAGGGCGACTGCTCCAGAAGCTCCTCCGGCAGTCCTACAAGCTCTGCTGTTTCCAGCACACGCTCCTTGATCTCGCTTTCGGTGAGTCCCATATTTTTCGGACCGTATGCAATATCCCGATACACCGTTTCCTCAAAAAGCTGATATTCGGGATACTGAAATACAAGTCCCACCTGAAAGCGTACATCCCGGATCTTCGTCTTGTCCGCCCAGATATCCATTCCATCCAGATAGACCGCTCCGGATGTGGGCCGCAGCAGACCGTTAAAGTGCTGCATCAGTGTGGATTTACCCGAACCGGTCGAGCCGATCACACCCACAAATGCACCTTCTTCTATCTCCAGATCCACATGATCCACCGCTGTTTTCTCAAAGGGTGTCCCTGCACTGTATTGATAAGTCAGTTCCTCTGTACGTAAAATTGCCACAGCATTCTCCCTCATTCACGCAAACAAATTCATAATCACATCCGCACAGGATGCTTCGTCAATGGCCGTTACCTCCACCGGAAGTCCGGCCTCCTTCAGGCTCTGAAGCAGCTCCGCCGCCTGAGGTACATCCAGCCCCACTGCTTGGAGCAGCTCCGGCTTTGTGAAGACCGCTCCAGGGGTGCTGTCCATGATGATCTTTCCGTCATCCATGACCACCACACGATCCGCTTGAACCGCTTCGTCCATATAGTGGGTGATCAGCACCACTGTAATACCGTGCTCCTCATTGAGCATGCGGATGGTTTTCATAACCTCTCTGCGTCCTCTGGGGTCCAGCATAGCCGTAGGCTCATCCAGAATGATACAGTCCGGCCGCATGGCAATGATACCGGCAATCGCCACACGCTGCTTCTGTCCTCCCGAAAGCTGAGACGGTGCATGGAGGCGGTACTCATACATATCCACCGCACGCAGAGCCTCATCTACACGCCGGCGGATCTCCTGCGGCTCGATTCCCAGATTCTCCGGGCCAAAGGCCACATCCTCCTCTACGATGGTAGCAACGATCTGGTTGTCCGGATTCTGGAACACCATTCCCGTATGACGGCGGATCTCATAAAGCTGCTCCTCATCCCGTGTCTCAATTCCATTGACCCATACGCTTCCGGAAATCGGCACCAGAATGGCATTGAGCAAACGGGCCAACGTAGACTTGCCCGAGCCGTTGTGTCCCAGAATCGCCGTAAATGACCCCTTTTTAATTTCCAGTGAAACATCCTTCAGAACATCCTCCGATGTTCTGTTCCCTTCTTCATCCGTATAATGAAACCAGACATGATCTGCCTTCAGCTGAACATTCATGTTTTTCTTGATCCTTTCATGATTCGCTTTGCCAGATGGCCGTATTGCCGCAGGGAAGCACCATGCCGCTCTCCTCCACCGGAAGGCCGATTTCATCAAAGGAAACCGCCCCCCCGAAACGCTTCTGCATGACACTGCCCAGTATGTATCCCATAACAGAAGGCGAAAGTCCTGTTGTATAGCTGTTGATCAGGAAAAACAGCGGCTCATCGCTGAGCACGCCTGCACACAGCTTCACCAGATCGTAAATACAGTCCTCCAGCTTCCAGACCTCGCCCCCCGGACCCCGGCCGTAGCTGGGCGGATCCATGATGATCGCATCATACTTCCGGCCTCTGCGGATCTCACGGGCCACAAACTTTTCGCAGTCATCCACGATCCAGCGGATGGGCTTTTCAGTCATTCCGGACAGAGCCGCATTCTCTCTGGCCCACTGTACCATTCCCTTGGAGGCATCCACATGACACACCGAAGCCCCTGCTCTAGCACAGGCCAGCGTTGCGCCGCCTGTATAGGCAAACAGGTTCAGCACCGAAACAGGCCGTCCCGCCCTGCGGATCTTCTCTGCTGCAAAGTCCCAGTTCACCGCCTGCTCCGGGAAAAGCCCCGTATGCTTGAAGCCTGTAGGCTGGATCCGGAAGGTCAGATCCAGCGGCTCATACCGGAGCGGCCAGGATTCCGGAAGCTTTTTTGTAAAACGCCAGCTGCCGCCGCCTGTGGACGAACGGCTGTAATGACCGTCCGCACGATTCCACTGAGGAGCATTTTTCGGGGTATGCCATATGATCTGAGGATCGGGACGAATCAGGGTGACATCGTTCCATACCTCCAGTTTTTCCTGTGCAGATGTATCCAGAATCCGGTACTCTTTCCACTGGTTTGCTACTCTCAAAATTCTCGCTCCTTTATCTTATCTCTGAACAAATGCTTCAATTTCTTTGGTAATGGTCCGGCAGGCTTCCTCCATGAGTACTGCGTCCTTCCCCTCGACCATCACACGGATCAGCGGCTCTGTTCCGCTCTCACGCACCAGAATACGGCCGTTTTCACCCAGTCTTTCCTCATAGGAATCCATGACGGCCTTCACAGCGGCGTCCTCTCTCCACACGCCCCGATGCTCAGGACGGATACGCACGTTCAGCATCAGCTGAGGGAAGGTCTCCATCAAGCCGGCCAGCTCGCTCATCTTCTTTCCGGATTTTACCAGCGTCTCAATGGTCTTGGCGCCGGACAGCTCCCCGTCTCCGGTTGTGGCATGATCAAGGAAAATGATATGTCCGCTCTGCTCACCGCCGACATTATAGCCCTTATCCAGCATCTCCTCCAGAACATAGCGATCGCCGACCTTGGTAGCCGCCGTTTCGATGCCCTCTCTCTTGGCAAAGTGGAAGAAGCCCAGATTGGTCATGACCGTTACGACGGCCGTATCCTTCTTCAGCGTGCCTTCCTTCTTCATAGCGCTGGCTGCAATGGCAATGAGCTTGTCGCCGTCTACCAGTGCACCGTTTTCATCTACAGCCAGGCAGCGGTCTGCATCGCCGTCAAAGGCCAGACCGGCATCACAGCCATGAGCAGCTACATAGGCCATGAGATTTTCCATATGGGTAGAGCCGCAATTCTCATTGATATTCGTTCCGTCCGGCTCAGCGCTGAGCATATCCACACGAGCGCCCAGCTTCTCAAAGAGCTTCTGCGCTGTACCGGAGGCACTGCCGTTTGCGCAGTCCAGAGCCAGATAAGTCCCGCTGAAATCGGCATCGATACAGCCGGCAATATAGTCAATGTAATCATCCTGTGCAGAGGTGTAGTCGGTGATCCGTCCGATGTCCGTGTGAGACTTCAGCAGCATCTTCTCCGGGGCATCCAGGATCAGGGACTCGATCTCCTCCTCCACTGCGTCCGGCAGCTTGTAGCCGGTGGAGGAAAACAGCTTGATCCCGTTAAATTCCACACTGTTGTGAGAAGCGGAGATCATCACGCCGGCCGAGGCACCCTTAGCCCGAACCAGATAGGCTACAGCCGGTGTAGGCACAACGCCCAGACGAACCGCATCTGCACCTACTGAGCAGATGCCGGCACACAGGGCCGCCTCCAGAACATCCGAGGAAATACGGGTGTCCTTGCCGATGAAAATACACGGTTTTCTGTCATTTTCCTTTGTCAGTACCAATGCCGCAGCACGACCGATCTGCATGGCCATCTCGCAGGTCAGCTCTGTGATTGCAACGCCTCTTGCTCCGTCCGTTCCAAATAATCTTCCCATAATATGTTAAGCTCCTTTATGTCATGTTATTTTTGATTCAATTAAAAATTAAAGCAGGGACATCTGTCCCGGTGCAGCAGGCGATGTACCGCCACCGGTGTTCCGGTTCGGGGCAGGGTATCCCAGATGTGCATAGGCCAGATCCGTTGCACAGCGACCCCTGGGCGTTCTGGCCAGAAATCCCAGCTGCATCAGATAAGGCTCACAGACATCCTCCAGTGTGACCGTCTCCTCTCCCAGCGCAGAGGCCAGGGTTTCCAGTCCGACCGGTCCGCCGCCATAGCCCTTGATGATCATATCCAGCATTCTCCGGTCGTTGCTGTCCAGTCCCAGCGGGTCGATCTCCAGTCTGTCCAGAGCAATCATGGCGATCTCTCTTGTAATTTCACCGTTGCCCATCACATCGGCAAAGTCACGCACACGCTTGAGCAGTCTGTTTGCGATTCGGGGCGTCCCTCTTGCACGGCGTGCGATTTCCATTGCACCGTCCAGTGAACAGGAAATTTCCAGGATCATACTGCTTCTCCGGACAATATCCGTCAGCTGCTCCGGCGTATACAGCTCCAATCTCTGCACAATGCCGAAGCGGTCACGCAGGGGACTGGAAAGCTGTCCGGCCCGGGTCGTTGCACCTACCAGCGTAAAGGGATTGAGGTCGATCCGCAGCGAACGTGCAGACGGGCCTTTTCCCATGATAATATCGATCGCATGATCCTCCAGCGCAGGATAGAGGATCTCCTCCACTGCACGGGAAAGTCGGTGGATCTCATCGATAAACAGCACATCACCGGTCTGAAGATTGGTCAGCAGCGCCGCCAGATCACCCGGCTTCTCAATAGCCGGGCCTGTGGTCACACGCAGATTCACACCCATCTCCCTTGCGATGATCGCCGAAAGCGTTGTTTTTCCCAGTCCCGGCGGCCCATAGAGCAGCACGTGATCCAGCACATCTCCGCGGCGCTTGGCTGCTTCGATGTATACCGCCATGTTTTCCTTGACCTTATCCTGTCCGATATACTCATGCAGCGTCTGGGGACGGAGGGAATTCTCCGCCTCTCTGTCCTCTGCCATCGGCTCAGGGGTTACCATCCGATTCTCAAAGGTCATATCACTGGTTTCAATCATCCTGTCACCTCCCTGACAAGGTTATACATTCTATCATTACCTGCGGCTGCCGATACGGCGCAGGGTCTCCTTGATCATTTCCTCTGAGGAGAGATTCTTATCCAGCTGAGACAGCAGGGGCATGATCTCCTCCTGCGCATAGCCCAGCACCATGAGGGCCGAGATGGCATCGCTCACAGCAGAATCCTCCTGATATACCGCACTGGAGGCCAGTGCACTCCAGTCTGTACCGGAGCTTTCCTTGGCGATCTTATCCTTCAGCTCCAGCACGATCCGCTGTGCTGTCTTTGCGCCGATGCCCTTGCTCTTGGTCAGAGTCTTGCTGTCACCGGAGGCCACGACCAACGCAAAGCGGTCTGCCGGGAAATCCGACAGGATCGCCAGAGCCGCCTTCGGGCCTACACCGGAGACAGATGTCAGCATCCGGAAGCAGTGCAGCTCCTGCTGACTGGAAAAGCCAAACAGCTCCACCGCATCCTCTCTCACAGAGAGATGGGTATAGAGCATGACCTCCTCCCCTACGCTGCCGATCTCCGAAAGAGTCACATGCGTGGTGCGGCAGGCATAGCCCACGCCGCCGCATTCCACAACGGCCATAGTCCCATCCTTTGCAGTCAGTTTTCCATGTACACTATAAATCATACGGTTCTTGTTGCCCTCTTTTCTGCCTCCTGCAAGCGCTGTCCTGTTGCCGAATGTCCGTGACAGATGGCGATGGCCAGTGCATCGGCGGCATCGTCCGGCTTCGGAATCTGCTCCAGCCTGAGAATGCGTCTGGTCAGATCCATAACCTGACTTTTTTCAGCACGGCCATAGCCTACAACAGCCATTTTCACTTGCAGCGGCGTATATTCATACAATGGGATCTTCCGCTGGGCCGCACAGAGAATGATAACACCTCTGGCCTGCGCCACATCGATCACCGTTTTCTGGTTGGATGTAAAAAACAATCGCTCCAGAGCGATGCAATCCGGCTTCCAGCGGTCGATCAGAAACGCAAGGTCTTCATAGATCGCGGTCAGACGGTCTGCAAAAACAGTCCCGGCCTCTGTGGTGATCGCACCATATTCCAGCGGCGTAAAATTCATTCCGCTGTAGTCCAGCACACCAAAGCCCACAATGGCATATCCCGGGTCGATTCCCAATATCCGCAACTGAATTCCTCCTGCTCTGTTCCTGTATTTTTGCACGTATACTTCATTATATCATAAAACGCCCTGTATTTTCAATAGCAATTCAGATTTTTATCTTGATTTTCAGAAAAAAAGCGTGTATAATAAGAAAAAAAGCGATGGGAGCGAAACCAGACATGAATTTAAGTGAAATCCGTATTGAAATTGACAAGCTGGACAGAGCGATTCTGGATTTATTTCAGAAGCGAATGGATCTGTGCCGTCAGGTAGCAGCCTATAAGCAGGAGAATAAGATGCCGATCTTCCAGGAAGCACGTGAAATAGAAATTCTGGACAAAATGGAAAATCTGGCTGAGGAGGATATGAAAGCCGGAAGCAGAGCGCTTTTTACGGTTATCATCGATATCAGCAAGCAGCTTCAGCGGCAGGTGATTTCCAAAAGCGAGGACGAGCCTGTTTTCGGACAGCCGGACTTTGCGTCCGCAGAGAAGGTGGGCTGCCAGGGATGTCCCGGCGCAAATTCCGAAACGGCCATCCGCACCTTTTTCCCGGAACATGAGCCGCTGTATTATCCCTCTTTCCATGAGGTTTTCGAGGCCGTTGAAAGCGGCGAGATCAAGTACGGCGTTCTTCCGATCTACAACAGCACAGCCGGCTCTGTAACACAGACCTATGACCTGATGGGCAAATATAACTTCTTTATCACCGCAATGAATCAGGTGGAGGTAGCCAACTGCCTGGCTGTACGTCCCGGCACAAAGCTCGGCGAAATCACTCGTGTATATTCCCATCCTCAGGCTCTTTCCCAGTGCTCCGATTTCATCAAAAAGCACCAGCTGAAGATGAAGGACTATGATAACACCGCAACGGCTGCACGAAAGGTAGCCGAAAGCGACCAGCCCATTGCAGCCATCTGCTCTGAGCGGTGCGCCATGCTGAACGGCCTGGAGATCCTGGAAAGCCGTATTTCCAACGTATTGCCGAACTATACACGCTTTATCTGCATCACCAAGGACATTGAGGTAGCCCCGGAGGCCGATGTCATTTCTGTTATGCTGACACTGCCCAACGTCCCCGGCAGTCTGAGCAATCTGCTGATGAAGTTTTTCCTTCAGAATATTGATCTTGTGAAAATTGAGAACCGTCCCATTCAGGACGGCAGCTTTGATGTTGTTTTCTACATCGACTTCAAGGGAAATCTCCGGGACAGAAGTGTGGCCCTCTTCATCACGGAGCTGTGCAAGAGCTGCAAGGAATTCAAGCTCCTGGGCAACGCAGTTTCCTTCAGCTGATCCTACATACAGCCAACAGCAAAACCGCAGGAAGCGTAGTGATATAATCCCCTTAGAGTAGACACACTAAAAAACAAAGAGTGTGAAAACTCTAAGGGGGTTATTTCATGTCAAGACAAAAGAAATTGACAGACGAAGAAAGAATAGAAGCCGTGCGAGAATATCTTGCAGGAAAAGGA
>JAFUQX010000001.1 GCA_017472145.1 Ruminococcus sp. | reverse complement strand
TGGACATTGTGGATTATAAGATCCTGATGGACTATATCATTGAGGTCGTTCCGTCCCTGCCGTATACAGGCTGAGAAAGGAGAGGACTACAATGAATGTGTTTGTTTCAAGCGGTAAGAAGCTCGTGTCTGCGTTTGTGGCAGTGCTGATGTTGGTGCTTTCAGTGACCTCCTACGCCAGTATGGAGGTTTCGGCGGTGAATTCGCTGAAAAATTACAAGGTTTTTGATGCGCAGACTGGTCTGGAGGTAGGCGGTTATTACCTTGAAGCGAATCCTTATGAGGATAATACCAGGGGAGTTATTGGAGAGGACACAAGAGAAGCGGACTATTCGCTGGATGGCGTTGTGAAAATCATAACAAGCGAAGGAGCTGGAACAGGCTTTGTTATAGATGATCATACAATTGCGACAGCAGCTCATCTTGTTTTCGATAAGGCCAATGGAACTCTTGCAGACTCGAATACAGTAGTTAAGCAAATTCTTATCGTGACTGGTTCAAATCAGATTGAAAGAAGTATTACAAGCGCTCATGATGTTCATGTTCCGAGTAAGTATATAACCAGCAGCGATCCTGAATGCTCTGCATATGATTATGCACTGATCACTGTAAGTGATGAGTTGATTGATGGGGAGTGGAAGGCATTAGAGGATTATACCTGCTTTAATCTTGGCATTATGACGGATGGAATTGTGAACAGCAAAAAACAACTGGTTTATTGTACAGGATTTCCAAATAGGGTTAATGTTGAACAGGTGAATTTTGATGATGATCCTGTCAATAAATTTACAGGATCGGGATATGTTATTCCAAATCTGGCCCCTGATCTGGAGAGAAGATTCTGTTATGATATAGATGCTACAAATGGAAACAGTGGAAGTCCTGTGTATGTAAAGACAACGTATGATGGGGTAGAGTATTATACTGTTATCGGCATACACAACTACACTTTGGATACGGATAATGACGGATTTTTTGATGATGAGAGCAGCGGTATTCGTATGACCACCGACCTGCTCCACTTCTACAAAAACAATCCGAATATAGAATACATAGAAGGAGAGGGGACGGAAGCATGAAGAAGATGAAAAACATAATTGCCCTGATTACAGGGGGCGTGATGCTGCTCAGTACCGGGATGAATGTTTCGGCGATTCAGATTCATGGCCATGACGGTCCGGAGCTTCCTGAAGGAATGGAGTATTTTGAGGATAACGGTGTATTTTCCTATATCGCCGAATTTGATGCGTCCACTCTGGATGGGATAGAGGGAACAGCGTACAAAACCGTGTGGAAGGATGCAAGCCATGAAAAATTCTACGTGTGGGTACCGGTTCAGCAGAATTTTACAATAATCAATTTCAATCGGGAAAAGGATCCGAGTATATGGCAGGGCATTTATGAAAAGTACAGGACAGAGCTGGATTCGGACTTCGAGGAGATTGATGAATACCAAGTGGATTTCCATGACTGGTATGATGAGAACGGAAATGAGACTGCGGATATTTCAGATATACCCGATAAATCAGATCTGGTTATAGAAATGTGCCGGGAAATGCAGGAAGCGGGTCTTCTGATAGAGGAGCAGCCGCCCTTCTATAGCCGATATTACGCATTCCAGCTTTATTACTGGTTCAAAAGCGCAGCCCTGAGAGTGGTTTCCACCACCTCAACAGAGGATGAGCTTCAGGCCCTTGTCTCCGCTTATGATGAAACGCTGACAGTCTCTGCTGTTGATAGTCCGTATTATATCTATGAGATCAACACAACAACGACTGATCAGATGCTGGAGCTGGCTGGTGTGCTTCGTGAAGCAGAGCCGGAGATTTCGCTCAGAGCAGATGCAACGACCAGTGGAGCAGATGGCGGCAGTGCAGAGGGCGTTTCCTTTGGTGAAATCGACATCCTCGCCGAGCTGGAAAAGCCGGCCACGACCTATGGTGACCTGAACCAGGACGGAAAGGTTACGGTGCTGGACGCAATCACCCTGAGTAAAGCGAATATCCAGGCCATCACGCTGAACGAAAGCCAGACTGCCGCCGCAGACTGCAACGGCGATGGACTCATCGACTCGGCCGATGTGACGGTACTGCTCTGTTATCTTACTGATAAGGTGGATGTGCTCCCGGTCACAATTGAATAAGCACAAAAAGTGGGCAGGCGGTATGACCACCGACCTGCTCCACTTCTACAAAAACAATCCGAATATAGAATACATAGAAGGAGAGGGGACGGAAGTATGAAGAAGATGAAAAACATAATCGCCCTGATTACAGGGGGCGTGATGCTGCTCAGTACCGGGATGAATGTTTCGGCGATTTATGGCCACGAAGGTCCGGAACCTCCTGAGGGAATGGAGTATTTTGATGATTACGGACTGTTTGAAGGTACATACTGTGGCGTAACCGGACGGGATATCCCTGAATATGGACGCTATAAGACATTATGGGCCAATGAGGAGCATACCAGAGTTAGGATATGGTCTCCGATTCAGCAGAACTTTACGTTAATCCGTTTTAATCAGGATATGGAGCCGTCTGTGTGGCAGGAGATATATGAGAAATACAGCGCAGAGCTGGATTTTGATCATGTGCAGATTTACGAGGATGCTCTGTTTTGCTGGGATCATCTGGATGAGGACGGCAACGAAACTGCGGACATTTCAGATGTAACAGATAAGTCAGATCTGATAATTGAGATGAGCAGAGAGATGCAGGAGGCTGGCTTGCTTAAAAATGACCCCGATGCCAGTCATGCCAATCCTTACTACGTAAGATATTATGCAAATCAGACCCCGCGTTCAATAATCGATACACCGCTGAAAATCAAAGCGGTTTCAGCAACGGCTGAAGAGCTTCAGGCGGTTGTGTCTGCTTATGATGCAGAATTGACGGTGGCCGCAGTTGAAGGTGAAAACTACCTCTATAAAGTTGACACGAATACGACAGATCAGATGGTAGCGGTGGCTGGTGTGATCAAAACAGCTTTTCCGGATGCGGATATGGCAGCATTTTTAAATGATGGCGTGCCGGATAGCGGAGATGAAGCGGTCAGCATTGGTGAAATCGACATCCTCGCCGAGCTGGAAAAGCCGGCCACGACCTATGGTGACCTGAACCAGGACGGAAAGGTTACGGTGCTGGACGCAATCACCCTGAGTAAAGCGAACATCCAGGCCATCACGCTGAACGAAAGCCAGACTGCCGCCGCAGACTGCAACGGCGATGGACTCATCGACTCGGCCGATGTGACGGTACTGCTCTACTATCTTACTGATAAGGTGGATGTGCTCCCGGTCACAATTGAATGATATATCTTCGGGCTGCTGGCCGTGTGCTGGCAGCCTGTTTTGTATAAATACACATTTATTGTATGAAAATCACGCAGAATATGCAGTTTGAATGTATAAAATGCATATTCATACAGGAAATGAAAATATTTTTTGTATATTTATGCAAAGCCCTTGACATTTCCGGAAAAGGGTGTATAATAAGTAACAGAACACAAAAAAGCTGCAATCTGCGGCATAACTATAATAATGTATGAGGAGAGATTATCATGGCAAAGGAAATCAAAAAGGTTGTTCTGGCCTATTCCGGCGGTCTGGATACTTCTATTATTATTCCGTGGCTGAAGGAAAACTACAACAATTGTGAGGTTATTGCAGTTTCTGCTGACGTAGGTCAGGGTACAGAGCTGGACGGTCTGGAGGAAAAGGTCATCAAGACCGGCGCTTCCAAGCTGATCATTCTGGATCTGAAGAAGGAATTCGTTGAGGACTATGTATTCCCGACTGTACAGGCGGGCGCAGTTTATGAAAACCGCTACCTGCTGGGTACATCCTTCGCACGTCCGATCATCGGCAAGAGACTGGCTGAGATCGCTGTTGAGGAAGGCGCAGATGCAATCTGCCACGGCGCAACGGGTAAGGGCAATGACCAGGTTCGTTTCGAGCTGGCGATCAAGGCCTATGCTCCGGATATGAAGATCATTGCTCCGTGGAGAGAATGGGACATCAAGAGCCGTGACGAGGAAATCGATTACGCTGAGGCTCATGACATCCCGCTGAAGATCAGCCGTGAGACCAACTACTCCAAGGATAAGAACCTGTGGCATCTGTCCCACGAGGGTCTGGATCTGGAGGATCCGGCCAATGAGCCGACCTATGAGAAGGAAGGCTTCCTGGAAATGGGCGTTTCTCCCATGCAGGCTCCGGACAAGCCCACCTATGTAACCATCCACTTTGAAAAGGGTATCCCGACTGCCATCGATGGCCAGGAAATGGGCGGCGTAGAGATCGTTGAGACTCTGAACAAGCTGGGCGGCGAGAACGGTATCGGTCTGGCCGATCTGGTAGAGAACCGTCTGGTCGGCATGAAGTCCAGAGGCGTATATGAGACTCCGGGCGGTACGATCCTGTACCATGCACATGATGTTCTGGAGACCATCACGCTGGATAAGGAAACCGCAAGAATGAAGCAGTACATCGGCATCAAGTTTGCTGATATCGTATACAACGGCCAGTGGTACACACCGCTGAGAGAGGCTCTGACTGCATTTGTAAATGAGACACAGAAGACCGTTACCGGTGATGTAAAGCTGAAGCTGTACAAGGGCAACATCATCAATGCAGGCGTAACTTCTCCGTACACACTGTATGATGAAGAAGTGGCTACCTTCGACGCTGAGGACGTTTACAACCAGAAGGATGCAGAGGGCTTTATCAATCTGTTCGGTCTGCCGATCTGGGTAAAGGCTAAGCTGGATCAGAACCGCAATAAGTAATCGCAGAAAATGAAAATAGAAGAAGGGCGGCGCAGAGCCGCCTTTTTTCGCTAGATGGGAAAGGACGGAAAAGTATGGCTTTTACCAGAAATGCAGTCCGCATTTGTTCAGCAGTGCTTTTTGTGACCTATACATGCTCCAGATGCGGTGTGCAGAATCTGGCAGAGCATACCCTGAAGGCGTCCGGCTCGGCTTCTTCGTTTATGGGATTTCAGATGGATAAGGCCAGAGACAAGGCCGAAAGTATGGCCAGGGACAAGCTGACCCGAAGGCTGCTCACCATTCAGGAGGAGCAGAAGAAGGGCCGGTACCGCACGGTGCAGTTTGGATGCAGGTGTGAAAAATGCGGCAGCAGGGAGCCATGGGCGAGAATGCGCTATTCCGGCTTTCAGGTGATGCTGGTTCTTCTGACCATCGCAATGGCCTTTGGCGCGCTGTTCCTTGCGGCGTGGAGATGGTATAGTCCGGCGGTGCTTCTGCTGGCGGCCTGCGTGTTTATGTGGATCTGCTTTTTTGCACTCAGGGCCGGTCACACCCGGAGGATGGAAGCCATGACAGCGATGCTTCCGGAAAAATGTCTCCCGGCCTTTTCTCAGGACGCACAGGAAATTGCAGCGGAGATGGGCCGAAGGCGAGCGCTCGAGCATAACGAGCTTGTAATAGAGAAAAAATTATTGAAGAAAATGAAAGGCAAGGTGAATTCATAATGGCACTCTGGGCAGGACGATTTTCCAAGGAGATCGACGAGACGGTAAATGCGTTCAACTCCTCCATTGCGTTTGATGCACGGATGTATAAGCACGATATTCAGGGCAGCATAGCCCATGCGACCATGCTGGGCCAGTGCGGCATTATTACCGAGGAGGATAGCCGGATTCTTGTAAAGGGTCTGGGTGAGATCCTGGAGGATATCGAAAGCGGCAAGCTGGAATTTGATCCGACTGCGGAAGATATCCACATGTTTATTGAAGCGGAGCTGACCAAGCGGTATGGCGATGTGGGGAAGAGACTCCACACCTCCCGTTCCAGAAACGATCAGGTGGCACTGGATCTGAGACTGTATCTCCGGGATGAGATCGCAGAGATCAGAGGAATGGTCCATAAGCTGTGCCAGGTTCTGATTGGGCTGGCGGAGAAGCATACCGAAACGGTTATGCCGGGCTATACCCATCTTCAGAGAGCACAGCCGATCACCTTTGCCCATCATATGATGGCTTATGTGCAGATGTTCCTGAGAGATCTGGGGCGGCTGGATGACACTGCCAAGAGAATGAATGTCTGCCCTCTGGGCAGCGGTGCACTGGCCGGTACGACCTATCATATCGACCGGGAGCTGACAGCATCTCTGCTGGGCTTTGACGCTCCCATGTCCAACAGCCTGGACGGCGTATCCGACAGAGATTACTGCATTGAGCTGGCCAACACCCTGTCCCTGATCATGATGCACCTGTCCCGGTTCTCCAAGGAAGTGATCCTGTGGTGCTCCTGGGAATTCAAGTTCATCGAGCTGGACGATGCCTATGCAACCGGCTCTTCCATCATGCCCCAGAAGAAGAATCCGGACATTACCGAGCTGATTCGTGGAAAGACTGCAAGAGTATACGGCGATCTGAACACGCTGCTCACCATGATGAAGGGTCTGCCTCTGGCGTATAATAAGGATATGCAGGAGGATAAGGAAGCGATTTTTGACGCAGTGGATACGGTGAAGCTGTGTGTAAAGACCTTCATTCCGATGATGGAGACTCTGACAGTCAATGCGGAGAATATGCGTGCAGCGGCGGCCAAGGGCTTCATCAATGCGACCGACTGTGCAGACTATCTGGTAAAGAAGGGCATGCCCTTCCGGGATGCGTACAAGATTTCCGGTACGCTGGTGGCGCAGTGCATCGCAGAGGGACGGACACTGGAGACCCTGCCTCTTTCGGAATATCAGAAGATGACCGATCTCTTTACAGAGGATGTGTATGAGGCGATCAGCCTGGAAACCTGCGTAAGAGGACGTGTTTCACAGGGCGGCCCGTCTCCGGAGGCGGTTGCGGTGCAGATCGCTCTGGCCAAGCAGCAGCTGGAAGCATAAGATCATGCTGAAAAGACAGATATTGTTTATTATTTCCCTCTGCCTGATTGCCGTGCTGGTGTGGATTCTGGGCGAGGTGCTCATTGCACTGGTGCTGGATTTAAGCGGAGTGGTATCGTGGATCTGGGCGGGGCTGATGCTTGTGGGAACATGTGCATTCAGCGTTTGGAAATGCCCAAGAGAATAAATATTGGATCATGTACCGAAAAGGCCTTTGCAGCTTATCGAAAAACCTCTGAAAGCCTCCCCTTAGTAAGGGGAGGGGGACCGCAGCTTGCTGCGGTGGAAGGGATTGTAAGCAGCGAGTAAGCTTACAGTTTGCTGTTCTGCTTGCAATCCCCTCAGTCGTCACTTCGTGCCGACAGCTCCCCTTACTAAGGGGAGCCTTTCACGATCACCTTAAGTTGATGACATTGCCCACACTGTGGGAAATCACCCCCTATTAAAGGATGCCTTTGGCGGAAGAATTACAGGAAAGGAACAACCAAAATGCCAGTAAATATTTTTATAGACGGTCAGGAGGGTACAACCGGTCTGCGCATTCTGGAGCGCTTTGCCGGCCGGGAGGATATCAACCTGCTGGAAATTGACCCGGCTCTGCGTAAGGATGCGCAGGAGCGGAAGAAGCTCATTCAGTCAAGTGACTATACCATTCTGTGTCTGCCGGATGCGGCCGCAAGAGAGGCGGTCGCTCTGGCCGAGGATGCACCCGTTCGTATCATCGATGCATCCACTGCACACAGAACCAATCCTGCATGGGCCTATGGCTTCCCGGAGCTGTCGGCTGCACACCGGGAGAAGATCCGGAACTCGAGCAGAGTGGCCGTGCCGGGCTGCTATGCAAGCGGCTTCAATGCCCTGGCATACCCCATGGTGCAGAGCGGCCTGATTCCGGCGGAATACCCGGTTCAGTGCTTTGCCGTATCCGGCTACAGCGGCGGCGGCAAGAAGATGATCGCCGAGGTGGAAGCACCGGACAGCGCACCGGAGGTGCACAGCCCCAGATTCTACGGCCTGGCCAACAATCACAAGCATCTTCCGGAGATGCAGGCTATTTCCGGACTGAAAAATAAACCCATGTTCACACCCATTGTGGATGACTATTATAATGGTATGGTGGTCTGCATTCCGATTCAGGCGGCCATTGCAGGAAAGCCGGTTTCTCCGAAGGAGATCCACGCTATGTTCTCCGGGCATTATGCAGGCTGTAACTTTGTCAAGGTGATGCCGCTGCTGGAAGAGGCCGACCTGACCGCACTGAGAATCAGCTCCAATGATCTGCGAGATACGAACCGCATGGAAATTTTCGTATGCGGCTGTGAGAAGCAGGTGCTTCTCTGCGCAAGACTGGACAATCTCGGCAAGGGTGCATCCGGTGCAGCGGTGCAGTGTCTGAACATTATGATGGGCGTAGACGAAACAACAGGACTTCTGTAAAAAATTAAGGTATAAAAGCTTTTTCGGTGCAGCAGTTTTCTCTGGAAAATGCTGCCAGAGCTAGAGACGGGTCTCGAATGCGGCGCAGCCGCATGATAAGAGAAAGTGAGGTTATAACATGAAACCATTTGAAGGCTATACATATATAGAAGGCGGTATCTGCGCTGCGCAGGGCTTCCGTGCAAGCGGTGTATACTGCGGTATCAAGGAAAATCCGTCGCGTAAAAATGACCTTGCTCTGCTGGTTTCTGATACAGAATGCAGCACGGCCGCAGTCTACACACAGAACAAGGTAAAGGGTGCGCCGATCCTTGTAATGAAGGAGCACCTTGCGGCAACAGGCGGCAAGGCCAAGGCAATGATCGCAAATTCCAAGAACGCCAACACCTGCAATGCAGACGGTGTGGAAAAGGCCAAGGCTATGTGCGCACTTGCAGCACAGCAGCTCGGCCTTGACGAAAAGCTTGTTATGGTAATGTCCACAGGCGTTATCGGTCAGATCCTGCCGATCGAGCCGATTGAAAAGGCTATGTCGGAGCTTTGCGGAAAGCTTTCTGAAAACGGCGGTCATGAGGCTGCACTTGCCATCATGACAACAGATACATTTTCCAAGGAAGTGGCTGTTGAATTCACACTGGACGGCAAGACCTGTCATCTGGGCGGAATGGCAAAGGGCAGCGGTATGATCCATCCCAATATGGCCACGACCCTCAACTGCATCACCACAGACGCTGCAATTTCTCCGGAAATGCTCCAGAAGGCTCTGTCGGATGTGGTAAAGGTAACCTATAACTGCCTGTCTGTTGACGGAGACCAGTCTACCAATGATACATGTATGGTCATGGCCTCCGGCTTGGCCGGCAATGCTGAGATAACAGCCGACGGTGCAGATTATGACATATTCCGTCAGGCACTCTACATCGTTATGATGAATATGACCCGTCTCCTTGCAAAGGACGGCGAGGGTGCATCCAAGCTTCTGGAATGTACAGTTTCCGGTGCTGCTGATGTAGATACAGCCATTATCGTTGCCAAGAGCGTTATCTGCTCACCTCTTTTCAAGTGTGCAATGTTCGGCTCTGACGCAAACTGGGGACGCATTCTCTGTGCTGTAGGCTATGCACCTGCTGAATTTGATATAAATAAGGTAGATGTTACCCTTGCTTCAAAGGCTGGCAGCATTGATGTTTGCAAGGATGGTTCAGGCATTCCTTTCTCTGAGGAAACAGCAAAGGAAATTCTGCTTGAGGATGAGATCCAGATTCTCATTTCCATCGGAGACGGAGAAGGCACAGCAACAGCATGGGGCTGCGATCTTACCTATGATTATGTAAAGATAAACGGTGACTACCGTTCATAAGGAGAGGGATTCTGAAATGGGCGAGATAACAAATAACATCCGGGCGCAGGTGCTGGTAGACGCACTGCCCTATATCCAGAAGTACAACGACAAGATCGTGGTTGTAAAATACGGCGGAAACGCCATGACAAACGAAACGCTCAAGCAGGCGGTTATGAACGATATCGTTCTGCTGTCCCTGGTGGGTGTAAAGGTCGTGCTGGTGCACGGCGGCGGTCCGGAGATCAATGATATGCTGAAGCGGCTGAACATCGAGAGCAAGTTCATCGGCGGCCTGCGCTATACCGATGCCGAAACCGTGGAGGTCGTAAAAATGGTGCTGGCCGGCAAGGTGAACAAGGATCTGGTCAATCTGCTGGGACGCAGCCACGGCCAGGCTCTGGGCCTGTGCGGTACAGACGGCGGCATGCTTCTGGCCGAGCGTAAGGAAGGCCCGAATGGAGAGGATCTGGGCTTTGTAGGCGATATTGTCAAGGTGAATGAAAAGCCGATCCTCGACGCCCTGAACTGCGGCTATATTCCGGTGATTGCAACGGTGGCCACCGATGAATTCGGCCAGACCTACAATATCAATGCCGATACAGCAGCGGCCCGCATTGCTGCACAGCTGGGTGCGGAGAATCTCATTCTCATGACCGATATTGCTGGTCTGCTCCGGGATAAGGACGACCCGTCCACACTGATTCCCTTTGTGCATGTCAGCGAGGTGCCCTTCTTCAAGAGAAAGGGCGTCATTTCCGGCGGCATGATCCCCAAGATCGACTGCTGCGTAGAGGCTGTCCGCAGAGGTGTAAAGAAAACGGCTATCATTGACGGACGTGTACCCCATTCCATCCTGATCGAGACCCTGTCCAATGAGGGGATCGGCACACAGTTCCGGTAAGGCGCTATGGCCAAGCATAAGTGTCCGCAGTGTAAAAAGCGGTTTGATTATGAAATGCACGGCTGGATCTGCCCGGAGTGCGGATTTGTTGTAACCAATGATGCAGAAGAAGGCATGCTCCGTCAGGAGGAGCTGGAGGAGCTTCAGGAAAAGCAGCGGAGGACGGCAGAAAGGACTGCAAGTCCTCAGAGAAATGTGCGCCGCTCGTCTGCAAAGAAAAAAGGCAATGCCGGCCCGGGGCATATTCTGGGAAAACTGATTTACGGTCTTTTTGCCGCAGGGCTTACCGGATTTGTGCTGCTTCTGAGTCTGGGGCTGGTTTTGACGGTACCGGAGACCCTGGAGAGCATCCAGAGAAATTCCATGACGGCTTCTCCGGAGCTGGATGTTGCTGAGATGGGTGAGCCGGTCCGGGCCGGGGAACAGATCATCTGGATCGAAGAGGCCTTTGAGCCGGAGTGGGAAGGACTTTCGGCTCCGGAGGGCGGAAAATATATTGCTGTCCGTTTTGGAGCCAGCGGAAGGGACGGGATCGAATCGCTGGAAAGCCCCGCATGGGCCTGTCTTTGTGATGGGGCATCCGGCTCTTATATATTGCCCCTGTTCCCCAGTGAGCTGACCGAGGACGAGAAGGTCTATTCCATGCTCTATGACAAGGGCGTGACCCATGATTTCAGCGAAGATGAGGGAATCCTTATTTATCTGGTTTCGGAGGATGCTTCCGATTTCATGCTGTATCTGGTGACCGGTGAGCCCAATGGCTACGGTCAGACTGCTGTCCTGGCCGAAGCCTGCTATACCATTCCTCTGACGCTGACAGAGGAAGGAGAGGAGGCTGCAACATGAGAAGCAAAGGAAAGGCTGTCTATATCATCATCCTGATCCTGGTGCTTATAGCGGAGATCGCTGTCATTGCGGTGCTGGACGACAAGGAGTCAGATCTGCGCAGTCAGGCGCCTTCTCTGGAGATCACCTATGCTGCATGGATTGCGCCGGAGACGGAGCAGGAAGGAGACTATGGCTATGTGATGGCTGCGGTGAATAACACCGGAAATACAGCCAGAACCGGTCTGCCGGATATTGAATATGGCAGCAGGGAGCAGGACGGACACTGGTATACGCTCTATTCTGACTCCTATTATGAAAGCATCCATGCGGCCAGCGGAGAATATTACAGCAGCAATGATGTCATTCCGCCCGGCGGTACGGCTGTTCTCGTTTGTCCGGTGACAGCGGATGCGATGGAGCGTTTTATAGAGTATCATGATAAGGGCGAAACGCTCTATGTAACATTGCCGGTGTACTGGGCGAAGGAACAGGTGCAGTGTGAGCTGGAAATGAGTGACACAGCTCTGCGATTCAAATAAAAAGGAGGAATCTGAAAATGACAACACAGGAAAAGCTGAATGGTTCTGTTATGGGTACATACGGACGGTTTCCGGTGGTTCTGGAGCAGGGAAACGGAGAAACCTGCACGGATGAAAACGGAAAGCGCTATATCGATTTTGGCAGCGGAATCGGTACATCCTCTCTGGGCTACTGCAATGCGGCCTGGACGGAGGCTGTATGCAGCCAGGCGAAGAAGATGCAGCATACATCCAATCTGTATTATACAAAGGTGCAGGCAGACTTTGCGGAAAGTCTCTGCAGGGAGACCGGCTACAGCAAGGTGTTTTTCTGCAACAGCGGTGCGGAGTCCAATGAATGCGCCATCAAGCTGGCCAGAAAATACAGCTTTGATAAATACGGCCAGGGACGCCACACCATCATTACCCTGGTGAATTCCTTCCACGGAAGAACCTTGTGCACCCTTTCTGCAACAGGACAGGATGTGTTCCACAACTATTTCTTCCCCTTTGTGGAGGGCTTCCGCTACGCTGAGGCCAATAACATCGAGGACCTGAAGGCGAAGATCGATGATACGGTCTGCGCAGTTATGCTGGAATATGTACAGGGTGAGGGCGGTGTGAATGCCCTGGAGCAGGCCTTTGTGGATGCGGTTTATGAGATCTGCGGCGAGAAGGATATTCTCGTCATTGCCGATGAGGTTCAGACCGGTGTTGGCCGGACGGGTACCTTCCTGGCCGGGGCGCAGTTCGGACACAAGGCGGATGTCACTACTCTGGCCAAGGGCATTGCCGGCGGTCTGCCTATGGGTGCATGCCTTGCCAGCGAAAAGTGTGCCGGCGTTCTGGATAAGGGCGCACATGGTTCTACCTTCGGCGGAAACCCTGTATGCTGTGCAGCCGCACAGGCTGTGCTTTCTACCGTGACCGGAGAGGGCTTCCTGGATGAGGTGCAGAAGAAGGCCGCCTATATCCGTGAGAAGCTCAGCGCAATAGACGGGGTGAAGTCTGTCAGCGGTCTGGGTCTGATGATCGGCGTGGAGCTGGAGGAGAAAACGGCTCTGGATGTGGCCAATGCCGCTCTGGAAAAGGGTCTGCTGATTCTGACAGCAAAGACCAAGGTTCGGCTTCTTCCGCCGCTGACTATTACATATGATGAGATTGATGAGGGGCTGGAGATTCTGAAGTCCGTTATAGAGGGGTAAGGAGAAGGGATTATGTTTTGTACCAATTGTGGGAATCAGGTAGAGGATGGACTGGCCTTCTGCGGAAACTGCGGAACAGCCGTTGAAAAAGTACCTGTTCCGGCGGGAAATGCTGCTGCAAGTGACGATGCGCTGTCTGCTGCACCGGCGGCGGCTCCTCCGATTCCGGAGTCTTATCCGGATATATCTGTTCCGCCCGTCTATCAGGAGCGCCCTGTACCGCCGCCCGTATACCAGAGCGCACCGGCTCCGGACTATTATGGAGTACCGGCTGAGCCGGCTGTGAGTTCGTCTCCTCTGGTGCTGAGAACCAACCGGGCCTGGTGGAAGCTGTTTTTGCTGGGCATCATCACGCTGGGAATTTATCCGATGATCGCACAGGAGCTGATGGTGCATGAGCTGAATATCACCACCAGCCGCTATGACGGGAAGCGTACGCTCAGTCCGCTGCTGATGGTTTTCCTGTCTGTGCTGACCCTGACGGTATTCTATTTTGTATGGTGGCACGGCTATTCCAAGCGTCTGGGCCATGAGCTGAAGCGCCGTGGAATCAGCTATTCCATGAGTCCGGCTCAGTTCTGGCTGATGTGCATTCTGGGCGGCATTACCATTGTTCTGCCCTGTGTATTCATGCACAGGATCATCAAGGCCACCAATCTGATCAACAACGATTTCAACCAGACCGGCCGCTGAGGGCAGAGCCGGGAACATAAAAGGAGAGACAATTATCATGAAACACTTACTGAAGATGCTCGACCTGAGCACAGAGGAAATTATCGAAATTCTGGATCTGGCAGATCAGCTGAAGTATGAGCTGAAGCATGGCATTCCTCATCCGCATCTCCAGGGCAAGACGCTGGGCATGATCTTCCAGAAGGCCTCCACCCGTACCCGTGTATCCTTTGAAACCGGTATGTATCAGCTGGGCGGTCAGCCCCTGTTCCTGTCGGCCAATGACCTTCAGATCGGCCGCGGCGAGCCGGTGCAGGATACGGCCCGTGTACTGTCCCGCTATCTGGATGGTATCATGATCCGTACCTTTGCGCAGAAGGAAGTGGAGGATCTGGCAGAATACGGCAGTATTCCGATCATCAACGGTCTGACGGACTTCTGTCATCCCTGCCAGGTTCTGGCGGATCTTATGACCATCCGTGAATTCAAGAGCACCTTTGACGGCCTGAAGGTATGCTACATCGGTGACGGCAACAACATGGCCAACTCCCTGATTGTAGGCTGTCTGAAGGTTGGCATGTCCTTCAGCATAGCCTGCCCGGATGACTATCAGCCGGATGCGCAGGTTCTGGAATTTGTAAAGGCCTATGGAGACAAGTTCCAGATGACAAACGATCCGATGGAAGCCGCAAAGGATGCGGACGTTCTGATCACAGATGTATGGGCGTCTATGGGCCAGGAGGGTGAAGCGGAGAAGCGCAGAATCGCATTTGCCGGCTATCAGATCAATGATGAACTGATGAGCGTGGCCAACAAGGATGCAATGGTTCTGCACTGTCTGCCGGCGCATCGTGAGGAAGAGATCACAAACAAGGTATTTGAGGCGCATGCAAACGAGATTTTTGAGGAAGCAGAGAACCGTCTCCATGCACAGAAGGCTGTCATGGTCAAGCTGATGGGATAAGCGATATGCGGTTGAAGTGGAAAGGAATTTATAAAGGGGAGGAGCAGCTGCCCAAGGTCGACCTTCCTGAAAATGCGGTGATGTACCGTGAGCCGAAAAGCATGGCTGGTGTAAACGGAATGGCGCTGCTGATGTGTATTCCGGCGATTCTGCCGGCGCTGGCTATTATTGCGCTGTCGGCTGTGGTGAAGGGGCATCTGGATTATGACGGCAATATATGGATGATGTATCTGGCGCTGCTGCTGTGTTTTGTGGCTGTGCTGCCCCATGAGCTGCTGCATGCGATATGCTTTGGCAAGGAGGCGGAGGTAGAGCTGTATTTTTCTCCGAAGCACATGGCGGCCTTTGTGTGTTCGACGGTGCCGATGACAAAGGGTCAGTTTATTTTCCTGAGCATGCTGCCGAATCTGGTGCTTGGCTGGATTCCGCTGTTGGTATGGGCGTTTGTGCCCATGGCTGGCTCAGTGGGGACTGTGCTGCTGATGTTTTCTATGGCATGTATACTTGTAGGTGGCGGTGACTATATAAATGTGTGGAACACGCTGCATCAGGTGCCCAAGGGGGCGACGGTGCAGAATTCAGGTTTTCACTCTTATTGGTACGTGAAAGAATAACGAAAAAGGCGGTCAGTCCAATAGAAGGACGGGCCGCCTTTTCTGCAAAAGGAGAGCGTTTAAGGAACGCAGCGTATGAAGTCTTTTTGGTCCAGCAATTTCTACAGAAAATGCTGGCGGGTCAAGGGCAGCGCCCTTGTCGCTCTCCGCAGAGAGCGAAACACCCTTGTAAAAAT
>JAFUQX010000038.1 GCA_017472145.1 Ruminococcus sp. | reverse complement strand
GATGACATCAGCCAGGGAGCAGCCCCACTCCTCGATATAGTCGGTGATGGCATAGCTCTGTCCGCTCTGTGCGGCGATGGCCTGGTTCATCTCGATGACATCCAGGGTGCTGATCACTCCGTCGCTGTTGTAGTCGGCCAGGTAGGCCTGCACGTTGGAGAATTCGATCAGCTCGATCGTGTAGTCCAGAACCATAGCCGAATCCTCTGAGGTGATCGGACCGTTGTCATACGCTGTGACACGGCCTTTGGCGAGGTTGACGGGGGTGGTTAATGTTAATGTGCCATTCGTCAAGGCCGTATGATTTCCGGATGGCGGTGCGATTACATTACCAAAGTTATCCAGAACCCGGGTAAGCATGCCGCCTGTTGAGGGTGCAGATAAATCATCTATCCGCACTGTCCAGTTACTTAACAGACTATTGGCCATATTATACGTGTCACCGGTATATGTGCCGTCTGAATTTAAGGTGAAATAATCAAATACCAGATATACGGGAGATCTTGTGGTGGGCATGTTTTTCTCTAGTGTTAATATATAATCACCATATTTTTTATTATTATCATCAACTGTGACTGTTGTGCCATTTTGTGCGTAAATATTCACGTTGTGCGGTGCTTTGGTTATGTATCGGGCATAGCCGGCGAAGGTTACATCACAATGATGTACATCAATGTAATGAAATGTATTTCCTGCACCAAAAACAGAAGTTCTAGATGTAGTAAAACTCTCTTGCCATGTCGTACCATACAAACTTGTTGCATTTAATGCATCATACGATACCCATACATATCCATCATTTCCCCATGTATTACCCCATGAATTCGCAAGTTTTAATGCACCAGTTAATGTTACCCCATTAACAGTAATCTGAATGTTGTCATCATAACCTACAACGGTCATAAAATGGCCACCATCTCCGCTGCTACTTCCACGCACAATTACATGCTGTCCATCATCATTCCGTCTTGTTGTCCAACCACTTGAATTTGTCCAAACAACAAGCGAATAACCGTTTGTCAAGTATTCCTTGATAGTAGAAATTTCAGCCGAACTTGATGCATAAATACTATGCCTTATCGCTCTATATTCTAACGCTTCCGTCATTTTTTCTATATCAGTTGACCATTCAAATGAATAATCGACCTCCAAATCTTCATGAGGATAATCTTCTAATTTCATGGCGCCTTGATTCGATAACACAGCATACGCATCATACAAATTCGTGTAACTATTGATGCCGCCGTTTATATAGTTATATGTCCAAGACGGAGAATATACATTTCCTTTGTTCGCTTCCCCCTTAGATGATAAATTCCTGATTTTGTTCACTTCATAAGTGAACTGATAATAAGTAGTAGCCCAACCAGCACAGGAAGCCATTTCGCCTTGCCATCCGATGTCCGGAAAAGCTGCATTAGTAGAAAGGTCGATACTTTCCGGATAAGTAGCAAATGGACTTATATTCTGATCCGAATACTGCACCTCATCTGTCTCTCCAGGCATCCAAATTCCACCAGTTGCATAATCAACAGAGAGCGTATTCTCTGCATCCCCATTAGCACTTACTGGCATTAAGTTACATAATAACAAACACATAAGTATCGCCATGGCAACCGCAAAAAAATTCTTTTTCATAATAATACCTCCTAGTTATTGCTGTTAATTTTTCATAGCACTGTCTTGTTATGCTCCCAACATCTCCATTCCAAAATGTTCAATATTGGGATTTAGTGCAAGCCATGCCATCAGCTTTCCCATCACATCAACAGAATCATAATTGTTATATACACCTAAATGCACATCAAAATAATTATTCGTTGTGAGAAAATCAGATCTGGCAATCAGGAAATCAGCTGAAAGCTTTAAATCTGAATACAGTCTTTCATCATCTATTCGTGAACCAACATCCCCAGACTCATCTTCTATCTGTACAGCATAGTTTTCATATGTTACTACATTAACCATTGGAATAAAAGGGCTTGAACTCATACCATTGATTTCGGTCATACGTAAATTCATTTCATGGTACAGAATACCGTCAGAATAAGCAATAGCCGCCGTTTCCGAAATCGCCCCTATCTCCTCCTCACTCAGAGCCAGGAACTCCTCGAAGGTATGACTCTCAAAGTAGTCCCTTTCCCGGGCCTTCACCTCCGCCGGAAGCTCGGTGATATTCTCCACCATACGGTTCATCAGGGAGTCTACATCGTTGAGGTTCACCACACCATCGGCATCGCAGTCCGCCGCTAAAAGCTGGTCCTCATTCAGGGTGATGATCTCCGCATTGTACTTGCTGATGGTGATGACATCCAGCACAGACACCTTGCTGTCCAGATTCACATCACCGTAGAGGATCGTTCCCACGGCCTCCTCCGCAGAGACCGGACTCATTCCGCACAGGGTCAGACCCATCACAATAGTCATCAAAATCGCCATTATCTTCTTTTTCATAATAATACCTCCTTACGATCGATTACAAGTTCTTACACGTTCCGGAAAACAAAAATCTCACTTCATGGGAATCACCTCACAGCACATATATTCACGGTTACACATATTTCTACCATGCACTTATATAATCCGGAAATCGCATCAAACATTACACTTTTTGGGAATATTCTCTATTTTCCACAAATCAAATCTCCTCAGCTTATTGAAACTGCACAAGCAGTCAGAAATCAATACATACAAAAAAGGATGCTGCAAATCAAGCCTTGCAGCATCCCTCTTTTTTATTTTCTTCTGGAGCGGTTCTTTCGCTCTGTGTTTCTCTTGATGTCGCACATACGCTCCTCGCTGTTCTGCTTAAAGCGGCTGAGCATATCCTCAAATGTCATCTCGCTAGGCGGCGTTTTCTTCTTCGGCTCCCAGACATTGGGCTTTTCCCGATGCTCCCGATTCTCTCTCGGCTCACGGCTCTCCCTTTTCTGGAAGGGACGCTGCTCACGATTTTCTCTCGGCTCACGGGGTCGCTCCGGCTCGGCCTGCTTCATGGAAAGGCTAATCTTTCCGGCCTCGTTGATCCCAATGACCTTCACCTGTACAGCCTGGCCCTCTGTCACAAAATCCCGGATCTCACTGACAAAGCTTCTGGAAATCTCAGAAATATGTACCATGCCCATGAGCTTCTCATTTTCCGGGTTATTGATATCCACAAATGCCCCGTACTTTGTGATGCTCTTTACTGTACCCTCATAAATTTTACCAATTTCGACCTGCATGTAACTCCTACTGCCCCTTTATATATAAATTTGAGTATGCGCTGATTGTTAGTTCCGGGAGGTGTCATAGAACCGGAATTCGTCCGGATAAGCATAGCCGTAATCCTCACGGGCCAGCTTTTCCATATAACGGTCTGTATCGCCGCTGTTCAGAATACGGGTCAGATCCTCATTTTCCGCCTCGTAAGCGTCGATCTGCTCCTGAATGGTCTGAAGCTCTGCCTGCTTTTCCGCAATATTCGACTGCACAGAGATGATCAGAACCGTACATCCAATGATGGCGGCTGCAATCGCTGCGCGCTGCAATATACGAAGTATAAGCCTAGGCTTTTTCTGCTTGCTCTTTTTTTCTGCACCGCTTTCGGCGGCGGCCTTCCGGCGCTTTACATTCTTTTTGCGAGCCAAGATTCCTTTCACCCTGCTTTCCTTTATTCTTATGCTTATTATACAACATTTCCCGAGGTGCAATCAAGAGGGCAGACCAAATATTTTTGTCTTTCCGTAAATTTTTGGCACTTCCCACAAATTTGTTTTTACATTTTCTATGGATACGTACAAGCACAGCAGTCACCGGCCGGAAAATCCACCCAAGCAAGCGCAGGATCCACCCAAAAATCCGCCGAAGCAGACGGGTCACAGGATTTCCCAGAAGCAGACGATAAAGGACAAAGCCCATGCTGCTGCCCAGGATGTAGTACATCCTCAGGTCTCCCTTGGCCAGCACGGAGGTGAAGCTCACCACTGCACCGGCCCAGACCAGCAGGAACAGGACATCCTCCAAAGCCACAAACCAGCTTTTATGGGGCAGGAGTATCCGCAGGGTGCGCAGCAGATCAAAGAGAATACCCAGACCGCAGCCCAGCAGAACAGACGCCAGAAACAGCAGCGTCTCCTCATGGATGGTGAGAAAGGTATCCGGGATCTGCATCAGCGGAACAGCTTGCCAAAGGCCGAAAGCGGACCGTTCCGGTCACGGTCCCCATACTGGAGCGACCAGATATCGCCGCTGATGCGCATATCGCCGCTTTCCAGGCTCACGCCGTCCACATGGAGCTTACGCCCTTTGATGGTCAGCTCCCCCAGCTGCGTATACAGCCGGATGATACGTTCGTCAAAGCAGTCCACATCGGTGACCCCGGAGAGATTGAGACTCTGGCGGTCCTCCAGAATCAGATTGTGGTGCTGCGGGGTCTGGGGCAGGGGTGCAGGTTTCATGATCGATTCCTCCGTTCATTTTGCATTTGTATCAGCATATGCGGAGGAAGGAGTGCTTAGACCTGCTGTGCGTCCCGCTGCATAACGGCCAGCTGATCACAGCGTTCATTTTCGGGGTGGCCGGCGTGCCCCTTGACCCAGACAAACTGAACCTGATGGCGCTCCAGGAGGGGCAGGAGCTGTTCCCAGAGATCCACATTCAGGGCAGGCTTTTTATCGGATTTGATCCATCCCTTTTTCTTCCATCCATAGACCCAGCCCTTGGTGATGCTGTCTACCACATATTTGCTGTCGGTGGTGAGGGTGACCTGACAAGGCTCCTTCAGGGCGGAGAGAGCGGCAATAACACCGGACAGCTCCATGCGGTTATTGGTAGTAGCAGGCTCACCTCCGGACAGCTCCTTCTGGATCGTGCCGTAGCGGAGGATGGCACCCCAGCCGCCGGGGCCGGGATTGCCGCTGCATGCGCCGTCGGTGAAAATAGAAACATGTTTCATAGCAGTATATCCTTTGCGTTTTTTGTTATTATAGCCGTTTGGAAAGAACTTGTCAAGGCCGGAAAAAGAAAAGCTTTTCTGCCGGCTCAGGCGGATGGCCTTGCAGGAAATGCTCCTCTGTCTGTTGTGCAGATATCGTCCGGCCATGGGACATCACCAAAAAGACCGTTTCTTTTTTGTGCATTCTGCCTGATTTTCCAGCCTTGACAAGAAATGCATTTTACTATATAATTAAAATGTGAGGAAATGGGCAGAAGCCCAAATTTTAAAGGAGAGACTACCTATGAAACTTTTAAAACGTACACTGGCTGCGCTGCTGGCCTTAAGCTCTATGATGGCTCTGACTGCATGCGGCGGCGGCAGCTCCACATCCGAATCCGCAACAGAGGATAATTCTGCTTACAAGCAGGAGGACGACTATGCAGCAGATGCTTCTCTGGCTGCTGACTACATCCAGAATGACCCGATGCTGCCTGAGGTTCAGGGCAAGACCATTTACTGGCTGTCCTACTATGACCTCAATCCCCAGAACAATCAGGACAGAAGCGTGGCCCTCCAGCTGTTTGAGGACGAGTACGGCGGAAAGATTGAATATATCAGCTGCACAAGCGATACCAAGTTCGACACTCTGGCCAGCCGTATTCTCGGCGGAGACCCGGTCGATATGTTCCCCTATGAGTGGGATGCAGTTCCCAACGGCGTTGTAAAGGATCAGTATCAGCCGCTGGACGATTATATCGACCTGTCCGAGGATATGTGGACAGATATGCAGGATATCATTGATATGTATGAATACAATGGTCAGCACTATGTTGTACCGTACTGCCTGTCTGACCCGCTGCTGATTACATACAGCCGCACCATGTGCGAGGAAAACGGCCTGGAAGATCCCTATGAGCTGTATGAGGACGGCGAGTGGGATTGGGATGTATTCATGGATATGATGACTACATTCGTCGGCAATGCCGGTGATGGCGAAACACGCTATGGCATCAACGGTTGGTTTGGTCAGGCTATGATCCAGTCTACCGGTGAGACCATCATCAACTATGACGGTGAGAGCTTCTCCAACAACATCAAGAGCGAGGCCATTGAGTCTGCTGAAAATGTAATGGAAGAAATCATGAACCGCAAGATGTATGATCCCACATGGTACGGCTATCTGCCGGAGGACGGAAGCACACTGTTCTTTGCAATGGCAGACTGGGCGCTGGCAACATCCAACGTAAAGCATGCTGAGAACCCGGAGATCAATGACGAGGGCTTTGTTGAAGAAAACGACCTGATGATCGTTCCGTTCCCGAAGAATCCGGATACCGACGAGTATTACCTGAACTGCAACTTTGGTGCGAGAATGCTGGTTAAGGGCTCCGAAAATGGTGCAGCTGTTGGTGCATACATCAAGTGCGAGAGACTGGCCGCTTCCATCGAGGAATATCAGGAGGCTGCAAAGTCCAAGTCTCTGATTCCGGAAAAGAGCGCAGCAGGCGTACTGAAGGCATATATCACAGAGGAGCAGTATGACGCTCTGTGCGAGTACAGAGATCCGGAGAATATCACACCGGTATTCGACTTCGGCTATGGCATGGGCAGCAGAATGTACGGCGATGGTGACTACACCTATGAGACAAGAGGCATCATGGACAACATCACCTCCGCTATTCTCAATGGCGAGAAGGATTCATGGGCTGTGATCCGTGATGAGTGGGCTTCTGTTATCGATGAGGTCGTAGAGGAATATAACAGCAAATAAGGTTTTATCTCTGAAAAAGGGACTGTTGCAGCGATTCGATGCGCAACAGTCCCTTTTCATATCCTTTTGAGAAATCTTACCCTTACACGATCACGCCGTCTATAAATTCCGCACCACACCAAAAATAAGCAGCACCACTATAGACCCATAGGCGATCACCCGAAAAAGCCAACCATTCTGCTGAAGACATCCCGGCCTTGCGGCCAGATAGACAATATACGACACGGCCCACACCGGCAGCAGACAAAACAGCACCGGATTCCAGCCAAAGGCTGCTGCAAAGTCCAGCCGGATCAGTGACTCCATCATTCTCGTGACGCCGCACCCCGGACACAAAAGCCCCGTTACCTCATAAAATACACAGGGGATACGAAAGGGAGTGAGCCGGATCACCGCATAATATACCACGCCCAGCACCAGGATCAGCAGAGCCATTTTCAGCCTACGGCGTTTTTTCCTGTCCGGATGGGATGATCCCTGCATAGCCTCACACCTCCTGCTGCTCCGGAAGAATCCATAAAGAAAAAGCTGTCTCACGAAAAGACAGCTTTTTGTATGTAGCCTTGCTTCAATCAGTTCATCTTGTTCAGCTCGTTCTGCATCAGCGCATAGCCGATGATACCCAGGCCGAACAGCTGAAGGATCAGATACAGAATACCAGAGTTGCTGGCCTGCATACCGCGCATGGTCTTCGCCTGATCGATGGCCTCACCCTGCTTGTAGGCCCAGTAGTAGCCATAGATACCACAGGTTACCAGTGTCAGCAGGAATGCAATACCGCCGGATGTGCCGTCTGTCTTGCGAGCGGCCTGGTTTGTCTCCTCTGTCAGCATGATGAACCAGTAGATGGAATAGATGCCGCAGGTAACGATGGACAGGATAATTGCAACTGCCACGTTTCTCGGCTCCTTGCCGCTGGCGGGAGCGGTGCCATTATAACCCGTCTCCGTTGTTACCGGTACGACCGGTGTTGTGTTGGGTGCAGCATCCTGGAAAGAGGTGCCGCAGCTCGGACAGTTTGAAGAGCCATCCGGAGCCTGTGAACCACAATTCGGACAAAACATAGTCATTCTCCTTAAATATTAAAAATTGGGATACCTCTATTATACAATACATCCCACATTTTGTCAAGAGAAATTTCATTTTTCCGCGGAAAATGCACTATATTGTCCCTTCTGTCAGAAAAAGCACCTCACATTGCGTCTCCGGCTCTGCGGCACAGGCCGAGATCACATACTGTCCCTCTATGACATACTGCCAGAAGCGTGCACCGATGATATTGGTCTCCACATTTTCCCCTGCAAGGGAAAAGACCGCCTTCCGCATGGGATAGGACAGCCCCAGTCCCACCGCTTTTATAAAGCTCTCCTTCAGTGTCCACAGCCGGGTAAAGCACAGATCCGGCTCGGAGGACTGCTCCAGCTCCTGCACCTCTGAGGGGGCACAGCTGCGCCGTACAACACCCCTTCTCAGAAGGCGCAGCTTCTCTCCGTCTACACCCAAGGCCGTCGCTCCTACGCCGCACACGGCCATTTCCCGGCAGTGGGACAGGTTGAACCGGATGTGGGGATGGGACACAAGGCCGGGCTTGCCGTGACTGTTTTTGCTGAGGGTGTAGTCCTCAAGGCCATATTCCCGTTTCAGTACATATTTCAGCAGCCGATGGGCCTTCTCGTGCTGCCCGGCCGGGTCACTTTCCCGGAAAAAACATACATACAGCTTCATGTGTGCCTCCTTATGATGTCAGACGCAGTACGGCATCCAGCAGTGTATCCTCCGTGCTGTCCCGGTCGATCTGCGCCTGAAGCAGACCAGGCTTATCCGTAATAATATGATCCACGCTGAGATTCAGCATCCGCTGCATTTCCGGTACACTGTTCACCGTCCATGCATAGACCTCCTTGCCCCTCTGATGAGCATAGCTGACCACCTGCCGGTTGATAAACGTACTCTTGATGCTGAAGGCATCGGCGGCCTCCAGATCGTAGAAATTGCCATAGGCATAGCTCATAATAAAGCCTGTGCGGATCTCCGGACAGATCTCCTTGATCCTCCTCAGGGCCGGATAGGAAAAGGAGGTCACACAGCAGCGATCCTCCAGGCCGTATTCCAGGATCAGCCCGGCCACCTGCTCCTCCAGCCCGTTCCCTACTGCGTCGCTTTTCAGCTCAATATTCAGAAAGATCTCTCCTCCGGTAAACTGTAGGACCTCCTCCAGGGTCATGATCCGGGCCTCCCCGAACTCAGGGGCAAACCAGCTGCCCACATCCAGATCCAGCAGCTCCTCATAGGTCACATCCGAGACCTTCCGGTTCCAGCCGGAAACCCGCCGGAGATTGGCATCATGGGTCACCACCGCAGCGCCGTCTGCGGTCTGCTGGACATCCAGCTCTATGCCGTCTGCATCCATTTCCATGGCCGCTGCAAAGGCATAGATGGTATTCTCCGGCGCATCGGCCGAAGCCCCTCTGTGAGCAATGGTCATAGGCTCTGCACTGAGTACAAAGCGCAGGGCCGCCTCTCCCGCAGCCATGCGATACAGATAGGCGGCATTCACGGTAAGGAGTACAAGCGCTGCTGCGGCCGCCAGAAGCCGGCTGCTCCTCCGGGGAAAAGACCTCCGGCTTCCCGAAGGGATACATTTCCGGGGTGCTTCCCGTTCCTTCCGGATACGGCTGTAGCAAGCCATCAGGCCGGCGGAAAAATGGGGCACAGCTCCGGCGGAAAAGACAAATATCACACCCAGCAGCACATATCGCAGTATACGAAGGGGCATCCTTCCGTAGACCACCGATCCGCCGAAATGGGAAATCAGGCTGATTCCTGCCCATGTGATCAGGCACAGCACCGCCAGAAGGAGTCCTGCGTACAGCAGATTCCACAGAAGCAGACCGAAAAAGACGCCTGCGGCCTTCCCTTTCATCCAGCGGCGGCTTCTCAGGCTGGCCGCACGAAAGCTGCATCTGCGGCAGACAAAAACCGGCAGTGCCGTAAGGCGGCGTATATTCAGCAGCAGGCAGAGCACGGCAATACCGGCATAAACGGGAATCAGAAGCGTCTGACTCCCCATCAGCGGCCTCGGCAGATCCGGAAGGCCCAGGGCCGACAGGACACCGCCGGCCGCCGATATCGTTACCATGGGCACAAGCAGCAGGAGATGCAGCCCAAGCCCTGCAAAGCCCGGTGCAAAAAAACGTCTCACACCGGACAAAAGCTCCTGCACCAGCGCCCCGAAGGAGAGCCTGCGCCCCAGACGAGCCGCATCCAGGCAGGCGATCGTGCCCGTAAACTGGACCAGAAGATAAAGCAGGCCCAGCGCCAGCAGCACGGCCGCCAACGGAAGCGTCCACACAGAACCCAGAAGCTGTCCGACATTGTCCAGGGTCAGATATTCAAGGCCGCTCAGACGGATGGCCAGCTCCGTCAGTACGCCGATCAGCGGCACAAGCAGGGTCAGGCTCGTCAGCTGAACCGCCAGCTCAAACAGCAGCAGCCGCTTCCAGGCCATTTTCAGCATCCTCATACTCTCCCGGAACACAGATTGGCTCCTCCTTTCCTTCCCTATGAAAAAAGAAAGCTGTCACACTTGTTTCGGTGCGGCAGCTTCCCAGCCCAATGGCTTCAGCAATTTCTTAATCTGTGCTGCGATGACCCAGCTCGGTGTATTCTCTCGGCTCACTCACCGCCAGGTAGGCCGGACGGATGATCTTTGTACCGTTGATCAGCTCCTCCAGACGATGGGCCGACCAGCCTGCAATTCGTGCAATGGCGAACAGCGGTGTAAACAGGTCGTTGGGAATGCCCAGCATGCGGTATACAAAACCGCTGTACAGGTCAATGTTTGCACAGACGCCCTTGTAAATCTTGCGCTTCTCCGAGATCAGCTCCTTGGCGATGCGCTCTACATTGGCATACAGCAAAAACTCATCATGGCAGTCCTTCTCTACAGACAGCTTCTCTGCAAAGGTCTTGAGCAGCTCAGCACGAGGATCAGAAACAGAGTAAACTGCATGACCCATACCATAAATCAGGCCGCTCCGGTCAAAGGCCTCACGATCCAGGAGCCTGCGCAGATAGTCCCGCAGAGCATCCTCATCCTTCCAGTTGGGCACATTCTGCTTCAGGTCATCGAACATCTCCATGACCTTCAGATTGGCACCGCCGTGCTTCGGCCCCTTCAGAGAACCAATGGCCGCTGCAATGGTCGAATAGGTATCCGTACCGGAGGAGGTCACCACATGCACCGTAAAGGTGGAATTGTTGCCGCCGCCGTGCTCCGCATGAAGCACCAGGGCCAGATCCAGCAGCCGGGCCTCCAGCTTGGTATACTGACCATCCGGACGCAGAAGCATCAGGAAATTCTCCGCAATGGACTTGGAAGGATCCGGACGATGATAAACCATGCTCTCGCCCTGCCGGAAATACTGAGACGCCTGATAGCTGTATACCGCCATGGCCGGGAATCGTGCGATCAGCTCCAGACACTGGCGCATAACATTCTCAAGAGAAGTATCATCCGGGTTCGGGTCTACCGCATGCAGGGACAGGACGCACCGTTCCAGCATACTCATCACATTTTCACTGGGCATCTTCATAATAACGCCGCTCTTGAACTTATCCGGCAGGATCTGATATTCCGAAATCAGCCCATGAAAATCTGCCAGCTGCTCCTTCGTCGGAAGAGCCCCGGTCAGCAGAAGGTATACGATCTCCTCATAACCAAACCGGTCCTGAGAAATAAAGCCATTTACCAGATCCTGAATGCGAAGGCCGCGATACAGCAGCTTTCCTTCATCCGGAATGCGTACACCATTTTCCACACGGCTGGCGGAAATCTGACTGATCGTGGTCAGACCGGCTACAACGCCCTTTCCGTCTGCATCACGCAGACCGCGCTTTACATCATACTTCCCATAAAGCTCTCCGGGAATGCGATACCGCTCCTCCGACTCCTGTGCAAGCCGTCCTGACTTTGCCGCATTTGTCTCAAAGCGCTGTACAATTTCATTCAACCGGGGAGAGACTGTCACTAAATCCTTATTGATCATCTTACTTCCTTTCTGTCTCCGTGCAAAACGGGAGCGCACAGCTCCGCATTCTGCCATACCAATTGTCGTTTCTGGCCGCGCCGCAGAGATCCGCCCTCCACGGCACTACCTATATTATATCATTTTTTTGATTCATCTGTCAAGATTGGTTCATTTCTTATAAAATAAGCTGCCGGTCTTCTTACAAGACCAGCAGCCTGCTGTTTTGCTTTTTGAAATTAGAAACAAACCCGCTTTAGCTCAGACCGCATTCATCATAATCGCTCCACTTTTCATCATAGGCCCGATCCTGCATCACACGGCTTACGGCATAAACCACGGCCGCCAGTGCCAGCACTACGGCCAGAAGAATGCTTTTTTTACTGCTTCCTCCGTCGTTTCTTCTTTCTGTTGCCTGCTGTTCCATTAAATAAGAGCTCCTCCTTCGGCCGCAGCTGTATCTGCTGCATCTGTCTCAGACAGACCGCCCATCTCAGCCATCAGACGCTGCAGCTCTGCGTCAACCTTTGCATCGCTTTCCATCTGCTCAAAGCTCTGCATATCTGCGCTTCCGCCTGCAATTTCTGCATAGGCAGCTGCTTCTGCTTCCTGACGCTCGATCTTCTCCTCCATACGAGTGAACTTATCCAGCGCTGCAGACGCATCCATACCGCCCATGGACTGAGCCAGATTCTTCTGTGTCTTGGCCATCTGAGAACGTGCGATCAGCATGGACTGACGGCTCTTTGCTTCCTCCAGCTTGGCCTTCAGCGCCTCTACCTGGTCACGGATGGCCTCGGTCTGTGTTGTGATCGTCTCCAGCATCTGGGAGGTGGACTCTACATCTGCATCTGCCTTCACCTTGTAGGACAGCGCCTTCTTGGCCATTTCTGTATCGCCCGCAGCCAGCGCAGCCTTGGCCTTGGATTCCCAGTTTGCAGAATTGCGGACAGCCTGCTGATACTGGCGCTCTGCGATTCTCTGGCTGGCCATGGCCTTGCCCAGAGCCTCTGTAGATGTTCTTACATCCTTCTGCAGGTCGATGATGATCTGCTTGACCATCTTCTCCGGATCCTCTGCACGATCGATCATATCATTAATATTTGCCTTCAGTACGTCACCGATTCTTGAAAAAATACCCATTGTAAAATCCTCCGTCTCTGTTCATTCGTAATGTTTGCGACTCGGTACTCCTATTATACCGTATTTTCCCTTTCTTGTCAAGGGAAATATTACAAATCGGATACAAAAAGTAACAGCCGATTTACGGGACGAGGAGTACTCCTGTCTTATTGTACCACAGGTCATATATTCCTGTCAAATGGTTTGTTCTTTTTTCACCATTTTTTCATCTGAATTTCTATTTGAACGGCTTTGTCCACTTTCTATACCATAAAGCATCTATCCGCTCGACATTTCCGCAGTCCATACAAAAAGGCACCGCACCATAAAGGTGCGATGCCTTTCTTTTTACTTATCGGCCGTTACGCCTTTTTTGAAGAATTACTTCTTCTTTCTGCGGGTCAGACCGGTTACCAGAGCCAGAGCCAGAGCTGCGGTGCTCACGCCAATCACGGACATCATCTGATCCTCCGTCTTCGGGGCGTTATTCGTGTTGGAAGAACTGCCCTTTCTGGTGGTCGTGGTGGCCTTCTTGGTGGTTGTCGTAGTTCCAGTCGTGGTCTTGGTTGTACCTGTACCAGTCGTTGTTGTAGTCGTTCCAGTCGTTGTATCTGTGGTTGTATCTGTTGTTGCAGATGTTGTCATGGTCATGATCGGTCTTGTTTCTGTAGTGGTAGTCGTTGTAGTCGTTGTTGTGGTAGTTGTCGTAGTAGTTGTTGTAGAGCTTGTTACCGGAGCATAGAGGTCGTACATAACAACGGTCATGCTGGTATTCGGAGTATACTGACCATTGGTTACGATGTAAACCACACCATCGGAGATCATGAAGTCGATCGATTCTGCAAATGCATAATCGGTCGGAGCCTGAAGCTCACTCAGCGTGTAAACTACATCTTCAACCAGGCCTTCGATGTAATGCGGAGCACCGTTGGATGTCCACTGCTCGATAATGCCGTCTGCGCTGCGGAGCTGGAGCATTGCGCCAGCGATCTCACGGCCGGTCGGTGCATTATTTACGAGCTCCTGCTTGCTGATATTCAGACCATAGGTCAGAACGACTGTCTGCGTTGTGGTCTCTGTTGTATCAGAGCCGGTGTACTCGGTAGTTGTAACCGTAGTAGAAGTGGTTGTCTGCGGGATTACCTCGTCATACATCGTAATTACGCCATTGGATACCGGAGTCAGGCTGCTGTCGCGATTTACAATGTAAATCTGCTGATCCAGAACCTTGAACTGAATGGACGCTGCGAAGTAATAACCAGTCGGCGGAGCAATTTCCGTCAGGGTGTATGTTACGCCGTCCTTCAGGCCGGTAAGCAGGTAATTTGTACCGTCGGATGTCCAGGAAGCCAGAACAGAACCATCGTCTGCTGTTACCTTCAGGTAAGCACCAACAACAGCGCCGCCTGTGATATAGCCGTCTGCGATCTCCTGCTTTGCAATGTAAACCTGAGCCGTTGCTTCGGTTGTCGTTGTAACAGTTGTCGTAGAGGTCGTGGTTGTGTCGGACAGGATCATTGTGCTCTTAGCAGTCTCTGTTGTCGTGCTTGTAGAAACACTCATGATCGGTCTGGTCATCGTTGTGGTTGTGCTTGTGGTTGTGTCAGACATATCCAGCGTATTCTTAGAGCCTTCTGTTGTTGTGCTTGTAGAAACGCTCATAGTAGGTCTGGTGGTTGTCTCCGTCGTGGTCGTGGTTGTGGTTGTGGTAGTAGTGGTCGTTGTAGTTGTTGTAGTGGTGGTCGTCGTTGTTGTAGTGGTAGAAGTTGTAGTTGTGTCAGAAGCTGTAGTGGTCGTTGTTGTGGTGGTTGTAGTCGTGGTGGTGGTTGTTGTTGTAGTCGTTGTTGTAGAAGTCGTAGTCGGGCCTGCACTGGACATGGTAGTCACTGTAGTGGAGGTCGTTGTCGGACCTGCACTGGATACAGTCGTCGTTGTTGTAGAGGTTGTAGTAGAAGTTGTAGTCGATACTGTAGTTGTAGAGGTCGTGGTCGGAGTGGTCGGGCCAATTGAAGATACACTGGTTACTGTAGTGCTTGCAGTTGTAGTGTCACTTACGATCGGTCTTGTATCCGTAGTTGTAGTAGTTGTTGTTGTGGTTGTAGTAGTCGTTGTTGTTGTCGTAGTGGTAGTGGTAGTTGTAGTTGTTGTAGAAGTCGTGGACTCTGTTGTAGAGGTCGTAGACTCTGTTGTAGAAGTCGTGGTCTCTGTTGTAGAGGTCGTAGACTCCGTTGTAGAAGTCGTAGACTCTGTTGTAGAAGTCGTGGTCTCTGTTGTAGAGGTCGTGGACTCTGTTGTAGAAGTCGTGGTCTCTGTTGTAGAAGTCGTGGTCTCTGTTGTAGAAGTCGTGGTCTCTGTTGTAGAAGTCGTGGTCTCTGTTGTAGAGGTCGTAGACTCCGTTGTGGTTGTTGTGGACGATGTTGTTACAGTCTCAGTGTCGTTCATGACAATCATAACGGTACCGTCCATTGTAACATACTCATCCATATCACCAGTGGTCTCAGCCATGATAGAACCAGCCTTAACTGCACCGTTTTCGATCACGAATGTGAACTCGGAAACTACAACATAACCCTTCGGAGCTGTAACCTCCTTCAGTGCGTATGTGCCGTTCTTCAGGCCCTCGATCTCTGTGAGGTTGCCATCGAATGTGTAGGATCGGATGTCCTCGTCAATTTCTGTACCGCCGATCTCAACGCCCTTCAGAGTAACATTTTCAGTTACAACAGACAGGAGGAATTCTGCCTTGTCATCTTCTGCAGCTGCCGGAATCTGTGTGCCGTCCATATCGGTCTTCTTGATGCTCAGCTTGGAAGCGTCATCCAGAACTGTGATCACATTGTCTGCATGGCTGATGCTTGTACCGCCGCCTTCAGCAACAGTTACTGTGCCGTTTGCATCCACTTTGAAGGTGAATACGGATTCAACAACCGGGATCGTAAAGCCATCCGGAGCGCCTGTCTCCTGGAGTGTGTATGTTCCGGCCGGCAGACCGATCAGAGTGGTCTTACCAGTGGAGCTGGTCCACATGAGTACGTTCGGAGTTGTCGGGCCGTCTGCAACTGCATCGTCACTCAGCATATCGCTGCTCAGAACAGTTGCAGTATCTTCAGCAGTCAGAACCATCTTTGCACCCGGCAGAGTCGGAACTACGCCGTTTTCATCTGCATCTGCGGCTGCATCCTGCTTGTTGATCACCAGCTGCTTTGCATTCTTAACAGTGATCGTTGTACCATCTGATGTTACATTCTCTACTGTTTCGCCGTCGGTTGCAGCCTGGATAGAGCCATCAACGACCTGGCCGTCCTTGATTTCAAACTTGAACGTGGAAACGGTTACATAGCCGCCTGTAGGAGCCACTGTCTCCTCCAGTGTATACTGGCCGTCTCTCAGCGCTTCGATGGTGATTTCGTTTGCTGTGATCGTTACTTCGTTTGTGCCGGTCGTCTGAACCTCACCGTTGATGATCGCACCAGCCAGATCGCCGGTCAGCTTGAATTCAGCCGGATTTTCAGCGTCGATCACAGTGCCGCTCATGTCGGTCTTGTTGATCTTCAGAACCTTTGTCTTATCCTTGATGACAATGGTCGTGCCCTCGTCCTCTGTTACAACCAGGTCGGTATCGCCGGAGGTCTCAACCTCGCCCAGAACGATCTTACCGTCTTCATCAATGGTGAATGTGAAGCTGCTTACAGTTTCGTATCCACCCGGAGCGGTGTTTTCGATCAGGGTATAAGTCTGTCCTTCCGTCAGTCCAACAATTGCAACATTGTTGCCAGTGAAGTCCACAGAAGTTGTACCGTCAGCCAGAGCTGCACCGCCTGCGATCTTCACGCCGCCCAGGTCTGTGCCCTTCAGCGTGAATTCAGCCTCGCCAGCCTCAGCCGGGATGATAATAACCTCGTCATTACTCAGACCCTTCTTGCTGATGATCAGCTCGCCTTCGGCTCTGTCCATAACGGTAATGCTGTCTTCAGTGAATGTAACTGCGCCGTTTGAATACGTACCAACGTTTGTTACGATACCATTGTCAATCGTGAAGGTGAAGTCGGAGATCGCCATATAGCCATTCGGAGCTGTCTCCTCGTGGAGCTTATAGATGCCGTCCTTCAGACCTGTGATGGTCGTGTTGTTGCCTGTGAAGGTGATCGTGCCGTCTTCGCCAACAGTTGCTCCGCCAGCAGTTACGCCTTCCAGTGTTACGCCTTCTGTTTCAGCGCTCAGTACGAAGGTAGCCGGATTTGCAGAATCGATCTCATTGTTGTTCATGTCGGCCTTGCTGATCTCAACAGAGGACTTCTTATCCTTGATGATGATCTTGTTGCCTTCATTCTCAACCAGCTTGATTTCAGTATCGCCGTCGGTTACAGCTTCAACCTCACCGAGTTCAACCTGTCCGTTGTCTACTGTAAATGTGAATTCAGATACAGTTGTGTAGCCATTCGGAGCAACGGTTTCCTTCAGCGTGTACGCAGAGCCTTCCTCCAGACCTACGATCTCAGCATCATTTCCTGTGAAGGTAATGGTACCTTCGCCGGTCTCTTCATTGGTTATGGTCTTTGTAACAGCTTCTGCATTCTTGATCTCAACATCTGCTACCTTGCCCTTCAGCTCGAAGGATGCATTGTCAGCCAGCTCTTCGCCGCCAAGAGATGTCTTATCGATCACGACCTTGGCCTCATCCAGAACTGTGATCTTTGTTCCGTCTGTAGCTGCATCGCCTGTAACCTTTGTATCACCTGTTGTTACAAATGTAATGCTGTTTTCATCAACAACGCCGTTTGCAACCTCAAATGTGAACTTGGTCACAACCTCATAGCCCTTCGGAGCTGTTGTCTCTTCCAGAGTATATGTGCCGTTCTTCAGGCCTGTGATGGTTGTGTTGTTGCCTGTGAAGGTGATCGTGCCGTCTTCGCCAACAGTTGCTCCGCCAGCATTTACGCCATCCAGTGTTACGCCTTCTGTTACAGCGCTCAGCTTGAAGGTAGCCGGATTTGCAGAATCGATCTCATTGCCGCCCATATCGGCCTTGCTGATCACGATCTCAGACTTGCTATCCTTCATTGTAACCTCGACGATTTCAGATGTCTGTACGCCTGTGGTTTCATCTGTTGTGATCTTTACAGAGAATTCTACAGCCTCTGTATTTACAGTGTAGCCTTCCGGAGCGGTGATCTCAACCAGAACATAGTTGCCAGCCGGGAGCGCTTCCACCTTGGTTACCTCGCCGCCAACGGTTTCCATCGTTCTGATCGCATTGTCTGCATTGTCAACGAAGGTCTTCAGAGCCTCTTCGCCCTCGGCCTTTGCTGCGTTATATGCAGCCTGATCAAAGATCTTCAGCACTGCGCCGTCCAGGAGAAT
>JAFUQX010000037.1 GCA_017472145.1 Ruminococcus sp. | reverse complement strand
TAATTCCTCTATGCAGATCATTTCATACTGGCCTCGTTCGTCTCTTTTCGTTGCTAACATTTCTGCCACCCGCCTTTTTTTCTATTATACCATATCTATGCGAAAAAGCCAAGCTCTTGCTTGGCTTTTTCGACAGACTGACAGCTTGCAATTTGCAGGCTGTTTTCTTTTGGAGGTGAGCTTGTGGCAGGAAATTTTGACGGCATAAAAAAGCAGCGATTCGGCATAAAAATCAAGCTGACCGGAATCACCCGAGACGAGGCGGCAGAATCAATTGCGAGCCTGTTTGACACGGATTACGACCACTATGGCGGCAACTATGACCGTTACGATGTATCAGATGCCAAGAATTGCACGTAGAAAATCGTTTACGACAGCAGCATTCACAAGGCGGATCACCACCGACACCCCACTTCCAATTCGCATTACGCCGTAGAGGGAGTCTCGCCAATTCTGGAATACGATGATATACAGCAGCTTCAGGAGGTTGTGCGTGCGCTGAGAAAGGCTGGCGGCATAACCGATGCGAAGTACGGCTGCGGCATTCATATCAGAATCACGTCCTGTCCTCTGAAGCGGACAGATGATGCAAGGCGTGAGGTGATTTGCAAGGGTTATTGGTTTGAGGTGTTCGTGGATGAACAGATGACCATTCCGCTGGACGTGTTCGGCGGTGCGGTGGGGTTTGAGATGGTGGAGAATAGTATGGATCAGGCGGTGCAGTTTATGAAGGATGTGGTGGAGGCGGAGGAGAAACGGTATTGGGAGGTTTTGAAGGAAATGGAATAAAGCTTCATTCATACTTGATTTTTGCGCTGGAAGATGATATACTATTTATATACACATGAAACGACCATAAGCACGAAATGAGGTGACGAGTATGGGCATTTATCTGAATCCGAATAATGTAGCTTTTCGCAAGGCAATCAATTCGAAGATTTACGTGGATAAGAGCATGCTGATTGCGTATACAAATGAGAATCTGAATTCAGAGCATGAAGAAATCTGCGTAAGCCGTCCGAGACGCTTTGGTAAGTCTATGGCAGCCAATATGCTGGTCGCATATTACAGTCGTGGATGTGATTCCAGAGAGCTTTTCAAGAATCTGAAAATTGCACAGCATCCGGATTTCGAGGAGCATCTGAATAAGTATAACGTGATTCATGTCAATATGCTGGATATTCTGAATCGTTTCGAGCCACTGCAGGATATGATATCACACCTTCAGAAACGGCTCATATGGGAACTTAAGCAAGAGTATAGCGATATCAATTGTTTTGACTGGAATGATCTTGTGACCGTGATGGAGACGATCTTTGCAGAAACAGGTCACTCATTCATTGTGATTATTGATGAATGGGACTGCTTATTCCGAGAAAAACAGAATGATAAGCAGGCACAAAAAGATTATTTGGATTTTTTGCGTTTCTGGCTTAAGGATAAATCATATATGTCTCTTGCATACATGACTGGTATTCTTCCGATCAAGAAATATGGCAAGCACTCTGCACTGAATATGTTTGATGAGTTTTCCATGACCAACGCAGAGCCTATCGAGGAATTCACAGGTTTTACTGAGGATGAAGTCAGAGAACTTTGCCAGACCTATGATATGGATTTTGATGAAACAAAGAAGTGGTATGATGGATATTGCTTAAATCAGTGTTCTATCTATAATCCGAAATCTGTGGTTGAAGCTATGATGCGGAGAAAATTTGATAATTACTGGACAAAGACAGAAACCTACGAATCTATCAAAACCTACATCGTGATGAACTATGACGGACTGCGTGATACGATTGCTCAGATGATTGCTGGTGAGCGAAAGAAGATCGACACAACCACATTTACCAATGACATGGTAACATTTCAGATTCAGGACGATGTTCTGACGCTGCTGATCCACTTGGGTTATCTCGCATATGATTTCGATACAAAGGAAATCTTCATTCCCAATTATGAGATCCGTGAGCAGTTCATCAGCACGGTACGAGTATTGGGTTGGGATGATGTTATAAAGTCCATTCAGCTTTCCGATAAGCTGCTTGATGCAACGCTTAACGGCGATGCTGAAAAGGTGGCTGAAATTGTAGAACAGGTGCATGATGAGAACACCTCCATCCTGCAGTACAACAACGAAAACTCACTTTCCTGCATTCTGTCCCTTGCATACTACTCAGCCAAGAAAAGCTATGTTATGTATCGTGAACTGGCTGGAGGAAAAGGCTTTGCAGATCTGGTTTTCATCCCGAGAAAGGAATGTCGGACACCTGCGTTTATCGTAGAACTGAAATGGAACAAGTCCGCTGAAGCTGCCATTGATCAGATCAGGCAGAAGAAATATACGGAATCTCTCAAGGACTATTCCGGTGAGATTCTGCTGGTGGGATTGAGTTATGATAAGGATGCAGAAAAGAAGCATACTTGCGTGATCGAAAGAATCACAAAATGAAAAATCGTCCTGTAGACGGGGCGATTTAACCTCAAAACCCATGTCATCTATTTTGTATTCCCTTGCCATTTAAAAGAACCCACGGAATGTTCCGTGGGTTTCAGCTTGTCAAAAAACCCCGATTCTGCAATGAGAATCGGGGTTCAAATTTTAGATCCTGTTTCAAATGTTGGGAAATCTGCAGGGGATGGCGGCTGCGACGTCCGTTATCAGCATTCTCAAATGCCGTATTATTCGGTTAACGCCCCTTTCAATGCAGAAACATCAAAAATATTCACCTTATTATCCTCTGTCATATCAGCGGCATCAAGCTGCTCTGATTTTAATGACTTTATTGCCAGCGTATATTTTACAAGAAGAACCACATCTGAAAGCTCTACGTTACCGTTAAGATTTACATCACCCTTGAGATATTCGTCCGGCTCTGTAGGTGTTGACACATCAGGCTTAGTACCATCAGGCTCAATGCCATAAACAAGTACGCCATTGTTGTAAACCGTTATCTTATCGGTAACAACTCCTTCCTCAGCACCGATTGTATCCATCAGATCTGTGTTTGAATAGTCATTTGAAGCATCCCAACCATTTCCGTAATTCGGGAATACAAGAGCGAGCATTGTCTCACACTGATGTCTGCCCTCGGAAATCGGAAGTATAGCCGCACCATTGGGATATTTTATCTCGATGTAGTAGATATTATCTTTATACTGTGTTATAGGAGATATTTCAGCTGCATATTCCTGACCGTACATTGTTGCCTGATCTCTGTCCACACGTACTACAATATCCGACGCACTGTATCCTGCGGAAATGACCTCGGAAGCATCGAAATAATATCTGTAGGACATGTTGTCAACAACTCTTGCAGGCCATGCTGTATGATTTGTAAATTTAAGGCTGAGAGAAACACCGCTGGAGCTTGACTGCTTGAGCATTGCTTCGACGAAGAACTCAGCGTCTCTTGTTTCAGGCTCCGGGAAAGATGGATCTGTTTCTCCGCCGTATTCATCAACCATTTTACAAAGCAGTCCTGTAAAGCCTGCATTGTAATCGCATGCAACCTCGTTGTTGATATAGTTATTGCGGTCGTCCTCATATGTACCGTCCTGATTCGGTCCGCCGACCAATGCACCATAGAGGATATGTCTGTTTTCTTCAGGTTCATAAACAGAATTGTTCCATGAGGCATGAGCGGTTCTGTGGTGAGGATTCTTAGGATAATTTTCGCCATAGCCTACAACATAGCTCTGACCAAGAGGATTGTCACCGAGCGCATAGTCGATCTGGGTTTTGTAGAATTCTTCATAAGCGGCCGTATCACCAAGCGAAAGCGTATCACAGGCCACAGCTGCTAAAAATCCGCATGTTGTAGCATATCTCAAGCAGCCCCAGTTCTGGATGTAAACGATAGCTCCGTCGACCCTTGTAACTTCATTTACAAGATAATCAAGATGACGCTTTACTCTATCGGTATACGTACCAGTATTCTGTGCGTAAAGAATCATACCGCCCTGCTGTACATCATCCCAGCAGTGTGCCCATGAATACTTCAATTCATCCGAACCAAGTTCCTTTCCAAGATTCGGGATGTAGCTTGTCGCTTTATCAAGATAAGTTTGTTCCCCTGTTGCAATGTAAAGCCAGTTTGCTGCCCAGAAAAGCTCGTCATAAAAATGAGAGGAACGGTAAAAGCCAGAAGCGTCACTGCCGTTATAATCGGTATCGCTCTTTGCGGTGTCAGCCATTTCAAACATATTCACCGCATGAGAAATATACTCGTCTGTTTTGTCTGATCTGCCATCAAGAGCGGCTGCACCGGCCGCAAGAGCCGCTGCCATTTCACCGAGAACAGCGCTATAGCCTTCTCCTGCTTTGGCTGTGTAATAGGGTCTGCCGGCGGAATAGTCATTGCCGTTTTCGGCCTGACCATATTCATAAAGCTCAACAGCTCCCCACCATGTATGGTCCTCCTGACCGTTGCCTACTTGATAGACGATTTCGTCACCGAGATCGCAGGCGGCAAGATAATCCATAACAAATGTCAGGTTATTCACATAGTTTGTCATTTCGCCGCATTCTTCGATACCATCGGGATACTGATAAAGACCCCATGCCATCATAGCGGCGGAATAGGCCATGGGAAGATTGAACTTAACATGGTCACCCGCATCGTACCAGCCCCCTGTTATAAAGTCGGTTACAGTTGAATCACCTCGCCATTCAACTCTGTTCCATGCGGGAAGAGGGCCTGCCTGCTGGCATTCATAGAAATACAAGGATTTCTGTAGTGCTTCCGCATAATTTACAGATGTCTCTGCTGAAACAGTTTCAGGTGTTTCCGTCCTCATTGCTGTAATAGCTGAGGAAGTAAATACCGCGGCAGCACAAATAACACTTAATATTTTTTTCATGTCAAATTATCCTTTCAGATGTTTTTTTCATCCATATTCACCATAATTATATCACGCAGCAGGGAAATAGTCAAGCGGTTTTTCACGCATTTGCGCAGCAGGACATAAGGCCGTACCGTTGTGGCGCTGTCATACTGTTCAGCAAAGACGTGCTGTGTTACGTACCGGGAACCGGCAGGAGGAAAAGGCTTTGCGGATCTGATTTTCATTCCAAGGGAGGAAGGCCGGACTCCTGCATTTATTATTGTACAATACATTCCGCTGGAAGATGACATTGTCTCAGAGGAATCCATCAAACATACATATGGTGTGTTGACAAAGCCGTCTGTTCATGATATCATTACAAAAACAGGATATGTCTGTAAGGGCGGCGGCAGTGCGTTCGGCGGAGCGTGGAAACCCAAGAAACCCAATGATGAAAGATTTCTCGGGAAGCCCGATACCATAAAGGAATGGTTCAAAAAAACCAGAATGGGCGGTTACAAAACACTCATACGATACGGAAAGGATGGGAGAGCGGAAATGGAACGGCATGAAACAGATCATAGTATGCCGAATAGGCACTCGAATCCTCATGATCATCCTATTGATTGGAGTAAGGGATATCCTGATCCGCAGTCACCGATTAACTATTGGGACGGAGCTGTTCCTGAATTTAAAGGCTATCGTGAAATCGAAGGAGGAGCAACAAAAATGAAATACAAAGATCGGCCGATCAATCCGGACTACAATCCGGAGGACTACAAATTTGAAACACTGGGCGAATTTAAGTTCTATCTTGCAAGAGGGTGGAACGTTGGCTTTGAGTACAACGGTGAATATTACGGCATTGAAGGGCATAACAACAGCTTCGATATCTGGATCTATGATGAAGGCGATATAGCCAATGGTCTCACACTTGAAGAAACTCTTGATTATGAGTTTGACGGTGTAAAGCTGCGGGATCTGATCCTTACCGCAACGATCATTGAAAGACTTTGCTCCTGATATATGATGAAAGTGTTCCCGCTCAGTTTCAGTGCGGATACTATATAATATAATGATTGCCGAGCATACATAAGGAGGAAGAAGGTTTACTATGAACAGTGCGCAAGCGCTCCTTTTCAGCGGAAAAAGGGAGCGTTTTGCTCTGGATTCCCGGCTGACGGGCGTCTGAAGCGGTATTCTGATGAAAAATCTGAATTTTTTTGAAAAAACACTTGCATTTTTCTGCGGGATGTGGTATGATATAAAAGCATTTGAAATCCGCCTGTGCAGAAAGGCTGCATAGGTGAGTGTAATGCCATTACGACATTAAATCAGACAATCCGCTGGCGGACAGCACGACGATGCTGCACGCAGGGTAAGACCTCCCTGCACGTGAATGAAGGTCTGAAAATCAGGAGGAAAGAAAAATGGATGCATTAAGAACAATCAGCGAGTCCAGCATGAAGCAGGAAGCCCCGGTAATTTCTATCGGTGATACCGTAAAGGTACACGTTAGAATCAAGGAAGGCGATAAGAGCCGTATCCAGGTTTTTGAGGGTACTGTTATCGCTAAGAAGCACGGCGGCATCAGCGAGACTTTCACAGTACGTCGTCTGTCCCACGGCTGCGGCGTAGAGCGTGTATTCCCGCTGCACTCTCCGGTAGTTGAGAAGGTTGACGTGATCCGCAACGGTAAGGTTCGCAGAGCGAAGCTGTACTATCTGCGTGATCGTGTTGGTAAGGCTGCCAAGGTTAAGGAGCAGATTCGCTAAGTTCGCAAGGTCAGGCGGAGGCGGTGCGGTTCGGTCAGCGCTTCCGATCATCCTGACATCATGAGTAAAAAGGGGACATTATGTCCTTTTTTTATTATATGGTGAAAAAAGCTTCCGCAGAAAGCTGTGAGAAAAGAGGGCAATATGAATAAGAATAATCAAACAGCCGAAACAGGTACTGAACAGAAAAAAGGCTCATTCATCGGAGATCTGCTTGATGTGATGGAGGCCGTGTTTATCTCTGTTTTTGCAGTGGTTCTGTTTTTTGCATATGTGGCCAGACCCGTGACGGTCGAGGGCCGTTCCATGGAGTCTACCCTGCACGATCAGGATCGCTTGTTTATGTCGGATTTCTTCTACTCACCGGAACGCGGCGATATTATCGTCTGCGACAACAGCGCTTCATGGACTTATGACGCCGAGGGAAATCTGGTTGAGGGCGACGGCATTGCAGAGGATAAGCGTCTGATCAAGCGCATAATTGCCATGGGCGGCGATGAGGTAGATATCCACTTCACTACCGGTGAGGTGTACATCAATGGCGAGCTGATCGATGAGCCGTACATCAAGAATTCCACTACTACGAATTATGGCGCATTTACTTATCCGGTCATCGTGCCGGAGGGCTATTTATTTGTGATGGGTGATAACCGCCAGAATTCCACAGACAGCCGTGCAGGTGCAGTGGGATTTGTTGCGGAGGATCAGGTGCTGGGCAAGGCTTTGTTCCGGTTCTCTCCGATTTCCGATTTCGGAGGGATCTACGACTAAAGGAGTCTCTGTCCATTTGAAAGGAGAGACGGGATGTCTGAACTTACAATACGGAATATACAGTGGTTTCCGGGACATATGACCAAGACACGGCGTATGATCGCAGCCAATCTTTCTCTGGTGGATGCGGTTGTGGAGATCCTGGACGCACGTATTCCCCAGAGCAGCCGCAACCCGGAAATGAATCAGATGGTAGGCACAAAGCCCCGTCTGTTTCTCATGAATAAGGCTGATATGGCCGACCCGGTGATGACCGACCGGTGGATTGCACATTTCCGCAAAACGGGAATTCCTGCGATTCCGGTGGACTGCAAGAGCGGCAAGGGCGTGAAGAATTTTACAGGTGCGATCGAGCAGCTGCTTCAGCCTCTTCTGGAAAAAAGAAAGAATGCAGGTATGGTGGGCACGCCCATCCGCCTGATGATCGTGGGAATTCCCAATGTGGGCAAATCCTCTTTTATCAATCGTATGGCTCAGTCCAGACGGGCCAAGGTAGAGGATCGCCCGGGTGTGACCCGGACCAAGCAGTGGGTGAAGATCGGCAGCAATATGGAGCTGCTGGATATGCCCGGTGTGCTCTGGCCGAAGTTTGATGACCAGGAGGTGGCCAAGCGGCTGGCTTTTACGGGTGCGATCAATGATGATGTTGTTGATATTGAAATGCTGGCTATGATGCTGCTGGAATATCTGGCAAAGACCTATCCGAAGGCCCTGACTGAGCGGTATAAGATGACTGAGTTTACGGAGATGGGCGGTCTTGAGCTGCTGGAAACCATGGGCCGTAAGAGGGGAATGCTGATTTCCGGCGGTGAGGTAAACATCGAGCGTGCGGCTATTACGCTGCTGGATGAATATCGCAGCGGCAAGCTGGGCCGGATGACGCTGGAATCTCCGGAGGAGCAGGCTGATGGCTAAGAAAGCAGCGGTGAAAAAGAGCACCGAGGAATTATACGCCTATGATGCACAGCTGCGGCAGGCGTATCCGCTTTTGTGCGGTGTAGATGAGGCCGGACGCGGCCCTCTTGCAGGAGATGTCTATGCGGCAGCGGTTATCCTTGATCCTATGCAGCCCATCGAAGGGATCAATGACAGCAAAAAGCTCACGGAGCAGAAGCGGGAGCTTCTGTTTGAGGAGATCTGTCAGAAGGCCAGGGCCTTTTGTATTGCTGTGGGAACGCTGGAGGAAATTGAGACGCTCAACATTCTGGGAGCGACCATGCTGGCTATGCAGCGTGCAGTGGCAGGGCTTTCTGAAACGCCGGACTATGTTCTGGTGGATGGCAACCGCAAGCCGAAGCTGAATGTATCGGCGCAGACGGTTGTCAAGGGCGATGCCAATTCCGCAAGCATTGCAGCGGCTTCGATTCTGGCCAAGGTGGCCAGAGACCGGAATCTCCGGGAGCTGGATGAAATGTATCCCCAGTACGGCTTTTCCAAGCATAAGGGGTATGGCACAAAGGCGCATTACGAAGCGCTTCTGGAGTACGGACCCAGTCCGGTGCACCGGATGTCTTTTCTGAAGAAGCTGTATCCTCATGAGTAGATCATCGGATATCGGAAGGATCGGGGAAGCGGCAGTGAGACGCTTTCTGGAGCAGAAGGGATGCCGGATCCTTGCTCAGAATTATCGTGTTCCCGGCGGAGAGATCGATCTCATTGCTGTGGAGGGTGACGAGATCCTGTTTGTGGAGGTAAAGGCCCGCCGGGCGGGTGCTATGGTTTCCGGCTATGAGGCGATAACCCGGCGAAAGCAGCAGTTTCTGGCTCGTGCAGCCATGCGGTACTGCACCGAGCATGTGATCGATTTACAGCCCCGTTTTGATGCGGCGGCGGTATGTATATCAGAGGGGCAGGTCCTGGATATTGACTATCTGGAAAATGCCTTTGATCTATCAGGCTATGATATATTTTTCTGACCCAAGGGTCAATCAAAGAAAAAAAGGGTGGTAATTATGTTTTACAAAAGTACACGGGACAGCAGTCTGCGCATTGAGAGTGCAGCAGCAATCTCCAGAGGTATTTCCGAGGACGGCGGCCTGTTCGTACCGGAATCCATTCCGCAGATATCCATGGAGGAGCTGAAGGCTCTCTCCGAAATGAGCTATGCACAGCGTGCAGCAGCCGTTTTTGCAAAGTATCTGACAGACTTTACAGAGGCCGAGCTGGTGTACTGCACAGAGAATGCATACTCCGAAAAGAGCTTTGAAACTGCCAATATTGCAGAAATCGCACATCTCTTTGATGGTACCTATATGCTGGAGCTGTGGCACGGTCCGACCTGTGCCTTCAAGGATATGGCGCTGCAGATTCTGCCGTATTTCCTGACAACTTCTGTCAAGAAGCTGAGCCTTGATTCCAAGATCGTTATTCTGGTTGCAACCTCCGGTGATACCGGCAAGGCCGCTCTGGAGGGCTTCAAGGATGTTCCGGGTACACAGATCATGGTATTCTATCCGGAGGAAGGCGTCAGCGATATGCAGAAGCGCCAGATGGTAACACAGGAAGGCCAGAATGTGACCGTATGCGCTGTAAAGGGCAACTTTGATGACTGCCAGAGCGGGGTAAAGGCCATCTTCACGGATAATGAGGTAATCGATACGCTGGAAAAGGGCGGCATGCGCTTCTCCAGTGCAAACTCCATCAACTGGGGCCGTCTGGTTCCGCAGGTGGTATACTATGTATCCTCCTATGTAACGATGGCTTCTCAGGGAGAGATCGAGTGGGGCGAAAAGATCAATGTGGTTGTTCCCACAGGTAATTTCGGCAATATTCTGGCTGCTTATTATGCAAAGATGATGGGTGTGCCGATCGGCAAGCTGATCTGCGCTTCCAATGTAAATAAGGTTCTGACGGACTTCATCCGTACAGGTGTTTATGACAGAAACCGTGACTTCTATGCCACATGCTCTCCGTCTATGGATATCTTGATCTCCAGCAATCTGGAGCGTCTGCTGTATCTGCTGTCCGGCGAGGATGATGCACAGATCCGTGAGTGGTTCGGGGCTCTGGCTTCTGAGGGCCGCTACGAGGTTTCCGATGCGATCAAGGCTTCCATGAGCGAGCTGTTCTACGGCGGCTACTGTGATGACGAGGCTACCAAGGAGACCATCAGCCGCATTTATAAGACCTATGGCTATACCTGCGATACCCATACCGCAGTAGCTGTAAAGGTATATCAGGACTACAAGGCCGAGACGGGCGATACCACCAAGACGCTGATCGCATCCACCGCAAGTCCGTACAAGTTCAGCAGCAGCGTTCTGAGCGCACTGGACAGCGGACGTGTATCCGAGGATGAATATGCAATGGTAGACGAGCTGGCTGAAATGTCCGGTATTCCCGTTCCGGCGGCCCTGTCTGAGCTGAAGACTAAGGAGCGCCGCTTCAATGGCAGCATTGACAAGACAGAGATGAAGCAGTTCGTTCTGGGTGAGCTGGGCCTGAAGTAAGTCGAGATGAGCTTATTTGTAATCGGGGATCTGCACTTGTCGCTGGGTGTTCCCAACAAACCCATGGATATTTTCGGCGGCTGGAAGGATTACCAGCAGCTGCTGGAGGAGAAGTGGCTGGAAAATGTGAAGGCAGAGGATACAGTGGTTCTGGCCGGGGATCTGTCCTGGGGGATGACCCTTCAGCAGTCCGATGCGGACTTTGCCTTTGTGCACAAGCTCCCCGGACAGAAGATTCTGCTCAAGGGCAATCACGACTACTGGTGGAATTCCCTCAAGAAAATGGAGGGCTTCTTTCAGGAGAAGGGCTATGATACCCTGCATATTCTGCATAACAATCATTATGTCTATGAAGGCTATGGGATCTGCGGCACACGGGGCTGGGTGAATATGCCTGGCGAGGCCGCTGAGGCTAAGGTGCTGGCCAGAGAGGTTCAGCGGCTGGAGGTCTCTATTCAGTCGGCGGTGAAGGAGGGTCTGACTCCCATCGTATTTCTGCACTATCCGCCTATTTACGGGAATTCGTACAATTACGATATCCTTGAGGTGCTGCATAAATATGAGATCCGCAGCTGCTATTATGGGCATGTTCATGGAAAGGGACACGCTCACGCCTTCCAGGGTCTCTATGAGGAGACAAGAATGGAAATGATCAGCAGTGATTATTTACATTTTTCACCAAAAAAGATACTCTGATTTTGTGCTAAATGGAGAAGTGTAAAAATTCTCTGGTAAAAGATCACGGGGTATGTTATAATAAAGAGGCGTGCATTGAATGTATCTTGCGCAGCGAACCGTAACGCTGGCAGAATGCAAGTTTAAAATAATGGAGGAAAATCAATCATGATTCTGAAGTCAACTGAAAAAACGGATATCAATATGTCTGAGCTGATCGTGGAAATCGATCCGGCTACCTTTGAAAAGGCCATCGAGGCTGTATACCAGCAGGAAAAGAAGAACATTACTCTGCCGGGCTTCCGTAAGGGTAAGGTGCCGAGAAAGCTCTGCGAGCGCACATTCGGTGAGAATGTATTCTATGAGCAGGCGATCAACCTGGTTCTGAACGTGGAAATGGGCGGCGTGATTGCTGAGTCCGGTCTGGAGCTGGTGGATGCACCGAAGGTTGAGGTTACAGCGATTGATAAGGAAACCGGCGTTACTCTGAAGATGAGCTGCGTTACCAAGCCGGAGATCCACATTGCGGACTACAAGGGTATGTCTGCTCCGAAGGTTGTAAAGGAAGTAACCGATGAGGATGTAGACGCTCAGATTCAGAATATGCTTCAGAGAAATGCAAGAATTGTATCTGTTGATGACAGAGCAGCTGCTATGGGCGATGAAGTAAAGCTGGACTTCGAGGGCTTCTTCGGTGAGGAGGCTTTTGAAGGCGGCAAGGGCGAGGACTTCCAGCTGAAGCTGGGCAGCGGTCAGTTCATTCCGGGCTTTGAGGAGCAGGTTGCAGGTCACAATATCGGCGAGGATTTCGACGTTGTTGTATCCTTCCCGGAGGATTATCAGATGACCGACTACGCAGGCCGGGAAGCTACCTTCAAGTGCAGGATCAATGCTATTTCCTGCGAGGAGCTGCCGGAGCTGGATGATGAATTCGTAAAGGATGCTTCTGAGTTTGAGACAGTTGATGAGCTGAAGGCTGACATCAGAAAGAAGATGGAGGAAAGCGCTGAGAATGCAGCTCAGAATGCATTTGAGAATGCCATCTTCATGGAACTGATCGCAAAGGTTCAGGATCCGATTCCGCACTGCATGTATGAGCACCGTGCAGATACGCTGATGAACAACTTTGCAGCGCAGCTGAAGCAGAACGGCATTGATATGGATCTGTATCTCCAGTACACAGGTATGGATGCAGATGCGCTGAAGGCTACTTATCTGGAGCGTGCAGAGAACGATGTGAAGCTGCACCTGGCTCTGGAAAAGATCGCTGAGCTGGAGGGCCTGACTGTTTCTGACGAGGAGATCGATGCAGAGCTGACCAAGCTGGCTGAAGAAAACAACATGACACTGGAGGATGTGAAAGCTCGCATTCCGATGGATGATTTCAAGGCTGATATGCTGGCGAATAAGGCTATGGATCTGGTTAAGGAGACCGCTGTTGTTGACAATTCCAAGGCAGAGGTTGCTGAGGAAGAAAAGACAGAGGAATAATTTTTCTGTAAATGAAAATACGGCAGCAGGGCGAACGACAGTTCGCCCGCTGTGGTATTATCGAATATCTGAAAAAACCGGAGAATCCGGTGAAATTGTGTCGAAGAAAGGATGATAACCATGATGAATACTTTAGTGCCGTACGTTGTTGAACAGACCAGCCGCGGTGAGCGCTCCTATGACATCTATTCCCGCCTGCTGAACGATCGTATTATTATGCTGTGCGATCAGGTGAATGATGCGACGGCCAGTGTCGTTGTTGCACAGCTGCTGTATCTGGAAAGTCAGGATATGGAGAAGGATATCTGTCTGTATATCAACAGTCCGGGCGGCTCTATCACAGCAGGCATGGCCATTTATGATACCATGCAGTATATCAAGTGTGATGTTTCTACGATCTGTATTGGTATGGCGGCCTCTATGGGTGCATTTCTGCTTTCTTCTGGTGCAAAGGGCAAGAGAATTGCGCTGCCCCACAGTGAGATCATGATTCATCAGCCCCTGATTTCCGGCGGACTGTCCGGTCAGTGTACAGATATCAAGATCCACTCTGACCATCTGATCCGTACCCGTCAGCGTATGAATGAGATTCTCGCTGCAAATACCGGACGTACAGTGGAAGAAATTGCACGGGATACAGAGCGTGACAACTATATGTATGCGGACGAGGCCAAGGAATACGGTCTGATCGATAAGGTTATTACCAGCAGATAAGGAGCAGGTATGGCGGATCATTATGTAAAACACTGCAATTTTTGCGGAAAAGGCGAGGATATCGTAACAAGCATGTTTTCCTCCGGAGATGTAAATATCTGCGATCAATGCGTGTGCTATTGCTACGAAATGCTCTATGGAAACGGCCTGGTAAGCAAGCCGTCTGAAAAGAAGAAGTCCTTCGGCAAGAAGGACGATGTAAAGGAAATCAAGCTGCTGAAGCCTTCGGAGATCAAGAAGGTTCTGGATGAGTATGTCATCGGGCAGGATGCTGCAAAGATGTCTCTGTCTGTTGCCGTATATAATCATTATAAGCGGATTCTCAGCCAGGATGATGGTGAGGATGTGGAGCTGCAAAAGAGCAATGTGCTGCTGCTGGGCCCGACTGGTGTAGGTAAAACCTTCCTGGCACAGACCCTGGCCAGAACCTTGGATGTCCCCTTTGCCATTGCAGATGCAACAACGATCACCGAAGCCGGCTATGTAGGCGATGATGTAGAAAATGTTCTGGTGCGTCTGCTTCAGGCTGCGGACTTTGATGTGGCCGCTGCTGAGAGAGGCATTATCTACATCGATGAAATTGACAAGATCTCCCGTAAATCGGAGAATACCTCCCTGACCCGTGATGTAAGCGGAGAGGGTGTGCAGCAGGCTTTGCTGAAGATCATCGAGGGTACGGTTTCCAATGTACCTCCTCAGGGCGGACGAAAGCACCCCAATCAGGAGTTTATTCATGTGAATACCAAGAATATCCTCTTTATCTGCGGCGGTGCATTTGACGGTCTGGAAAAGCTGATTCAGAAGCGTATGACCCCGTCCTCTGTGGGCTTCGGTGCGCAGATCGCTCAGAAAAAGACGGAGCTTACCAATATTTTCCGGCAGGTAACCTCACAGGATCTGGTGAAATTCGGTCTTGTGCCGGAGCTGGTAGGTCGTCTGCCAGTAATTACCACACTGGATGATCTGGATGAGGATGCATTGGTGCGAATTTTGACCGAACCGAAGAATGCGCTGGTGAAGCAGTATCAGAAGCTGTTCGGCTATGACGATCTGGAGCTGGAAATCGAGCCGGATGCATTGACGGAGATTGCAGCTCAGGCCATTCAGCGAAAGACCGGAGCCCGTGGTCTGCGAGGGATCATCGAGGGGATCCTTATGGAGACCATGTATCATGCACCTTCTGTGGAAAATGCAAGAAAGGTCGTTGTGACAAAGGACTGCGTTGTAAATGGTACAGCCCCTGTGATTTATGATTCCGAGGGAAATATTGCAACTGCATAAAAAATGTAAAACCGCATGATGAAAAATCGTGCGGTTTTTTGTTGCTATTTGGGGAAATATGTGGTATAATAAAGAAAAGGCAGGTGATTGAAATGAGCATTCGTCTGAATGAGGATGCGGAAATCGTAAAAATAATCCGGGATGGACTCAGGCAGAAGGACGGCTATTGTCCGTGCCGGCTGGAGAAAACACCGGAGAACAAGTGTATCTGCGAGGAATTCCGCCAGCAGATGGCCGATCCGGAGTTTGAGGGCTATTGCCACTGCCGATTGTATTATAAGCAGAAAGATTGATGGAAAGGAAGCGTGTGTAATATGGCAATTGTTCATGTGAATACGGGGAATTTTGAAGCGGAGGTCATGAAGGCAGACGGCCTTGTTCTGGTGGATCTGTTTGCTGAGTGGTGTGCGCCGTGCAAGATGCTGTCTCCGATTCTGGCAGAGATTGCAGAGGAAAATCCGGATGTGAAGGTGTGCAAGATCGATGTGGATGAATCTCCGCAGCTTGCAGCGGCATTCCGGGCCAGCAGCATTCCCATGCTGGTGGTGGTAAAGGGCGGCCAAGCCATCCGGCAGTCTGTCGGCTTTATCAGTAAGGCTCAGGTTCTGGAGCTGCTGAAATAATCGGGAAAAAGCGTGCCGTATGGTGCGCTTTCCATATACTATTATAATAGGAGTGTTGATCATGAAAAAAGGAAAAGTGAGAACGCTGGTTATCGTACTGGCAATTGTGATGATAGCAGCAATTGTCGGTTTCAGCGCAGTCACGATTGTGCCGGCGGGTAATTCTGGTGTTATCGTGACATTGGGCAAGGTGGAGGATCGTGCACTGGACAGTGGCCTGCATTTTAAGGTGCCCTTCGTGCAGTCTGTTGTGATGATGAACAACAAGATTCAGAAGTGTGAAGTGGAATCCAACAGTGTTTCCAAGGATCTCCAGACGGTATCCAGCTCTGTTGCGGTGAATTTCCACATCACCAGTGATTCCGCATCTGAAATTTATCGCACCATCGGTGTACAGTATCAGGATACTGTGCTTCAGCCGGCTATTCAGGAAGCCGTAAAGTCTGTTTCGGCTCAGTATACCGCAGAGGAGCTGATCACCAAGCGTACGGCTGTAGGCGATGAAATTGCATCGGCCCTGACAGAGAAGGTTTCGGAGTATGGCATTATCATTGATAAGTTCAATATCGTGAACTTCGAGTTTTCTGAGGAATTCAACATTGCCATCGAGCAGAAGCAGGTTGCAGAGCAGAACTATCTGAAGGCACAGACAGAGAAGGAACAGCAGATCATGGAAGCTGAAGCAGATGCCAAGAAGCAGCTCATTGCAGCAGAAGCAGAAGCCGAGGCCAAGCTGAAGAAGGCTGAGGCGGAAGCAGAGGCCAACGAGAAGATCAATGCCTCTCTCAACGGCAACATCCTGACCTACCAGCAGATTCAGAAATGGAATGGTGAATATCCGAATGTGGTATCCTCTGATTCCTCTGTTCTGATCGATGTTCCTGTTGACGAAAATACATCCGCATCCACTCAGACTCCGGCTGAATAAATTCAAACATATAAAAGAGACTGTCGGTATCCATTCCGGCAGTCTTTTTTGTGTAATTGGTACAAACGATTTGCTCGTTTTTTGTATAGTTGTTATATTGACTTCATAAACAAAAAGGTGTATACTATAAACAAGAGATGCAATAAATGGAAATGGACAGATTTCTGTTGTGGTATTTTCCAAATTTCACGAAGAGAGGGAGATGGGTTTATGAAAAAGTGGAAGAAGGCCATAGCCCTGCTAATAGGGGCTGCAATGACGATCAGTGCTATGCCATGTATCACAGCAGATGCGATCCTTTATTTTACAGAAGATCCCGTCACAACGCCGGAGGGATATGAGGAATTTGATGATGCGGGTCTCCTGTCGTGGGTAGGAAATGTCTCCAATGAGGAGGATTACTGCTATGCACCTTATATGTGTGCAACTCCTTATGACATTCTCTATCGGGTTTATCATAATTTCACATATAACTATGTATCGATTCTGGTCAGCGATGTGACTGCATATAAGGCGATCTATGAACAGTATCGGGATCGTCTCTCTTTCGATTGGTATACAGGCCTGTATCAGGAAGGCGAATTTCATCGTGTAACGATGTATGACAGATACAATACAGAGGGTGTGGAGACGAAAGATCCAACAACAGTGGAGGATAAGTCCGAAGCAATTCAGGAAATGTGTAAAGAACTGTACGATGCCGGATGTATTACAGAGGCTTATTATACGCCGTGCCGTGCAAACTACGCACAGGGCAGTTATTCAAATGGAATGTATGTTTTTGTTGAGCCTGAAACAGAAGAAAGCGGAAGGGAGACTCTGCAAACAATTGCATCTGAATTTTCAGAGGATAGTACAGTATCATTCTCTTCAAGCGGAGAGGATGGATATGCAATTTATAACATCATCATTGAGGCTGATCATGCTGTTGATCTGATGTATGCGATCAAGGAGATTTATCCGAGTGCATGGGGTCGTATGGGGATGTTTCTTGCTTCAGATAGCAATGAGGTGGAATTTGATACAGTTGACATTCTCGCCGAGCTGGAAAAGTCAGCCACGACTCATGGCGACCTGAACCAGGACGGAAAGGTTACGGTACTGGACGCAATCACCCTGAGTAAAGCCAACATCCAGGCGATCATGCTGAATGAAAGCCAGACGGCCGCAGCGGATTGCAACGGCGATGGACTCATCGACTCGGCCGATGTGACTGCGCTGCTCTGCTACCTCACGGATAAGGTGGATGCGCTCCCGGTTACAATTGAATAGCAAACAGGAAAGCACCTTGCAGCCGCAGGGTGCTTTTTTGCAGGATTTTTCCGGAAAGGGAATTGTATTTCCAGCTGGAGTATGCTATAATAAAAAGAAATATACATCTATCAGAGTAGGATGAAGCATATGAAACGATTGGTTGCAGGCATACTGGCCCATGTAGACTCCGGCAAGACAACACTCTCCGAGGGAATGCTCTATCGCAGCGGTGAAATCCGCCGCCTAGGCCGTGTGGATCATGGAGATACTTTTTTAGACACGCATGCGCTGGAGCGTCAGAGGGGCATTACTATTTTCTCGAAGCAAGCCATGCTCCGTCTCCCGGAGCTGGAGATTACCCTGCTGGATACGCCGGGACACGTGGACTTTTCTGCCGAAATGGAGCGAACCCTTCAGGTGCTGGATTACGCCATTCTCGTGATCAGCGGTACGGACGGCGTTCAGAGTCACACCGAAACTTTGTGGAAACTCCTGGAGCGGTACCACATTCCCACATTTCTTTTTATCAATAAGATGGATTTGTCTGGTACAGACCGGGACGCACTGCTTCTTGAGCTGAAGGAGCGCCTCAGCAGGGATTGTGTAGATTTCAGTGATGATACAAATGATCTGTTCTATGAGCAGGCGGCCTTGTGTGAGGAAGCCCTCCTGGAGGAGTTCCTGGAAACCGGAGAGATCGCCGAGGATGGAATTCGCCGTGCTGTAGCAGATCGGAAAATCTTTCCCTGTTACTTTGGCTCAGCACGGAAGCTGGAAGGCGTGGACGAATTCCTCTCCGGAATCGGGCACTATACGGAAAATCCGCAGTATCCTGAGGAATTTGGTGCACGTATTTTTAAGATTGCTACTGATGAGCAGGGCAGCCGTCTGACCTATCTGAAGATCACCGGGGGAAAGCTCAGGGTGCGCTCTCAGCTGAACTATCAGAATCCGGATGGAGAGACGGTCACGGAAAAGGTCAGCCAGATCCGGATTTATTCAGGTCATAAGTTTCAGGCAATTGATACAGCCGAGGCTGGATGTGTCTGCGCTGTGACAGGTCTCAGTCAGACTCAATGCGGCCTGGGAATCGGTATGGCCGGCGGTGCGGTGCAGCCTGTGCTTGAACCGGTGATGACCTATCGGCTCATACCGCCGCCGGATGTGGATGCAGCTACCGCTCTGGAAAAGCTCCGCTTTCTGGAGGAGGAGGATCCTCAGCTCCATGTGATCTGGAACAGCCGCTTGAGCGAAATCCACATCCAGCTTATGGGTGCGGTGCAGCTGGAAATTCTGTCCCGGCTTATTGCAGAGCGGTTTCAGATGGAGGTGCAGTTCGATAAGGGCAGTATCGCTTATAAGGAGACCATTGCTGCTCCGGTGGAGGGCGTGGGGCATTATGAACCCCTGCGGCATTATGCGGAGGTGCATATCCTCATGGAGCCGCTCCCCAGAGGAAGCGGACTGCAATTCTGCACAGACTGCCGGGAGGAGATTCTTGACAAGAACTGGCAGCGGCTGGTGCTGACTCATTTGCAGGAAAAGGTGCATCCGGGCGTACTTTGCGGTGCACCCATTACAGATATGCGGCTGACAGTGGTGTCGGGAAAGGCCCATCTGAAGCATACAGAGGGCGGTGATTTCCGCCAGGCTACGTACCGTGCGGTGCGTCAAGGACTGCGCATGGCCGAGAGTATCCTTCTTGAGCCGTGGTATGCCTTCCGGCTGGAGGTCCCCTCCGAGCAGGTGGGACGGGCGATGTCCGATCTCCAGCGGATGGATGCGCAGTTTTCGCCGCCGGAGCTTCAGGGTACGATGTCTGTTCTCACCGGACAGGCTGCGGTATCGGAGATGCAGGAATATGCCGCCGAGGTGACAGCCTATACCCAGGGACGGGGACGTCTCAGCTGCATGCCGGATGGCTATGACCGCTGTCATCATACAGAGACGGTTCTGGCGGAAATCGGCTATAACTGTGATCGTGATACGGAAAATCCGGCTGATTCTGTATTCTGTGCCCATGGTGCAGGGTATCTTGTAAGGTGGGATGAAGTGCCCCTTCACATGCACCTGCCTTATCAGAAGGACATAAAGACTGAGCCGGAGGCGGTGTCTGCTCCGGTTTCACGGGGCTATTCCGGATATGGAGGAAGCCTTGCAGAGGACAAGGAGCTGATGGCGATTTTTGAGCGCACCTACGGGAAGATCCGCCGGGACGAGCGGAGTGCGCTTCATACGCAGAAGGAGCGTACGCCGGCTTCGGTTCCGGTCTCTCCCCAGAAGCTGGGGAAGGAATATCTTCTCGTAGACGGCTACAATATCATTTTTGCATGGGATGAGCTGAAAAAGCTGTCGGAGGAAAATCTGGAGTCGGCCCGTCATCGGCTTATTGAGATGATGCAGAACTATCAGGGTGTGCGTCGGTGTGAGCTGATCATCGTATTTGATGCCTATCGTGTAAAGGGAAATCCCGGCTCTTCGGAGCAGATCGGAAAGATCCATGTGGTCTACACCAAGGAAGCGGAAACAGCAGATACCTATATTGAGCGGGCGACTCATGAGCTGGGGAAGGACTATCGTGTGCGTGTAGCTACCTCCGACCGGCTGGAGCAGATCATTATTCTGGGAAACGGCGCATATCGCATGTCAGCTTCAGAATTTTATGAGGAAATCCGGCAGACCAACCGTGAAATACAGGAATATATAGAGACAGAGGCCCTGCGAGGGGCCCATATCGGAGCAGGAGGAATGAAGCATGCAGGTTTATCAGAAGCTGAGAAAAATGTTTGAGGACGGCGATTCGGCCAGAGACGCCGGACTTGTAACGCCGGAGGATGTAGAGCGATTTGATAATATCTCCTATGGGGTGCATGGAGAGTGGAATCTGCTGGACGTATATCGTCCTGAAGGCGCAGCACGGCCCCTTCCGGTGATCGTCAGCGTTCATGGCGGCGGCTGGGTTTATGGAGATAAGGACGTATATCAGCATTATTGCATGAGCCTTGCGCAGCATGGCTTTGCAGTGGTGAATTTCAGCTATCGTCTGTCGCCGGAGGTGCTCTATCCGGAGCATCTTCAGGATATAAACGCAGCCATGCACTGGGTAAAGGCGCACATTCCGGAGTATGGCGGCGACCTTTCCCGTCTCTGTATGGTCGGCGATTCGGCCGGAGCGCAGATGGCTGCAATGTATGCCTGTGCGCTGACAAATCCGGACGTTCGGGAGCAGCTTTCTCTGGATGTGCCGGAGGTACGGATTCGTGCCATTGCCCTGAACTGCGGGGTTTATGAGATGAGAGATGGCTTGTGTCGTGTGGACGGCAGTGCTTCCCCCGAGGAGGGAGAGGAGCTGGTGCGTACCGTTCTGGGAGAAGGCTATGGAGAGCAGGCGCTTTGTCTTGGACAGCCTGCGGATTTTGTAACTGCGGCGTTTCCACCGGCCTTCGTAATGACCTCCAATGGAGATTTCCTGCGGAATCAGCAGCATATTATGATCGATGCGCTGGAAAGAAACGGCGTACCCTATGAATTCCACGAATATGGAGACGAGACGGAAACGCTCTGGCATGTATTCCACTGCAACATCCGCTCAGATGCGGCCAGGGCCTGCAATGATGCAGAGTGCGGATTTTTCCGAAAATGGACAAGTCCGGTACTCAGACAAACACCGGCGGAATATGCCGATCGGGCCAAAGCATTTTTTACTGAAGGGTATAATTGCAGCCAGGCCGTGCTGATGGCCTTTGCGGAGGAGCTGGGGATGTCTCTTTCCATGGCAGCCAGAATGGCCTCCTCCTTTGGCGGCGGTATGGGTCGTCTGAGAGAGGTATGCGGTGCGGTCAGCGGTATGTTTATGATGGCCGGCCTGCTCTGCGGCTATGATGATCCGAAGGATCATGCGGAAAAAACGGCGCATTACAAGCGGATTCAGGAGCTGGCGTCGGAATTCCGTGAGAAAAATGGCAGCATGATCTGCCGGGAGCTTCTGGGGCTCGATCAGACCGGAGCCAGCCATCACGAGCCGGAAAAGAGAACGGAAAGCTATTACAAAAAGCGCCCCTGCAAGGAGCTGGTGGGTGATGCAGCGGAAATCGCAGCACGGTACTTCATGATGTAAGAGAAAATGGCAGATCTACTTGACCTCATGATGAAAAAGAGGTATAATAAATATTCAGTCTGTCGAAAAAGTCTGTTTTTAGGAATTTTCCACTTAAGGCCCCCCTTACTAAGGGGAGGCTTTCAGAGGTTTTTCGACAAGCTGATAGATATTGTTGTTTTTAGAATATACTATGGGAGGAATGTTATGAAATCAAGAAAAAAGCTTATGGCTGCTCTGCTTGCCTGTGTGATGATGGGTACGATGGCAGCCGGATGTGCGGATGAAAATACCGTACAGCCCAACAAGGACGGCGAAAGCCAGGCGGGTGGATTGGTCTCTGATTCCGGAGAGGAAATTTCCGGTGCAGCCGCTGAGAATGAAATTGACAATGTGGATGCAAGTACGGAAACAGGAACTGTTTACACACAGACCATCATGGTTTATATGGTAGGCTCGGACCTGGAATCGGGCTATGGCGCAGCGACAGCCGATCTCCTGGAAATGGAGGAGGCCCTTCCTGATCCCGGGGAAAATCACATTGTTGTCTGCGCCGGCGGTGCAGCCGAGTGGCAGAACAGCAATATTTCCGCTGAGAATCAGACGCTTCTGGAGCTGAAGGAGGGCGGATTCTCCGTAGTGGATACCCTGGAATCCAAGAATATGGGCGCTGCGGAAAATCTGGGCAGCTTTGTAAAGCAGTGCATGGCGCAGTATGAAACCGACATGTACAGCCTGATCCTCTGGAATCACGGCGCTGGCCCGGTGCTGGGCTTTGGTGTGGATGAAAATTATATGGATATCCTGAATCTGGCGGAGATGCAGGCTGCCCTGGAAAATTCCGTTGGTGAGAGCGGAAAAAAGCTGGAGTGGATCGGCTTTGATGCCTGCCTGATGAGCTCTCTGGAGCTGGCGGATGCCTTTGCGCCTTATGCAAACTACCTGATCGCTTCTCAGGAGACAGAGCCGGGCTGGGGCTGGAACTATGAATTCCTGTCAGCGCTTTCTGATCCGGATATGGATGGGGCGCATCTGGGCCGTGAGATTATTGATACATACATGGAATACGGCGAGGCTGTATTTGAGGAGGATTCCCGGTACTATGCCGACCTGACTCTTTCCTGTCTGGATTTACAGAAATATCAGGCGGCAGAGGATGCTTTTGACGAATTCTTCAAGGAGACCCATGAGGCTCTGTCTATGTCCACCTTCCCTCAGACTGTCCGTGACCGTGACCGTGTAAAGGAATTCGGCAGCTTTTCCGCAAGCTATAATTACAGCCTGGTAGACGCTGCGGATCTGATCGAGACGCTGGCCGGAAGTGACTCCCGCAAGGAGGAGCTGGCTCTGGCCGCCCTGAACGATATGACCGTCTATATGCGTACCAATGTGGAAAATGCAAGCGGCGTGTCTCTTTGCTATCCCTTTGGCGCAGAGGAGGATTATACAGAATATTGTCTGGCCCTTCAGGAAAATATCGGCTTTGCCCCGTCCTATACAGATTTTCTCCGGGATTTCTATGCCATTCAGAATGGTGAGACCATCGCAGAGGAGTGGGATGTCGCCGAGGCTCATGGTGAGGTTCACACAGTGGCTGTCCCGGTAACACAGGAATCTGAATCAGAATCCGAGTCGGAATCTGAAAGTGAAAGTGAAAGCGAGAGCAAGAACGAGCTGGAGTCTTCCGAGGACAGCAGTGAGCCGGAGGAACAGGAGGAGTCCTCCTTCTCCAGTACAGCAAGCGATATCAGCCTGAAGCTGACCGAGGAGCAGAAGGTCAACTTCGGCAGCGCAGCTTACTATATCCTCTGCAAGGCTTCGGACGGCGGATTTGTTACAGCTGCTGATGATGAGCGGTATGATGATATGTATGTATTCATCCACGGCGGCAAGAACGTGGAGATGGATGAAACCGGTACGCTCCACGCCTACTACAGCAACAATGTGGTATACATGAAGGATCTGGAAACTGGTGAAATTTCCAGCACACCCATGGTACTCATTGATAATGATTCTTCTTCTGAGGAGAAGCGCTATTTCACCTCTGTGGTGCTGACCAGGATTGCAGAGGATATCAGCGACTGGAATATAGCAGCGGCCAATCTTCAGGTCGTTGTGGACAAGAATCATCCCAACGGTGAGATCAGAAGTGCTGTTCCGGTTACCTCGGACGAGGAAATCGAGCGGGCCAGCAAGCAGCTTCTCGACCTGAGGGACTATACCTATATGTCTGTTACCGGCCGGTGCAGCTACCTCACACGGGATGAAAACGGCAGGCTGCTGCCCTTCTTTGACTGGGAGGAATCCGGCTGGCTTATGGGCTTTGAGCAGGATCTGACCACGGGCTATGAGCTGGTGGTACAGCCCATCCAGAATCCGGAGAATTACTACTGCATGTTTATTGTTACAGATTCTCAGGGCAATTCCTCTGTATCAGAGCTGATTCCTCTGGGATAAATAGAATAAGAACAGCCCCTGTATGGTTCATACAGGGGCATTTTCGTATATTAGTAATCGACAGCGAAATAGCTGCCGGTGTCGAAAAGGATATGGAGACGACCATTTTGAGCCGTCATGGATTCGATGGCGAGGCCGCCGTCCAGGAGCAGCTCTAGTGTATCATTGATCGTTTCCTCTGTTTCCAGGTCAGAGGCATAGATCCTGCCATCCTTTGTCAGCGCAAAGAGACAGGCCTCATCCGGATCAGCGGAATCCCACTGAATTTCCTGTACATTCAGCCATGCGGAAACCACCTTGTACTGCTGCTCATATTTCATCTCCGAGGAAGAGAAAATATCATAGGCTACCGTACCATTTTCCATAACAGCAAACAGCATGTCTCCAGAAGGATCACTGTAAAGGGCACGGACATCCTCCCAGTCTGACCAATCGGATGCATAGGGTGCAACATTCCCTGAGAAGCTGGCCCCGCTGGCGGCTGATGTCACTGCATTTTCCATCGGCAGATCAAAGAGACACTGCACCGAGCCGTTTTCCCGCAGGATGAACACACGCTCACCCACTGCACACAGGCTGGGTACATATTCAGACTTACTGCTTTCTGTGGCTGCTTCTGTGGGGGAATTTATATCGCCTGTTCCAATGACACTTGTCTCCATTGAGTTTTCAGCAGCTGCTTTTGTCTGGCTGGAATCCGGATTGTCGGATTCAGTATGTTTACCGCCTGTGATCAGGAGGTAAATGACAATTCCTGCCAATCCCAGCAGAGCTGCTGCGGCCACAACCGGAAGCAGGACTTTATCCTTCTTTTTATGTGTGCTCCCGGAATTTCCTCGTTTCTTTGTCTTATCCGGTTCACCGGGCATATCAAAATCATAGTAATAGCTTGCATTGACCATGCGTGTGCCGAGTGTATCCGTGGTCAGGCCCAGATTGGCGGCTTCCCGGCAGCCCACAAGCACCTGTGCTTCCCGCATCATGATCTCACGGATTTTTTTCTCACATAAAATAATACGCTCTCTGGCCTTTTCATTTTCCGGAATCTGGGAAAGCAGCTTTTTTACACGCTTCCAATCATCTACGGTGGAGGCCTTTTCATATTCTTCGGCTGCACGGGTCAGGATCCCCGTTTCACGAATACGGCTGAGCTTTTCACGGAGCGTTTCGTTTCCGTATTCCATGGCCAGTCTGAAGTTTTCTGTTTCTTCCGGATGCAGCTCCGGATGGGACAGTTCACTTTCACGATGCACCTGAAGCTCGGCCATCATCTTTCCGAAATAGGCAAGAGCCTCCTGGGAATTTTCTGTGAGAACATGATCAAACCGCTGTACAGCCGCTTCCCATTCTCCGTCCTCCAGACAAAGAAAGCCGCTGTTCAGGGGAGAAACAGAATCTTCCGGAACATAGGATTCACCGCAGAGGGTCCGTCTTGCACGCTCCAGCAGCTTGGCATCTTCCTCGTAAATACCCCGCTGAGCCGCACTTGCATATTGGAGAGCCTTCTGGAAATCTTCATTTTCCGAAACGGGCGTATGTTCTTCCTTTTGACAAACCAGCTCATAGCCATATGTACTCTCGCTTCGGCGATAAACAGCCTGATATTGAATCAGAGCGCGCTGCCAGTACAGTGCTGCATCCTTTTCGGAGCGCTTGAGCAGACCATCGGCCAGAGCCAGGGCCTTTTCAAATTCCCCGTTTTGGCGGAATCTTTTCAGTTCGCCGACATGAGCCAGATATTCATCATCAATGGAATGAGGCAGAGCCTGCCTTGCTCCGCAGACTGTGCAGGTGGCTACAACTGCGCCCTCCGCTGCGCCCAGCGGCTCATCGCACACTTTACACCAGAATTTCGCCATAACATCCTCCTGTGTATATGAACCTGTGCCAATCCATGTCCGGTTGTCACAAGCGATAATACTCTTTTCTTATTATACCCTTTTTTTGTGAAAAGGTCAAGAGCAGGAGCTTTCCGCTTCGTAAATAAAGAATAAAAGAGACAGCCCGGAGACTGTCTCTTATTTTTCTTAATAGATGGTCATAGCCTGTTGGTACATGTCATCGTATACAGCGAAGAACTGTGTCAGGTCATAGGCCATAACGCCATTGAGAGGATCGCATACAGTGACAGTATTCGCCTCCAGGTCATATCCGGTCAGGAGCATGCAGTGCTCCAGAATGCACCAATAGACATCCTCGCCGTCCGGAGTGGTCCATACCAGGTCTTCATATACGGAGCTGCTGCCCATGGTGTTCCAGATCACGATAGGATGTCCGCTGGCTACCGCCATGAGAAGCTCCTCCTGGGTGCTGCCGGAGAGATTCACCGGTTTCAGGCTGCTGTTCTGGTCAGCCAGAAATTCTGTTGCAGCCTTCATGATAACAGGAGAGTAGCATCCATATCCATTCGAATGAGGGCTGCCGATATATTTTTCAAAGAAGGTGTAGTTCGTACCGTTTTCTGTGACATAGTCCAGGTATGTATCTGCCATGACTACCTTATCTACTGGATATCCCAGATAGTTCAGAAGGCAGGTCAGAGAGGTGATCTCACAGCCAGCCGGAAGCTCCGGATTCTGGAGAAGGGCTGGTACATCGATCTGATGTTGTCTTGGCAGCTCTGTTACCGTGATCAAAGGTGGTTCAGTAGGTACTTCTGTTACAGCTTCGGTTATGACATTTTCCTCCATATAGGCTTCCCCGGCCTGTGCAGATGTAGTTGTTGTGCTTTCATCAGAATTTTCCGTTACTGTAGCGGTCTGGCCGCATCCGGTCAACAGGGCTGCACACAGCAGAGCGGCGCAGAATCTTCTCTTATTTCTCATTGCAAGCTTCTCCATTTCTATATAGGTCAAATTTATTATACTCTTTTTTTCGCTGGAGGTCAATGTAAAACAGGTGTTGATCTCATGAAAAAAAGATAAATACACGCTGTAAAAGACAAAAATGCGTCGGAACAGACAGAGCTGCCTGTCAGAGCCGGAAAAACAGAAAAATGTTTTACTGCTCCGATAAAACAGGACCCTCTGTGTATAATAACGCTTCTTCTGCGAAAAATGTGACAGATTTTCATGGAAAAAGAAAGGGGCGGACTTCCTGGAAAGGAAAGTCCAGCCCCATGAATTTATATCGCAAACTGGCTTTGATAGAGCTTTGCATAGAAGCCGCCCTGACTGAGCAGCTCTTTGTGACGGCCCTGTTCAATGATATGGCCATCCTTCATAACCAGAATTACATCGGCCTCCTGAATAGTGGAAAGGCGGTGGGCAACAATGAAGCTGGTTCGTCCCTCCATGAGCTTTGCAAAGGCTGACTGGATCTTCAGCTCCGTTCTGGTGTCGATGGAGGAGGTCGCCTCGTCGAGAATAAGAATCGGCGGCGGACAGAGCATCAGCCGTGCGATACAGAGCAGCTGACGCTGCCCCTGGGAGAGATTGCCGTCCCCGTCTCCGATGATCGTGTCATATCCCTTGGGCAGTCTCCGGATGAAGCTGTCCGCATAAGCCGCCTTGGCTGCTGCAATGACCTCCTCCTCCGTGGCCTCCGGCTTACCCATGAGAATATTCTCCCGGATGGTGGCATTCTGAAGCCATGTTTCCTGGAGTACCATACCGATGCTGCTCCGCAGGCTTTCTCTTGTGATTTCGCGGATATCTGTCCCATCCACAAAAACACCTCCGCCGCACACATCATAGAACCGCATGAGCAGGTTGATGAGCGTGGTCTTGCCGCAGCCTGTCGGACCGACAATGGCGACTCTCTGGCCGGGACGGATGTTCAGGCTGCACCCTTCGATCAGAGGGCGTTCCGGCACATAGGAGAAGGAAACATTTTTCAGCTCCACACGGCCCTCGGCTTCTGTCAATATGCGAGCGTCTGCCTTGTCGGGAGTTTCGGGTGTTTCTTCGATCAGCTCAAAAATCCGCTCTGCACAGGCAAGGGCGTTCTGAAGCTCTGCCACAACGCCGGAAATTTCATTGAAGGGCTTGGTGTACTGATTGGCATAGCTGAGGAAGCAGGACAGACCGCCGATGGTAATGCCGCCGCTCACGGCTGTCAGTGCACCAGTCAGGCATACGGCCGCATAGACAAGGGCGTTGACAAAGCGGGTCACCGGATTGGTCAGGGAGGAGAAGAAGGCCGCCTTCAGGGAGCATTTCTCCAGCCGATCGTTGATCTCATCGAATTCCTCCAGAGTTTCATCCTCATGGCCAAAGGCCTGCACCACCTTCTGACCGCCGATGATCTCATTGATGAGAGAGGTCTGCTCCGCACGGGTCTCGGACTGCTGGCGGAACATAAGATAGGTACGCTTGGCAATAAAGCTGGCCGCCACCAGGGAGAGCGGTGTCATAACCACAACTACCAGCGTGATCCATACATTGATGCGCAGCATGAACAGCAGTGTGCCCAGAATGGTGATCACACCTGTAAACAGCTGGGTAAAGCCCATGAGCAGGCCTTCTGCAAACTGATCGGCGTCGGCAATGATACGGCTCACAGTCTCACCGGCCGGATGGCTGTCCAGATAGGAGAGAGGCAGCTTCTGCACCTTGGCAAAGGCCTGGCTGCGTACATCCTGCACCACCTCATAGGCGATTTTGTTGCCCAGCATATTCATGATCCACTGAGCCAGCGCAGTGATTCCCACAGAGATCCCTACCGTCAGGAGGATCTGTGTGATGGCGTCAAAGGCCACCTTTCCCGGCTCCACGATCTGATCGATGGCCTGACCCACCAGAATGGGTACATACAGGGTCAGCGCCACGGTCACCAGGGACAGCAGAAGATTCAGAGCCAGCCAGATCTTCCGGCGCGCAATGTAGTGCAGAACCTTTTTCAGCGTCTGCATCTGAGATTTTTTATTCTGCTTCATGGGTCGCCGCCTCCTTTGAAAATTGCGAATCGTGAATCTCCTGATATACCGTACATCTCCGGAGCAGCTCCTCATGGGTACCGATTCCGGCCAGATGACCATCCTCCAGTACAAGTATGGTATCAGCAAACCGGATGGAAGCGGTTCTTTGGGAGACGATGAATACCGTTGGCTGATAGGGAAGCGCACGGAGCGCCTTCCGCAGGGCCGCATCCGTAGCAAAGTCCAGAGCGGATGCGCTGTCGTCCAGAATGAGGATCTCCGGCTTTCTTACCAACGCACGTGCGATGGTCAGTCTCTGCCGCTGGCCGCCGGAGAGATTCCGTCCGCCCTCGGTGATAATTTCATCCAGCCCCTTCTCCTTGGAGGATACCACATCCAGAGCCTGTGCGGTTTTCAGGGCGTCGTACAGCTCCTCGTCTGTTGCATTGCCCTGGCCCCAGAGGAGATTCTTCCGGATGCTGCCCTTAAAAAGCGTGGCCTTTTGGGGAACGATGCCGATCCGGCTGCGGAGCTGCTCCTTGGGATAGGTCATAATATCCGCTCCGCCGATGGAGATGCTTCCCTCTGTAGCATCATAGAATCGGGGAATAAGATTTATAAGGCTGCTCTTGCCTGAGCCTGTACCGCCGATAATGCCGATGATATCCCCCTTTTTGGCCGTGAAGGAGATATTGTGCAGGGACGGTGCGCCGGCCTTTTCATAGGTGAGGGATACATTTTCAAAGCTTACACAGCCCGGCTGGGAAACAGTGACAGGCTCTGTCTCCGGTGCAAATACCTGAGACGGCTCTGTGTCCAGAACACTCTGAATCCGGTTCCCGCAGGCAGCAGTCTTGGTCAGTGTAATGATCAGGTTGGCCAGCTTGATCAGCTCCACCAGAATCTGGGACATATAATTATACAGTGCAACCACTGCGCCCTGTGTCAGAAGTCCGGCTTCTACCTGAATGGCTCCTGTCCAGATGAGGGTAATGACGGCCAGGTTTATAACGATATAGGTGAGGGGATTCATCAGCGCAGAGATCCGTCCTACAGTTTTCTGCATAGCGGTCAGGGCCTGGCTGTTATCCTCGAATTTTTCTGTTTCGTCGTTCTCTTTCCGGAAGGCCCGGAGTACACGTGCACCGCTGAGATTCTCTCTGGCTGTGTTCATCACACGATCCAGACGGCCCTGTACTTTCTTGTAAAGAGGCATGCTCAGGAGCATGATGCCGAATACGATCACTGACAGCACCGGAATGACCGCAGCGAAAATCAGCGCACTTTTTACATCCACGGTAAAGGCCATGATCATAGCGCCGAATACAATAAAAGGGGAGCGAAGCAGCAGGCGAATGGCCAGATTCGTCCCCGTCTGAATCTGGTTGATATCACTGGTCATTCGTGTGATCAGCGTGGATGCACCCAGCCTGTCCATATCGGCGTAGGACAGCTTCTGAATATGGGAGAGGACCGCATGACGGATTTTTGCAGAAAACCCAACAGCAGCCTTTGCAGCAAAATACTGTGCAAAAAGGGTGTTGGTCAGGCCGATTGCTCCCAGGGCGGCCATGAGCAGGCACATTTTTATGATATAGGATTTGTCGCCGCCGCCTATACCTGTATCGATGACAGAGGCTACAACCAGCGGAACAAACAGCTCAAAGATGGCCTCCAGCATTTTAAAGAGAGGGCCGAGAATACATTCCTTTTTGTAGCCGGCCAGATAGCGAAGAAGCTTTTTCATAGAATCCTCCTGTATTTTGATATGATACCAAAAATATTATAGCACACTCCAGCGGAAATAAAAAGAGCATGGAGATGAATTTTCCAGATCGATCCGGAAAGAGACGTTCCCATGTCTCAAGTTATGCAATCTGCACAACAACAGCTTTGGATAGTAGAAAAAAGAATCGGAATTTATGGTGATTTCCTTGACAAAGGGAGAAAGAAGTGATATACTATTTTATGTGTAAAGGAAGGCTAAGGAAGGCTTTCGGTAAAAAAGGAAGCGGGAAATTCTGAGGAAAAAGAAGGAGCTGTATTTATAATGAAAATGAAGTTTACAAAGTGGGCAGCGGTTTGCACAGCGGCCGTGCTTGGTGTTACGGGAATGTCCGTGGGGAATGTTTTTGCGGCAACAGAGCATACACATCCTTATTTTGAGCTATATATGGCTACCGGAGAGGACCGGGCCGATACCGTATATATCTCCGAGTCTGAGCTGGCTGAGGGGGATGTTGTCATTCCGGTTTCGATCTATATGGATTCAGAGGAGTGGGTAGATCCGCATATCAAATATATGTGCTATGCCTGGGAGCCGAGCAGCTGGGATGCGATCCGGTTCCAGAATCCCATGGACTACGGTGCTCTGGGTGAGAATAAGGAATATACCTACAGCGGCGGTACATTTACCAGTGAGCTTACTCCCTATATGCTGGCCAGGGTAATTACAAAAAGAACGGGCACAGTATATTCCAATGTGGAGTGTATGTATTATTCTACAAAGTATGTAAACGAGCCGACCTTTGGTGAGCTTATATATATGGGTGAGAACAATCAGATTTATTTTGATGCATCCTATTTTACAAGTCAGGAGAACAAGGACATTCAGCTGAAGGAGGAAAAGCGCTTCTATGTTGATGTTGAACCGCAGGAGGATGGTTCAGCGACCTTTACATATGAATATGTAAGACAGGATAATTTTGAGCTGGATACAGAAACAGGAACGATTCCATTCTATGATCCGACGCTTCCGGTCGGCTCCTTGATCCCGGGCTTGTGTAATGTTACCATCTGGCAGTATAACGGATCCGGCACGACCTCTTTCCTGGGTGAATCGGATGAGTTTGCAGCTACCTCCTTTGAAGCAGTTGTACAGCAGGGTACGCCCAGCGGCACATATACCATTTCCTTCCAGGAGGATGGAAAGACCTTTATGAATGAGGACTGTCTGCCGGATGTTGCACGCGGACTGACGATCGTTGTAACAGAGGATGAGCCGGAAACGACGACTTCTACTACTACAACAACGACCCCTGAGACTACCACAACGACGACTACCACGACCTCCGAGACGACTGCGGCAACGACCACTACGACCACGCCTGAACCCACAACGACAACCACGACAACCACGACAACTACAGAGGAGACAACAACAACCACTACTACAACAGAGACCACAACGACAACAACTACGTCCACTACCACTACAACAGTTGTTTCAAGCGAGGTTGTCACCGTGTATGAAACCCCATATCTTTCTCATACCAGCGTAGAGCTGTATGAGGGAATGAATTTTAAGCTGAAGGTCTATAATGCAGACGGTACAGAGACATGGAAAACTACGGATGAATCGATAGCGACCATTTCAGAAAACGGCACAATTACGGCCAAAGCCACCGGTTCATGCCGGGTATATACCATTGTCCGGGGCAAGATTCTTTTCTGTAATGTTACCGTTGTAGAGGGCCTGTGCGGCGATATAAATCTGGATGAGGATGTTTCTTTGATTGATGCGGTACTGCTCAATAAGTATCTGGCGGGCGCGCTGTCTCTGAACGAGGCCTCCCTGAGCAATGCAGACTGCTATGATGATGGTCAGATCAATACCTTGGATTCGGTTACACTGCTGGAATATCTGGTTATGCTTGTAGAATCCCTTCCGTATACAGACTGATTTCCCGAGGATAGGACGAACGTAAGCAGTGTTTCACAAGCTTAATAAGATGGATCAATAAGAAAAACAGCGGCTGTACAGGTTTTTATACCGGTACAGCCGCTCTTTATGCTTTATCTGGAATTTGTATTTCTGTTTTTCACTTTTACTTTATAGACTGCACCGCAGAAGGGCGGAAGCTGCACATGGTAAGTATAGCCGTTTTCGGATGCTTCACCGGAAATATCGGCTGTGTCCTTTTTCAGTGTACCGCTGAATTTCTCCCACTGGGAGTTCAGCAGGGGTGTGATGATTTCGCCCTGCTCCAGGGTAAAGGTGAAATCCTCTGTTCGTGCGTCATCAAAGTGGAACAGCGCAAGGATTCGTTCCTCGCCTGCACGCCGCTCAAAGGCATAAATGCACTTTTCTTCCTGATGGCAGTCGATCCACCGGAAACCATCCGGTCGATAGTCCCCGGCTGACAGGGCCGGTTCGGACATATAAAGCTGGCAGAGCTGCTTCATATACTGATGGAAGGAGTCGTGCATGGGATATCTGAGCACACTCCAGTCCTGCTCCTGCTCCTCTGTCCATTCCCGGAGCTGACCGATTTCGTTGCCCATGAAATTCAGCTTCTTGCCCGGGTGAAGATACATATACATATATAATGCACGAGCCTGAGGAAACTTCTGCTCATAGTCACCGAACATCTTCTGTACGATGGTGGCTTTTCCATGTACCGTTTCATCGTGAGACAGGGGCAGCAGATAGCGCTCATTATAATAGTACATCATAGAGAAGGTCAGCATGTGGTAAATGTCTTTTCTCGACCACGGATGAGCACGGAAATAGTCCAGCGTATCGTTCATCCAGCCCATATCCCATTTGTAGTCAAAGCCCAGACCGCCGAATTCTACAGGACGGGTCACGCCGTCGTAGTTGGTGGAGTCTTCTGCAATGAGCATCACATCCGGATGAAGCCGGCGCAGGTGGCTGTTCATAGATTTGAGAAAGTTGAGACTGTTGGGATTCACGCCGGAATTTGGGTCGCCGTACCAGTAGATGAGACGGGATACGGCATCCATGCGGATCCCATCAAAGTGGAATTCGGTCAGCCAGTAGTTTGCGCAGGAGGCCAGGAAGCTGCACACCTCCCCGCGGGAGTGATTGAAATTGCAGCTGCCCCATTCGCTGCGTGTGATTTCCTTCTCTGGGTACTCATACAGGAATGTGCCGTCATAATTCGCCAGACCATAGCCGTCCACCGCAAAATGTACCGGCACATAGTCCATGATCACGCCAATGCCGCTTTGGTGGCACAGATCGACCAGCTCCATCAGCCCCCTTGCATCGCCATACCGGGAGGTGGGGCTGAAAAAGCCTGTGTTCTGATAGCCCCAGGAGCAGTCCGCCGGATGCTCACTGAGGGGCATGAATTCGATGTAGTTGTATCCCTGCTCCTTTACATATTCCACCAGCTTGGGAGCGATTTCCTCATATCGGTAGTATCCGTTTTCGTCATCCGGATTCGTCATCCATGAGCCAAGATGCACCTCATAGATGTTGACAGGCTTTTCATGATGATTTCCCCGCTGCTGCATCCATGCTTCATCGTGGAAGGTATAGGCTTTGAGATCACGGATGATCGATGCATTTTTCGGGCGCAGCTCCATTCCGAAGCCATAGGGGTCGCAGTGGTCAATATAGGGCACATCTGCATTTTTGATATAGATGCGGTACTTATACATCTGCCCCGGCTCTGCATCGGCCAGCCAGCAGCGATAGATACCGCCGTCGGTTTCCCGCTCCATGGGAATTTCATTCCAGCCGCTGGATTCGCAGATGAGAGAAACGCGCTCTGCATTGGGCGCCAGGGTGCGGAACAGTACACCGCCCTCCGGCTGAACATGTGCGCCAAAATAGGTGTAGGCCTCCAGAGCCGTCCCCAGATAAAACTGATGAAGATCCATTCTGTAAATTCGCTCCTTTTACGATTGAACAAGATTCAGTCTTGCAATTTTCTGATATATCTATTATAATAGATACAGGCATAAATTTCAATGAACAGATTCAATGAAAGTGTTGAGAAAGGAGAGATGCATTATGATGCAGATGCTTTTGCTGTTCTCGCTGGTTGTGGTGGCCTGTGTGCTGTGCAATCAGCTGACCAACCGGATCGGAGTTCCCATGCTCCTGGCCTTTATCGGAGTCGGTATGCTGTGCGGTGTGGATGGCCTTCTGGGGATCAGTTTTGACAATTACAAAAGTACGGAGAATCTCTGTACCTGCGCCCTGATTTTTATCATTTTCTACGGCGGATTCAGTACCAAATGGAGTGAGGCCCGTCCGGTGGCCGGACGATCGGTTCTGCTTTCCACAGCCGGCGTTTTTCTGACGGCCTTGTTTGTGGGCGTGTTCTGTCATTTTGTGCTGGGCTTTGGCTGGCTGGAGGCGATGCTGACTGGTGCGGTGCTTGGCTCGACAGATGCAGCGTCTGTATTCTCCATCCTCCGTTCCAAGCAGCTGAGCCTGAAGTACGGCACAGCCTCCCTTCTTGAGGTGGAGAGCGGCAGTAACGATCCCATTGCTTATATGATGACAACGGTGGTTCTTTCTATGATGACAGGCAATGTCACCGCCGGAAGTATCGCCGATCTGCTTTTCACGCAGCTGGTGTTCGGAGTGGGCGCCGGTGTTTTATTGGCTCTGATCACAAAATGGTTCCTGTGCCGTGTAAAGCTGGCCGGAAATGGCTTTGATACCATTCTGCTGGTAGCGGTTGCCATTTTGTCCTATGTGCTGCCGACCCTGATTCAGGGCAATGGTTATCTGAGTGCCTATATCTGCGGCATTATTCTGGGTAACTCTAATATTCCCAACAAGAAGAAGCAGGTTGGCTTCTTTGATGGTATCACCAACCTGATGCAGGTAACGCTGTTCTTTATTATCGGTCTTCTGTCTACGCCGTCCAGGCTTCCGGAGGTGATTCTTCCGGCCCTGGGAATCGCCCTGTTCCTGACGGTGCTGGCTCGTCCTATAGCGGTGGCTCTGCTGATGACGCCCTTCCGGGCCAAGCTCTCTCAGCAGCTTCTGATCTCATGGTCGGGTCTGAGAGGTGCAACCTCGGCGGTGTTCATCGTATCCGCCATAGCCGGCGGTGCAGTGCTGGAGAATGACCTTTTCCATATCATATTCTGTGTGATCCTTCTGTCTATCGCCATTCAGGGAACGCTGCTTCCGGCTGTGGCCAGGAAGCTTTCCATGATCGATGAAAGCGGAAATGTCCTCAAGACCTTTACAGACTACACAGAGGAGCAGGAGCTTCAGCTGATACAGGTTCCGATTTCGGAGGGAAGCCAGTGGGCTGGCAAGCAGGTGAAGGAGCTGTCCCTGCCGCCGGAAACGCTGCTGGTAATGCTGATTCGGGGCGCAGAGACTGTTATTCCAAAGGGAGACACGGTTCTCGCAGAGGGAGACACTGCAGTACTTACAGCAGATGCTTATCAGGATGATGAGCGGATCCGTCTGGCGGAGATCGCCATCACAGAAAAGCACGAGTGGTGCGGCAAGGAGATCCGCAGCCTGGCCCTGAAGAAGGATAAGCTGCTGATTCTGATACGCCGGGGAGAGCAGACGATCATACCCCAGGGACATGTGGTGATCGAGGTCGGCGATGTGGTCGTATGCAACAGCACAGACTGACCGGAAGATGTATAATCGATAAATTTCCTGTAACCTCTTGCAATTTCCGGTGGAATGAGGTATAATAGAAAAAGAGATGCATTTGGGCATCGATTTATGTATATTCTATTTTTTTCTTTAGGAGGAAAAGCAAATGTTAGTATCAGCAAAGGATATGATGCAGAAGGCTATGGAGGGCAAGTATGCTGTCGGCCAGTTCAACATCAACAATCTGGAATGGACAAAGGCAATTCTGAACACCGCTCAGAAGCTTCAGTCTCCGGTAATCCTGGGTGTATCGGCCGGCGCAGGCAAGTACATGACTGGTTTCAAGACCGTTGCAGCTATGGTAAAGGCTATGGATGAGACACTGGGCATCACCGTTCCGGTTGCTCTGCATCTGGATCACGGTACCTATGATCAGTGCTATGACTGCATCAAGGCTGGCTTCACATCTGTAATGTTCGACGGTTCTCACTTCCCGATCGAGGAGAACATCGCAAAGACCAAGGAGCTGGTAGCAGTTTCTCACAATCTGGGTCTGTCCATCGAGGCTGAGGTAGGTTCCATCGGCGGCGAGGAAGACGGCGTTGTTGGTAAGGGCGAGTGTGCAGATCCGCAGGAGTGCAAGACCATTGCTGATCTGGGCGTAGATATCCTGGCTGCTGGTATTGGCAACATCCACGGTGTATATCCGGACAACTGGGAAGGCCTGAGCTTCGAGACACTGGAGCAGATCAAGGCTACTGTTGGTGAGGTTCCGCTGGTACTGCACGGCGGTACAGGCATTCCGGATGATCAGATCCTGAAGGCTATCTCTCTGGGTGTTGCAAAGATCAATGTAAACACCGAGTGCCAGCTGGTATTTGCTGAGGCTACCAGAAAGTATATTGAAGAAGGCAAGGATCTGCAGAAGAAGGGCTTTGATCCGAGAAAGCTGCTCCTGCCGGGCTATGAAGCAATCATGGCAAAGGTTGAGGAGAAGATGAACCTGTTTGGTTCTGTAGGCAAGGCGTAAGCGGAGCCGGCGTACCGAATCGGTCTCTGAAATTATGTGAAAAGGCCGCCGTAAGGAAACTTACGGCGGTTTTTTGCATTTTGCACAAAGAATGTGAATGTAAATTTGTGTAAAATAACAATCATTTTTTTAGTGAATAGGATTGACTTTTGATAGAAAATATAGTATAATATAATTACAAAAATATTAGGAGGAATTCCAATGGCAAATATGAAACGCTTGCTTTCCGGGATGCTGGCTGCGTCTGTGACGGCAGTGTCCTTGCTCCCTGCGCTGGCAGCGTAATGGCACTGGAAAGTGCGGAAATGATGTATGTTGAAGAAGCTCTGGGTAAGTATCTGAGTGATACAGATTACGCATCCCTTAGCGGCGTCACGCTCAGTGATGCATTTGAATTGTATGACCTTGAAACCATGGAGACATGCAATAAGGATGTTTTTGTTGCATATTATGAAGATACTGTTATTGGTATCATGTGTGTAAGTTCGGTGGATGGCGGTTATTATTCAACATTTCGTCAACAATCTCCTGTGTGTATTCAGAATGCTTATGATTCTGAGATGGATATCGCATTTTGTTGTAATAATGGGGAATCCTTGATTTTTGATGGCGTGAATTTTTATGACACGCAGACAGATGAGGTAACCGATTATAGCTTTGAGAATGAACTATCCATGCAACTGAATTCACTGGATGCTGAATATGGCCAATTTCAGCCTTATGTATCCAGCAATGCAAGAGTATCTGTAGTCATGAACGCTGAACTGGATAGTTATTATTTTCATCGAGTTGAGAATCAGTCGATTAATGGCGGTATATGCTGGGCTGCATCAATTGCGACGAAGTATAACTACGAAAATGGTTATTTAGAAGGCGATAGCGGATATAAGGACGCAATGGATGTATATACGGCTATAAGCGTTGCAACGGGAAGCACTCCTGTTGGAACTGCGCATTATTATAAAATAGGATTATCTATGTATGGATTGCTTGATACATGTTACGCAGATTCTATATCGGGAACAGCAGTTTATACTGAATTATCTCATGATAATGCCGTAATTATTGATGTTTCTGGAACAGGAGGAGCACACAGTCTTGTTATTGGTGGTATGAGGTATTATGATGATAATACCGCCGTTTATACCGTGGCGGATTCGAATTTTCCTGAATTGATGGAAGCGTACGTAGATTCAAATGCTGATTTGAGTTCAGAGGATTTTAAATATGGTCCGGAAGGATATGGATTTGTTTTTACTAATTGGTATCAAACATATTCGTTCAGATCCGAAAATACGCACATTAATTCCTGATTAGAGAAAGGATGATTTTTATGATGAAAGGAACAAAGGTACTATCCGTCCTTCTTGCAGGTGTAATGAGCATGTCTTGTCTGGGTATGCATGCTTTTGCCGTGCAGGATGCAAATGAATATCCTTCTGTCAGTGCTGACCTTGACGCAGATCAGCTTCAGGAGTGGTATGATGAAGTGGTTTATTATCACTTCTATGACAAAACAGAAGCCGAGCTGACTACGCTGACGCTCAGTGAGCCGTATTATTACTACAATTTCTATGATATGGCCGTGGATGAAGGTGTGTATATACGAATCGTATCCTTGAATGGTGAAGTCGTGGGACTGAGCACCAAGCAGTTTGAGGACGGCGTAGAAACATGCTTTGCTGGCTATAGTGAATATGATCTGGCGTATGTAGAAGAAGGGCTGGACAACAATGGAAAAATTCTGTTTGGCCGTGCATGGGTGGATAGATTCCCGTGCGGATTGGTTTATGTTGACGGAACGATGTACAGCTATACCGGTGCGGTTGGGATAGAACAAGGCGAAACGGACCTGGTATTCGGTGAGATCGCCTATTCTGACCCGTACTGGACGGATTTGCCAGAGGAAGCGGATGGTGCGTTGCTGCCAGGATGTCTTCTGCCCGCTACAACTACTGAAGCAATTGCAGAAACCGTTGTAATTGGCATTGGGGATGTAAATCTGGACGGTCAGATATCCCTCAGGGACGTTGTAGCCATCAAGAAAATCACTGCCGGTACGATGCAGGCTTCTGATGAGCAGAATGCATTGGCGGACTGCTGTGCAGATGGTCTGATCAATGCATCGGATGCTACGGCCCTTCTGGAGTACATTCTGGAAAAGGTGGAGACTCTGCCGGTAACCCCTGAATAAATATCACAAGAGACGATTGCAGAAGCGATCGTCTCTTTATCTTTTTCCGGGATATGAAATTCAGCAGGATATGTGTTGAATTTTGTACATTTTCACCGAAAATATTTTCCAAAAGCCCTTGACGATTGGTGAGAAAAGTTGTATAATAAAGGAGCGGGGCATGTGCGCTTCCGTGAGAATACGGCGAAAGGAGAGTTTGTGTGCGAAATCCTGAGATTTTGCATATGAATATAGTGTTATGAAAAATATTTTATTTGCAGCATCCGAATGTGTTCCTTTTGTAAAAACCGGCGGTCTGGCCGATGTTGTGGGCGCTCTGCCCAAGAGCCTCTATAAAGGGGAGTATGATGTACGTGTAATTCTGCCGAACTACACCTGTATTCCGTGGGAGTACAGAGGACAGTTCCGCCATGTGACCAGCTTCTATATGGACTACGGTCAGCGCCACGATAAGATGTTCGTGGGTATCATGGAGTATGAATACGAGGGCATCAAGTTCTACTTTATTGATAATGAGTACTACTTCAAGTGCGACACACCCTACACCAGCTCTACGATGTGGGATATCGAGCGCTTTATCTTCTATTCCAAGGCGGTGCTGGCTGTTATGCCGGTCATTGGCTTCCGCCCGGATATCATCCACTGTCACGACTGGCAGGCTGGCATGATTCCGGTATTTCTGCGCAGCACCTTTGCGTCTCACAGCTTCTACTGGGGCACAAAGACCATTATGACCATACATAACCTGAAGTTCCAGGGTGTGTGGGATATCCGTCACTTCCTGTATAATACGGCTCTTCCGGACTATATGTTCACGCCGGATAAGCTGGAGTTCAAGAAGGATGCCAACATGCTCAAGGGCGGCCTGGTCTATGCGGACTATATCACAACGGTTAGTGAGACCTATGCGGAGGAGATCAAGACCCCGTACTATGGTGAGCAGCTGGATGGTCTGCTCTGTGCAAGAGCACGTTCTCTGAGAGGTATCCTCAACGGCATTGACTATGATGTATACAACCCGGAGACCGACCCGAAGATCTCTGTGCATTACAATGTGCAGAATGCGGTGGAGCAGAAGAAGCTGGCAAAGAAGGCGCTTCAGGAGGAGCTGGGCCTGCCGGTGGATGAGAATAAGTTCATGATCGCCATTATCTCCCGTCTGACCGACCAGAAGGGTCTGGATCTGGTAGACTGGATTGCAGACCGGATCACTGATGAGTTTACACAGCTGGTTGTCATTGGTACAGGTGAATCCAAGTATGAGGATATGTTCCGCTACTATCAGGGCAAGCATCCGGATCGTGTTTCTGCGAATATTTTCTATTCTGATGCACTGGCACACAAGCTGTATGCTGCTGCGGATGCCATGCTGGTGCCGTCCCGGTTTGAGCCGTGCGGCCTGACACAGCTGATCTCCCTGCGCTATGGTACAGTGCCGATCGTGCGTGAAACCGGCGGTCTGAAGGATACTGTTGAGTCGTACAATGAGTACGAAAAGTGCGGTACAGGCTTTACCTTCCAGCATTACAATGCGGAGGATTTGCTGTACACCATCAATTATGCAAAGAAGATCTACTTTGAGTACCGCCAGGATTGGAATGATATCATCACCCGCGGCATGGAGAAGGACTTCTCCTGGGGCAGCTCCGCTCTCCAGTATCAGGGTATGTATGACTGGATTCTGCGTGGTATGCAGGGTTAAAGATTGAACAGAAAGGCTGCATGTTTCATACAATGCAGCCTTTTTTGAGGGAGGTATCCGTTTTGACGAAAAGATCCGTCATCAGAAATATTATAATCAGTGCCGCTTTGTACGTCATTCTGAATGTGTCATGGACATTCATCAAGGCCTCGGAAAGTCAAGGGCTTCTTACGGTGAGCGAGACCTTTTCTTTTGCGTATTCGCTGCTGTTTTATCTGCCGTGGATTCCGCTCCTTCCGCTTCTTGTGCATCTGTTTCGTGATAAGCGCTTCAAGGGGTCTGCTGGCTGGCTGGTTTTAAAAGTTGCAATTTGTTTTGTCGGCACAATTGCTGTGTTCGGGCTTTTGCATACGATTTATAATCGGCTTGTGTAAGGAACAAAGCTGTATTGCTGAGCTTTTCTTTCTGCGCCGGACGGCGGTTGATTTTCATTCCTTTTTCTGTCAGGGTCTTTTCAAATGCCGGGGAATATGCTATAATAAGAGAAAAACGGAAAAGGAGGCATTCCTGTGAAGGCCTGGCAGCATTTCAGAACCATCACCCGACATCGTCACAAGGTCATCGTCCACTGCGCAAAATGCGGCATTCTGTGGCAGGGCCTGCGGCATGATCTATCCAAATATACGCCTACTGAATTTATTCCCGGTGCACGGTATTATCTCGGTACACGCAGCCCCAACGAAGCAGAACGGGATGATCTGGGCTATTCCCTTGCATGGATGCACCATAAAGGCAGAAACCGCCATCATTTTGAATATTGGCAGGATTACAGCCGTGTCACCAAACGCATTGAGCCTGTAAAAATGCCGGCTCGCTTTGTGGCCGAGATGTTCTGCGACCGTGTGGCTGCCAGCAAAATTTATCAGGGCAAGGACTACAAAGCGGACAGCGCCCTGATTTACTTTCAGAATTCAAACGCCCGGAAGAACGGCCTGCTTCATCCGGAAACCGAGCAGAAGCTCATGGAGCTGCTGACGATCCTTGCGGAACAGGGAGAGAAGGCGGCCTTCGCCGCTGTGCGGAAGCTGGTCAAAGAGGGATATTAAGGAGAGGAAACGTATGAGAATGGTCATTCAGCGTGTGCAGCACGCAAAGGTAACAGTGGACGGAGCGATCACCGGACAGATCGGGCAGGGCTTTCTCGTTCTGTTGGGAGTGGGCATGGAGGATACAAAGGAAATTGCCGAGAAAATGGCAGATAAAATGATCCGCATGCGTATCTTTGCGGATGAAAATGACAAAACAAATCTGTCCTTACAGGATGTGGGCGGCCAGCTTCTGGTGGTGTCCCAGTTTACCCTGTATGCAGACTGCCGCAAAGGCAATCGGCCCAGCTTCATCCATGCGGGGAAGCCGGACCAGGCCAATGCTCTGTATGAGTATTTCATGGAATACTGCCGCAGAACCATCCCTGTTGTAGAGGGCGGTGTGTTCGGTGCAGACATGAAGGTGGAGCTGTGCAACGATGGCCCGTTTACCATCGTACTGGATTCCGCAGAGATCATAAAGTGACATATATTCGTCCGGAGCTTGGTATGCTCCGGGCGTTTCTGTTTATTCCAGCGTGATCTGGTTCATACTACCCAAGGGAGGGATTTTTATGAATCAGAAACGAAATCCAAGACTTGCACTTCTCCGGCTGGTGATGACGATTTTCTGCTGTGCGATCCTCATTCAGCTGGCCCGGCACAGCACCACTGCTGAATATAAGGAAGCCGCTCAGCAGCAGGGGCGGTATACCGTTACATTGCCGGTAACCAATGGTACGATTTATGACCGGAATTTTGAGCCGCTCATCAATCGGAGCGCAGAGCATGTGGCTGTGGTGAATCCCACCAGTGAGGCCGTCTCCGCTCTGCTTCCTCATCTGACAGATACAGAGGCCTTCTATGAGCGGCTGGTGTACGGCACGCCCTTTACCTGTCCGGTGGATACGGATGATATTCCATCGGAGGATGTGTTTGTATTTGATGTGCCGGTTCGCAATGAGGAATATCAGATCGCTCAGCATATTGTGGGATATACCCAGGATGGCGCAGGGGTAGCCGGGCTGGAAGTGGATTATGATGCTTTCCTGCGCAGTACAAGGGAGCAATCCTCTGTGACCTTTGAGGTGGACGGAACGGGCGGCGTGCTCTCCGGGGAAACGGCTCTCATCCGCAATGCTCCTCAGGTGGTAGAGGGCGTTGTGACTACGCTGGATATCGGAATTCAGCAGATCTGCGAGGAAGCTGCATCCAAGCTGGAAAAGGGGTGTGTCCTTGTGCTGGAGGCCCGGAGCGGTGATATTCTGGGAATGGAAAGCGTGCCCTCCTATCAGCTCTCGGAAATGGAGAAGGCTCTTTCCTCCGAGGACAGCCCCTTTATCAATCGTGCACTGTATGCCTATCCGGTTGGTTCGATTTTTAAGCTGATCCCTGCGGCGGCCGCGTTGGAATCTGGCGAGGATGACCTGTTGTATGATTGTACCGGAAGCATCCGAATCGGTACACAGCTTTTCCGCTGTCACGATCAGGCCGGGCATGGAATGGAGAATCTGGAAACGGCCCTGATTCACTCCTGTAACCCCTATTTTATCGCTATGAGCCAGAAGCTCTCTGTGCGGGAGCTGTTTGAAACAGCCGCTGAATGGGGCTTTGGCCGGGAGATCTCTCTCTCGGAAAGCATAGTGGCATCCGCCGGAACCATGCCCACCATTCCGGAGCTTCAGCTTCCGGCTGAGAAGGCCAATTTCTGCTTCGGGCAGGGACGGCTTACGGCTTCGCCCCTCCAGATCGCCCGTATGACCTGTGCCATTGCCAATGGCGGTGTGCTTCCGGAGGTGCGTCTTGTCCGCGGAACATCGGATGACGGAAAAACGGTGGAGCATGAGGAAAAAAACAAGGGCGAGCAGGTCATCGAGCCGGAAACGGCCGAGCGCCTTCGCCGGATGATGATCGCTGCGGCCTACGGTAACAGCAGCTTTCAGGGGCGGCCGGAGAATACCGCTGTAGGCGCAAAGACCTCCACCGCCCAGACCGGACGCTTTGATGAGGATGGAGAGGAATACTGCCATGGCTGGATTACAGGTTTCTATCCGGCACATGACCCGAAATATGTGGTTACCGTTCTGGCCGAGGACGGCGGCTATGGCAACGATGCCGCCGCTCCGGTTTTCAGGGAAGTGATCACGAATATGGCAGCAGGCGGCTGGAAGTGAAAAATATTCATAAAAGGCTGTGGAAAACTGCTTGCATCTATGGAGCAAATGTGATATACTATTTTATGTGTATAAGCATGTAAACCTTGACTATTGATGAGAAAGAAGCGTTGTAAAATGACAAAGATTCATATTTTCTCCGGCTTTCTGGGAGCTGGAAAGACCACTCTGATCAAGAAGCTGATCGCCGAGGCCTATGCCGGCGAAAAGCTGGTCCTGATTGAAAATGAATTCGGCGAAATCGGCATTGACGGCGGATTTTTGCAGGATGCAGGCATTGCAGTAACGGAAATGAACAGCGGCTGTATCTGCTGTAGTCTGGTAGGCGATTTCGGCGAGGCGCTGAAGAAGGTGCTGGAGACCTATGCGCCGGATCGGATCCTCATTGAGCCGTCCGGCGTAGGCAAGCTCAGCGATGTGATCCGGGCTGTACAGAGTATTGATGCAGAGGATGTAGAGCTGGAGGGCTATGTTACAGTAGTCGATGCGAAGAAATGTAAGATGTATCAGAAGAATTTCGGTGAATTCTTCAACAACCAGATCCAGCATGCAAGCTGCATCATTCTCAGCCATACAGCGGGCTTGTCTCCGGAGAAGCTGGGCGATGCAGTTGAGCGTGTACGCAAGGAAAACCCGACTGCGACACTGGTTACTACGGACTGGGATGCTCTGACCGGCAAGCAGATTCTGGCTGCTATCAATCGCAGTGCGACCCTTCAGGATGAGCTGGAGCAGATGAAGGAGGAGGCGCACCATCACCATCACCATCATCATGAGGACGGCGAGGAATGCAGCTGCGGTCATCATCATGACCATGAACACGAGCATCACCATCATCATGAGGACGGCGAGGAGTGCTGCTGCGGTCATCATCATGATCATGACCATGAGCACGAGCATCACCATCATCATGAGGACGGCGAGGAGTGCTGCTGCGGTCATCATCATGATCACGACCATGAGCACGAGCATCACCATCACCATGAGGACGGCGAGGAATGCAGCTGTGGTCATCATCATCACGATCATGGTCACCATCATGCGGACGATGTGTTCACAAGCTGGGGCAAGGAAACGACCCGTACCTATACAAAGGAAGAGATCACCGCTGCGCTGGAGGCTCTGGAGAATGAGGAGACTTATGGCATGATTCTCCGGGCCAAGGGCATTGTTGCAGGTGCAGACGGAAGCTGGATCCACTTTGATTATGTTCCGGGCACACCGGATGTAAGAAGCGGCAGCGCTGGTACGATCGGACGGCTGTGTGTCATTGGCTCTAAGATCCACGAGGATGCCATTGCTAAGCTGTTCTGCGCAGAATAAGGAGGGACAGTATGGCAGGCAATCAGAATCAGCCGGATGTTCCGGTATATCTGTTCACCGGATTTCTGGAGTCCGGCAAGACCAAATTCATTCAGGGCACATTGGAGGACAAGCGCTTCAACAACGGGGAAAAGACTCTGCTGCTGCTCTGTGAGGAGGGTGAGGAGGAATATGATCTCTCCTCCTATCCGTATAAGGATGTATATCTGCGCACCATCGAGGCGCCGGAGGAGCTTAATCCTGAAAACCTCAGCGCATTGATGAAGGAAACGGGTGCTGAGCGTGTGGTTGTGGAATATAACGGCATGTGGCAGCTAAACAGCCTTTTCAACGGTATGCCGGACAACTGGGCGGTTTGCCAGGAAATGATGTTCGTGGACGCCTCCACCTTCCTGAATTATAATGCAAATATGCGCAGCCTGGTTGTGGATAAGCTGAATACAACTGATCTGGTGGTGTTCAATCGCTTCCGCAGTGATATGGACAAGATGGAGCTGCACAAGATCGTGCGAACCACCAGCCGCCGTGCAGATATTGCCTATGAATATGAAAACGGCCAGGTGGAGTATGACGATATCCAGGATCCGCTTCCTTTTGATATTGAAGCGCCGAAGATCGTGCTGAAGGATACGGACTATGCTCTGTGGTATCGGGATATTATGGAAGAACCGCAGAAATATCACGGAAAGACCATTCAGTTCCGCGGCCTTGTAGCTGTGGACAAGAAGTTCCCCAAGGGTATGTTTGCCGTGGGACGTCACGTGATGACCTGCTGCGCAGATGATATTACCTATTGCTGCGTTGTGGCGGAGTGGGATAAGTCTGCTGCACTCCAGAGCCGTCAGTGGGTGAATGTCACCGCTGTGATCCAGGTGGAGAAGCACAAGCTCTACCGTGGAAAAGGCCCTGTGCTCAAGGTGCAGGAGGTTGTGATGACCTCTGCTCCGGAGCAGGAGGTTGCGACATTCTATTGATACATCCAGGAGACAGCCGGTGCATCCGTGTGCCGGCTGTTTTCGTGAAGAGAGGGAAAAACTATGCTGATCCGTCTGAATGACGTGAATAAGATCTACAATGGAAATCCTGTTTTGCAGCATATCGATCTGACCATTGAGGACAGAGACCGCATCGGCCTGATCGGCGTCAATGGCTGCGGAAAGTCCACCCTTCTCCGTCTGATCACCGGTCAGATCCTCCCGGATCATCTCGTGGAGGGAGACGGTGACATCGCCTATTCCGGCAAGACCTCTGTGGGATATCTGGAGCAGATGAGCGGACTGGACAGAGAAAGCACGGTCTGGGAGGAAATGCGGGGTGTATTCCATGAGCTGCTGGAGGCTCAGGCGAAAATGCGCCGGCTGGAGGAGAAAATGCAGGCCGGAAGCACCGCCGAAGCAGAGGAATACCACCGGCTTCAGACCTGGTTCGAGAGCAACGAGGGCTATCAGATCGATGTGAAAATCAAGACTGTGCTGGGCGGTATGGGCTTTGAGGAGGATACATACAGCCGGATCATCTCCGGATTCAGCGGCGGTGAAAAGACTCGACTGGCCATTGCCAAGCTCCTTCTGGAGGAGCCGAACCTGCTGATTCTGGATGAGCCGACCAACCATCTGGACTTTAAAACGGTTATGTGGCTGGAGGAGTATCTGAAGGATTATAAGGGTGCACTGCTGATCGTATCCCACGACCGGTATTTTCTGGACAGGCTGTGTACCTCCATCTGCGAGATCGAACATGGGAAGCTGACACGGTACAAGGGAAATTATACCACCTTTACTGCGCTTAAGGAAGCGGCGGTGGCCCGTCAGATGAAGGAGTATGAGCTTCAGCAGAAGGAAATTGCCAAGCTGGAGGATTATGTAGCCCGGAATCAGACTCGTGCATCTACCGCAAAGAGCGCTCAGAGCCGTATGAAGCAGCTGGAGAAGATGGAGCGTATCGACAAGCCCATTACCTATTCCAAGCAGGCAAGAGTCCGGTTTACCTATGAGATCGATCCACCCCAGCAGCTTTTGTCTGTTCAGGATATTGACATTTCTGTAGGGGAGGGCGCACAGAAAAAAACGCTGGTGGACTCCTTGTCCTTCGAGGTGCGCCGGGGGGACAAGTGGGGCATCATCGGGGACAATGGCATTGGCAAGTCCACGCTCCTGAAGGTGCTTCAGGGTCTGCTTCCCCACAAGGGAAAGATCCGCTGGACAAGCAATGTGAAGCGTTCCTACTTCGAGCAGGAAAGCACCAATCTCCATCCGGAAAAGACGGTTATGCAGGAAATTCATGATCGTGTGCCCACGTGGACGGATTTGCAGGTGCGCAGTCTCCTGGGACAGGTGCGCATTGTGGGAGAGGATGTGTTCAAGCCGGTGGGTGTGCTCAGCGGCGGGGAGCGTGCCAAGGTATGCTTTGCGGTGATGATGCTGGAGCATGGCAATGTGCTGATTCTGGACGAGCCGACCAACCATCTGGACATCTCCATGAAGGAGGTTATTGAGGAGGCCATGGCAGAATTCGGCGGAACGCTCCTGTTTGTCTCCCATGACCGCTATCTGCTGGATCGTGTAGCTGACCATATCCTGGAAATTACAGCAGATGGAATCCGAACCTATCAGGGCGGCTTCCAGAGCTGGCTGGATGCGGAGCAGAAGCGTAACCAGGAAGCAAAGGCTGCGGCGACGGCCGTGGCGCAGACCAAGCAAGCCGGAGGAGAAAAGCCGGCCTATCGCTCCAAGCAGCAGCGTGCGCTGGAAGCAAGGCAGCGCAGCCGGAAGAAGGAGCTTGAGAATCTGACCGATACCCTTCAGCAGGAGCTGGATGCGCTCAATGAGGAGATCGCCTCTGAGGAGGTGTATTCTGACTTTGCTCTGATGCAGGAAAAATGCCATCGGATGGATGAGATCCGGCAGCAGATGGAGGATGCTCTGGAGGAGCTGATCCTCCTGGAGGAGGAGATGGAGGGGTAAACTCCTCATTTTGCACAAAATGCACGAAAAATTGGAGCGAAGTTTGTGTAAAAGACATCTTGCACTTTGGGCGAAAATTGTGTATTATAAAGTAGATGTACTGTTTGATGGTGCATCGTCAGACAAGATAATTCTTATAAGAAATGAGGAAGTTAATATGAAGACAAAAAGAATTCTGGCCGCTCTGCTGGCTTCTATGATGGTTTGCGGTACACTGACTGCTTGCGGCGGCGGTGAAGAAGCTTCTGAGAGCACAACAGAGGCTGCTACAACTGAGGCTGCTACTGAAGCTACCGAAGCTGCAACGGAGGCTGCTGAAGAGTCCTCTGTTGCTGGTGAGCAGGTTCTGACTGGTGAGTTTGAGGAAGCTGTAGCTGCTGAGTCCGGTGACGCTTACCTGGCTATGGTAGACGGCGAGTGGTACGTTCAGTACTGGGGCACAAATGCAGATCTGCTGACATACGATGCTGGTGTTGTTCCGATCACAGGCAACGGCGACTACACAGTCAGCGTAAACGGCGCTTCCAAGGGCATGCTGTTTGATGTTACTGGTGATGCAAACGGCGAGTACACACCGTCTGGTTGTTCCTTCATGTCTGTTATGGTTAAGGACGGCGTAACCCTGTATCCGAACATGGCAATCGAGATCACAAGCATCCGTGTAAACGGTGAAGAGATTCCGATGACTGCTAAGAACTACACCTCTACTGATGATGGCGTTGAAATGCGTGCAAACATCTACAATGAGTGGGTAACAGAGCTGCCGGAAGACGCACACGATGCAAACGGCCCTGTAACAGACAACACAACCTACTCTGCTCAGATCATTGACAAGAACCTGATCGAGGCTTGGACAAGCATTGAGGTTGACTTCACTGTTTCTGGTATTGAATAAGAATCAGACTGAAATCAGATAGAAAGCACGATGCGGCATTGGCTGCATCGTGCTTTTTGTTGCAAAAAGCAATCTTATGTGCTATAATAAAGAAAAATAAGAGGATGCACATCCGGAACTTTAAATATATGGAAAATTCAGGGGGAATCGATCATGGATATGGAAAAGGTAAAGAAGCTTCAGCAGATGATGGACCAGTCACAGAATATTGTTTTCTTTGGCGGAGCCGGCGTGTCGACAGAAAGCGGAATTCCGGATTTCCGCAGTCAGGACGGGCTGTATAATCAGAAATACCCTTATCCGCCGGAGACGATCCTGAGCCGTACTTTTTATGAAAAACATCCGGACTGGTTTTTCCGGTTCTATCGGGAGAAGATGCTTTGTCTGGAGGCCAGACCCAATGCCGCCCATAAGAAGCTGGCCGAGCTGGAGCAGAAGGGCCGGCTTTCGGCGGTTATTACTCAGAATATTGACGGACTGCATACTGCGGCCGGAAGCCGTTGTGTGCTGGAGCTTCACGGAAGCGTGCACAGAAATTACTGCCAGAAGTGCGGTGCGCTGTATGATGCGGAGTGGATGCTCCGGCAGACGGATATTCCGGTATGCACCTGCGGCGGTCGTGTGAAGCCGGATGTGGTGCTCTATGAGGAATCCCTGGACAGCCGCACGCTGGATCGCTCTGTGCGAGCCATTGCCCGTGCGGATATGATGATCATCGGCGGTACATCTCTTGCGGTTTATCCGGCTGCTGGACTGGTGCGGTATTTTCAGGGAAAATATCTGGTCATTCTGAACCGGGACGCCACCCAGATGGACGAGCAGGCCTCTCTCTGCCTTCGCGAGCCCATCGGTCAGGTGCTTTCTCAGATTCATGTGTAAGGAGAAGCCTCATGAAGCAGGAACAGTATTACCCATATTATTATAAGGAATTCCGCTGTATTGCGGACAAATGCGAGGACAGCTGCTGTGCAGGCTGGCAGATCGTGGTGGATGATGAATCCGCACGCCGCTATGAAACGGTTTCCGGTGAAATCGGGGAGACCCTCCGCTCGGTTCAGTGTATCGATGAGGATGGAGATCGTGTTTTTCAGCTGAGGGAAGGCAACTGTCCTTTCTGGGAGACGTCAGGACTATGCGCCATTCACCGGCAGATCGGGGAGTCGTATCTCTGTAAAACCTGCCGGGAATTTCCAAGAACCGTACAGGATTATGGTGCATTTGCAGAGTATGATCTTTCTTTGTCCTGTCCGGAAGCGGCCAGACTCATTCTGAGCGGATACTGCCCCGGTCAAGAGGTCGTGATCACAGAGATCCCCGATGAGGAATGCGGCTATGATCCGGATCTGATGAAATTTCTCCGGAAGGCCAGAGAGAATCTCTATGACCTGGTCTGGAATCCGGCTTATTCCATAGCCCATGTGCTGTCTGACTGCCTGCTCTATGCGGCGCAGCTTCAGGACTGCATCGACCAGGAGGATTGGGATACAGTTCCGGATTATATCCCCGAACCGTGGGAAGAGAGCTTGCAGGCTGGTACAAGAGAGGGCTTTTTCGCAGCCTTTGAGGAGATGGAGATCCTGACAGAGGACTGGAAGCCGCTTTTGCAGGCGGCTAAAGTGCTGGATGATGAGCCTCTTCCGGAGGAGCTTCGGATTGCCATGGCCGGATTTGACGGAGGATATCGCCGGATGCTGCATTACTATTTGTCCCGGTACTGGCTTCAGACAGTGGCGGATTTCGATGCCATCGGCAGAATCAAGCTCATGGTTACCGCTTTTCTCATGCTCCGCCGGATGCAGGCGGCTTGTATGCAAAAAGAAAAAGAGCTGCCCGAATCCGCAAGCGTGCGGCTGGTACAGCTCTATTCCAAAGAGGTGGAGCACAATGCTCTGAACCGGGAGATCCTGGAGGAGGCCTTCTTTACCGATATGAGCTTCTCCATAGAGCAGCTCATTGCGCTGCTCCGCCAGTGGTAGATCAGCGTTCCACCATCTGACAGTCAAAGGTGATGACTGTATAATAGTTCGGATGAATCCTGTGCAGCTCTGTGTCGATCATGGCCTTGAGCTGCGCATTTTTATAGGTACATTCAAAGGGAACCACCAGATCAAAAATCACATTGGTGTGGGTTTCGCCGGGCACCATGCGGAAGTCGTGGAGACTCAGCCTTGGGTCAAGACCGCGGATGATCCCCAGCATCATATTTTTACACCGGTTGATCTGCTCATTATCCGTTTCGATAGGGTCCATATGGATGGTCATGCTGATGTGCATTTCCTCCCAGATGCGCTTTTCAATATGATCTACCAGGTCGTGAATGGCACAGAAGTCCTCATCACTGCGTACCTCTACATGACAGCTCCCCAGCATATGCCCCGGGCCGTAGTTGTGGATCATCAGATCGTGGATATCGATGATCTTGTCATGGGCCTTCACCAGAGCTTCGATCTGATGAACTGTCTCTGCATCGGCCGGACGTCCCAGCAGATCGTCCAGCGTATCCCGGATGATCTCAAATCCGGCCTTGAGAATAAAAAGCGACACAAGAATTCCGGCAAAGCCATCTATGGGCAGATCGGTGAAGCAGGAGGCAATCAGTGCCAGTGCTGCTACAGAGGTGGCGATCACATCGCTGCGGCTGTCCTTAGCCGTGGCCAGCATGACCGAGGAATTTACACATTTCCCCAGGTGGGTGTTGAAAACAGACATCCACAGCTTCATCCCGATAGAGCAGAGCAGGGAGATGAGTACAATAGCCCGGAAGGCCACGGGTTGAGGATGCATGATTTTCTCTGCGGAATCCCGGAGCAGCTCAAAGCCCATGAGCATGATCAGAACCGCAATGATCATGGAGGTGAGGTATTCAACCCGGCCATGGCCGAAGGGATGATCCTTATCAGCCGGCTTGGCCGCCAGCTTGTAGCCGAATAAAGTAACAAGACAGCTTGCACTGTCGGAGAGATTGTTGAAAGCGTCAGAGATGATGGAAATCGAGCCGGAGAGCGTACCCATGGCATATTTCAGGAGAAAGAGCAGGACATTGCAGACGATCCCCACAATGCTGCTCAGTGTGCCGTAGGCCTTCCGTACCTGTATATTCTTTGTATCCGCATGATTCCGTATGCATTTTTTGATGAGTAATTGTGTCAGCATAAGTTCCTCCATAGGCTTATTTTACCATAGTCATTGTACCAGATGAAGAGCGCCTTGTCAAGGTATGGAAAAGCCTCCCGGAGCGCAGGGCTTCAGGAGGCATATTTTTTCGGATTATTCAGCAAGCGCCCCGAGCGCCTTCTCCAGCACCTGAAAATATTCCGCAAAGGTCTTTTTGCAGCAGGAGGGATTCAGAATGCGCACACCCTCTGTGCGCAAGCCGGTCAGTGCAAAGGACATGGCCACCCGATGGTCCTCATAGGTCTCGATATCGCATCCTACAGGCGTGCCGGGGTATATGGTTACTGCGTCAGGTTTTTCGTCCGTCTGAATGCCCAGGGCCGTGAGGTTATTTACGATGGCCTTGATCCTGTCGCATTCCTGCAAACGGATGTGTCCGATTCCGGTGATGGTGATGGGAGCCTCTGCAAAGGGCGCAATCGCCGCCAGCGTCAGAGCCTGGTCGGAGAAGGCGGACATATCCACTGTGAAGCCGCCCTTCAGTCTGCCGTCTTCCGGGCCGATCACGCAGATTTTCTCATCTGCTGAATTCAGTCCCAGCACCTGACAGCCCATTTTTTCAAGGACACGCAGAAATTCCGTATCACCCTGAAGCATGTGACAGCTCACACCCTTCACATATACCTTTACTCCAAGAACCGCAGCCAGTGCATAAAAGTAAGCGGCCGCCGACATATCCGGTTCGATGTCATAGGTAAGGGCGTTGTACCGGTCTTCACCGGAAAACAGATACTGTACCTGTCCGTCTGCGGTCTGCTTTTCCGGGGAGATTCCAAAGGATTTCATCATTTCTGCGGTGAGATCCACATAGCTCAGTCCGTGTGAGCCTGCAACGCAGATTTCCGCCTTTTTCCCAAGCGTTCCTACCGCGATCAGCAGAGCGCTGAGAAACTGGGAGCTTTTATCAATGTTGACTGTAAAGCGGCTGGGAATCAACGATTTATCCTTCGCCCCGATAATGTGCAGGGGAAAGTGGCCCTCCTCCTCCATACATTCAACAGAAGCCCCTGCATTTCTCAGGGCATCGATCAGGGGCTGCATGGGGCGCTTTTTCATCTGCTCAGAGGAGCTTACCGTATATTCCCCATCGGAAAAGGCCAGCATGGCTACCAGGAATCTTGCAGCCGTTCCGGCACTGCCAACATAAATTTCGGCCTTTTTTTCAGGAATCTCACCGCCGAAGCCGGTAATGGTGATGTCGCTTCCAAGGCCGCCGTCCGGTTTTTCGCTTACGGGAAAACCAAGCGTTTTCAGGCATGTGAGAAAATGTCTGGCGTCATCGCTGGTAAGGCATCCTTTCAGAGTACTGGTGCCGCTGGCCATAGCGGCCAGGAGCAAGGCTCTGTTGGTGATGGACTTAGAGCCGGGAACGATGACTTCTATCAGATTGCTTCTGTTTATCTTTTTCGGGGCTCTTACTTCGTAGATTTCATTATTCATAATGTGCCTCCTGTGTTTTTAAAGTTGGAATTTACAGTATAAAGTTTACGATTCCGTGCATCAAATAACGAATCAGAATTTAACGACAATACATGATCGCACACTCATCATTGTCATCAAACATTTCTATTTCATATGAACGAATAAATCCCGATTTTTGCTTTCCTACATTATACCATTCCGCCTCAAAAAAGTCAATTCACCATCTTAACCTTTCCAGGAAAACTGCTTTCTTGTAAATTGACTTTTTAGGGGAGAGGATGTATAATAGGAGAAACCGAACAGGTCGGTAAATCGGAATTTACGGAGGATCAATGGAAAACTTCAAGTATATCAGTCAAAACACGATACAACACCTATCATTACATGATTGTGTATGCGCAAATTTATTTTATAAAGACTCATCTCTGATTTTTGAAATGGAATGGATGGAGGTGCTGTCAGCGCATCCTGATAATCCATTCGATCAGGCCCATCAATCGGGATGCGGAAGAATTGTTCTTTTTCGTCCTATTATTAATCATGGGAGTTTGGATAAGTGGAAATCAAATGAGAGTAAGACGATCATGCTCTCAGAGCACAAAGAGATCAAAAATTTTGAAATTCTCGAATTTAACGAAGAAAAGGATAAAAATGGATTTGTGCTATCATTATATGGGGTTTTTAGCTCTGATCCGCAGTTTGATTCGATAGAAATGAAGATTATGTATTCTTCATCAAAAGTCATGTTCAATAATCTTAATGCAGTATCTTGGTTTGAATCCCCGGAATTTTGAGAGGATATTGAACGGTTAAGGGCAGAATCCGGAGCCTGCCGGAAATTCATGGCGGACACCAGCCGCCGTATATATGTAGTGGATGGTTGGTACCGTGATTTTTCCGTGAGAAATAATCAGGTTGATTATGGAGCAGGACTGGCATCTGCTGACAGCTGGGAGTACTACAATTCTGATTACGTTGCCTATTTTGTGGAGTGTTATAATAAAAGTACAGTTGCGAGCCACCCAAAAATCTGATAGAATAGAAGTAAGAAAACAAATCAGATGAGGTGGAGAACATGAACTACAGCAAAGAATTCAAAGAGGAAGCCCTGAAGTTGTCCGATGAGAT
>JAFUQX010000036.1 GCA_017472145.1 Ruminococcus sp. | reverse complement strand
CTCGTGGAGCCTGTCGGCACGAAGTGACGACTGAGGGGATGCAAAAAGCACGCAAAATCGTAAGTTTTCTCATGCCTTACAATCCCCTCCGTCACGCCTTCGGCGTGCCACCTCCCCTTATTAAGGGGAGGCTTTCAAAGGTTTTTCGACAGACTGAGCACCCCTTACTAAGGTAAGCCCTAAGCGAAAAATTCCTAAAAACAGACAGAAACAGCGCACAAAAGCCATCCCTTCTGTGCGCCGTTTTTGCATTATAAAAACAAATTGAAGCTGATCCACTGTCCAGGCTCTGTCACGACCTGTATCCGGATCTGATGCTGATCTGCAATGCTTTTTGCAATGGCCAGACCCAGACCATAGCCTCCGGTCTGACGGGACCGGGAGGAATCGCTCCGGTAAAACCGCTCGAAGATCTTCTCCTCCTCGCCCTTCTCAATGCCCTGACCTGTATTATAGATCTTCAGCACCTTTTTCCCGTTTTCCGTTTTCAGCTGAACCTGGATCGTGCCGTTCTCATTGCTGTATTTGAACGCATTGTCAATGAAAATACCGACCATACGCCGGATCTGCTCCGTGTTGCCAAAGAATTCCACGTCGGGATCCAGCTCGATATGAAAGGTTTTTTTCTGCTCAAAGGCCTGGCACTCAAAGGGCAGAGCCACATTCTCGACCAGACTGCCCAGATTGAACCGGCTCTGGGCCAGATGCTGAGAGGTTCCGCTGATCTTCATAAGATCCATCATTTCCTGCACGAGAATGCGCATGCGCTCCGCCTGACTCTTGATGTAGGTGAGCCACTTGTTGTCTCCGATCTCATCCGCCAGAATGTCTGCATTGGCCGAGATGATGGTCAGCGGCGTTTTCAGCTCATGACCGGCATCGGAAATGAATTGCTGCTGCTTCTCCAGGGATACCTGCATGGGCCGCATGGCCCGCTTGGTCAGGATCCGTGTGAGGATGAATACGATGACCTCCATCAGCAGGAAGACCGCTACACTGGCCAGGAGCATATTCTTCATCATGGTAATGTCCGACTGCCGATCGGAGAATACGACCACAGCGCCTTCCGTGTAGTCCTTTTTTACAAATTGCAGTGCACCGCAGTAGCCATCATAGGAATCGTGGATCTCTGTGATCAGCTGCGTACAGCTCTCTGTATCGTATTTGTCTGTGCCGTGAACGTCTGTGACCGCCCCGGTCTGATCCAGATAGACCACAAAGTGATCGATGGTGCTGGAGGTAACATTGTCCGTCGGCGGCTCGGGCCGCTTCCGGTCAAAATCCAGTACCTTCTGGGTGATGGTGCGCCGGCTTCCTGCTGTAGAAACTGCGGTAGTTGTGGTCGTTTCTGTTGTTACAGCCGATGCAGCTGTTGTCTCTGCGGAGTCCGGAGCAGCTCCGGCCGACAGGGAGAAAAGCCGTGCGATGCTGAAATTCCGGATGGGAGACTGAACCGCACCCCAGCCGTACCAGAAATCATCCTGGCCATTGCCGTTTTCATTCTGGTTGTGATTGAATTCCTCCTCCCGGGGCGGACGTGTCCATACAGGAACGGTTTCGGTATAGACCGGGTAGGTCTGCTCTTCCCAGCCCGGCTCTTCAGGCCACTCCGGACGGGTATATACAGGCTGTGTTTCCTGTGTCTGTACGGAAGGCGGCGTCCCTTCTGTGCGCTCCGTCTCCTGAGGATCCTGATGGAGAGCCGGTGCGGTGGTAACGCCCTGAACCGGTTTATCCTTGGCCTCTCCGGGAACTGTCGTTGTCACCGTGGTAACGGAGGTCTCAGCGGCCGGAGTGGTTGTGGTTCCCGCTGTGGTGTGCTGTACCGGCTTTCCCACGCCGACCTGATTTTCAGTTGGCTCACGCTCATCCGGTGCAGGCTCACGCGGCTCGAGAATGTAGACCTCTGTCTGTGCGATCTGATCCAGCAGCTGATGGGTCTGATTATAGGTCATCGCCGAGGTGATGATGTTCAGCGCAACCACAGGCACCAGCAGAACCAGCGTGAGCATGGTCATTGTGATTTTGATAAAGCTTTTTCGTACACGGTGGATCATGCCTTTTCCTCCAGATAATAGCCGACTCCGCGGGCGGTGTGGATAGTGGCCTTGGACTGAATGGACTGGATCTTCTTGCGCAGGAAGGATATGTAGACCTCGATGTTGTTGTATTCCACATCGCTCTCAAAGCCCCAGATCTTTTCAATGAACCGCTCCTTGGTGATGATCTGGTTGGGATTCATCAGGAGGATCTCCATGATCTGATACTCCTTGAGACTGAGCTTTACGCTCTGGCTGCCATAGGACAGCATATAGGTCTGCTTGTTCAGGGTAAGCCCGTGGAAATCAAAGGCATCCACATTCACCTCTCCGGTGCGTCTGGTGAGGGCCCGGATACGAGCCAGCAGCTCGCCGGTGGAGAAGGGCTTGGTCAGGTAGTCATCTGCTCCGCAGTCCAGTCCGCTGATCTTATCCTCCACCTCGGATTTTGCGGTAAGGAGCATAACAGGAGTGGAGATCTTGCTCCGGCGCAGCTGACGCAGCACGGTAAGGCCGTCCATAACGGGCAGCATGATGTCCAGTATAATGCAGTCATAGAGACCGGTCAGGCCATATTCCAGGCCATCCTCTCCGTCATACACGGTGTCGACGTTGTACTGGTTCCGGCGCAGGATCTCCGTCAGGGCGTCGGCCAGAGCGGCTTCGTCTTCTACAACAAGAATTTTCATAGGCAGTTCCTCCTTTTCATATAAGGCTTCGGCGGCCATAGCTTTCCATCATCAGTTTACCATGGTCAGCTTAAAATAAGTTTAAAACCAGATGCTTTTTCAATCAAAAAACGGCAGCTCCGTTTATGCCGGTCTGCCGCTTTCCTATTAGTATCCCCACAGATCCTCGTCATCCTGATGATGACGGGCCATTTCATTCTGATGGGGTCTCCGTCCGGGCTGTGTCCTTTTCTCGGAACGGCGCTTTTTTCTGAAAATAGAATACTGCCGGATGGACAATACCAGCGCTGTGACCGCCATATAATATGAAAAATCACTGGGCAGATAGCTGATAATGCGTCTTTTCAGATAAGCATCTGTCAGCTTTCCAGTTTCAACAAAATGCTCGATCCCGCTGTAGAAATCCTCCCACACACACCACAGGCCGACCCCGATCACGGCCAGACACGCCAGCTGGATGAGGATGCGCAGCCACTTCCGGTAGGGCTGCAAAAGCAGGAGGGTCAGCAATACAAACAGGACCAGATTCATCCAGTTCTGAAGGTTGGGCTGGAACAGATGCACGATTGTGTAAAGGCCTGTGCCGAACAGCACAATGGGCAGAAAACGGTTCATCACAAAGGGAGTGGCGATCAGCAGAAGGGCCGTGACGAAATTCCCCCAATGATCCAGCGAATAGGCCATGTTTACATCCACCAGCTTCTGTACCGAGCCGTAGCAAAGCAGTATGCCGAACACGGCGGCAATAAACCGGAGTCCGTTGGCCGGCGGATATAAATTTGATTTCACGTTTGCTCTTTTTGCAGGAGCAGCCATGTTTTCCTGTCTCCTTTCTTATTCGGCGGACTGGGCATCGGTTCCCTCGTCCAGAATATACCACGCATCATTGACCCGGATCAGGGTGGGCCTGAGCTGCGTTTCCTTTGTACCATTGTCACCGGTCACCGTCTGTGTGACCTGAAGGGTCAGGGCCTCCTGGGCCGACAGAACCTCCTCACCGAGGGCCTCGTTCATGGTATCGCTCCATTCGGTCAGAAACGCCTCTGTCTGTTCGCCCGAAGCCTCGATCTGGAAGGATACCTTTACATTGCTTCCGCAGTCGGCCTTCCAGGAGGCCACGGTATTGTTCACCGCATCCTGGTAGGTCTCGATGACCTCCGTCTCTGTCTTGTCATAGGTTTCCATATAGTAGTCCCAATATTCCGGCGGAGCCATCAGCTCATACAGAGCCTGTCCGTCCTGCCCGATAATGGCCGTGTAGTAAGAGGAGAGCAGATTCTGACAGGCTGTAGCCGAATCTTCCTCGCCCACTGCAACCACCGAGCCGGGGGAGGGTGTCACCTCATCCTCGCTCAGGATCAGATACAGTCCGCCGCCCAGCATAGCCGCTGCGGCCAGGATCAGTGCAATGCCGGCGATCCATATCTTATTGGGCTTCTTTTTTGAGGCTGTATGCTTACTCATAAAAAATCATATCCTTTCTCCTGTACCGGATCACCACAGCTCATAGCCTGAATTTTCACAAGCGAACTGCACGACCTGCATCGCATCCATAGAGTACCAGCTGCCGCCGGTCTTGAAGAAGGTCAGGCTCTTGGTTTCTGTGGTCTTGGTAACCGAACCCTCTGTAGTCAGACGAATGCTGACATAGGCCACGTCACTGATGGAAAGGGATGTGCCGTAGGCAGAGAGAATGCTTTCCTCCAGGGCTTCTGTGGTTGCGGTATCATCACTGGTGGTTTCCGAGGAGATCTTATAGCTGAAGCGCACATCATCGCCGTAATCCCCTGCGATCTGTTCCTCCACATATTCCAGATAGCCGCCTGTGTTGGAACGGATATCCGGACGGGACATTCCATAAAGGGTTTCGGCCTCCAGCAGATACAGCTCCGGCACGATGGCAAGATACTGCGTGCCGCCGTTGGAAGAGAGTCCGTCTACATATCGGTCCAGCGTGCGGTGATAGCCGGTACTGCGTAGAAGCAGATAGAGCACGCCGCAGAGCACTAAAGCGATGGCTGCGATCAGCGCTGCGATCCGGATCAGCTTATTGCGCCGGTCCTGCTTGGCAAAGGCCCGTTCCCGGGGGTCGGTGATCTGCTCAATGCGGCGCTTTTCCTGCTTCTGCTCCTCCTTGGTGAGAGGCTCGTCCTTGATACGGGTCTCGGAGCGGGCCGCCTCGGCCGGGGGCTTTTCCGTATGCTCCGCCGAAAGATAGGGCATGGAAAAAAAGTCATCGCCGCTGCTTTTTGTATTCTGCAAAGCGCCGCATTCCCGGCAGATCCTGGCTCCGTCCGCCAGCTCTGCTCCGCATTTTTTACAAGTTGTCATAGAGATAAATCCTTTCTGAAAAAAACGCCGTTTCGCCTTTTCCGGCAAAACGGCGCTGCGTTTGAATTCAGTTTTTTAGTCCGCTTATGTTATGCGTCCTGACGTGCACCGCAGTTTGTGCAGAACAGATTCTCCGGAGCGAGAACGGTACCGCAGGCTGGACAGGTCTTTGTAACGACCTCCGGAGCTGCGGCCGCAGCCGCTTTGGCCTCTGCTTCAGCAGCAGCCTTAGCTGCAGCCTCTGCCTTGGCTCTGGCAATCTCCTCAGCCACTGCATTCTTCGCACCGCAGCCAGCGCAGAACGGAGAGGTGCAGTCCATCTCAGCACCGCAGCTGGGGCAGTTCATCTTGCCCTTGTTCTGCTGTACCTTCTTGCGGTATTCTGCGATCAGGACCTCTCTCTTTGCGATATCATCCAGCAGAGCAGCAAATTCCGGGGCCGGAGCGGCTCCGTACATTTCACGGTATTTCTTTCCGATTTCCTGATAAGCTTTTGCGATCTGACGCTCCTCGTCCTTGATGGAGTTGGTCAGCTTGAGATTTTCCGTAGAGTTTGTAGTCTTGGTGACAACCTTATTGCCAAGGTCATTTACTGTAGTAACCAATTTATCCAGAAAAGATGCCATAGTAATTTCCTCCCTATATTCTGAGACGCGCACTCCCGTCCCATATTATATATGTATCTATTATACTATACTTTCTTCCGGATTGCAAGGGCTTTTTCTCTTTTTTCATCCTTTTATCACGAAATCCGCCGGGATACAGAAATTCCCCGGAAGCGGCCGCTCCGGGGAACTTTTTTTTATGCAGGCTCAGCCTGATTCAGTCCGGTATAGAGCTGATAGTACCGGCCCTTCTGCGCCATAAGCGCATCGTGAGAGCCTCGCTCGATGATCCGGCCGTGGTCAAGCACCATGATCACATCGGAATTCTGAATGGTGGACAGACGGTGTGCGATGACAAATACCGTACGGCCATGCATCAGGGCATCCATACCAGCCTGGACAATGCGCTCCGTCCGGGTGTCGATGGAGGAGGTCGCCTCATCCAGGATCATAACCGGCGGATCAGCCACAGCCGCTCTTGCAATGGACAAAAGCTGGCGCTGGCCCTGAGACAGTCCTGCACCATCTCCGGAGAGAACCGTATCATAGCCCTCCGGGAGCAGCTCGATGAATTCGTGCGCTCCGGCCCGCTTGGCCGCAGCGATGCACTCCTCGTCCGATGCATCCAGCCGTCCGTAGCGGATGTTTTCCATAACCGTGCCCGTAAACAGGTGCACATCCTGAAGAACGATGCCCAGAGAACGGCGCAGGTCGGACTTTCTGATCTTGTTGATGTTGATGCCGTCATAGCGCACCTTGCCGTCGGCGATATCATAGAACCGGTTGATGAGGTTGGTGATGGTGGTTTTGCCTGCACCGGTGGTGCCTACAAAGGCGATCTTCTGACCCGGCTCGGCAAAGAGGGTGATATCATGAAGCACGGTTTTTTCCGGAACATAGCCGAAATCCACCTCCGTCAGACGGACATCGCCTGTAAGCCGGGTGTAGGTGGTCGTGCCGTCCTGGTGCGGATGCTTCCAGGCCCATACGCCAGTGCGCTCGGTGCATTCTGTCAGCGTGCCGTCTGCATTTTCCTTTGCATTCACCAGGGTCACATAGCCCTCGTCCGTCTCCGGCTCTTCATCCAGCAGCTGGAAGATCCTCTCCGCACCGGCCATAGCCATGACGATGGAGCTGGCCTGCTGTGCGATCTGTCCGATGGGCTGGGTGAAGCTCTTGCTGAGCTGGAGGAAGGCTGCGATGGAGCCAAGGGTAATTCCGCCCACGCCGGCGATGGCCAGGCCGCCGCCCAGGATACCCAGAAGGACATACTGGAGATGGCCCAGGTTGTTGTTGATCGGTCCCAGAATATTGGCGAAGGTGTGGGCCTTTGCTGCACTCTCAAAGAGCTTTTCATTCCGGCGGTCAAATTCCTCTGCGGTCTCCTCCTCCCGGCAGAATACCTTTACGACCTTCTGGCCGTGGATCATCTCCTCGATATAGCCGTTGACATTGCCCAGAGTCTGCTGCTGCTCGATGAAATATTTTCCGCTCTTGCCGCCCACATTCTTGGTGACAAACAGCATGAAGGTCACAAACACGAGCACAAACAGCGTCATCCACACGCTGGTGGTCAGCATGGAGATGAGCACGGCGATGATCGTTACCGCTGAGCTGATAAACTGCGGCACGCTCTGCGTGATCATCTGGCGCAGGGTGTCAGTATCGTTGGTATAGAGACTCATGACATCGCCCACCGGATGCTGGTCGAAATAGCGGATGGGCAGACTCTGCATGTGGGAGAACATATCGTCCCGCACCTTTTTCAGTACGCCCTGGGCCACGAGGATCATCAGCCGGGACTGGACAAAGCTTGCAAGAATGCCCACCAGGAACAGGCCGCCCATCATGAGGATGGCACGGAGCAGCGGTGCAAAATCAGAGCTTCCGGTCAGCAGCATAGGGGTGATGTAGTCGTCGATCAGGGTCTTCAGGAACAGGGAGCCTGCAACGCTTGCGATGGCGCTGATAAAAATACAGAGGATAACAGGGATCATCAGGAAGCGGTACCGTCCCAGATACTGAAGCAGCCGCCGGAAGGTCTGCGTGGCATTTTTCGGAGGCGGTCCCATAGGCGGCATTCCCTTTCCTCCCCGCATGGGAGGGGTCGTTCTTACTCTGCTCATTGCGGTACACTTCCTTTCTGCTGTGCTTCATATACTTCACGGTAAATTTCATTTTCTGCCAGAAGCTCCTCATGGCGGCCCACGCCGGTGACAACGCCGTTGTCCAGCACGATGATGAAATCGGCATCCTGAATGGAGCTGATCCGCTGGGCGATGATGAGCTTGGTCGTGCCGGGGATCTCTGTGCGGAAGGCCTTCCGGATCATAGCATCCGTGTGGGTATCCACGGCACTGGTGGAGTCATCCAGGATGAGGATCTTGGGCTTTTTCAGAAGGGCCCGTGCGATGCACAGACGCTGCTTCTGACCGCCGGAAACATTTGTACCGCCCTGTTCGATATAGGTATCATATCCCTCCGGGAAGGAGCGGATGAATTCGTCGGCACAGGCCAGCTTACAAGCGTGGATCAGCTCCTCATCCGTGGCCTCCTCATTGCCCCAGCGGAGATTCTCCTTGATCGTGCCGGAGAAGAGGATGTTTTTCTGGAGCACCATGGCCACCTGCTGGCGGAGGGTGTCGATGTCATATTCCCGGACATCCAGGCCGCCGACCTTCACAGCGCCGGAGGTCACGTCATAGAGACGGGGGATCAGCTGTACGAGGGTACTTTTTGCGCTGCCCGTGCCGCCCAGAATGCCCACCGTTGCGCCGGAGGGAATGGTGAGATCTACATTCCGGAGACAGCATTTATCCATGCGTCCCGAATAGCTGAAGCTGACCTTTTCAAACTGGATGGAGCCGTCCTTCACCTCTGTAACGGCATTGGGCGGATTCTGGATATCGCTCTTCTCATCGAGGATCTCTGTGATACGCTCCGCAGAGGCTCTGGACATGATGATCATGACAAAAACCATGGAGAGCATCATAAAGCTGCCGAGGATCTGCATAGCGTAGGTCATCATACTCATGAGATCGCCGGTGGTCATACTGTCTGTGGTGATGAGACGTGCGCCGAACCAGCTGATCAGGAGAATGGCACTGTATACGCACAGCTGCATGAGGGGATTATTCAGGGTCAGGCGCTTTTCAGCCTTTACGAAGTCGGAGTAGATCTCCTGTGAGATACTGCCGAATTTCTTCTTCTCGTGCTCCTCACGGACGAAGGACTTTACCACACGGATGCCGTGGAGATTTTCCTGAACCACGCCGTTGAGCTTGTCATATGTACGGAATACACGCTTGAAGATGGGGTGCACGGTGGTCATGATCAGGAACAGGCCCACGCCCAGCACGGGCATGATGGCCAGAAAGATGAGCGCCAGCTTCCAGCTCACGGTAAAGGCCATGATCAGAGAAAAGACCAGCATGGTGGGTGTACGCAGGGCTACCCGGACCAGCATCTGATAGGCATTCTGAAGATTGCTCACATCCGTGGTCATACGGGTGACGATACTGGATGCAGAAAACCGGTCGATGTTGTGGAAGGAGTAGGTCTGCACCCGGTGGAACATATCATGACGCAGGTTTTTTGCAAAGCCTGCGGAGGCGGCCGCCGCATATTTTCCGGCCAGGATGCCGAAGATGAGGGACAGGACGACGAACACGATGAGAGAGCCGCCGATGACGAGAATGGCGTGGAAATCGCCGCCGTCGATGCCCTTGTCGATGAGGTCTGCCATATAGAGAGGAATGATAACCTCCATGATGACCTCCAGGGTGACGAAGAGGGGCGCAAGAAGTGAGGGCTTTTTGTACTCACGGATGCAGCCCATAAGCTTACGTATCATAAATATTCCTCCAATCAATTGTTTTATCTTTCATTATACCATTCCAATGTGAAAATATAAAGAAAATTTAGGGAAAGTTTCAGGAGCGATCCGGCCGCTTCCTTTGTTTCTTCAAAAACAGACAGGCAGCGCACCGGTCTGGCAAAAAAGTTAAGCAGGTATAAAAGCTTTTTGGTGATTCCCCACGGGGTGGGGAAATGTCCCGAAGGGACAAAGGGGACCGGCTCGTGGAGCCTGTCGGCACGAAGTGACGACTGAGGGGATTGAAAAAAGTGCGTAAACTCAAACTTTTTTCACGCTTTACACTCCCCTCCGTCACGCCTTCGGCGTGCCACTTCCCCTTAGTAAGGGGAGGCTTTCAAAGGCTTTTCGGCAAACTGAAACGGCTGCACCATTCCGATTGGTGCAGCCGCCCTTTTTTCTCTTTTTTTTTGGAAGCCGGCCTTTTACAGCAGCTCCTTTATATCGGTCTGGATACCGGGATTCTTCTGAATGCATATGCTGACATATTCCAGGAGCTGTGTCCTTGTCGCTGTGCTGACACCCAGATTCTGACACACAGCCACACTTTCTCCATTGGTCAGTGTCAGATGCAGATAATTGTTCCTCGGGCCATATCTCTGACGGGAGCTGGAGGCTCTCACCTCGATGATCTGATCATAGGGGAATACGCCCTCACTGGTGCTGATGATAAACCGGTTTGTGAAAAAAACCGACCCGCCCTTGTGGGGATTGATATGCATCCGGATGGTGAAATTCTGTATTTCCCATTGCAGCTCAGCCTGATTATACCGGCTCATGGCCTCCTGAATGCGCCGGTCTGTTTCCTTGCTCTTTCGGATCAGCATAATGCCCATCCATGTGAACAGCCCGATAAATACAACGCCAAAAACGATTGTAAAAACTCCGGCCGACATGCTGCCCGCAATACTGTTCAGGCCGGCCAACAGGCACGATATGCCCATTACGCTGCCCAGAACGATCATGAATATGCCGATCGCTTTATTCTGACCGTTATTTTTGAACTGAAATCCATTCGGATGATACATCTGAAATTCCTCCCGAAGAAATAGACGCCGCAGATCCTATGCGCTTTTCTGAAGACTTACTTGCTCACCTCAACGGAGCTTACAAAGATATCATAGATGCAGCGGATGGTCTGCTCAAAGTCCTCCTCATTCACGCCGACGATGACATTCAGCTCGCTGGAGCCTTGGTCGATCATCTTGGCGTTGATTCTTGCATGAGCCATAGCTGCAAAAATACGTGCAGCTACACCACGGGTTCTGCACATACCCCGGCCTACTACGGCTACCAGAGCGATTCCTTCCTCTACATACAGGTCATCGGGATTGACTCTCTTGCGGATCTGGGTGAGGACCGCATCCTGCTTGCCGGCCATCTGTGCGCTGTCGATGATAACGGTCATGGAGTCAATGCTGGAGGGCATGTGCTCGATGCAGATGCCGTTTTCAGCCAGCACATCCAGTACGTCCCGGCAGAAGCCGATCTGGCTGTTCATTCTGTCCTTGTGCAGATTGATGGCAATGAAATTCTTGCGGCCGGCAATACCGGTGATGGTATAGGGGCTGGGATCTTCGTCGTGTGTCTCCGGAACGATCATCGTACCCGGCGCAGACGGGTCATTTGTATTGCGGATGTTGATGGGGATACCGGCCGAGCGCACCGGGAAGATGGCCTCGTCATGAAGCACGGATGCACCCATATAGGAAAGCTCTCTCAGCTCGGTATAGGTGATGGTGCGGATGGGAGCCGGATCCTCCACGATTCTCGGGTCTGTTACCAGGAAGCCGGAAACGTCTGTCCAGTTCTCATAAATATTGGCACGGACGGCACCGGCCACGATAGAGCCGGTCACATCAGAGCCGCCTCTGGAGAAGGTGCGCACATAGCCGTCTGCACCGCAGCCGTAAAAGCCCGGGATGACCGCATATTCCTTATCCTTCAGGGCCTGGCGCAGAGCTTCGGCCGTCTTTTCCTGATTCAGAGCGCCATCCTCACCAAAGAAGATGACCTCAGCAGCATCCACAAAGGGGAAGCCCAGATAGGCCGCCAGCACCTTACCGTTGAGATATTCACCCCGGCTTGCGGCATAGTCCGGGCCGAAGCGCTTGCGGAAGTTCATCTCGATCTCCCGGATCTCCTCGTCAATGGAGAAATCCATTCCCAGACCGGAAATAATTTCGTTGTAGCGTGCATGGATCTCCTCCAGCACAGCGGAAAAATTCTCGCCCTTTTCGGCCAGATCATAGCAGCGGTACAGCAGGTCTGTTACCTTTGTGTCTCCGGAAAAGCGCTTGCCCGGAGCAGACGGCACGACATAGCGGCGGTCGGCATCCGCACGGATGATATCGGCAGCTTTCTTCATCTGAGCGGCATCAGCCAGACTGCTTCCGCCGAACTTTACAACTTTCAGGCTCATATTATTTCACACAGGGGAACAAGGCCCCTGACTCCTTTCACCAAAATAGAATATACCCTACAGGGCGAAAAAAGCCCCATAGCAGCGACTATATATTAGTATATTCCATTTTGGCAAAAAAATCAACTGGTATTTCCCACAAATTTCACTGACAATGGACTGTGTATTTGTAGAATACGCATGTGCACGGGAGACGGACAGAAAAAGGAGGAATATTATGGCGTATCCGGATGTGTGGCCGTGGCAATGAGCAGATTCCATGTAGCCGGGTCGGTGCTTCCGGTCTGGCTCTGGCCGCTGCGGCTCTGGAATTCCTGCACAGCCCGCCGGGTTTCCATGTCATATTGTCCGGTTATGGGAATGCTTCTGAAATTATCAAAGATCGTGCTCAGATGCTGGAGCATGGACTGTAAGACCAGCACGGGGAGACCCTGGTCTCCGGGGGAGAGGGTGCGTTTGTCGTGGGGGAAGACATCCAGGGGTTTTGCCGTCCGGGCCACGATCTCCAGATAGGCGACAGCGATGGCGTCCCATGTGGCCCGGTTGGTTTCACCGGTGGGATGGAGATTGTTTGCCTGCTGGAAGGCCCGGACGGCCTGAGCGGTTTCACGGCCATAGATTTCGTCCGGAATGACGCTGGGAATGCGCTCGTCATAATGGGAAAGTCCGTAGAGCATCCGCTGAAGCTCCCGGATGTGGTCTCGTTTCTGCTGGGGCGTGTAGGGCATGGTATCACTCCTGTTAAAAAAAGTATAAGGAAAGGGCGAAAGCTTTCTGGGGATTTCCACGGGGTGGGCAATGTTTTGAGCTTTCGCAGGTATAAAAGGTTGTTGTGCCGAAAAAGCCTTTGAAAGCCTCCCCTTAATAAGGGGAGGTGGCACGCCGAAGGCGTGACGGAGGGGATTGTAAGGCATGAGAAAACTTACGATTTTGCGTGCTTTTTGCATCCCCTCAGTCGTCACTTCGTGCCGACAGGCTCCACGAG
>JAFUQX010000035.1 GCA_017472145.1 Ruminococcus sp. | reverse complement strand
GAAAGGGGTGGAAAAATGCGACAGCATTTTTCAGGGGTGATTCCCCGCAGTGCGGGGAAATGTCAGCGCAGCTGACAAAGGGGACGGGCGCCAGTTAGGCGGCGAACAAGACCGCTTCCCCTTGCTGCGATTCGAAGCAAGTTTCTTTTGAAAACGTCCCGGTGGGACGTTTTCAACGCAGCTATTCTTAAGTTGATGACATTGTTACTAAGGGGAGGTGGCACGCCGAAGGCGTGACGGAGGGGATTTTAAGATGTGAGAAAACTTACGATTTTGCGTGCCTTTCGCATCCCCTCAGTCGTCACTTCGTGCCGACAGCTCCCCTTACTAAGGGGAGCCTTAAGCGAAAATTTCTTAAAAATAGACTTTTTCGACAGACTGGCGTACAATAAGTACGGTACATATTAAAACTCAACCTCAGAAAGGAAGATACCCCATGATCAGACACATTGTTATGTTCAAAATGAAGCCGGAATCCCACGGCAAGACCGCTCTGGAAAATGCCCTCGAAGCCAAGGAACGTGCAGAAAAGCTCATCGACCTCGTTCCCACGCTGGATAAGCTGGAGGTCTGCATCAACACCGAAAAGGCCAGTCCCGATAACTATGAATTTGCGCTTGTATGCGACTTTGCCGATATAGATGCGCTGAACGCCTATCAGGTGCACCCGGAGCACGTGGCATTCGGTCAGTTTATTAACCCCAGACGGGATCTGAGAGCCTGTATTGATTACGAGATATAAGGAGTCATTGTGTTATGCTGATTTTAGGAATCGAAAGCTCCTGTGATGAAACCGCCGCAAGCGTGGTGCGTGATCACACGGAGGTGCTTTCCAATGTCATCGCTTCTCAGGTGGAGGAGCATAAGCTCTATGGCGGCGTCGTGCCGGAAATCGCCTCACGCCGTCACTGCGAAAATATCCTCTGGGTGGTGCAGAAGGCTCTGGATGAGGCCCATGTGACCCTGGAGGAGCTGGATGGGATCGCCGTTACCTATGCGCCGGGTCTCATCGGTGCGCTTCTGGTAGGTGTAAACTTCGCAAAGGGGCTGGCTCTGGCGGCCAACAAGCCCCTCGTTCCCGTGCATCACATCGCCGGGCATATTGCTGCAAATTACATCGCACATCCGGAGCTGAAGCCGCCTTACCTCTGTCTCGTGGTCAGCGGCGGCCACAGCCATATTGTAGAAGTACTGTCCTATACCGAGTTCCGTGTGGTGGGACGCACCCGCGATGATGCGGCCGGAGAATGCTTCGACAAATGCGCCCGTGCCATGGGATTTCCCTACCCCGGCGGCGTACATATCGACAAGGCCGCTCAGAAGGGCGACCCTGGGGCCTTTACTCTGCCCCGTCCGAAAATTGCCGGAAATGAATATGATTTCAGCTTTTCGGGACTGAAAACCGCAGTCATCAATCTGCTGCACAATACCCAGCAGAAGGGAGAGACCCTCGATCACAATGACCTGGCCGCCTGTGTGCAGAAAACCATTTCCGATGTAGTGACAGAACATACCATGCGTGCGGCCGTGGATTTGGGTTACAATACCATTGCCGTGGCCGGCGGCGTTTCGGCAAACAGCGGTGTCCGCAAGGCGATGACAGCTATGTGTGAAAAGAAGGGCTTTTCCCTCCATCTTCCGCCGCTCTCCCTCTGCGGTGACAATGCGGCCATGATCGCCTGCGCCGGCTCCTATAATTTTGACGCAGGAATCCGGGCCGATGCCGGGCTGAATGCCTACGCTACTATGAGTCTGGAGGAAAATGTGCCCGAAAATCCCTGAGGACAAATTGACAGAAATTTGTCATTCTGTACGCATACGGCGTACATTGGAGCGTAAAGAGTGAACATTTTCTGAAAAATGGATGGGTTTTTACGGAAATGTCTTGACAATAAGGGCAAATGGAATTATAATTATTAGTAACGGGAGAATTCTGGATAAAAAGCAGGATTTTCTCAAATGAGGCATAATGAATTATGCAATTACAGGAGGTAATACCAATGGCATTGACAAACAACAAGAATGTCCTGGCTTGGGTTGACGAGATGGTTGCCCTGACAAAGCCGGATAAGGTAGTATGGATTGATGGCTCTCAGGAGCAGCTGGACGCTCTGACCGCAGAAGTAACCTCTCTGCCGGAAGGCGATCCGAATAAAATGTATGTACTGAATCAGGATGAGCTTCCGGGCTGCCTGTATCACAGAACTCTGCCGAACGACGTGGCTCGTGTAGAGGACAGAACTTTCATCTGCACCTCCACTAAGGAAGCGGCTGGCCCGACAAACAACTGGATGGATCCGGCTGAGATGAAGGCTATGCTGACTCCTCTGTACGACGGCGTTATGAAGGGCCAGACAATGTACGTAATTCCGTACTCCATGGGCCCGATCGGTTCTCCGCTGGCTAAGGTTGGCGTGGAGATCACAGACTCTATCTACGTTGTACTGAACATGAATATCATGACCAGAATGGGTAAGGCTGCATTCGAGAACCTGGGCGAGACCTCTGACGACTTCGTTCGCGGTCTGCACTCCAAGGCTGATGTAGATCCGGAAAAGCGTTATATCGTTCACTTCCCGGAGGAAAATACAATCTGGTCCATCAACTCCGCATACGGCGGCAACGTTCTGCTGGGCAAGAAGTGCTTCGCTCTGCGTATTGCTTCCTTCCAGGGCAAGAACGAGGGCTGGATGGCTGAGCACATGCTGATCCTGGGCGTTCAGAAGCCCAACGGTGAGACAACCTATATCACTGCTGCGTTCCCGTCCGCTTGCGGTAAGACCAACCTGGCTATGCTGATTCCGCCGGAGGGCTATCAGAAGGATGGCTACAAGGTATTCACTGTTGGTGATGATATCGCTTGGATGAAGCAGGGTGAGGATGGCCGTCTGTATGCCATCAATCCGGAGAATGGCTTCTTCGGTGTAGCTCCGGGTACAAACGAAAAGTCCAACCCGAATGCTCTGGCCTGCACAAAGAAGAATACCATCTTCACAAACGTAGCTCTGAACAACGAGACCAACACTGTTTGGTGGGAAAAGCTGGATAAGAATCCGCCGGTTGATGCAACTGAGTGGAAGGGTGCTAAGGTAAATGGTCCGGAATTCATCGCTGAAGGCGGCAATCTGGCTCACCCGAACTCCAGATTTACTGCTCCGGCTGAAAACTGCCCGTGCATCTCTCCGGAATTCAACAATCCGGCTGGTGTTCCGATTTCTGCTATCATCTTCGGCGGCCGTCGTGCTTCCACAACTCCGCTGGTATATCAGTCCTTCGACTGGACTCACGGCACATACATGGGCTCCGCAGTTTCTTCTGAGACAACTGCTGCTGCTACAGGTGCTGTAGGCGTTCTGCGTCACGACCCGATGGCTATGAAGCCGTTCATCGGTTACAATGTTGGTGACTACTGGGCACACTGGCTCGAAATGGGCGAGAAGCTGGGCGACAAGGCTCCGAAGATCTTCAATGTAAACTGGTTCAAGCAGGATGAGAACGGCAACTTCATCTGGCCGGGCTTTGGTGATAACATGAGAGTTCTGGACTGGATCATCAAGAGATGCGAAGGTACTGTTGATGCGGATGAGACCGCTATCGGTTATCTGCCGAAGAAGGGCGACATCAACGTAGAGGGCATTGAGGATGAGGTTACTCCGGAGATCATGGACAAGCTGCTGGCTGTAGACAAGGATCTGTGGACTGCTGAAATCGCAGAAATGCGCAGATACTACACCGAGGACATCGCTGCTAAGGGCGGTAATGTTCCGGCTGCTCTGATGGCTGAGCTGGATAAGATCGAGGCTAGACTGAACAAGTAATTGCACTTGATTTGAATAAGAAAAAGGACTGTCGGATTCCGGCAGTCCTTTTTGTTGTATAAAATCCCCTCCGGACAGACCAGAGGGGATTCTGTTTGTACTTTCATCCTTCTGTTTCAGAAAAATACCGATCCTTTAGCCCATTGTTTTCTTGACTGCATTCACAATCATCTCTGCGCACAGATCGATGCCCAATACGCCGCTGTTCAGACAAAGCGCATAGTTGGACTTGTCATACCAGTTGCCGCCGGTATTGATGCTGTAGAAGGTCTCTCTGCGCTTGTCAGACTTACGCAGCATCGCTTCTGCACGGCGCGGCTCAATGCCATAGGACTCAACCGCACGCTTGACTCTGGCCTCCGTGTCCGCATAAATGAATGTACTGAACATCCGCTCCATATCCCGCAGAATGTAGCTTGCACAGCGGCCTACGATCACGCAGTCCTCCTTTTCTGCAAGCTCACGGATGATGTTGGTCTCTACGATGTATACCTTATCGGACAAGGGCAGATTGTCCTCGATGGAACGAGTCGGGTTGGAGGACAGCATCAGTGTATATAAAAAGCTCTTAGGCGCCGCTTCCTCTGCACTGGCCAGGTATTCAACGGATACGCCGCAGCGTTCAGAGGCCATCTCCAGTATCTCCCGATTGTAGAAGGGAATGCCCAGCTCCTTGGCTACCTTCTGGCCGATCTCACGTCCGCCGCTTGCATATTCTCTTTCTATTGTTATAATCCGATTGCTCATTATACTCTATCTCCTTTCACACTGCAAATCGTTTTTAATATATCTATTATAGCACAAATCGCTGAAAAAATCACTAATTATTTGAATTTTTCGGTATAAATCACGAATTTCAGCGTTTTAAACAAGAAAAAGACCGCTGAATTATGCATCCTGCCAATATCTGACAGGCATACCGCGGTCTTTTTTCGCTTTTCATTTTACCGGATGGACTTACTCAGCACCGCGCATGATCGCATTTACAATAGAAGGATATACCCATGTGCAGGTCTCACGATCCAGCAGGATAAATTCCTCCTCGGCCTCGCCGTTGTCCCATACGAAGCACTTGATGCCGTGCTCCTTGGCGCTTCGGATGTAATACTCAAAATAGGCCGCACGATCTGCGGTGTTCCCGTTCTTATTGATCGCACCGAACTCATCGATGATAACCGGAATTCCCTTGCTGATAAAGGTATCTGCCAGATACTGGAAGTTGTTGTCCAGCTCAGCCTTGTCCGCATCGCTGCCCCAGGTGGAGCGTGTGCTGTCCGGACCGCAGAAATCCCACGGTGCATAGCTGTGAATGGATACGATCACGTGGTCATCGTCAGGAACCTTTACCGCACTGACCGCTGCTTCTGTGATCGACTGTGCGTGAGAGGATACGATCAGGGTACGGTCTGCATTCAGGCCGCCGGATGCACGGACGGTCTCCACAAACTTTGCATAAAGCTGATTGATGACATCCCGCTCCTCCGGTGTGCCGCCGCTCCACTCTGTAGCCGATCCAATTACACGCGGCTCATTCATACCCTCAAAAATCAGATGATGGTCATAGTCCTTGAAGGTTTCGCTGATCTGCTCCCAGATATGCACAAGCGTTTTCTCCACGGCCGCCTGCTCACTGTAGGTAGGCGTCAGCCAGATATCATCATCGTGATGCACATTCAGGATGACATACATGCCATTGTTCATGACATAGTCCACGACCTCCTGGACACGGGCCATCCAGTCCGCTTCGATCGTGCCGTCCTCAGACATATGCTCACCCCAGGTGACCGGAATACGAACCGCATTGAAGCCAGCTGCCTGCACTGCATCGATCATGGCCTGTGTGGTCCTGGGATTGCCCCAGCCGGTCTCTGTATCAGCAGCAGAGGTATCATAGCTTTCCAGGGTATTGCCCAGATTCCAGCCCACACTGATATCCGCCACGATCTCCGCAGAGGTCATGCTGTTTACTTCCTCCGCCGATGCGGTCTCACCGTTTCCGGACACCAGCTCCTCGTTATCCTGCACCTCATTGGTATGAGCCGTTTCTCCTGTGGAATTGCTGTACCGAACGGTTACCTTATCCAGTGTGATACTGGCCTGATCGCTCCACCAATAACCCAGCATGACCTCGCCGGCCGCAGAAACATCCGCCTTTACCTCATCCGGAACGATCCATGTGAGAGACAGACTGGAAGCATCGGTAATTACCGCCACATTTCCGCTCTGATACCAGTTTTCATCTGTCGCCGCCTTGCTGCCCTCCTCCAGGGAGATACCGAAGGCGCCGGTAAATTTGCCAAGAGAACCGCCGGACGAAATGTCAAAGGTCACCGTCTGAATGGTATCCTCCTCCCCGATCAGCTCAGAGAGATCTACAGAACCGGTCTTTGCGTCCTCATCGCCATAGCGCAGTGTCAGCGCCGGGGAAACCGCCGTCTGTCCGTCCACCGGAAGCTCTGCGGTTCTTGTGTAGCTGCAGATCACGCTGCTCAGACGCACCTGCTGCACCTCGCTCCACCAGTAGCCGATGAGAACCTCACCGTCTGCATCTACATAGGGAGCCACATCGGACGGAACATTCCATGTGATTTCGGCATAGGCCCCATTTACAGCATATTCAAAGTCATCAGACTGATACCAGCCCTCGTCCGTGGCCGCCGGGCAGTCCTCTGTAACAGAAATGCCGCATCCGCCCTTGTAATTGACCATGTTGGATGCGCCGTCCCCGGAATAAAAAATGAAGGTGAAGGAATGAACCTGGTCTCCCTCCTGGATCATGTCGGACAGATCTGCCTTATAGGTATTCGTGCCGTCCCGATCCAGTGTAGCATTGATGTCCGAAATCTCCGCACCCAGCGTAGACGACACCTTCTCCATAGGGCTGACATGCTCAGTGGCGGCCTCGGTAGGAGCTTCTGTCGCAGCCTCGGTACTCTCCTCTTCGGAGGCTTCTTCCTCTGTGGTTTCCTCCTGCTCGGCTTCCGCTACAGCAGAAGTCTCTGTGCTCTGGCTGGAGCTTTCCTCCTTACCGCTGCTGCATCCGGTCAGCGGTGCACTCAGGCTCAGAACCGCCAGAGCCGCTGCAAGATACGCTTTCCATCTCATTGTTTTTTACCTCTCTTTTCTCAATAAATCTATCAGAAGCCGGATCTTACAGAAACTGGAAATCCGCCTTCCGGCATAAGAACAGGCTGTTCCGCACAGAACAGCCCCTTCTTGTGTACGTATCGTATCAGCATCATGCGCTTTTAGCGAGCGCCTTTCCTGCACAATACAACCTTTGCAGTCTGAAAAATCAGCTTGATGTCTGTCTTCATACTGCGGTTCTTTATGTAGTCAATATCACTGTCCACCCACTCGTCAAAGGGCATATCGCTCCGGCCGTTGCACTGGCAATAGCAAGCCAGACCGCCCTTGACCATGAGCCGCTGGGTCTGGTGAGGTGTATACATCACAACCTCACGGGGAAGCGGTGGTCTCGGCCCGATGAGGGACATGTCTCCCTTCAGGACATTGATCAGCTGAGGAAGCTCATCGATGGATGTCTTTCTCAGGAATCTTCCGATTTTTGTGATTCGGGGATCATCCTCGCTCTTGAAAGCCAGTCCGTCTGTTTCGTTGATTTTCTGTACCTCCTGGAAACGCTCCTCTGCATCCATGCACATGGAACGGAACTTGTACATATGGAAGGTTTTTCCGTTTTCGGTCAGACGAACCTGTGAGAAAAACGGGCTTCCCTTATCCTCACGATAAATCAGGAGCGAAACAATACCCATAGGCACAGCCAGCAGGATCAATCCGGTCAGAGAGGCTGCGATATCAAGTGCACGCTTGCCTGCACGATAGGCTCTTCCTCCGCCCGGACGCAGCTCACTTTTGCTAAGCGCATTTTCTACTGTTTCTGTCAGCTCCTTCAGAGCCTTTTCGTCAAAATTCAGAACCGGATATTCTGTCACACCGTTCCCTCTCTCCCGCTCGGCCGGCTCAATTACCGCATCGCAGGGTGCCGATGTGTATCCCAGGATATGCTCGTTCTGTACAGCGATATTTCCGCTGCTCATAATTATGCCTCCTTCTTAGAAATTGTCCATGATTTTCCTCCCCTGTTGCGCATAGACGACAGCGTACAGCACGCCCCTGTACATCTACACTATACAACTATTATAACACATTCCTTAAAAAAAGGGAAGCACAATTCAATCGGAATTGTAACAATTTTCAGAGCCCTTTCCAGGCCCTTTTTTCACACTTTTCACAAAAACATCCCATTGTATCGGCTAAAAGTAATATTTTTCCACATACACTGCTCTGTTACTACACGAAAGCGTCATTGCCTCATTGACAATAGAAGGAATTTGTGCTAAAATAAAACAAGATGTATTCCCATCAAATTTATGGATATTCCTTGAAAGGAGTCCTCATCATGGACGCAACCACATTTCCTATTTCTTTCACATGGCATCTGGTATTTAGCATCCTGGCCTGTGTATTTTTTATCGTTCAGTATGTACGCCTGAAGAAATCCTATCAGCTGCTGATCGCCATTGGCATTCCGGCATCCCTGTGCATTTATATTCAGCCTGAAAACAGCTCTCTGTTCTATGCAGTAGGCGCATTTGAGATCGTTCTGATGCTGGGTGCACTGGTATTTGCATTTGTAGAACGCAATCACCGGAAGCAGGAGATCGCAGATACGACCCCTCTGCCCGATGAAGTCTCTGCTGAAAAAGCAGATGAGCCCAAGGAGGACGCATGAAGCTCGTTATAACAGACTGGCAGACTCTATGCCACGGTGAGGAGCTGTCCCCGGCCTGCTTTGAGGAACTTGCAGAGGTTACTGTATATCCTCTGACTCGTCCTGAAGAAGCCGCAGCCCGTATCGGGGAGGCCCAGCTGCTGCTCTGCAACAAAACTCCTATTACAGCAGATGTCATCGCCGCCTGTCCGAATCTGAAATATATCGGCGTTCTGGCTACCGGCTATAACAATATCGACATGCAGGCGGCCAGACAGGCCGGCCTTACCGTATGCAACGCCGGAACCTATTCCACGGATGCAGTGGCGCAGTATGTGTTCGCACAGATCCTGTACTATTATAACAGCATTCATCTGTATAATGCAGATGTGCGCAGGGGCGGCTGGATGCAGGCTCCTGCATTTTCCTATTTTCCCTATCCGGCCTATGAGCTGCGGGGAAAGACCCTTTCCATCATCGGCTATGGCAGCATCGGCCGGCAGGTGGCAAAAATCGCCGACGCCTTTGGCATGGAGATCCTCATTGCCACACGGACAAAGCCGGAGGGCTGTCCCTATGAGCTGGTATCGGTGGAGGAGGCCTTCTCCCGTGCGGACGTGCTGACCATTCACACCCCTCTGACACCAGAGACAAAGGGAATGATCTCCAGAGAGAACCTCAGCCGGATGAAAAAAAGCGCACTGCTCATCAACACAGCCCGCGGACCGATCGCAGATGAGGAAGCCTTAGCGGAGGCGCTGAAAAGCGGCTGTATTGCAGCGGCAGCACTGGATGTGCTGGAGAGTGAGCCTATGCGCCCGGATACGCCCCTCCGGGATATCCCGAATTGTATTATCACACCCCATATTGCCTGGTCTCCCCTGGAAACCAGACAGAGACTGCTGGGAATTGCCCTTGACAACCTGCGTGCATTCTTAAAGGGTACACCCCGGAATGTAGTCCAGGGATAAATTGAATTATAATGAAAGAGGTCTGATGGAATCATGATCGATATTTCTGACAAGAAGCGGATCGTGCTCAAGCTGGGCACATCCACGCTGACCCATAAAACCGGCAAGCTGAATATCCGCCGTATGAAAAATCTGGTACAGGTGCTGGCTGACCTGCACAATGCAGGAAAGGAACTGATCCTCGTCTCCTCCGGTGCGGTGGGAATGGGAATCGGCAAGCTGAATCTGACCAGCCGACCGGAGGACACCCCTACCAAGCAGGCCGTGGCTGCTGTAGGCCAGTGCGAGCTGATGCATATTTATGACGATATGTTCAGCAAATATGGCGTAACGGTAGCGCAGATCCTTCTGACCAAGCATATTCTGGTAAGCGGTCTGTCCAATGTACAGAACACCCTTCAGCGGCTGCTGGAGATGGGCGTGATTCCTGTTGTCAACGAAAATGATACCGTGGCCATTGATGAGCTGGAGCTGAAAATCGGCGAGAATGATTCGCTGGCGGCCATGGTTGCAACGATCGCAGGCGCAGATCTGCTGATCATCCTGTCGGATATTGACGGACTGTACTCAGCCGATCCTCACACCCATCCGGAGGCAGAAGTAATCCCCGTGGTGGAGAAAATCGATCAGCATATCGTGGAAATAGCCGGAGGAGCAGGTTCTTCTCTGGGTACAGGCGGCATGGCTACAAAGATCAATGCGGCAAAAATTGCAACGGAAGCCGGAATCGACATGGTGATCATGAACGGCCGGAATCCGGAAAAGCTCTATGATCTGTTTGAAAATCAGGGCGTGGGTACGCTCTTTATGGCAAACCACAAAAGCGAAGAATCATCCTGAAAGTGAGGTTGTGACAGATATGAATTATGCTCAGACACTCGGCCAAAAGGCTAAAGCAGCCGCTCCCTTTATGGCAGCAGCATCCCCACAGAAGAAAAATGCCGCCCTGCAGGCCATTGCAGACGCACTGCTTGCAAGGATGGATGAGATCATCAAGGCCAATGATCTCGATCTGAAGGCGGCGCAGGAAAACAATATGACAGCGGCTTTGCAGGATCGTCTGCGCCTGACAGAGGCCCGGATCAAGGGCATGGCCGATGCGGTCGTACAGCTGATCGCCATGGATGATCCCATCGGTGGAGTCATCAGCGGCAGCGTGAGACCCAATGGCCTGCGTATTATGAAAACCCGTGTACCTCTGGGCTGTATCGGCATTATTTTTGAATCCCGACCCAATGTGACCGTAGATGCAGCTACCCTCTGCCTGAAGGCCGGCAATACCGTTCTGCTCCGCGGCGGAAAGGAAGCCATTCACTCCAACATGTGTCTGACCAACATTATGCGGAAGGCCGCAAGCACCGCAGGCCTGCCCATGGACTGCATCCAGCTGGTGGAGGATACCTCCCGTGAAACAGCAGCGGATATGATGCAGCTGAATGACTATCTGGATGTGCTCATTCCCAGAGGCGGCGCTGGTCTGATCCAGGCGGTGGTAAAGCAGGCAACCGTTCCGGTAATTGAAACGGGTGCAGGCAACTGCCATGTGTACATTGACCGCTGTCTCCACGGTGAAGAAGACTATGCAATGGCTGTGAACATCGTGGACAATGCCAAGACCCAGCGTCCGTCTGTGTGCAATGCCATTGAGGGTCTGATCATTCATGAGGACGTGGCCGAGCTGCTGCTTCCGAGAATCAAGACCGCTCTGGATGCCCATGATGTGGTATTCTACGGCGATGAAAGGACACAGGCCATTCTGGGCGATTGCGTGCAGCCGGCTACAGAGGAGATCTATGACACGGAGTTCAACGACTACAAGATTTCTGTGAAGGTGGTTTCCAGCCTGGATGAAGCGCTGGCCCATATTGCAAAGTACAGCACCAAGCATTCGGAGTGTATCATCACAAAGGATCTGGATACGGCAACCCGTTTCCAGCGTGAGGTGGATGCAGCGGCGGTTTATGTCAATGCCTCCACACGCTTCACAGACGGCGGTGAATTCGGATATGGTGCAGAGATCGGTATCTCCACTCAGAAGCTCCATGCAAGAGGGCCGATGGGGCTGACAGAGCTGACTACGGTGAAGTATCTGATCGAGGGTAATGGTCAGATCAGATAACACGATATGATGACCGGAGGATGAATATGATAAACAATAGAATATTGTGCATTACACTTGGACTTGCACTGTCTGCCGGCATGACAGCGTGCAGCAGCCTGCCAGCAGACAAAGATGATCCTGCACAAAATGAAATTATAATTTCCACTGGTTATGTAAATATACCTGCTGGAACTGATTGTGCGATCCTGCATTCAGAACAGAGCGAAGAAAGTGACGGAGTTGCGCAGCTGCACCACAACGATCCAATCAATATACTGTCTTTAAATAATGGTTGGTTTTACGTTGAATTCCAGAGCTTTAAAGGTTACGTTCAGGGCGATTTTGTTGCGTTCAGCGAAAAGCCAGCTGCAACAACAACGACAACAACAACAGCTACTACTACTACAGCCACCGCTTTTTATGAAGTATTCCCGACAATGTTCGCTTATGTAGAAACTGTCAGCAATGCACCTTATGACGGTTCAAAATCATATCTGTACGCATATGGAGATTTTGAATACATTGAAGTCACGGCGTATGATGATGACGATAATGAATGGTTTCTCGGCACGTTTCCCAACAATAACGGCGAAGCTATCAATCTTGGACTCAATGCTATCGCCATTCCAGAAACAATTCTGCTTATAACACCCTATAACTCTCAGGATATGTGCGGCAATCCCATTATCTGCTATGTCCCATCTGAAATTACCTGATATAACAAAAGCAGCCGTACCAGTGCACGGCCGCTTCAGCTTGTCAAAAAAGTCAGATTTTCTGCACAAGGCTTCCCTTAGTACGGGGTGATTTTCCACAGTGTGAAGAAATGTCCGAAGGACAAAGGGGACCGGCTCGTGGAGCCTGTCGGCACGAAGTGACGACTGAGGGAATTGTAAAAAGTGCGTAAACTCAAACTTTTTTTCATGCTTTGCAATCCCCTCCGACTTCGCTGCGTTCAGCCACCTCCCTTTACTAAGGGGATGTTTTCAGAGGTTTTTTGACAGATTGAAGGGCACATCTCACTTCCGGATGTGCCTTTTTTGCTGTTATTGAAGTAAAATTCCCGATTCCCTCAATGCTGCAACCGTTAATGCAAATGCGAATAGATAGCGTCTGTTCATAATAAAAAGTCCCTTTCTGTGATGATAAAAAAGTCAGCAAGAACTATTATAGCATCCGGAGAAAGGCGGTGTCAATGAAGATTTCTGTCGCAATTGCTCCCATATACAAAAAAGCGGCCGTACCCGTGCACGGCCGCTTTTTGTTATTGTTTATCTTTCAAGAAGCAGTCTGTCGCTGCAATACTCGCATTCCAGCATGGTCTCACCGATGGAAATAAAGCTCTTGGGCAGATACTTTTCCGAACAGGTAATGCAGTTGGGGTTCTTGCAGGCCACATTCTTATAGGTCCTGCCCCGCAGCAACGTAGTCTTGGCATCCAGATCCAGCATGGTGATGATCAGCGCCATACGCACATACATGCCGTACCGGGCCTGGTTGAAGTACATCGCTCTCGGATCTTCATCGATCTCCACCTCGATCTCATCTACTCTCGGCAGCGGATGAAGCACGATCATGTCCGGCTTGGCGGTCTTCATCTTCTTCACCGTCAGGACATATGTATCCTTCTGAGCCAGATACTCCTCACGGCTTGCAAAGCGCTCCTGCTGGATACGGGTCATATACAGCACATCCAGCTCCGGCAGAACTTCCTCCAGAGAGGAAACCTCTGTAAAGGGACAACCGCTTGCTTTAAGTATATCCTTGATGTAGGACGGCAGCTGAAGCTCGGGTGTGGAAATCAGTACAAAACGGTTGCCCTCAAAGCAGGACATGGCCTTCAGCAGGGAGTGCACCGTCCGGCCATTGATCAGATCGCCGCACAGGCCGATGGTCAGGTGATCCAGCCGGCCCTTTTCACACTTGAGGGTCAGCAGATCCGTCAGCGTCTGCGTGGGATGGAGATGGCCGCTGTCACCGGCATTGATGACCGGGCAATCGGCAGACAGCGCAGCCGCCTTGGCCGCACCTGCTACCGGATGACGCATAACCAGAATATCAGCGTAATTGCTGACGATCTTTGTGGTATCCTTCAGAGTCTCACCCTTGGATACAGAGGAATTGGCCGGATTGTCAAAGCCGATCAGCCGGCCGCCCAGACGGAGCATGGCAGTCTGGAAGGACATCTGTGTTCGGGTAGACGGCTCATAAAACAGGGTTGCCATAATCTTATTGTGGCACGCACCGGAATAGATCTCCGGGTTGTTCTTGATCTTCTCTCCTAAGTCTACGACTTCCTTCCACCAGGATGCAGGATAGTCATTCAGGTCAATCAAATGCGGATACGATGAAATCATGTTTGAAACCTCCTATGTTTTCATACCAGACTGCATATGCAGCCCGGTCTATCTCACCGACAAAGCAACCCTTTTTGCCTTGCGGGCTTTTACAGTACTGTTATAGCACAATGCTGTCATTCATATAAATCCGGAACGACTTGTCAAAATACAGAGCCGCACGCTTGCACAGAAGCATGCGTTCCATGAAAATCTCAAAATATTCCAGCACAGAGGACATCTCCGTGTCAATGGTCAGCTCCAGCACAAAGCTTGTTTTATCCTCAGAAACTGTCAGCCGGGAGCTGGTGACCGCATAGTTCACCCGGTCATGGATATCGAAGGCTGTGAGCGTGGTATTGCGCACACGGCTGCGGCGCACATCGGATTTGTCGGCCAGGATCAGCGCCGCCGCAATGGCATCCACCGGCTGGGCCGTCTGCTCGTCGTGATTGCCAATGGCGGAAATGATGGAGCAGATCTCACTCACCGGCATGTTCAGCCGATCCAGGATACGAAAGGCCATGACCGCACCGCTCTGGGCGTGGTCAACCCGGTTGATGACATTGCCGATGTCATGGAGAAAGCCTGCGATCTTCGCCAGCTCCACAGTGCGCTCGTCATACCCCGTGGATTCCAGGATCATCGCCGCTGTATGGGCGGTCTTTTCCGCATGGGCAAAGGAATGCTCCGTGTAGCCGATGGCCTTCAGAGACTGATCCGCCCGGCGGATGTACTCCATGATGTCAGGATTTCTGCGGATATATTCATAGGTCACATTGCTTGCCATAGTCGTCCCCATCCCTCGTTTTATACTTCCTTTTGCTTATGCATTCTCTTTGAAATAGACGCCGTACCAGACGAGGAACATATACACCGTCCAGATCTTCCGGCTGTTGTCGGCCTTTCCGGCTCTGTGGTCATCCAGCAGCTGCACGAGCTTCTCTGTATGGAAAAACTGCTCCGCCGCCTTTCCCGTAAAGGCTTTCTTTACTTTATTATAATAGCCATCCTCCTTCAGCCACACACGAATGGGCACAGGGAAGCCCAGCTTCTTCTTGGCCGCAGTCTTGGCCGTCTCCGGCGGCGTATCCTTCTTCGCAGCCAGACGCATTGCGTACTTGGTGATATACTTTGTATCGGCCGTAGTCTCCTTATGAGTCACACGATATCTTGTAGGGATCTGCTCGGCCAGTGCCATGATCTCCTTATCCAGGAAAGGCACACGCACCTCCAGAGAGTTGGCCATGCTCATTTTATCGGCCTTCAGGAGAATATCGCCGGCCATCCACATGTGCAGATCCAGATACTGCATCTTGGTCACATCGTCATGACCCTGCACCTGATCATAAAAGGGCTTGGTGATGGCGGTGGGGTCCGGGGCGTTGGTCCTGATTCTGAGCAGCTCCTTCCGATCCTTGGGGCTAAACATATAGGCGTTGCCAATGAAGCGCTCCTCCACCGTCCGGCCCTTTCTCACAAAGAAGTTAAGCCCTCTTCTGGCTGGCAGCTTACCTGCAACAGAAGCCACTCCCCGCTTAAAGCCGGCAGGAAGACGATCATAAAAGGTCGCTCCCGGATCGCTGTAAACATTGTAGCCGCCGAAGATCTCATCTGCGCCCTCGCCGGACAGTACCACCTTCACGGACTGAGAAGCCAGATTGCACACAAAATACAGGGCCACAGCTGAAGGATCGGCCAGCGGCTCATCCATGTGGTACTGGATCAGAGGCAACTTCTCCCAGTATTCCTCCGGCTGGATGACCTTGCTGTAGTTCTTGATGCCGATGGCATTTGAAAATTCCTTGGCCCAGCCGATCTCGTTGTAGCGCTCCTCCTGGCCGAAGCCTACGGTAAAGGTCTTATCCACATCAGCAATGGCAGCCACATAGCTGGAATCCACGCCGCTGGACAGGAATGAGCCGACCTCTACGTCTGCGATCTTGTGCGCCTTCACAGAATCGTGGAAGGTGTCCGAAATGCGGTCAACCCACTGGTCAAGCCCGGGCTTTTCATCAGGACGGAAGCATACCTCCCAGTACTGCTGAATGTCCATTTTGCCGTCCTTATAGGTGAAATAATGCGCCGGCGGCAGCTTGTAGACACCCTTGAAGAAGGTCTCTGCACAGGGCGAATACTGGAAGGTCAGATAGCTTTCCAGGGCGTCTGTGTTCAACTCCTTTTTAAAGTCCGGATGGCACAGAAAGCTCTTGATCTCCGACCCGAACAGGAAGGTCTTTCCCATCTGGGCATAGTACAGGGGCTTGATGCCAAAGAAATCTCTTGCGCCGAAAAGCGTCTTTTTCTCCTTATCCCAGATGACAAAGGAAAACATGCCTCTCAGCTTCCGGAGCAGCTTTTCCCCATATTCCCGGTAGCCGTAGATCAGCACCTCGGAATCGGTCTGTGTGGCAAAGCGATAGCCCTTCCGGATCAGCTCCTCACGAATGGTCTGGTAATTGTAAATTTCACCGTTGAAAACAAGAACGAGCGTCCCGTCCTCGCTGTACAGCGGCTGATTGCCTGCTTCTGATACGTCAATGATACTCAGGCGGCGATGTCCCAGTGCAACAAATTCGTCAATGTAGCTTCCCTCCGCATCCGGGCCTCGGTGCCGGATTTTGTCCAGCATTTCTCCCAATATACGGTTGGAATCGTTGGTATGATTGGTAAAACCAGTAAATCCACACATAATGGTTCTCCTTCCGACTCCATCTTCTTATTTGCGTTCTCTTTATTATACTATATTCCGCCCCGTTTTGCAATAAATACACGCAAGTTTTTTCTGCATTTTCCCTTTTCCGGGCAAAACATAAAAAAAACTCCAAAACCCCCTTGAAAAATAAACGAAAATCACGTATAATAAAAATATCACGTGCGAAGCGAGGCGATTTTATGGGTGGCAGACGCAACCCCTACGGCCGCAAGGTGCAGCCCAAAATCCGGTTCCGGGTGCGGAATCTGATTTTGATTTTTGTAATCTGCATTCTGCTCGGCTTAGTTTATTATATGATTAAAGTGAACCTCTAATCTTCAGAATCAATCCCCAAGACCCCTTTCCGGGCGTTTTTTCACGCCTGGAAATTTTTTTGCGAAAGAAAAGAGGAAAATCATTTTCCTGCTATTGACAACGGACTCAAAATGAGATATACTGTTACTTAGCACAAATGTACAAGATACATTGCATATATACGAGGCATCATACAATATTTTGTGTTTACGAAAGGAGTATTGAGATGATCATTCACATTATGAAAAGAGACGGACGCAAAGTGCCGTTCAATATCGAAAAAATTGCAAACGCGGTTTTCCGTGCAGCACAATCCGTAGGCGGCACGGACATGAACGAGGCCATGGACATTGCCGTAAAGACCTGTGAGCTGTATGAATCCCTCTACGGCAAGGAGACTCCTACCGTTGAGATCATTCAGGATCTGGTGGAAAAGACCCTGATCGAAAACGGACACGCAAGCACGGCCAAGGCCTATATCCTGTACCGCTATGAGCGTACCCGTGACCGTGAGATGAAATCCAACCTCATGAAGATCATGGGCGAGCTGACCTTTGATTCTGCAAAGGACAGCGATATCAAGCGTGAGAATGCCAACATCGACGGCGATACAGCAATGGGCACCATGCTGAAGTACGGTTCTTCTGCGGCCAAGGAATTCTATGAGATGAAGGTGCTCAATCCGGCTCATGCCAAAGCTCACCGGGACGGTGACATTCACATCCACGATCTGGACTTCCTGACCCTGACCACCACCTGCTGTCAGATCGACCTGATCGAGCTGTTCCGGGGCGGATTTTCCACAGGACACGGCTTCCTCCGTGAGCCGAATGATATTGCAAGCTACTCAGCGCTGGCCTGCATTGCCATCCAGTCCAATCAGAATGACCAGCACGGCGGACAGAGCATTCCCAATTTTGACTATGCCATGGCCGGCGGTGTTAAGAAGACCTACCGCAAGCGGTATCTGCGCAATATTGAGCGCGGCCTGACGCTGCTCTGCGGCCTGGAGGACAGCCGGGAATTTGTAAAGAGCTATGCAGAAGAGCTCCTCCGCTCCAGACAGCTTGAGCCGTGTCTGGCCAATGACAACGGCTTCCAGGAGGCAGAAAAGGAATATCTGATGCAGAAGACGGACGCAGCGGATGCTGACAAGCTCCAGAGGTTTGCTGCGGAGAATGCATACCGTGAGACAAATCGTGCCACCTATCAGGCTATGGAAGCGCTGATCCACAATCTGAACACTATGAACAGCCGGGCCGGCGCACAGACGCCCTTCAGCTCCATCAACTATGGTACTGATACCTCTCCGGAGGGCCGGATGGTCATCGAAAACATCCTGCTGGCAGAGGAAGCAGGACTCGGAAACGGAGAGACACCGATTTTCCCGATTCATATCTTCAAGATCAAGGAAGGCGTGAACTACAACGAAACCGACCCGAACTACAGCCTGTTCAAGCTGGCCTGCCGTGTTTCTGCAAAGCGCCTGTTCCCGAATTTTGCATTCCTGGACGCACCCTTCAATAAGCAGTACTATAAGGAGGGCGACTACCGCACAGAGGTGGCCTACATGGGCTGCCGCACAAGAGTTATGGGTAACAATTACGACCCGGAGAATGAGATCGTGACCGGACGCGGTAACCTGAGCTTTACCTCCATCAACCTGCCCCGTCTGGCGATCAAGGCCGACCACAATGTAGGTCTGTTCTTTGATATGCTGGAGGAGATGATGGATCTGACCATTGACCAGCTGATGCACCGTTTCCAGATCCAGTGCCAGAAGAAGGTTCGCAACTATCCGTTCCTCATGGGCCAGGGCGTATGGATCAATTCTGCTGAGCTGGACGCAGACGACACACTGGGCGAGGTGCTCAAGCACGGCACATTGTCCGTGGGCTTCATCGGTCTGGCCGAGGCTCTGAAGGCTCTCATCGGCGCTCACCACGGCGAAAGCGAGGAAGCTCGTGAGCTGGGTATGGAAATTATCTCTGCCATGCGTGCGCGTATGGACCTGGAGGCTCAGCGCACGGGTCTGAACTTCTCCCTGCTGGCCACACCGGCGGAGGGTCTGTCCGGACGCTTTGTACGCATGGACAAGGAGAAGTACGGCATCATCGAGGGCGTGACCGACCGTGATTACTACACCAATTCCTTCCATGTTCCGGTGCACTATCCCATCAATGCAGTCGATAAGATCCGCATTGAAGCGCCCTATCATGAGCTGACCAACGGTGGTCACATCAGTTATATTGAGATGGACGGCGATCCGCTTCAGAATCTGTCCGCCTTTGAGAAGGTGGTTCGCTTCATGAAGGAGTCCGGCATCGGCTACGGCTCGATCAACCATCCGGTAGACAGAGATCCCTGCTGCGGCTTCACCGGCCTGATCGGCGATACCTGCCCTCAGTGCGGACGGCGTGAGGACAGCGGCTCATTCGAAAGAATCCGCCGGATCACTGGCTATCTGGTAGGTACGCTGGATCGTTTCAATAATGCCAAGCGTGCAGAGGAGCATGACCGCGTGAAGCATGGGCTGACGAATAATAATTAAATCATTCCATACCCTTAGTAAAGGCAATGTCATCAACTTAAGAATAGCTGCGTTGAAAACGTCCCACCGGGACGTTTTCAAGGAAAACTTGCTTCGAATCGCAACAAGGGGGAAGCGGTCTTGTTCGCCGCCTAACTGGCGCCCGTCCCCTTTGTCAGCTGCGCTGACATTTCCCCGCACTGCGGGGAATCACCCCTGAAAAATGCTGTCGCATTTTTCCACCCCTTTCTCCGTGCGCCGGAAGTACGG
>JAFUQX010000034.1 GCA_017472145.1 Ruminococcus sp. | reverse complement strand
TCGTCGCTCTGCTCCTCACTGCAAAAGGGGATTGCCAATTGTCAACAACAAAGCAGCCTGCACAAATTGCACAGACTGCTTCTGGTCACATCGCAGATTATTTTTGTTTTTTACACTGTCTACTTGACAGGGGGCGGGGCAAAGCGGCCCTGCGTTCCCTGTTTATTCTGAAAAAAATTCCACCCAACTGCACAGCCGGGTGGAATTTGCTTTAACGGATATTCCGCTAAAACGCTGCTTTTCTCTGTTTCATTTACTGGGAGGGGAAAATTCAATCAGGAAAAACTTTATGCAAGCTTCAGCAGACGCTTCTGAAGAGCTACTGCATCCGCAATGGTAACCGAACCATCCTCGTTGCAGTCTGCATTGGCCATAGCCTGCTCAGTCAGGCCCAAATCGCTGCTCTTGATGAGCTGCTTCAGCAAAGCCAGATCGAAAATATTCACTGTATTATCACATGTGATATCACACGGAACAGCGGTGACAGTGGGAACATCCGGCACGTCCGGTACATCCGGTACATCCGGCTCTGTGCCCTTGGCCACACCAAATACAGCATAGCCCATGCAAGTCTTGGACTGACCGTTTGTGCCCAGTGTTACTACATCGCCGGCCTTTACATCCAGGCTGTGTACTCTGTAGGTTACACCGTTGCTGCTGGCTGCTGACAGATCCGTCAGTGTCCATGCGGACAGCCAGGACGGAGCAGTTGCTACTCTTACGTCTGCTACAACATATACCGTCATATCTGTGCCGGCTGTGAAGGTCGCCAGATCCGCATCCCAGAACTTGCTGTCACAGGCCGTGATCAGAGCCTCTGCGCCGATCAGCTCCTCAGAAATTTCAGTATAGGTAATCGCTTCACGATCGCCGAATACCAGGTCACCCACTGCAATGGATTCATCAATAGACCAGCTCTTGTAAGTAGTTGTATCCAGAACCTGAACCTTGGTGAACAGCTTACCGCTGAATTCAGGTACAACGATCTCCAGGATCCACTTCTGATCATCGCTTCCGTTGCATTCCCACTGAACTACGTTTGCGCCTTCATCCTTGGAGCCGGAAACGACACCCAGTGCACTCTTATCCTGTGTAGGCTTCGTTACGATCGTATAAGTACCATCGCCATTATCCACAAACTTGAAGATCTGGGCATCACTTGCAGTATCCGTCCAGATACCGATATTGGTACCGTTTTCCACCTTTCCATAGTCAATGTCCAGGAGATGGGATGTACCGTCTCCCAGTGCAGAATAGATCTTGTAGTAGCCTTCGCCTACAGACTTTACTGTCCATTCCAGGCCGCCGGTCGTACCCTGCTGTACATTCGAGCCGTTGGCCAGCTCTGCACCTGCTACCTCCAGATACAGACCGCTGTTTACGTTCTTGATCCTGTATGTATTGGCTTCATCGATGACTGCACCGGCCTTCAGAGAAGAGCCGCCCTGAGGCGTTATGTTTACATTCGGACGAACCGGAAGAGATGCATCCGAGCCAAGATAGAAGCTTGTGTGCGGCGGCTGGTTATAAGCTACCTGCTGACAGGCTACCTGTGTACGGTACTGAATATCATGCATCAGCGTTGTGATTCTGTAATCTGTGTCATAGGGAGTCATAAAGATACCGATGGAATCACCGCTGGAGGAGCGTACGATCAACTCTTCACGCCAGTCACCGAAGATATCGGCGGACAGACACGGTGTACCCTTGGTTGTGTTACAGGTGTAGTATCCATCTGTAGTCAGGATATTGTTCAGGATGCCGTCCTCATTCATATCAGCAATGGTGGCCGGAGAATCGGTGTAGCCGTCCAGCGCTTCACGCTCCAGGTCGCCGTCCCAATAGCTCATAAAGTTGATGGAAGGTCTGCGGCAGGAAAGCGTATTGCCGCTGCCGTCAACCGTCGTAGTATTGAACCAGAACTCTGCACCCGGATTCTGCGACCAGATATTGCCGGCACAGCAGCGTCCGGTATCACCGCTTGCATTGATGTGGAAAATCTTGCTGCCCTTGTCAGCATCGATCAGCGTTACACCAAAGGGCTTATCTTCATGACAGATATATACTTCGATACCGTCATTGGTCGGCAGGAAGTCCCCTACATGCATAGCGTCCCCGTGACCCTGGTTGGTACACCACTTGATCGTACCATCGTCATCGATACAGGTAGAACCAGTAATAACCTCCTGCTTGCCATCTGCGTCTACATCTGCGGCCATACTGTTGTGATTACCGTCTCCGTAACCCAGTGTGCTGGAGCTTGTTCCGGTGTCAAACGCCCAGAGCTTTACAAGCTTATCATCCACTACTTTATAAGCAGTCGCTGTCATTCGGCCATAGTAGCCGCGTCCCGTTACAACAGAAGGAGTCACACCATCGAGATAGGCCACTACGCCCCAGTAACGCTCTACCCGGTTGGTCTTGTCGCTGGATTTACCCCATTTGGTGGGATCGCCGCGGCCTGGCTCATAATCGATCGTATGAAGCGCTGCACCCGTTTCACCGTCGAACAGCGTGTAATATTCAGGTCCTGAATAAATATAGCCATTGCCGTCCCGATAGGAGGCCGAACCATCACCAATTACATTGCCCTGACCATCGACCGTACCATCGCCGGTCTTACAGGTCATCTCGGCCTTGCCATCCAGATCGAAGTCTGCTACGAAGAACTGCGTATAATGTGCACCGGAACGGATGTTATAGCCGAGATTGATTCTCCAGAGCTTTGTACCATCCAGCTTATAGCAGTCGATGATACAAGGGTCCGTCTTACCCTTCTGGGAGTTATCCTTGGAGTTGGAGGGATCCCACTTCAGGAAGATCTCATAAACGCCGTCTCCGTCTGCATCACCTACAGAGCAGTCATTGGGTGTATACTGGCTGCCCGGACGATCCAGCTTGATGTCATAATGATTGCTGCTGGTGATAATATTGCAGCTGGCGGAAGAAAGGACAGAACCAGAGGAGGACAGCGTATCCACACGATAGCTGCTGCTGGAAGAACCGGATCCATCCAGATAGCAGGTCGCCTCGCCGGCTGCACTTCTGTAGATCTCTGTGTTGTCACGATAGAGCACAAATGTCGCATCATCTGCGTCATTTGCAAGGAATCTCCAGCTTACCAGCATACCGCTGCCTGTGCTGACTGCGGATACGCCGCGATCCAGATATTCCACATTTGCATTGCCTGTGTTCATTGAATAGTCGGCTGCGGACGCTGTTTCGGCCGGAAGCACAGCGGCCGTACCTCCCAGGGTACACACAGACAAAGCGGCTGCAAGCCATTTTTTCAGTGTTTTCATAAGTATAACCTCACATCCCATAGTAGTTTCTATTTATTTATACGAACCACATTATACGTATATTATATCAAAAAATCATTCCAGATGTCAATTGCATTTTGTGCAGGTTTTATTGCATATTCTATCACGGATTCCAAAAAAAGGCTACTGCACCGGTTTATTACCGGGCAGCAGCCCTTAGTCTGTCGTATTTTATTTCAATCCTCCAGAGGCATGTTGGACAGCTTTTTCATAGCCGGAATCAGCATACCGCCCGCAGCATTGCCCAGAATGGCCAGCACGAAATAGAGCAGTGCCGCCGGAACATCCGGACAGCCGCAGAAGAAGTAATAGAACATATCCGCAATGCAGTGGTTGAAGCCGCAGATGATAAATACCGCTACCGGCATCACCACACCGAACAGTGCCCCAACAAAATTGCCCTTGGCCCGGCAGGCCCGGTTGGCTTCCACAGCCGTGAACATGAGCATGCCACAGAATACCGCCAGAATGAATATGCTCAAAGGGTTATCATGAATCTTGCCCTCCACCACAGCCGTTACACGCTCCTCGATCGTTACATCCATTCCGGTTACAGCCGCTGTAAAGAATCTCGTCTGACGCAGCAGCAGCGCCGAAATCAGCGTACCCACACCATTGGCCAGCAGCGTAGCCAGTACCTCCAGAATATAGGCCGGCTCACGGTTTACAATATAACCGACCTTTCCTGTAAACAGGCCATACCGGAACTGCACGATGCAGAACAGACCCAGAGAGAACAGAAAGGCGCCCACATAACGATTGTCACTGGACAGGCTCACCATGCCGCCCACGCCCAGCATCAGACCGGAAAGAATACCGTCCACCAGAAAGGACAGCCAGCGGTTGATCGTTTTCTTTTCTGACTTCATGATTTCACATCCTTCATTCAACAAATGCGCTGAATGCACGATAGGTCATATATACATCCAGCTTGGAAACGATCTCAAAGGGCGCATGCATGCAGAGCACCGGAACGCCTACGTCAATTGTATCCACATCCAGATTGGCGATGTAGGCTGCAACTGTACCGCCGCCGCCTGCATCCACCTTGCCAAGCTCGCCGGTCTGCCATATCACCTTTTTCTCATCCAGCAGACGGCGTACAACGCCTACAAACTCCGCAGAGGCATCCGATGTGCCGGACTTGCCCCGTGCGCCTGTGAACTTGGTCACGCATACACCATGATTCAGGAAGGCACAGTTCTTCTGCTCCATCACATCCGGGAAGGTCGGATCAAAGGCTGCATTTACGTCCGCAGAAAGGCACTGGGAGGCACTCAGCACGTGACGTCCCTTTGCGCCGAAGCATTCGGCCAGGTCACAGATGAAATAGCGCAGATAGGAAGAACACAGTCCGGTGTTGCCGTCGCTTCCGGTTTCCTCCTTGTCGGCCAGAACCACAACCGCCGTGTGAGCCGGGGTCTTGCAATCCACCAGTGCACGGAGGGCCGGATAGGCGCAGACACGGTCATCATGGCCATAGCCGCCGATCATGCTGCGGTCAAGTCCTACATCGCAGGCCCGGAACGCTGGGACGATCTCCAGCTCGGCTGACAGGAAATCGCTCTCCGTCATGCCGTATTTCTCATTCAGTATATGCAGGATATTCAGCTTTACGCTTTCACTTTCTTCATCCTCGTTAAAGGGCATGGAGCCGATCAGCAGATTCAGCTCCTCTCCGCGGATGATCGCTCCGGCCGGACGCTTCATCTGCTCCGTGGCCAGATGGGGCAGCAGATCGGTTACACAAAATACCGGATCGCCCTCGTCCTCGCCGATGCTTACCTGAACACTCGTACCATCCGCCTTTACCACAACACCATGGAGAGACAGCGGGATCGCGCCCCACTGGTACTTCTTGATGCCGCCATAGTAATGTGTCTTGAACAGGGCCAGCTCGTGATCCTCATACAGCGGATTCTGCTTCAGATCCAGTCTCGGAGAATCGATATGAGCCGCACAGATGCGTACACCCTCCGTAATCGGCTCTGTACCGATCACAGCCGCCAGCATAGCCTTGCCGCGGTTATTGCGATATACCTTATCGCCGGCCTTCAGTTCCATTCCCGGCACAAAGGGCACAAAGCCATTTTCCTTCAGCAGCTTCTCCGCCTCCATGCAGGCCTCACGCTCGGTCTTGGAGGCATTCAGAAAGGCGGTGTATTCCTTTGCAAAATCCTGAGCCGCAGCCTTTTCCTCTGCGCTCATGCGGTATGCACCGTGCTTATGTCTTGCGAACAGCGCTTCCTTGCGCTCCTTTGCAGCTGAAATTTTTTCTTCCATTGTCCTTCTCCTTCACTCAAAATCTTTCCCGGTAATAGTCAATTACCTTTTCCGCAACCTCCTGAGCCACGGCATTTAAATTCTTGCGGTCCTTGTTATTCTTTATGATAAAATCAGAATGTCCTACAAAAAAGGATTCCGGCAGCTGAGAATCGATCCGGGCCTGGGCCTGCTCCTCTGTCAGGTTGTCCCGCTCCATAATGCGTACCTTCCGCAGCGGCTCTTTGGCGATAACCGAAATGATCAGCTCACAGAAATCATCTGCCCGGCTCTCAAAAAGAGTCGGCGCATCCAGCAGGATCATCTTCTGCCCCATATCCGCATAACGATGGATCTCCTGTAAAATGTGACCCATAATATAGGGATACATAATCGAGTTGAGCATTTCCTTCTTGCCGGCATCCTTGAAAATAATGTCCCCCAGTGCCTTGCGGTTCAGCTCACCGCCTTCGCCGATCACACAGGCCGGAAAGCAGTCCTGAATTTCCGCCAGACATTTGCTCCCCTTCTGTACCACCAGCCGGGAAATCTGATCCGCATCGATCAGGCCGAAACCATTCTGCAAAAACACCTTTGATACAGTACTTTTCCCAGCACCGGTCTGGCCGGTCAGCCCTACAACCATCACACCCTCCAGACTGTTCATACCTGTATCACCTCAAATCCCGCTGCGCGAATCAGACGGTTATACACAGCAAGGCCGACCCCTTCCGGCTTTGGCGCACGGACATATACGCATCCGGCCCCTCGGTCGTCCAGCTCTCTCAGGCTGGCAAAAAGCTGCCGGGCCTGCTCCTGTTCATCCCGTCCATAGGTCATCACAGGGACAGAAAGCGCCTCGCCCTCCCCATCAAATACAAGGGCAAAGATATCTTCTTCCTCCTGTGCGTTTACATAACTGCAAAAGCGGTCATAGTCTCCCTCGGCCAGAATCACCCTTGCACGAGGAGAATAATGCTGATATTTCATTCCCGGAGAGCGCACCGCCTGCCCCTCCTGAAGCTCATGTAAAATCGCAGGGTCGATCACCGCATGCCTGGCTGCTGTCAGCAGCATCTCCCGTGTTACCCCTCCCGGACGGAGAATCCGCACAGTATCTTCATTTTCAAAGCAGATGACAGTAGACTCCACACCGACAGAGCATTCACCGCCGTCCACAATGGCTGCGATCTTCCCTGTCATATCCCGTACCATATGCTGTACGCTGGTAGGGCTGGGATAGCCGGAAACATTTCCCGAAGGAGCAGCAATGGGCACGCCAGCCCTCCGGATCAGCTCCAGGGCAGCCGGATGGGAAGGCATGCGGATCCCCACTGTATCCAGTCCGCCGGAGGTAATGGAGGGAATGCAGTCCTTCTTTTTGAAAATCATGGTCAAAGGCCCCGGCCAGAATTTCTCAGCCAGTGTCAGCGCCAGCTCCGGGATCTCAGAGACCAGCTCCGGCAGCATGGCCATATCTGCAATATGCACGATCAGCGGATTGTCCGCCGGCCGCCCTTTTGCTGCAAAAACCCTGGCCACCGCCTCCGGATTGCATGCGTCTGCGGCCAGTCCATATACAGTTTCCGTAGGCATGCCCACGACCTCACCGTTTTTTATCCATGCAGCGGCCTGCTCAAGACCCGCCGCATCCGCAGAAAGCAGTATTGTCTCCATCTTCTCACGCCTCATCCTGTCCGCCTGCCAGCTTGGCCAGCTCATCCGCTGTAGCCAGAGCATCGAACACTTCATCTAAATTTCCGTTCAGCAGATCCTCCAGACGATAAAGCGTCAGACCGATTCTGTGGTCAGTCATACGCCCCTGAGGATAGTTATACGTCCGGATACGTTCGGAACGGTCGCCGCTGCCTACCTGCATACGACGCTCGGACGCAATCTTGTCATTCTGCTCCTGAAGCATGGACTCATACAAACGGGAGCGCAGAATAAGCATGGCACGTTCCTTATTCTTATGCTGACTGCGTTCATCCTGACATTCCACCACAACGCCTGTGGGAATGTGGGTGATGCGCACCGCAGATTCTGTCTTGTTGATATGCTGACCGCCTGCGCCGCTGGCACGGAACACGTCAATTCTCAGATCAGTAGGATTGATGGTCAGCTGAACCTCATCGGCCTCTACCAGCACCGCCACCGTTACAGTGGAGGTGTGGATCCGTCCCTGAGACTCTGTCTCCGGCACACGCTGCACACGGTGCACGCCGCTTTCATACTTAAGGCGGGAGTAAGCACCCTCTCCGGCAATGGAAAAGCTAATCTCCTTATAGCCGCCCAGCTCTGTGGCATTGGCATTGAGGATCTCCTGCTTCCAGCCGTGGGCTTCCGCATACATGCTGTACATACGATAGAGCGCACCGGCAAAAAGCGCCGCCTCCTCGCCGCCTGCACCGCCGCGGATCTCTATAATCACATTTTTATCATCGTTGGGATCCTTGGGCAGAAGCATACGCCTCAGCTTCATTTCCAGCTCCTCGCAGGCCTCCTTTGACTCCTCAGACTCCAGCTGCGCCATTTCACGCAGCTCCGGGTCAGTCTCGCCGGACTCCAGAAGGGCTCTGGCCTCCTGAAAATTATTCTGCGCACGCTGATACTCATGATACAGCTCCACAATGGGCGTCATGCGCTTATATTCCCGCATCAGCTCCACATACTGCTGCTGATCCGAGATCACCTCCGGATCCATGAGCCTTTCACTGAGCGTATTGTAATTTACTTCCATCTGCCTGAGCTTATCCAGCATGACCCTTGTCACCTTTCATTCATCAATTATTCCTCCGCAGACCCTTCACGGACGATCCTGCGGATGCGTTTTTCTATTTTATTCCTGGGCACCATAAATTCCCGTCCGCACTGCACGCAGCGCAGCTTGAAATCCATCCCCGAACGGATGACATACATCTCATTCCCGCCGCAGGGATGGGGCTTTTTCATAATCAGAACATCGGCCGGACGAACATCCATCCTCATGCACCTCTTTCCGTTCTCTGATACTGTGCACACATGTATACCTATTATACCCTATTTTCTTCCATATGGCAATATTTTCAGTGCATATTTTTTTCTGTTTGTCGAAAAATGATAAAAACCAAAACTGAAAATCAGCAATTCTCATAAAAGAACCGGCCATTTCCGCCGGAAAGGAGCACCTATGAAAGAGACGATCCAAGCAGAATTTGAAAATCTGGACAGCGCCGAGGCTGCTGCCCGTGCTATAAAAAAACAGATCCATGATGCAAAGATCATGGCCATCTATCCGGAGCACCCGGAAAGCATCCGGCTGACCAGACCCCATTCCAAGCGCTTTACCCTGCTTCCCACTGCGGTTCTTTCCCAGAACTATATCACGGCCCTGATCGAAACGGAATATGACTTTGAGGATCTGAATGAAGTCCAGAAGCGGCAGACCTCCATGGTACAGCTGGTCTGCGGCCATGCGTCCGTCCCGGCAGCACACAGAATTCTCACCGGACAGGGCGGAACCATACGGTTTCCATCATAAAAGTGCAGGCGTGCGCATAGACTGTACCAAATCAAGCAGCGCTTCGCTGCGTTACGCTTTGGAGGTCAAAATGACAGAATATTTACCTGAAGGAAGCCGCCTGCACACGGCGGAGAATCTTGCAGCCATCCGTACACCGGAGGCTCTGACGGCGGCGATGCGGAAAGGAACGATCCTGGAGGCCCGGGCCATTGTCTGCGACAGCGCCCACAATCTCATTGTAGATCTTCCCTGTATGCAGGGAATCATTCCCCGGGAGGAGGGCGCACGGGGAATACAGGAAGGCACGACCAGAGACATCGCCCTGATTGCACGGGCCGGAAAGCCTGTGTGCTTCCGGGTCGTACGGATCGAACCGGACGAAAGAGGAAATCCAAGAGCCATTCTCTCCCGCAGATCTGTCCAGGACGAGTGCTGGGAGCAGTACCTTTCCCGATGCCGGGCCGGTGACATTATCCCGGTACGCATTACCCACATGGAGCGGTTCGGCTGCTTTGTGGATGCCGGCTGCGGCCTTCCCTCTCTGATTCCCATCGATGCCATTTCCGTTTCACGCATTGCGCATCCCTCCGACCGATTCAACGTGGGACAGAACATCCGTGCGGTCGTCACCGGATTTGACAACGGAAAGCTGTGTCTCAGCCACAAGGAGCTGCTGGGCACATGGGAGGAGAATGCATCCCTCTTTTCCGTGGGAGAAACCGTAGCCGGAATCATCCGCTCTGTGGAAAGCTATGGTGTTTTCATCGAGCTGGCACCCAATCTGGCCGGACTCGCCGAACCGCACGATCATCTGCTTCCGGGTCAATGGGCCAGCGTTTACATAAAAGCGCTGATTCCCGAAAAGATGAAGGTCAAGCTGGTGATCGTGGATGTGTTCGAGCCGGATTCTCCCCCGCCGCCTCTGCGTTATTTCATTCAGGAGCAGCATATCAGCCGATGGCGGTATACGCCCGATCAGGCCGGCAAGCTCATCGAAACGATTTTTGAGTGAAATCACTGAGAAAAATCTCAGCCGCTGACATCAAGGCCAGCGGCTGCTTTCATGACCGATCCATTTTTATACCGCACATCCTACCTTCCGGTAAGCACGCTTTCTTACGCAGAAAAAGCAGATCACATTGGCGATAATCGTGATGCTCCATGTTACAGTATAGGATATATAAACTGTCTCTATCACATGGTATTCCGGAATCTGGAACACAGTAGCCAGCCAGAGCAGTCTCAGGCCGCACACCCCTACCAGAGAGACGATCGTCGGGATGATGGAATAGCCGATTCCTCTCAGTGCACCCACCATCACATCCATGATGCCGCACAGGGCATAGGGGCAGCAGATCATCATCAGACGCACCATTCCGGCCGCAACGACCTCCGGATTGTTTGAATAAATGTACAAAAGCGGCTCGCCAAAGAACACCGCCAGATTTCCAAGCAGAAGTCCAACTACGATTACACAGCCCAATGCAGACAGAATGATACGGCTGATACGCTTATGCAGGCCTGCGCCGTAGTTCTGGCTGACAAAGGAGATCGTGGCCTGATGGAAGGCATTCATTGCCATGTAGACAAAGCCCTCAATGTTGCCTGCGGCTGAGTTTCCGGCTACGACCACGCTGCCGAAAATATTGATGGAGGACTGGATCACTACATTGGACAGGGAGAAAATCACACCCTGTATGCCCGCAGGAAGTCCGATTTTCAGAATGATTCCCAGAATACGTTTATCCAGGGAAAGCCTGCGGAAGCTGAACCGGATCCCGCCGGATTCCTTCATGAGACAGCGCAGGACCAATACGGCTGAAATCGTCTGGGAAATAACCGTTGCCAGCGCAACGCCGGCCACATCCATCTTCAGAACGATAACAAAGAACAGGTTCAGAACCACATTGATGACGCCGGCCCCCAGCAGATAATAAAGCGGCCGCTTGGTATCTCCTATAGCCCGAAGCAGGGCGCTGCCGAAATTATAGACCATATTCGGGATCATGCCGGCAAAATAGATCCGCAGATATACGGCGGCCAGATCCAGCACCTCGGCCGGTGTCTGCATCCAGACCAGCATAAACCTTGCACCGATCAGACCGAGCACCATCAGAATCAGTCCGCTGACCATGCTCAGCGCCATGGAGGTATGCACAGTCCGGCTCAGATCGTCCTCGGATTTAGCCCCAAAGAAGCGGGCCGCTGCTACATTTGCACCTACGGATAGTCCCAGAAACAGATTCGTCAGCAGATTGATCAGCGCTGTATTGGATCCCACCGCAGCAAGGGAATTGTCCCCGGCAAATTTTCCCACGACCACTACATCCGCCGCATTGAAAAGCAGCTGAAGAATGCTGGACAGCATCAGCGGAAGCGCAAACAGCAGCAGCTTTTTCAGAACACCGCCGCTGCACATATCCATCTCATATTTTTTTACCTGTGCACTCATCTGAATCACTCCATTTCGTCCAAAAAGCAAGGGCGCATATTTCTCCTTTGCCGGTCTGTCTTTTCATCGTCACTATATCCTTTTCTTGCGTGATACATTATAACACTGTACATTCCGGTTGTCAACGGAAATACTGTGAATTTATCATTTCAGGGATGACAGGCCAAACAGGCCGGCAAGGCGGCCTTTATTTCCTGCGCATCCTGCTTCGAAGCTCCTGCAAACGCTTTTGTACCTCTGTGCCATTCAGATACTGCTCCAGGTGCTCCTTCAAAGGCTGACCGGAACGGAGCGAAAACAAAAAGCGATGACCTTCTCCGCGATTCTTTTTGCTGTTCTGAATATCGGCCTTCAGCTCCTCCAGACGTACCACGATCTGATGCTCAGCCGCAAAGCGGCGGATCCGATATACGATACGGAACGAATAGGCCAGATCCAGCACAAATACGCCAAAGAAAAATCCGATACAAAATGAAAACGCAAGATTGCTGGCCAGCCATTGCAGCATATCCAGAATATGAGGATGGACCAGGAAATAATAAACTGCACTGAGTACCAGCCAGAAAAAGGAAAACTTCGGACAAATGATTCCCTGAATGTTCCCGCATTCATTGCTGTAATCCCAGAGCTTGATTTTCATTCCTTTGATGAAAATGAGCCCGGCTGTGTACTCTATCCCGGTAATCACAACAGCCATCATCAGAAAGAGCAGGGCTTTTCTCAGCACTATGTTGTCCATAGACAAATAGGGTTCTATCATCGTAAGCAGATACAGCACGCAGAGACTGAATCCATAGATCGGAAGATACGGCCCGATCAAAAAGCCTGGATTCAGCCACTTCTTTGTGACAGAATGCCGGAACAGAACCTCGATTCCCCATCCGATCAGGCTTCCTACAGCAAATAAAAAAGCAAGAATCAATAGAATACTCATCCCAAAACAACCTTTCTGTCTGTAATAAAAACCGCATCGTTCCGCCAAGAAGCAGTCCGATGCGGTTTTATTCTCATTCAAGCCGCAGAATATGCGGTTTTCATTTTTTTACTGAGCAGCGGCCGGGAAGTATTTCTCCAGCTCCGGATTCAGGCTTGCTGCATATGCTGCATAGTAGCTCAGTACAGCCGTAGCATCTGCAATGTTGATAACTTCATTACCGTCAACGTCAGCAGCTACTCTCTGGTCCTCTGTCATTGTACTCGGCAGGCTTGCACCAATAGATGCATATTCCAGCAGAATTGCACTTGCATCGGAGAGAGCGATAACGCCATCGCCATTAACATCACCATAGGATACTTCGCTGAACGGGCTTTCGCCAAGACCGGTAATGGTAAATGTAACGGTCAGTATATCGCCAGCAGCTGCTCCATCGCCAGGCAGTGTGGTGTCGATATCTGTAACAACCGGGTCTGTCCACTGATTCAGAATATTGTAACGAACAGAAGAGCCATCATCACCTGTACGGAATGCGCTGTCAGACGGACCATTATGAGTGATTTCTTCTACAGTGCCATCTGTACGTGTCAGTGTAATGCTGTCGATGGTCATATCCAGCGTGCCATCCGCAATCGGATCGGACGTGCCCTCCGGTGCAAAATCATAAGAGTTAATGTTACTATCAATAATCAAAGCCTCAATGGAAGCGGAACCCATTGTAAATGTATAGGACATATCATATGTGCCATCAGTGGAGAAATAAGCTGTATTCTCCTCTGTGCGCTCCCAAATTTCCTCACCGCCAGCCTTTACACTCATAAACATATTGTAAGTGCCTTCCGGTGTTACATCTGTGTCCGTATCTGTATCGGTGTCCGTGTCCGTGTCTGTATCTGTGTCAGTGTCAGTGTCTGTATCACCGCTGATGCCAGTGAGCGTAAAGGCCACCGTCAGAACGTCGCCGGCAGCTGCTCCATCACCAGGCAGTGCAGTGTCAATATCTGTGACAATCGGATCTGTCCACTGGTTCAGAATGTTATAACGTACACAAGAGCCATTGTCTCCCGTACGGAATGCACTCTCAGACGGGCCGTTGTATGTGATCTCATCAACAGTACCATCAACACGGGTCAGTGTAATACTGTCGATGGTCATATCCAGCGTGCCATCCGCAATCGGATCGGCCGTGCCCTCCGGTGCAAAGCTGTATGCATTCAGGCTGCTGTCAATGATAAGAGCCTCAATGGAAGCAGAACCCATTGTAAAGGTGTAGCTCATCTCATAAGAACCATCTGTAGAAAATTCAACAGAGTTCTCCTCTGTCGGTTCCCAGATCTCCTCACCGCCGGCTTTTACACTCATAAACATGGTGTACGGCGGCTCTTCAACAGCTTCAAGAGCCAGTGCGGAAAATCCCAGGCCGGAAGCGCCGACTGCTGCTGCGGAAAGTACGGAGAGCATACGCTTCAGAAAATTTGTGTGTTTCATGTTTCTCATTTCCCTTCAAAAATTATTACAATCAGAGACGCTTACCTAAGCAACGCTCTGTAATGTATTCTTATTATAACACATCACCAAAAAAATGTCAATACAAAACCAGTAAATCGCACAAATTGTCCAATAGCAGACGCTCTGTCCCCGCACATGTGGATAAATTGAAAAAAGACCGGCACGCCCCTTGACAAAACGGAAGATATATTTTATAATAGGTAACAAATGAAAAGACTGTGATGAGAAGGAGTAGGTTCGGCTCTGATGGGCAGAGAGGAAACGGCTGGTGAAAGTTTCCCTTCATCCGTACTGAAGTAGTCTCGGAGTTTCGTGTGCGAAGTGCGGTTCTATGACGCATGGGTAGTATGCGGCGGGTTCTCCCGTTACAGAGAAGCACCGTTTTCCAGCGGTGCAAGAGTGCAGGCCGCAATCATACGGGCCTGAATTCAGGTGGTACCACGGACAAGCTGTTCGCCCTGAGCAATCGTTTTGGATTGCAGGGGCGTTTTTTTGTTTTCCAAATACGCAAAATCTCAGCCCCGCATAAATCTGACAAGGAGTATTCAGTATGAGAAAAGAACTGGCAAAGGCTTATCAGCCGAAGGACTTTGAGGATCGTATCTACGCCCTCTGGACAGAAAAGGAATGCTTCAAGGCCGTTCCTGATCCCGACAAAAAGCCCTACACGATCGTAATTCCCCCGCCCAACATTACAGGTCAGCTGCACATGGGTCACGCTCTGGATGAGACCCTTCAGGATATCCTCATCCGCTGGAAGAGAATGTCCGGCTACTGCACGCTGTGGCTGCCGGGTACAGACCATGCCGCCATTGCAACAGAGGCTAAGATCGTTGAGGCGATGCGCAAGGAAGGCGTCACCAAGGAGGATCTGGGCCGGGACGGCTTTATGGAGCGGGCCTGGGCCTGGAAAAAGCAGTATGGCGGCAGAATCGTGGAGCAGCTCAAGAAGCTGGGCTCCTCCTGCGACTGGAGCAGAGAGCGCTTCACAATGGATGAGGGATGCTCCAAGGCGGTCAAGGAAGTATTTGTAAAATATTATGAAAAGGGTCTCATTTACAGAGGGGAAAGGATCATCAACTGGTGTCCCCACTGCAAGACCTCTCTGTCCGATGCAGAGGTAAACTTTGAGGATCAGGCTGGTCACTTCTGGCATCTGCGCTATCCTCTGACAGATGGCAGCAGCTATCTGGAGCTGGCCACCACCCGTCCGGAAACACTGCTGGGTGATACCGCTGTGGCTGTAAATCCGGAGGATGAGCGTTATAAGCACCTCATTGGCAAGACGCTGGATCTGCCCCTGGTACACCGTGAAATTCCCATCGTTGCGGATGACTATGTAGAAATGGATTTCGGTACGGGCGTTGTAAAGATCACTCCGGCTCATGACCCCAATGACTTTGAGGTAGGTCTGCGCCACGATCTGCCGGTGATCAATGTGATGACAGAAGAAGCGAAAATTACCGAGGATTATCCGAAGTATGCCGGCATGGACAGATATGAAGCCAGAAAGGCCATCGTTGCCGATCTGGAGGCCGAGGGCGTACTGGTAAAGGTGGAGGACTACAGCCACAATGTTGGCACATGCTACCGCTGCGGTACAACCGTTGAGCCGAGAGTCTCCACCCAGTGGTTTGTCAAGATGAAGCCCCTGGCCGGCCCGGCTATCGACGCTGTAAAGAACGGTGAGACCAAGTTCGTTCCGGAGCGTTTTGATAAGATCTATTTCCACTGGCTGGAAAATATCCGTGACTGGTGTATTTCCAGACAGATCTGGTGGGGACATCAGATCCCGGCGTTCTACTGTGATGACTGCGGTGAGATGGTCGTTACCAAGGAGGATTCCGCTTGCTGTCCGAAATGCGGCAAGGCCATGCGTCAGGATCCGGATACACTGGACACCTGGTTCAGCTCTGCTCTGTGGCCCTTCTCTACGCTGGGATGGCCGGACAACACAGAGGATCTGAAGTATTTCTACCCCACCAATACGCTCGTTACGGGCTATGACATCATCTTCTTCTGGGTAATCAGAATGATGTTCAGCGGCCTTGAAAATATGGGCAAGCCGCCCTTCAATACCGTTCTGATCCACGGTCTGGTCCGGGACTCCCAGGGCCGGAAGATGTCCAAATCCCTGGGCAACGGCATTGACCCGCTGGAGGTCATTGATGAATACGGCGCAGATGCTCTGCGGTTTATGCTGGCCAACGGCAATTCTCCGGGCAACGATATGAGATATATCGATGAGAAGGTAAAGGCCGCCCGCAACTTTGCAAACAAGCTGTGGAATGCATCCCGGTTCATCATGATGAATCTGCCGGAGGACTTCAAGTTCACCGGTCTGCCGGAAAATCTCCGTATGGAGGATCAGTGGATCGTATCCCGGTTCAATGACCTGGCCGGAGAGGTAAATGAGAATCTCGATAAGTTCGAGATCGGTGTGGCTATTGCCAAGATCTACGACTTCATCTGGGATATTTTCTGTGACTGGTATATTGAGCTGACCAAGCCCAGAATCATGGCCGGCGGCGAGTCTATGGCCGATGCACAGGCTGTTCTTGTATGGGTTATGCGCGGTATGCTGAAGCTCCTGCATCCGTTCATGCCTTATATCACAGAAGAGATCTGGCAGGTACTCACGGATGAGGAATCCATGATCATTCTGGAATCCTATCCGGTATATGACGAGAAGTACAGCTATGCCGAAAGCGCAGCGCAGTTTGAGAAGATCATTGCGGCCATCCGTGCAGTCCGCAACTGCCGTACAGAGATGAATGTACCGCCCTCCCGCAAGGCAAAGATCTGTATCGAAACACAGGAAACAGAGCTGTTCAGCAGCTGTGCGATTTTCTTCGAGAAGCTGGCATCCGCTTCTGAGGTCGTGGTAGATACCACCTTTGCACTGCCGGATGCGGTTATGGCTGTAACCGATACGGCCCGTCTCTTTATTCCTATGGAGGAGCTGGTAGACAAGGACAAGGAGCTGGCCCGTCTCAATAAGGAAAAGGAAAAGGTGCAGAAGGATATCGATTTCCTGAGCAAGAAGCTCTCCAATCAGGGCTTCCTGGCCAAGGCGCCTCAGCAGCTCGTTGACGCTGAGAAGGCCAAGCTGGCCAAGGCCGAAGAAAAGATGGCCAAGATCGAACAGTCCATCGCCGGACTGAATGCATAATATAGAATGATCAGAACCTGTACTCTCTGCGAGTACAGGTTTTGAAATCTCAGAGAGATAAAAGAGGTGTTTTCGATGACATTTGCAGAATCTATGGACTATATCCGTTCCTTCAGCAAAAGCGGCAGGCCGGTGAAGGACCTTTCCCGGATCCGGAGTCTTCTGGAGGAGCTGGAAAATCCCCAGAAGCAGCTCCGCTTTGTGCACATTGCAGGAACAAACGGAAAAGGCTCAACGCTGGCCCTCAGCTCCGCCGCTGCCATAGAGGCCGGATTCAAGACAGGACAGTTTACCTCACCCTATATGATTCGTTACAATGACCGCATCCGTATAAACGGACAGGATATTCCCGATGAGCGTCTGGCGGCTCTCTGTACCAGAGTCGCTCAGTGCCACGTAGCAGCGGAATGCTCGCAGTTCGAGGTGACCTTTGCCATTGCACTGCTCTATTTCCTGGAGGAGAAGTGCGACCTTGTATTTCTGGAAACGGGCGTGGGCGGCCTGCTGGATGCAACGAACGTCATCGAATTTCCGCTCGTCAGCGTGATCACCTCTATCTCCTCCGACCATACTGCTCTGCTGGGGAAGACCCTGCCGGAAATTACCGCCCAGAAGGCCGGCATCATCAAGGAGGGCTGTCCGGTGATCGCCTCGGCGGACAATGACGAAGCCGTTCTGAAGCAGATCCAGTCCATCGCACAGAAGAAGTCCGCTCCTCTGATGATTCCGGATTTCTGTGACTGCCGTGTGATTTCAGAAAAGCTCACGGAGACACGCTTTCAGTATCACAGCATGGAGTATACTCTGAAAATGCCGGGGATGCATCAGGTATCCAATGCAATGACAGCCATTGAGATCGTGCGGATTCTGAGTATGCACGGCTATCTGATTTCTGCGCAGAATGTGGCTGATGCCTTTCGTCACGTTCAGGTTCCGGCCCGGATCCAGCTTATTGAGGAAGATCCGCCCGTTCTGCTGGACGGAAGCCACAACCAGTCCAGCGTGCTGGCTCTGGCGGATGTGCTGCGCACGGCAAAGCGTTATCCGGTGGTGTTGATCTGCGGTATGCTGGAATCCAAGGACTATAAGACATCCGGAGCCATTCTGGCACAGACGGCTGATTTTGTCATCTGCGCGGACGATTTTGCGGAAGGTGCAGTTCCCTTCGAAAAGCTGGCAGAATGCTTCCGGGAATATTGCCCGGTAAAGCATCTGCCCCTGAGGGAGGCCCTTCCCTATGCAAAGCAGCTGGCCGCCGGAGAAAACGGCATTGTGGTCATCAGCGGCTCTCTCTATCTGGCCAGTCATTTTCTCAGTAACGGCGATACAAACGCCTGCTGATTCATCGAATAAAACAAGCGCACAGGCCTGCCCCGTTCTTTCGGGAAGCCTGTGCGCTTTTTCTGTAAGATATTCTCCTTCTTGTCAGCTGATAATGGTGATCCACATGCCATCTTCCCAGTTGCCGGCTTCAATGGGATATTCACGGCCGTTGATGTTCACGATGCCAGTGAAATGCTGCCAGCTTCCGTTTTTCAGGAAAACCAGGTTCACATCATAGCCCATATAGGCCATCATGGATATCATCGCACCATTATATTGCAGACACTGCCCCAGCTGATAGTTGAATACGGCATCTACCAGCGTTTTATTTACAATGGTATTCCACTTCTCACCCACATAGGCATAATCCACATTATTATGAATCCATTCCGCAGTGACTGCCAGCTTCTCATAACGGCTCATTTCCGGTGTAAAGTGCTCCGCGGCAAAGGCCTCCAGCGTAGCCTTGTCCGCATCGGTGAGCTTGTAGGAGTACATCACCTCCGTAGAGGTTTCATCCTCGGAACGATCGTAGCATACAAAATCATCGTGAGGTACAAGCTCCGCAGAATTCAGAACGGCTTCCGCATCCATCGAGTACACCCATTCGGACGGCTCTCCGTAAAGCACCTCCCCGTCCCGTCTGACAAAGGCCTTTACATAGAAATAATACTGCGCATCCGTGTCCAGCCCGGTATATTCATAGGTTGTGCTGGCCGTTCCGATGACAGAGGCCTTCATGGTTTCCTCCCATGTAGATGCATCCACCTGGTACAGCTCATAGCCGCTGACTCCATCGGCCGGGGCCCAGCTCAGAACAAAGGAATCTGCGCCGGCCACAGCATTTGTGATCTCTGGGGCAGACAGAGCCTCTCCATAGAGGATATCATCCCAGTCCGGATTCAGGCTTGCGCTGTACTGAGCGTAGTAGGTGAGAATGGCTGTGGCATCGGAAATTTCCACATAGCCATCGCCGTCCGCATCAGCGGCCGCTTTCTGCTCATCCTGCCATTCATCCAGAGAAAGCGAGGCGGCATACCGGGCATACATCGTCAGGGCTTCTGTTGCATCCTCGATCGTTACCATACCATCTCCGGTTACATCGCCTTTTATGTCCTGAGCGGCCTTAGCCGGCATCGGAACTGCGGCAGTACCCATAACCACTGCGGTAATTCCTGCTGCAAGCTTCCTTTTGAGGTTCATGTTACCATCTCCTTTTCCTGTAAAAAAATCTCCCGCAAAGACAAATCCTCACGGGAGATGATTTTATTTCACATGACGTGATATCTTAGTTGATTTCAGCGTGATAGGCCTGGAGAGATTTTACGCCGAACTGCTTCTTTTCCATCAGTGCACGGATACCCTCTGCGCTGGCCTTGGCCGCAGCCATGGTTGTGATGTACGGGATTCTGTGCTTGATGGCAGCCTTACGGATATAGCTGTCATCAGATGCACTGGTCTTGCCCGCCGGTGTATTCACCAGCAGCTGGATCTCACCGTTTGCAATCTGGTCTGCAATATTCGGACGGCCTTCATAGATCTTGAAGATTCTTTCCGCCGGAATGCCAGCCTTGGTGATCATATCATAGCAGCCGCTTGTTGCCAGAATATGGAAGCCCAGCTCATGGAAGGCTGCTGCGATCTCTACCAGCTCCGGCTTGTCTCTGTCGCATACGCTCAGCAGAACAGTGCCCTCTGTAGGCAGCTTCACCTGCGTTGCTTCCTGTGCCTTGTAATAAGCCTCGCCGAAGGAATCAGACATGCCCAGAACCTCACCGGTAGAGCGCATTTCCGGACCCAGTACCGGGTCAACCTCCTGGAACATATTGAACGGGAATACAGCTTCCTTTACACCGTAGTGATTGATTTCACGGTCGGTCAGAGCAGCCACCGGAGATTCCTTTCCGGTAAACTGAGCAGTCATGATCTCTGTTGCGATCTTTACCATGTTGATGCTGCATACCTTGGATACCAGCGGCACGGTTCTGGATGCTCTGGGATTGGCTTCCAGCACATAGACTGTATCGCCTTCGATCGCATACTGCATATTCATCAGACCGCATACATTCATTTCAACAGCGATCTTCTTTGTGTATTCCTTGATCGTTGCGATCTGAGCCTCAGAGAGATTCTTGGACGGCAGAATACAAGCAGAGTCACCGGAGTGAACGCCAGCCAGCTCAATGTGCTCCATAACAGCCGGAACAAAGCAGTTTGTACCATCGGAAATAGCATCCGCCTCACACTCGATGGCGTGATTCAGGAAGCGGTCGATCAGAATCGGACGATCCGGAGTTACGCCGACAGCAGCGGACATGTACACACGCATCATCTCGTCGTCATGCACGACCTCCATACCGCGGCCACCCAATACATAGGACGGACGAACCATAACCGGGTAGCCGATTCGGTTTGCAATCTCCAGAGCCTCGTCCACATTGACAGCCATACCGGCCTCCGGCATGGGAATACCCAGACGATCCATCATGTCACGGAAATGATCTCTGTCCTCGGCCAGGTCAATGGTCTCCGGAGTGGTACCCAGAATATTAACACCGTTCTTCTTCAGATCGGCAGCCAGATTCAGCGGTGTCTGACCGCCGAACTGTGCGATCACGCCAATGGGCTTTTCCTTCTCGTGGATGCTCAGAACATCCTCCAGCGTCAGCGGCTCAAAGTACAGCTTATCGGAGGTATCGTAGTCTGTAGAAACAGTCTCCGGGTTGCAGTTTACGATAATGGACTCAAAGCCCATCTTCTTCAGAGCCAGTGCAGCGTGAACACAGCAATAGTCAAATTCGATACCCTGGCCGATCCGGTTCGGGCCGCCGCCCAGGATCATGATCTTCGGTTTGTCCGAGGACGGGCTCTTGTCCTCAGCCAGATGATAGGTAGAGTAGTAATAAGCTGCATTTTCTGTGCCGCTTACATGAACACCCTCCCAGGCCTCACGAATGCCGTATTCATATCTTGCATTGCGGATGTCCTCCTCCGGAACCTCCAGCAGCTGGCTGAGATATCTGTCGCTGAAGCCGTCCAGCTTTGCGGTACGGAGCACATCTTCGGCCGGAACGCTGCCCTTCATAGCGATCAGGGCTTCTTCCTCCTGTACCAGCTCCAGCATCTGCTCCAGGAACCAGTGCTTGATCTTGGTCAGCTGATAGATCTCCTCAACGGTTGCGCCCTTGCGCAGAGCCTCATAAATGATAAACTGACGCTCACTGGACGGGAAACGCAGCTGAGACAGCAGCTCCTCCTTGGTCTGTGCGTTGAAATTCTTGGCAAAGCCCAGACCATACCGGCCGGTTTCCAGGCTGCGGATCGCCTTCTGGAAGGCTTCCTTATAGGTCTTGCCAATGCTCATGACTTCGCCTACTGCACGCATCTGTGTGCCCAGCTTATCCTCAGCACCCTTGAACTTTTCAAAAGCCCAGCGTGCAAACTTGATTACAACATAATCACCGCCCGGAACATACTGATCCAGTGTACCGTACTTACCGCAGGGAATATCCTTCAGAGTCAGGCCGCAGGCCAGCAGAGCGGATACAAAAGCGATCGGGAAGCCCGTAGCCTTGGAAGCCAGTGCGGAAGAACGAGATGTTCTCGGATTGATCTCAATTACAACAATACGGCCGGATACCGGGTCGTGTGCAAACTGACAGTTGCATCCGCCGATAACCTCAATGGCCTCTACGATCTTATAGGACTGCTCCTGGAGCTTCTTCTGAACCTCCTCGGAGATGGTCAGCATCGGTGCAGAGCAAAAGGAGTCACCCGTGTGAACACCGATCGGATCGATGTTTTCGATAAAGCATACCGTGATGATGTTGTTTTCCGCATCACGTACGACCTCAAGCTCCAGCTCTTCCCAGCCGCTGATGCACTCCTCAACCAGAACCTGTCCTACCAGGCTGGCCTGAAGGCCACGTGCACAAACCACCTTCAGCTCGTCTACATTATATACAAGGCCGCCGCCTGCGCCACCCATCGTATAAGCCGGACGCAGAACGACCGGATACTTCAGCTTATCTGCAATCGCCATTGCTTCTTCTACAGTATAGGCAACCTCACTGCGGGCCATTTCGATCCCCAGCTTGTCCATGGTGTGCTTGAACTCAATTCTGTCCTCACCGCGCTCGATGGCATCAACCTGAACGCCGATTACCTTTACATTATACTTATCAAGAACGCCTGCCTCTGAAAGCTCAGAACACAGGTTCAGACCAGACTGTCCGCCCAAATTCGGCAGCAGTGCATCCGGCCGCTCCTTTTCAATGATCTGTGTCAGTCGGCCCAGATTCAGCGGCTCAATATATGTGATATCTGCCACGTCCGGATCTGTCATGATGGTAGCCGGATTTGAGTTTACCAGCACGATTTCATATCCAAGCTGACGCAGAGCCTTACAAGCCTGTGTGCCTGAATAGTCAAATTCGCAGGCCTGACCGATAATGATCGGGCCGGAACCAATAATCATAATCTTGTTGATGTCTTGTCTCTTTGGCATAATATTCTCCATAACCCGTGCAGGAATGCGCACGCTTGTTTATTTGCCGTTTCTTTTACCCGGCACTTTTCCCTTCCTAATATAATAACACAAACAAATCGATTTTGCAAGACGTAATCTGAAAAAAGTCAGAATTTGTCACAGATTATTTTCACCTCCGGACAAGGCCGCCTTCTGCATCTCCGATTCTCTGCGCTACTTGGCTGTTTTCGCACAAAAGCAGCCCCTAAAGCTCTGCCAAAGGGACTGCCTGTCGTATACTATAAATTACAGCAGAGCAGCTCGCAGCTCCTCACCGCTCAGTCTGGACAGATAGGACGGTGCAATATCAAATGCAGTCTTGCATCCAGTTACACCCTCTGCCTTCAGACGATTCAGTGCTCTTGCATAGGCCACGAGGACACTTGCTGTAAATTCCGGATTGGACTCCAGCTTCAGAGAATACTCGATCATCTGATGAGTCTGCTCACCCGCACCGGTCTTGCCGCTTCTCATAACAAATCCGCCATGAGGCATCTTGTTGTGAACGGCCTCAAATTCTTCTTCACTGATGAAATGTACGGTGGTATCATATTCATCAAAATAGTTCTTCATGCTCTTGATGGTTTCTGCGATCTTCTCCTGATCTGCGCCATCCTCTGCAACTACAAAGCATTCTCTCTGGTGCTTTTCACGAGTGCTCAGCTCCGGCTGAGAGCCTGCACGTACAGCGTCCATTGCAGCATCAACAGGAACCGTATACTGGATGCCCTTCTTTACGCCGTCCACACGTCTGATCGCATCGGAATGTCCCTGGCTTACGCCCTTACCCCAGAATGTATATGTCTTTCCGCTGGGGAGAATGGATTCCGCATACAGACGATTCAGTGAAAACAGACCCGGATCCCATCCGAGAGAAATGATGGCCAGCTTGCCGTTTTCCTTGCAGACCTTGTCCACATTGGCAAAATGCTCCGGGATTCTTGCATGGGTGTCGAAGCTGTCAATCACATTGAAATACTGAGCCAGCTCCGGTGTCTGCTCCGGAAGATCGGTAGCACTGCCGCCGCAGAGGATCATTACATCGATCTGATCCTGCATATTTTTTGCATCATCCATGTGATATACCGGAACGCCCTCTGTCATGAGCTTGACAGTCTCCGGAGCACGGCGTGTAAAAACACAGGCCAGCTTCATATCTTCATTCTGTCTGATAGCCAGCTCTACACCGCGTCCCAGGTTTCCATAACCTGCGATACCAATTCTGATCTTTTCCATTGATTGTACCTCCGTAAAATAAATTTACCCTGCTATTATACCACATTATTCCCTTCTTGTAAAGAGCGGAGAAAAAATTTTTTCCATAACGCAGACTGCTCATAAGTCTGATGCAGCCTCTCCTGCATCATTGAAAAATGCCGCCGCTCTGCCTATCTGCTTCAGTACCGCTTCATCCTTACAGGCCGGGATCCGGTCGGTATTGTGACTGCAAATAAGCGGATAGATTTCCTGTACATTCATATAATGCAGCAGCTCTGAAGCCGTTGTATAGGCTCTTACAGGATCGCCTGTTCCTCCGCCGGCCAGCAGAACCGCTCCCTTTTTCCGGGACAGGGCCGGCTCCTCCTTCCGGAAAAAACGGGCGGAGAAATAGGTTTGCAGGCGGCTGGCCACACTGAGCAGCGCACCGGACAGCTCTGAGAAATAAATCGGCGATGCGATAACCACATGATCGCACTCCTCCAGATAGGCATAGACCGCCTGCATTCCGTCGGAGATGACACAACCCTTCTTTATTTTACAGGCCCGGCAGTCTGTGCACGGGGCAATCTTTCCGTCATAGGCCCGGATGATTTTCGTTTCACCCCGGAGCTGCGCCTGCAAATGGGCGATCATAGCGGCTGTATCGCCGTTCTTTCTGGGAGAACCATTTAATATCAATGTCTTCAATCGGCCGTCTCCTCCTTCCTTTGTCAGGATCATTTTACCACGATAAAGCGGCCTTGTCAATGCTGCAAAGCGTTCCGCACGCACACGCTGAGCGGTCTCATCCATGTCATCCGCTTAAGAATGCTTTCCCTCGAAGACATTCCGGGAGAACATTTTCAACAGCGTTATTTTTGCAAGTGATCGTCCTGCCTGTTTTTGTCTTTATTTGACAAACGATGAAAAATCTGCTATAATAATGAGGTTCGTCCGTAAACGAATGAAAGCATATAATGAGTATAATGAAAGAGGGAGAAAAATGATCAGAAAGCAATTCAGAAAATTCGGCGAAGCCCGGGGATTTGTCACCTCCAACGGCATCTGCTATGGTGAGTCCGGTGGCTATACAGTAACACTGGAGGAGGAGTTCAGTACAGGCTGCAGAGAGGTATATTTTACCGTTACCATGGAGCAGGAGGCCTATGATAAGATCGTGGCCGCCGCCAGAGAGCTTCAGAATACATATGGTATGGTAATGAATATCCAGCCGACCTGCATCTATGCAAAGTTCACCGGAAAAAAAGCGAAGAATGATAATATCGCTGTGTACCTGGATACCTTCCCGTCCCGTCTGGACGCATACGGCTGCAAGGGAAGCAGTATCTGCCCCTTCTGCAAGCTGGAGCTGGGTGCAGACAGAGCCACCAAGCTGGTAGGCGGACGTGCGGTCCGTATGCACGGCGGATGTGCAGAGCAGCTGATCTATACCATGCAGAACCAGGAGCAGGCTGCGGCCGAGCAGAAGTCCAAGGCCGGCAAGGGTCTGCTGGGAGCTGTGCTGTTTGGTGTTGCAGCAGCAATTCCGTGGGCCATCGTATATGCGCTGGGCTATTTCGTAGCATGGCTGGGCGCACTGATCGGCATGGCCGTTGTAAAGGGCTATGACAAATTCGGGGGTATTGTAAAGAAGTCTACCATTGCGATTTTTGCTGTACTGATCGTTCTGCTGGTTATTTTTGCACAGCTTCTGGGCGATGTGTTCCAGATCGGCTATCTCATCCTCCAGGGCGAGGTATGGGGTTCGCTGGCCGATATCCCGTCCTATCTGAACATGCTGTTCGCAGACAGCGAGTATATATCCGGCTTTGTTGGAAACATTCTGATCGGTATTCTGTTTGCCGGACTGGGCGTATTCGGTATTTTCCGTTCGCTCATTGCAGGTGTATCCTCTCAGAGCAAGAAGATCGTTGACCTGCCGGATGGCCAGCAGTAAGTGCTTATACATCCTGTATAATCGTAAGAGGGCTGTTGCAGTATTGCAGCAGCCCTCAGACTGTCGAAAAACCTTTGAAAGCCTCCCCTTAATAAGGGGAGGTGGCACGCCGAAGGCGTGACGGAGGGGATTGTAAGGCATGAGAAAACTTACGGTTTTGCGTACTTTTTCAATCCCCTCAGTCGTCACTTCGTGCCGACAGCTCCCCTTGCTAAGGGGAGCCTTGTGCGGAAAATCTGACTTTTTC